>CAVVHK010000141.1:0-5560 GCA_963747865.1 uncultured delta proteobacterium | reverse complement strand
AACAAACGACCACCCTGCCCTGCAAGAATATTGTTCAGCACTTCCAGTGGATATCTGTCCTCATCCGAGACAGTGGTTGCTTGAAACCCGACCGCTATATGAGCTTTGGCCCTGGGAATCCTTATGACCTTGTCCTTTTGCTTGGTTATTTTGTCCGCCTTCGGGATTTCCGGCGCATCAAGTTTCTTGGCGGGAATCTTGCCGAACGTTTCTGTGAAGCTTTCCACAGTCTTTTCGGGGTCCATGTCGCCGACTACGGTAATTACCGTGTTTGCCGGAACAGCGAATCGTTCGTAAGTCTGCCTGAGATCTTCCGCTGTAAAGCCCGATACGGTTGTCAGGGTTCCTTCCTTGTCGAAGCCATAGGGATGATTGTCGAAAACCGTGCCGTTTAGCGCGTTGATCGCGAAAACCACAGGCCTATCGGGTTCTGTTTTGATGCGATTCAGCACCAGCGCTCGTTCTCTTTCCAATTGCTCCTGAGGAAACGCCGGATTCGCGTATATGTCAGCCAATAACTTGAGCGCCCGGTCCATATGACGGGCAAAGAAAGTGGTGGATAGTCCAAATGAATCATAGCCGGAGAATCCGGTGAGGCGGCCGCCCATATCATCGACTTGCTTGGCTATGTCCACCTCGCTGAAATGCGAGGTCCCTTTATCAAGCATCTGAGCGACGAAGTTCATTATCCCCTCGGTTTCTCTGGTCTCGAATCTCTTGCCTCCCAGGCATCCGATCCGCATGGAAATTACGGGGTTTGAATCATCAGGCGTCAAGACAAGTTTAATACCGTTAGGCAGAGTCCGAACTATCTGCTTGGATTCCTGAACACTTTCCGCTACAGCCTCTTTCTTAACAGGATCCAGCGTCTTTACAATTTCTTCAAGCTTTTCAGGCTTTATGAGGTCGACGCCGGTTTCCGGAGCCAATACACTTATGGTTATGTTCGGATTCTTGAGGTACGTGCGCACGGCTGCCGAAACCTCTTCAGGAGTCACGGCGGAATTCAGCTTCAGGTACTTTAGAGCATAATTTGCGTCACCCACGTCCGCCTGAGAATTCCCGAGATCTCTGGCAACTCCTTGGACGGTTTCTCTCGCGTAAATGTGCTGGGATTCTATGTGGACTTTAGCTTGCTGCAGCTCGTCCGGTGAAGGAGTCTCTTTTCTGAGCTTCAATATTTCCTCCACAATGCCGGTAACTACGGGCTCGACATTCTTGGCGTCCAGGGTAACCGACACCAACATCAGACCGGGATCTTTGGGGGTCATCGAGTATGCGGCAATAGAATTTACGAGGCCCTTCTCCTTCTTGAGGACCCTGACCAATCGCGAGTTGTCCCTGGCGCCCAGAATGTCGCCAGCCAAATCCAGAGCGTTGACATCGGCGTTCTTAATGCCGGGAATATGGAAAGCCACATGCATCCGCGTCTCGCGGGAATTGCGGTCCGCAACCACCGCGGTTCTCACCTGCTTTTGAGCCGGCTCTACGGGACGAGGCGCTCTAACCAAACCAGCGGGTTTGAGATCCGAGGTGTACTTTTGTACGTCAGCCAGAAACCTTCGCCGGTTCCACGTCGCCGACAACAAGCATGAACATGTTTTCGGGAACGTACCATTTCTTTCTGAACTTGAGAACGTCGTCTCTCGTGAATCCCTCCACCACATCTTTGAACCCGATGACCGGATACTTGTATGGGTGTTTCTCATAGGCGGTCTGGAAGAGAAGTTTGGATGCCTTTCTGTCGGGCCTCTCTTCTCCCTCGAGGATCTCTTCGATGACTACCTGCTTCTCCTTGTTCAATTCGCCCGGATCAATTGACGGTCTGAGAACCGCGTCGGTCAAGACATCGATCCCTTCGGAAACGGCATGTGAGGGAACAGTCACATGAAACACCGTCTCGTCCCAGCTTGTATAGGCATTCGTTTCGCCACCCAAGGCTTCGATTTCAGCGGCTATTTTGCCGACACCTCTTCTTTCGGTGCCTTTGAAGGCCATATGTTCTATTAAATGGCTGATACCCAGGTCGCTTTGACTCTCATCAGCGCTACCGACCATTACCCAAATCTGGATCGTTGCGACTTCACGCGCGTGGTCTTCCTGGATAAAAACTTTCAGTCCGTTCGGAAGGGTGGAAACCGTCAATTTGTCCTCCGTGGCGCTCGCTGCAATTGGAATAAGTAAGAATATCCCCATCAGCAATATTTTTGAAATCACCGAGCTAAACTTGAATGCTTTCGGCATAAGAAGTCTCCCTTACCTTTCATTAACCTTAACCTATACCTAAACCTTGCCGCTGACACTGCGGGTCATCCGTATCCACTCGGTTACCGGGGGGAGATTGTATCGTTGGGCTCGCAATGACAGTCCGAAGAGTCTTTGCGAGCAACGAAACGACCAATCAATCTCGGCATTCGCCGTAAATCGCCGAATGGGCGGCATCATTTCAACTTAGGACAAGGATCGGTTCACAGAGTTCCCTGTCATAATCAACCGGCAGTGACGCTACGGATTCTATTTTCCAACGCGGCGAGTTCGTCCATTGCCGGAGGATCGGGCGCCAGATTTGATAATGTATCCATATACATTTTCGCCTGCTTCCACAAGATTCCTCTCAAAGCTTCTTTATGAGCGCGGTCCACACGTTCGCCTATTTCCCTGAGGACATTGAGGATTTTGTAGTCCAGCATCCATTTGGGAATGAACGGCAATATGGCCGAATCCAACACAGCGTCGAACAAGGTAAAACCACCGCCCACGATAATTTCGGCCGAAATCAGGATTAGCGCTGTTGCCGCCGAATAGCCGTAAAGCTTGAATTCGTCTGCGGGTGATAGCCCCGCTTTCAGCCTCTCGAATTCCTGCTCCAGCATGCGCTCGATTCCCGGAAAGACTTCACCGTACAGTTCCTTTATATTTTCAGGTCCCCATCTCGGGACCTCCTCGTTGATAATGGACATTAGGTCTTCTCTGCCGTGAATACCGCCGAAAAGGCCTGCGATTTGCCGATTCAGCGTGGCGACTGCGGATTCCAAAGGCGCCAAATCGGCCACAATTCCGGTCTCGCGGAATATTCCGGCGAGATCGTTCTGTTTGTCCACGGGCTCGTTCAAAAAGATTCTTTTCCCCTGTACCTAGCGCCTCCCCCAAAGTTTGAAAAGCTTTCTTCACGGCCTGGCGAACCATTGATCTCGGCAAAGAAAAAACGTCGTATTTCCTCAGCAATGTCTTGAGACGATCTTCAATTCTCCCTTGCAAGTCGCTCCTGATGAGGTTGTCGGTAGCACTAAGCATGTCCGTTTCAGCGTCGCGGTATAATTCCCCGACCTTTGAAACAATTGAGTATATTGCGTCGATTTCCGCGCTGAGGGCCAGTTTCAATCCATTGATCTGATGCGCGGATTTCTTCCGCAAGTTACCAAGCTCGTCGATACGAACCTTAGACGCCGAGTCCCGCTCCAGAAGATAGCGAAATGCGGCTCTATTCCTTAAGTCGGGAATTACCTCAGGAGCAGGCGCAATGCGCTCAATTTTCACCACGGGACCGGAATAGCCCTTCTCCTTAAGCACATCCACGAAGTGTTTCCAGGCTTCCTCCGAATCAACTTTGTTCATCAGGAATAGGATGCGCTTTCCCCAATCCAAGGCGGCGTCCGCCATCACATGTCCGGCAAGATCCGAATACTTCCCTTGAGAGGTGACCAGAATTATCAGATCGCTGATTATAAAAAAATCGTCGGCGATTTCCCGGTTGGAAACCTCTTCGCTGTCATAGTCCGGGGTATCCACCAACACGACCTTGTCCAAGCGCTCCCGGTCATGGGCGATGACTTCCACCGCGTCTTTGGTTATGAAAGGGCATGACAGGATTTGTTTTTCAAATGACGACGGGACGAGGACCACTGCTTTGCGGGTGGATGGACGAATTGCGCCGACCCGGCTCAAATCTTTACGACGACAGAATTAAATATGGTGCTTTTGCCGGTTCCGGTTCCGCCAATAAGGCAATAAACGGGAGGAAAATCAGGCGGTAGCGAGATCTTCCACAGAAACGCAGCGACAACACGTTGAGCTTCGTCACGCTTCCACGCCAGGGTCGAGGACCAGCTGAGCCTTTGATCGAAATTGAGATTGGCTATCTCGGGAACTTCAATCACACATCCAGCCCTTACTCATAGTTATTCCACAGGCCTGATTCAAATCATTGGACGTGGTTTTCAATCAGCCTGCGAACCGCGGGCGGAATGAATATACCTTCCAAGTTTAACTATTTTCAGCGACTTTGCGAGTATCAAAATCTTCCGTCTGCGGGAATCATTTCGGTTAATCAAAATCATGGGTTTTCCCGACACTCGGCAAAATCCCCCGTCGCTTCTTACCCAACTGACGTTTAGGTTTTCATAACGAAGTTCCACTCCTAGCTTTTCAGTTATGCTCTCAAGGTGTTTGAACATGGATATTTCGGTCATCCTGCCATACCTCCAGATGGAGGCGATAAACCGGAAGCAGAAAATTGTCAAGGAATAAGAGCGCCAATGAGACTATGCGCGGCGAGTGTAACAGTCCACCGGGAAAACTTTCCTTACTATAAGGCTGATTTCTCGTTTTTACCCGAAAGTATCTCCCGAGGGAAACTTCCTGCATAAGTTTCCCCCCCGGCGCCGCTTACGAAATTGTCTCAAAATACTGTCATCTCGCAATTCGTAGCACGATCTTTATTTGAAATCTGATACACTGCATGAGGATTGTTATGCCGGTCGTCATAATCTCCCAAAACGTTTGTAGGGGCGGGGTTTTTTCCCGCCCACCTAACTGGTTATTGAATAACGGGAGGGGATAAACCCGGCCCCTACGATCCCCGTGCCACGACTCGCGACAATTCGGGAACTTGAGACAGATTCTTACTCTTCGCCCGTCATTGCGTTTGGCCCAATGAGTGATTAGTTCTTTTTTGCATTCGACTTAGCATAGTGCTAAAAGCTTAGGGAAAGACAATGAGGTTGTCTCGCATCCCGGTTCCGAGGGGCCGTTTGCCGGAGAGTATTGTGCGGCAAAAATCTAGATGGAGGTAGTATTAGGTGTTCGGATTCAAAGATCTTTTGCAGCAACTAAGGACTCCAGGCCAAGATGGCTACTCTGCAGGAGGAACTGGCGGATCTACGGTGATGGGCAGTTCCGGCGGCGACATGGTGAAGGTCGAGGCCAACGGAGCCCAGGAAATCGTTTCTATACAGATTGAAAAAGAGCTTCTTGCCTCTGATGATCCTGAACTTCTGCAGGACTTGATCGTCGCGGCGGTTAATGACGCTCTCAGGAAATCGAAAGATCTCGTCGCTCAAGAAATGGCAAAGCTCACCGGAGGGATAAAAATCCCCGGACTCACCATCTGATCCAGCCATTCAAGTGGCTTTCAGGCTGACCCATGTTGATCCTCACGAACAAGAATGTTTTAATTTGCTGGAGAGGGTACGAGACTCCACCGCACATCGTGGCGCATTCCAGAAAAGTCTGGGAAGTAGGGAAGTTTCTCGGACTCGGCTCTCCTCAAGCGGGACTATCC
>CAVVHK010000140.1:0-54307 GCA_963747865.1 uncultured delta proteobacterium | reverse complement strand
TCCGTGTCGGCGTGGCTAAGCAGACTGTCCACAACTGGATGTCCGTATATAATCGGTTCGGCCCTGAAAAGTTGTTCGACAACAAACCCAGGAAACCGTCCGAAAACCTTTTGACTGAGGAGGAAGAACGCTCTTTTATGGAGCCGTTTATTCAATGGGCGGCCACCGGTCAAATCGCCACCGCAAAGCAAATAAAGAGGGCTTTCGAAGAGGTTTTGGGGTTTGAAGTTCATCATTCCACCATCTATAGGTTATTGGACAGACACGAGTGGCGAAGGATAAAACCGCTATCGAATCATCCAAAAAAAGATAAAGAAGCTCAGGAAGACTTTAAAAAAAACTCCGGAAACCATAGCTGGCATTATTGCCCAAAGGGACCCGGAGGACTCCCGCCCGGTGGCTTTACTAACCCAGGATGAGGGTAGATTCGGACGAATCAATTGCGGCGCCTCCTACTGTTGGGCGCCCAAAGGCATGCGTCCCAAAGTCCCAAGGCAAATCGTCCGGACATTCATATACGTGTACAGCGTCGTTTGTATGGCTCAGGGCAAGATGACCTCCCTGATTCTGCCCTATTCGAACACGGAAATGATGAACCTGTTTTTGAAGCATGTAGCCGAAGACTTCAGGGATTATTTCGTCATCATGCTCGTTGACAATGCCGGATGGCACAGATCGGAAGCGCTTGTCGAGCCCGAGAACATCCGTCTCGTCTATTTGCCTCCGTACAGCCCGGAACTCAACCCGGTGGAGCACATATGGGATCATCTCAGAGAAAATGCGACGCATAATATCGCTTTCCGCTCTCTGGACCAACTGGAAGACGCCCTATGCCGAGAACTCAGAATTCTGGAAGGCGACCCTCAACGCGTGCGATCCATGACCAACTTCCCATACCTGAGAATTACTTGTAATTGAGCGAAGTGGTATTACAAGGCGCCTCGCGGCTTTGATATCCAAATACCCTTCTGGAAAATACTGAGATTTCCCGTTCCCACGCCGGCGCTTGAGAACGAGAACAAAGTCAGTTAGCGGCTACAAAGGATGGGAGAACAATCTATTCCGATGGGGGCATGTCGCAAGCGAGTACGTGATTCCTTCCGAGGATGAGCTCAGCAGTCTGCGAAGACAACTCGTGTGGGAGTCGGTAATTACTCAGATTATAGCAGGCGGGATTGCCGTGTATCTGATTGAGGAGTCGATCCAAAATCGGAGAGCCGTCGAGTCGGTCGAGGCTGTGCTTGTCATCATTTCCTAATCCGGACGCCTGAGGGCTCTGGGTTCCCCACCGGTTTCGCCGTAGGCAGAAAATCAAGAGTGAAAATCGAGCGCCCCACATGGGTCAAGATCCGAGAAAAAGCTGAAACGGGCTCGTGGAAAACGCCGGGAGCGTTGATGGCGCTTAAGTGCCGATCTTGCCGGCATGGTCGATCCTGGCTGCAGCCGATCGGGAACGCTTCCCGGTAATGACGCTAAACGCTCTCCCGACATTGGAAATTAACTCTCGAAGACAAATATGAGGCGTATGCTCCTATAACGGTAGGACGCAATTCCAGGCGCATCCGGGCTCCCGTCTTGTTCTATAGAAAAATCTCCGAACCCCGTTTTCCATCCGGACTGGTGAATGAAATGCTCGATCTCTTGGGGTCCCAGCTCATTGGGCGCCTGTGTAGGGGTTGCCAAGGTCAGCCTCGTGAGAGTCCAGAAACTGCCTCATCTCTTCCGGGGGAATGTTTTCCGTATGCGCCAAGACCTTTAGCCATGAAAGTCTTCGAAATCCCTCAATGTTGTGTCCCAGTTCAATATAGACGATAAGATATCTGTTGAGCCCGCGTGAACCGGACTGCGACTATTTCACCCACTGGATTGTACAGCAATGGAATACCGAGCCGGCGCATGCCGTTAGGGGCATCGCTCCCTTTCTTCAGTTGGAGGGCGAACTCTCGTGGACTCATTTCGGCCATCGGGACAATTCCCGACGCCTGCCAATCTTCGTAAAATCTGTTGCAGGTGGCATTCGGTTTATAGATAAAACCTGCCCCAAAATTCCACGATTTAGCCTGAAGCCAAATCAATCGCAGGCTCTGTTGTGTGTAACGAAATTCACCTCGGAGGGGTCTCGCAAACTCGACTTCCCCCTTCTCAAACGGCCTCAGAATATCCTGTACAATTGCCGATTCCTCGCCGTTCAGTTGACGAGATGTTCCCAGTTCCGCGGCGAAACTGAGATGCATCCTGAGGATGGCTAGAGCGACACATTTTGAAATGAGAGTATTCGAGCTCCGGGCAATGAATCTCCAGAATTCAGCGTCTCTGCGCACATCTACCAGCGCAGTGTCCATGGCGCCCCGGAGCGCCTTGTCCGCCAGCCGAAGGAGATTCAACCGGCATGCCAGCTTGATGGGCAGGTACCCCACAGTCGGGGCAAAAAAGCCGTAGTCAAGGGGTTCGTTATGGCGGGGATATTTGGTAAGTTCCTGGTACCTCTGAAGCAACTCCTCGTTGGCGCCGCTGAGAGCCGCAATCTCTTCCGGATGCGCCGCAGCGAAGGCCAACATCCCGCCATCTTTCTTGCTACTGAGAGGTGGTAGCTTTCCTTTGAATATAAGGTCCGATTTGTCATCCTCAACCGGTCGGGAACTCACCCGGTCCTTCTTATCTGCGAAGAGAGCTTCACGACGCTTCAGCATTTTCTCTTCCCCGTGGACATACGGAGATACCCCTTGAGGCGCATCGAAGCCGAGAAATGCAATCCATACGTTGCCTGATTCCAGGATTTCGGAAAGCGCCGGTGTCGCATCGTGAGCCAACTCCGGTTTCGGACTTTCATCGTACAGCGCAAGACCGACGATGACCGAAACATAAAAGCAAATAACCCCGGCCCTCGCCCATTTCATAATAGTCTCGGACATTGTCCTCTCCGTTTTGATCATCCAAGCAATGCCTTTAGATCATCGGTCATACCATACTCGAAAAAGAGCCCGAAAAACCCGCCTGCCGTTAAGATCATTAACAGCGCAAGGGCTAACGTGAAGGCTATACCGGCTGCGCCCCTGGCCCGTGAGACTTGCTGGGCCGCAATGACATTCAGGCAATAGCGCCTCAGCGACCAGTAACAAATGACCACAAAAGGAATTGACGCGATGATAAGCGTCACAGCTTCAGAAGTCGCCTCGAGCCAAGCCACAAAAAAGCCAGTGGCCGTAAAGAGAGCAATCGCAAGGGTCAATGGGAGAAACGTCCATGTGAAGATGCGATATAGATCGTCAAGTGAGGCTTTGCCCCCCAACCTCCTGCCTGCAAACAACTCAACTCTTGGGTAGATCGAGGAACAGAGAAAACCGATTAGGGGACCGAACAATACGATTAACACCAATGAAAGCGCAGGGGTAGAAATCGACACCAGAAGCGTCAAGACGGCAGGAACCGCCATGAGGGCCATACCGCTGACGGCATTAACGATCACGGTTGCAGACCCTGTTCGAGCCCATGTGGCGTCAAGAAAAAAGCGAGGGTCAAAAACCCGGTTGAACAAACTCTTGCTCTGCATTTTCGTGCCCCCCATCCCGGAAAGCTTTCTTCTATTTTCCTGCTCGATATCCCGCTTTGTCAACTACTTACTTCTGCCCAGTCCGTTTTCTCTTTCTTCTCGTTCCCGGGCTCCGGTCTGGGAATGAGAAGAACCGGAGGCAAGCCTTGACAATCAGAAGGCTCAGGGCTAATCATGCGACAAATGCTACACAGTTCATGCGACGTGCAAGGCGCCTGTCGTCACGGACCGAGAAGCGTACGCTCTCAGTGTTCGAGCCGCCGGCCATTGGGAGCGAGATCCCTGACAAGAACGGGGCTTGCACGCTTATCAAAGGGAAGGCGCGACCTGAAATATGCTGGACATGGAAAACCGGACACCGGCCCAGGCAAAACACGATCAATTGATGTTGGAAGAGCAGAATTATGTGCGTTACATTTTTCTGTCTCTTATTCCCGTCACAGGAGCGTACATCTACGGAGCGGTGGCGTCGCATTCTCTGTCTGTGGCCGCTTTGGCGACGCAGTGCGGTGTTAGCTTTGTCGCCGACTTCTTCATATTGTTGGCGATGCGTTCCATGGTCAAAAGTAATATCTTCAGTTTTCCCTACGGCACAGGAAAATTGGAGAATTTCATAGGCTTCATGACAGGGACGTTGATGTTACCGACAGCGGCAGTGATCTACATTTCAACCGCTAAATCATTACTGAGCGGGACTCACGAGGTCCATTTCGCACTTACCCAGATCGGCATGATTCCGGGCCTTCTTCGTGACGCCTCTCTACTGTTCTGGTCGAAGAAGTTGATAAGGAAATCGAAAGCGCCTTCCCCGATGGTCCAGTCGTTTGCCGTGAGCTACCAAGTGAGTGTGATTGTCACCACTGTCGGGATCCTATCCATGCTGCTTGCTTTATGGCTTACCGAAACCCAACATGGGCGCCTCGGAGTAATGATCGACCTGGCTCTGGCCGCCCTATTGGCTACTTACATGCTGGTCAACGCAGTCATTCTCCTCAGCGCGAATTTTCGCTCATTGATCGATTTGCCGCTCGCCGAAAGCGATCAACTGAAGATTATAAAAGTATTGGTCGACAATTATGAGTTCTTCGACAACCTGGGGATCGTTTACTCCCGCACATCCGGCAGTAAAAAGATTGTGGAAATCGAACTCTACTTCAAGCAAAATACCTCGATCCTGGAGATCGGTCTCCTGGCGGAACGATTCCGCGCACAGCTCAATACCCTATATGCGGATTTTGACTTCAGATTGATACCCCTCGTGTCCCCCTCCAACCCACCGCAAGAGGCTGAGCATAAAAGAATCCCACCGGCAGAAGGGAGGAGTTGAGGTTCGGAGTGGCCTTGTCCCGCTCTCAGACGCCGGCATGTAACCCGCATTCGGACCGACAGTGGAAACTGCTGCTTGAAGCCGATTCCCAAAATTGCCTGTCGATACGACGGAGGATGTGTGGGGCGGAGCCCACGGGACAGGCATTCCGAGGCAGGAGCGTGGGACGAGAACAACGCATGTATTAACAGCAAAGCCCTTTATGGGATCACGATTGCAGGAATATGGGTCCAGTCAGTGGTTCACAATAGTGTTTTGGATATTACATGTTATTTCCGCTGGATACAGGATCGTGATTTTCAGGGAGTGGCTACGGTGGAAAGTCCCCTTGGGTTCAGGTCATCCAACATCCTCAGTGCGGAAGGGAATCTATGACGACATTCACCGAAGAAAATTGGAGAGAATGGGTTGACAATGCTCCGCTGTCAGACGATTTATGTCGATCTCGCTCGACTGATCTTGCAACGCCCACAAATCAACATATAGAAGCATGCCGTCGTATATTTGAGAGAAAAATCCTTGAGCTGGTCGATCCTGAAGGCGAGTGCTCTAAAAGGGATCTTTTTCGGCTTCGAAAGACAGATCGCTTTAAGCTATCTTCTTACCGGTGCCACGTTTGAGCCTTATCTGCGCGTTCTCGATGCTGCGCTGGGGGCACTGAGTACGACGCCAGATCTTGTCCGACTGACAGGCGACGAGATTCGATGGAGGGAAGCTGTGTCAGAAGCCGAGACGCGGGCCGTTCATTCTCCTTACGCTCTCCGGGAGGCCGATCTGGCCGTCTTCTTTCCGCGCCAAGCTGCATTGGCCAATGCAGCCAAGTGGTTGCTGGCCAAGGGCTATTCGCTGAAACCAAGAAATGGACGAATCTATGTCGAGGACTCGGAGTTGACGCGAATCGCCCAGCAGCTCGATGAGGACATAAAGCGGCTCGGTGGCCATAGGCTGGCAAGACATCTCATTGATCCCCGATTAGGTGGCCAACATGCTTGGAAGGCTCGTCAGTATCTTGGCAAGCTCCCGTGGGCGTCTACCCCAGACAAGCAACCGGAACCTCTCGTGCCTGTAGGGTATCTGCTCAATCTAGCCGTGAAACATCTGAACGAACCGATCATCACTATCGGTCGGGAGGATGGTTCCAGGTTGCTCGATGACATTTTGGAAAGAGCCAGAATGATCGCCGCGATATACGATGCCCAGCCTTATGATAGGATCCATGAAATCGCTTGGCCGCGGCATGAGTTCATCGAAAAACTGATCGACTATGCACGGTTTGACCGACTCTTCACGGTCCCCGACTGTCGACCGTCTGACGTTCCCCGAACGCTTATTGGTCTCTTCGGATGGATCGATGATTACAAGCTTGGGTGGACGGCGGGAGAAGCCGCAAGATTTGCTGAAGGATGCCTGAGTCTAGGGAGAGACAATATTGGACCGAATTTGATAAGCGAGTCAAGAATTCGGCAAACCGTTTGGGACATCCGACCTGGAACGCTTACCAGACTGCTTGACATTTGCTCTCACGAGCAGTTTAGCGTGAACCATGGCTTCCTATTGCCTGACAAGCTGCCTACCAAGAAGGATTTCATGTTCAAGCCGCTCATCAAGATTGGGAAGCAAGACTACTGCTTAATGCATAGCTCTTGGTGCGCCCCGGCCTTTTACGAAGCGCTTGCGATGGACTTGCGCAACGCACCTGTAGCAGACACGGATAAGAGGATTGGAATCGCATTGGAAGAATTCGTGAGATCTGTGATGGAATCGAAGGGGATCGCTTGCATCCACGGGAACTATCACGTCGGCGATATTCAGGGTGATTGCGATGCGGTAGTCGAGACAACCGATACAATTCTTTTGTTCGAAGTCAAGAAAAAGCCTCTTCGCAGATCGTCAAGGGCAGGAGACGAACTGACGATTATGGTCGACTTTGCTAAGGGACTGATTTATGGAATGTACGAGCTGACTAAACAGGCCCTGGTGCTTCAGGAAAGTGGCGAACTTCTATTGACGACGGATGGCACAACCTTCCGTCTCGAATCGAAAGGGCGTGCGGTCGAGAGAGTATACGTGAGCTTGGACGGTTACGGAGGATTACAAGATCGGGTTCTTACCGAAAAACTCCTGGAGTTCGCATACTCGACCGGCTTGGGCGCTCGTGAAAAGTACAGACGGGAGTTAGAAACGATTGATAACTGTTCAATTAAGCTGAGGCAGCATCAAAGAAGACTTGCTAAGGCCGATCCAAGTCGATATTCGCGTCCCTTTTTTGACTGCAGATTTCTAAGCTTACCGTATCTTCTCTATATTCTCGACGATGTCTCTTCCAATGATTCACTGCGACAGGTTTTGTGGACAAACCGGCCTTTTTCTCTTGGAACGCGAGATTTATACAATGAATACGCTTACGCCAAGGCCATGAAGACGGAGGCGCAATCGAAAAAGCAAATCTGAATGTGCTGCTCTATCAGCGGGACGACCTGGTTGGGGAACCCAGGCGTGAATGATCTTGTAACGATGAGAGCCTCCGCCCTCATTGTGGAGAACTTGGTCCCACGCCCGTGGACTGGTCCACAAACCCGTAGCGAAAACTTGCCGCCGGTTCCGGCTTGTTCTTGTCGGCACGACCGGACGTTTGGTGGGCTGGAGCCCACATGGCATGCGTTCCCAGGCAGGAGCCTGGGAACGAGAAGCATGAGAAACTCCTGGAGGGGGTTGCAATAATTGGAGTTTTTGAGGAGGGGTTCGGGGAGGGACTTTTTGCAAAAAGTCTCTCCCCGACAACTCTTCCTGAACCTCCTAAGTTTTGCGACCGCTTCCAGTAGGGCGCCTCACGCTCTCCTGTCGCCTAATCCAACGTTCGACGATAGCGTTTCACGCCGATAGCTACCACGACCACGGCAAATAGCGCTATGGGCCAAATCTGCGGCGCTACATCCGCCAGGCCGTTGCCCTTGAGCAAGATGCCTCGGACGATTCGCAGGAAATGGGTCAGTGGGAGCAGTTCGCCTACTCTCTGCGCCCAATCGGGCATACCTCGAAAGGAGAATGCGAACCCTGACAGCAATATGTTCGGCAAGAAGAAGAAAAATCCCATCTGTATGGCCTGTCGCTGGTTCTCCGCTATGGTTGAAAATGTAATGCCTATTGCGAGGTTCGCGATGATGAACACGAGCGTGATCACCAGCAATAAGCCCAGACTTCCGACCATGGGCACTCGAAATAGAAAATCGCGCGGCAAGGAGAATCAGCCCAATTTGAATGTAACCCACCAGGATGTATGGGATTATTTTGCCGATCAACACCTCCAGCGGACGTGTGGGCATAGAGAGAAGATTCTCCATGGTGCCGCTTTCGCGCTCCCGAGTGATCGCCAACGCCGTGATCATAGACCATGGTCATTGTCAGCACCACCCCAATAAGGCCGGGCACGATGTTGTATTGTGTGATGGCCTCAGGATTGTACATGGCGTGGACTCGTAAATCTATAGGCCCCGGAGTTCCGTTCAGAAAGTCCAACGACCCCTTAAGATCGTTTTGCAGAGCCGTGGTCAGCAGGACGTTCAGGGACCCTATGGCGTTGCTCGTGGTGCCGGGATCGGTTGCGTCCGCCTCCACCAGGACGGCGGGCTTGTCGCCTCGCAGGAGATCTCGGCTGAAATTTTCAGGAATGTTTACCACAAATTGAACGTCGCCTCGCGCCAGAGCGTCTCGTCCTTCCTGTTCGGTTTTTAGTTGCTCGACGAAATTGAAGTAACCGCTGTTCTGAATCGCATACAGCAGCGTGCGGCCTTGCGGCCCTCGATCCGCAAGGATTACCGCCGTAGGTAGACGCTTTGGATCCGAATTGATGGCATAGCCGAAAAGGATGAGCTGCAGCAGCGGGATGCCCACCATCATGGCGAATGTCAGGCGGTCTCGGCGCATCTGGACGAATTCTTTGACAACCATTGCCCAAAAACGGGCAGGCGAAAATCCCCACCTTTTCATCGAACGCCTCGCTCTTTAGATCTCTCCATCAAGTGAATAAAAATGTCTTCCAGCCCCGGTTCGATTTGACGCCACTTGTATTCGTCCGTGCGAAAGGGAGCGATCGCCTTTTCCAGAGCCTCCTCATCTTCTCCGCTCACATGAAGGGTGGCGCCGAAAGGAACCGCCTGCTCTTTTCCTCCCAGGTCTCGAATTTTCTCGGCCAACCCAAGCAGCTTCGGACCGGACACAGACCAAGTGGTGAGGCTCGCTTGCTCAATAACTCTCTGAAACCGTGCCTTGGGCTAGCAGAACGCCGTTGAGGATAAACGCCAGCCTATGGCAGCGTTCGGCCTCGTCCATGTAATGAGTGGCGATGAGAAAGGTTAGCCCCTGGCCCGCCAGCATGATGGATTTGTTCCCAAAAATCGCGGCGAGCCTGGGGATCGACCCCGGCAGTAGGCTCGTCGAGCAACAGCAGCCTTGGCTGGTGGATCATGCACGCGGCCAGAGCGAGACGCTGCTTCCATCCGCCGGAAAGCTCCCCGGCAAGCTGTTCCCCGTTCCGGCCAGGCCGAGCCGCTCCACGCTTTCCGCCACGACTTCGGGTCTATTCTTTACGGAATACATGCGAGCCACGAAATCCAGGTTCTCGGAAATGGTCAGGTCCTCGTAGAAGCTGAACTTCTGAGTCATGTAACCCACATGGAGCTTGATTATGTCGCTCTCGGTAATCACATCATGGCCGAGCACCGTGCCGCTGCCGGCGTCCGCACGCAGCAATCCGCAGAGCATACGGATGAAGGTCGTCTTTCCGCTGCCGTTCGGGCCCAGAAACCCGCAAATCTCCCCGGTATGGACCTGAAGGTCGATACCTTTCACCACGGTCAGGGCGCCGAAGCGTTTGGTCATTCCACGCACATCTATTGCAAAATCGTCAGCCATAGGTCACTTTCCAAATTCCACATCCACCGGCTGGCCCGGATGCAACTTTGCGGCGGTTTTCGGGTCGAAGACCGCCTCAATCATGAACACAAGTTTCGAGCGGCTCTCCTGGCTATAGATTACCGGCGGCGTATATTCCGCTCTGGGAGAAATGAAGCTCACCTTGCCTGTAACCGGTTCAGGCAAGCCGTCCACAAACACATGGACAGTCTGTCCGTAACTAATCCCTCCAAGCTGTGTCTCAGGCACGAAAACACGCACTTTTACGTTGGCGGGCGGCAACAGCGACACCACCGGACGGCCCGCCGCCACCCAGTCACCCTCTCTATATAGCGTGTCAAAAACGAGGGCGTCTTGGGGCGCATTCTGGCGCTTTTGCGAAAGATCCCACTCGGCCTTATCAAGAGCGGCTTTCAAGGCTTGAACGTTGTGTTCGGCGGCCCGGATCTGATCCACCCGGGAGCCCAGCTTCGCGGTAACCAAATCCGATTCGAGCTGACCCACCCGGTTGCGGTCCTGGTCGCGTGTGGACCGGGCTCGATCAAGGTCCTCCTGTGACCTGGCCCCGGTTTTCGCCAGCTTTTCCTGACGCTCGAACTCTATTTCAGAAAATTGCGAAGCCGCCCGAGCCTGCTTAAGTTGCGCCTCCAGAGACTCTATTTCCGACGGACGTTGGCCCTTGCGCAAGTCTTCGAGGGTCGCTTCCCCCTGGTCCAGCCTTCGTTTGGCCTCATCCCTGGCGGCAAGCTCCGCGGTCGTGTCGAGCACGAAAAGAGGATCGCCCGCCTTCACTTGTTGGCCTCTCCGAACATAAAGCGAGATGACTTGGCCTGCCAGCGGCGAAGCCACGTACACGAACTCGCCCTCCACATAACCCTGGAATCGTTGGGGACGTTTGTCGCCGCAACCAGTCAGAACGAGCGCACAAGCGAGGGCTAGGGCAATATAAACCGCCTTCCGCAACCATGCGCTCGTCACCGACAAGTTTGGAGATGGTCCGTTCCTCGCAATCAGCGCAAAGACACAACTGAATGTCATTGCGAGCGTAGCGAAGCAATCTCCCGATCGTAGGAGTGCGCCGTCCGATTTCATGCGGTTTGTTCGGAGCAGAGTCATAGTTTCGACCGCCCGGTATCGGTGATTACGCCCTCAAGTATTACTCTGAGAATGGCGGAAAAGCCTTCTTTTGGAAAAAGCTCCAGTTCGGTGATCTTTTTCGGATTCATGATGCCCTGCACGGCGGCCAGCATAATCTCGACGATCAGCTCAGTGGGAATGTCGTCGCGGACGATTCCACACCGACGTCCTTCGGCCATCACCTTGCCGAAATGGCGATTTATCAAATCTCTGCGTCTGGTCTGCACCACCTCGAACATTTCCGGAGCGTCTCGCTGGACGTCACGCACGAAAGGTGGCTGAACCTCATCCAAGTGTCTTTGTATAGTCGTGAGCAGCTCATGCAGAGCGCCCGAGAAATCCGAAGACAAGTTGGATGTGATCCGATCCAGGTCCGCTTCCACAGATAGGAATTTGTCGAGGAACACGGCCTGCAGGAGGTCCGCCTTGCGGGCAAAATGCGTGTATAGCGTTTTTTTGCTCATTCCCAGTTCTTTGGCCAGATCGTCCATGGTGACGTGGCGGAAACCGTAAGCGAAGAAATGTCGCCGTGCTTCCGCGATAATTCTCCGGCGGACCGGATTGTGGGAGGAGGTTTCTTGGGTTTGTTTTTGCTGCGGATTCGGATCTCTTGTCGCCATGCCCTCGCCTTTCGATGGATCGCTGAAATACTTTGGAAACGATCATAGTTTACTCAGTTTCCTGAGAATTGCAAGGAGTATTTTAGGGGGGGAATGCGGCGCACCGTGATTGATCTTTTTGTCTTGAGAGATTCGCCTCTTCAAATCACTGTTATGAATGATGGCATTGGGTAGGCGGGAGGGAGACGGTTGGAAATTCTCTGGCCTGCATGACAGGATTGGGAGTCTTCTATGCTGGAACCAAAGGCGCTCTTGATTTGAAAAAAGGATCTTAACCTGTTTGAATGAAAGGTTTTGTAAGTCGACCCGAGCTTGTTTGAGGGGGACGGATCATGACGGCTTCATATGCTCTCACGGATGCGACGGTTGTCAGGGTACCTAATCAAAGAAGGCGGGGACAGGGGTGAATCTCGCCACACACAAATTCTTTGCGATTTTGTCCCATCTTTATTGTCCTCAGGGGCCGGATACAAAATCGAAAAGATCCTCGATTACTTAACGGACGATTCATCAGGAAAGAACATTAGGTCCTTTAAGTGATCCATATTGCCTGTAGACTTCTGGAAAGCCAAGAAACGATCCGTCGCCGCCGGCGCTTGAGGCTGATCGTAGCCGGGTAATAGGCCTGCGCTGAGCGAACCATCCAAAACTCCATGTTTGTCTTTCCACAATCGGGCGCCTCCCCCCTGCGCTGCGGCTTTCCGGCCAAAATTATCATTGACCGAAGAGGTTGCGGTAAGTTAGACTCAACCTCTCGAAACATCAGCTTTCTACAGCAAATGGGACGGGGTTTTCCTTCCTCGGACCTTGGGGCCTCTGCACAAGGGGTTTTATGGTCTGAACAAACCCCATGTGATCGGCAACCGGACGCCAAACGCCCGAAAAGGCAAAACCACGCACAATTCCTGGTCATATATGTTTGTGCGGCAAATGAGAATTTTCGGTTCC
This sequence comes from uncultured delta proteobacterium, assembly GCA_963747865.1. Taxonomy (GTDB): domain Bacteria; phylum Desulfobacterota; class Desulfomonilia; order Desulfomonilales; family Desulfomonilaceae; genus JBBSBY01. The sequence goes on along the minus strand of CAVVHK010000140.1, from coordinate 41,814 downwards.
AAAAAGCTTACCCTGGAGGGGAACGAGAAGCATGTATAGGATTGCGCCGCTTTTTTTGATTGGGCTCCTGTTCTGCACCACCATAGCATATGCCGCCGAGACGCCGACTGGGACCGATCAAGAGGTTCCGACCGTCAACTATGCCGAAGCTGTTTCCCAGCTCCAAAAGACAGAAAAGGAAACTAGGAGCGTCCTGAAAAAGTATGCCTCCGGGGAACCGTTGCTCCGGCTTCGCACCGCAGCGGCGGGTGGCGACGCTGACGCCCAGGTGCTACTGTCTTTTGTATGTCGGCTTGATTTGAGAAACGGTTCGTACGCAAGAGGTCAGGACGTGCCTGAGGCCATCCGCTGGCTGAAAGCCGCCGCTGCGCAAGGTCACGAAGACGCAAAACAAGAGCTCAAAATAGAGTGTCGCACATGCGATCAGAAGGCCTCACATGACCTGGAAAACCTCGCTCTGTGCTTGGCGCGACTGGCCGACGAACAAAATGACCTGGCCGTGCCTGAGGTTGAACGTTACAATTTCTTAGACAAAAACGGGATCAAGGTCATAAAATACCTTCGTGGGCCTTACTACGGTTGGGGCGGTGGGAGCCCCTTGTGCGGGACCCGTTTTCGCGTGGTGGGCCATGAAGTGTGGGCTTGCTCTCCCATTCCCACCCTCGTTGAGGGAAACCCGGAAAAAGCAAAAATATTCCGAGCCCGCCTCTATGACGGAAAAGTCGAACCAGAGACTTGCGGGCCCTGCGAAGGAGTTGAAATGTCGTCTCGGTGGCCCTGCTACCTCGATACCATGATGAGATGCCTTATCGACCCCGACCCAAACATAAATACCTGGAGCGCCATTCGGGAACCGTGCCCGATGAATTGTAACAAGATTAATCGGGCCATGCGAAAGATGTCCGACGCCACAAAGGCGCCACACGACTACGCTGAGGCGGCTCGAAAGGGCGACGCCGAGGCGCAGTTCAAGCTGGGAACAATATACGCTGAACCCGAAACCTCACGGGAGGAGCTTGTCGAGGCGGTGAAATGGTTCGGGAAAGCGGCGGATCAGGGCCACGAAGGGGCAAAGGCCGAGCTTGCTAAGGCAAAGGCCGCTCTTGCGGAAATGGAACGGAAGTAAAGGCGCAGTAATTGGTTCACCGGGAAACCCCTTTCTGCAAAAAGTTTCCTTGGCGCTTCGAACAGGATCTCGTTCCACGGACGACCCCGGCTGGACGAACAAAGAGGTGTCTTCTTCACAAATTCATCGTATCAGGTTCTTGTCTTGATGGTCCGTCCGGTCGCTCTCCTGTAGACCCATTCGAGCCCGAAACAAATGGGAATCAGAGCGAACATGGTAATTAAGGCTGGCTTGGAGTGCTGGTAGATGTAAACTCCAAGCACGCAGAACATGACCAGACACGTAATCACGGATAGTCCCACGATCCACTTGTTACCGCCTGTTTGGTCTAGCACCCTGAGATGAGCGATATGCACGCAGGCATAGATCAAGAGAAAGGCCCCGCTACCCATCATCGCGACGCCGGATAGATCGAAAAACAGAATGAAGAGAATAACGAGTCCGGCTGTGATAAAGAGCCCGGCGCTGGCGTTTTCCCGGATTTTCCATGAAAATATCTGAGGAAGCTCGCCGTCACGGGCGATCGTGTAGCAGACATTTGCGGCTCCGAAGAGGGTGGCGTTGATCGCGGAAGCGGTGGAAAACAGAGCGCCGACGGCAATTAGTCTGAATCCGAAGTTTCCCAGGAAGGGTCTGGCCGCCTCCGCCAACGCATAGTCCTTGGCGTTCAGGATCGCCTGAACACTGAGATTCCCGATTACAGCCACCGACACGGCTATGTAGACCAGGATTACGGCGATAACGCTCAAATACAGGGCCTTCGGCAGCAACTTCCGAGGATCATCCATGTCTTCCGCGGCGTTGGCCACAAGTCCAAATCCCTCGTACCCAATGAAAAGGACTCCCGCGCCGAAGAAAATCCCGGGAGCGGCGGGCCACAACTCCGGCGACAAATACCTGTCTTGAACGAAAAACAGGCCGGCGCCGGCGAAGAGGAAAAGGATTAGCAGTTTTACCGCCACGATAAAGGTTTCGGAACCGCCTACCACGCGAGCGCCCACAACATTGACCGCGGTAAACACCAGCACGATGCCGACCCCTATCGCTTTGGGGACCCAAAGGGGCAATCCCGCCGGCAAGAACGTCATGGCGTATCCGGTGAACCCTTGAGCGTACAGCGCCAGCGCTATCACATAACCAATCCACATGTAGATATTGATCCCACCGCTGAGCACTCCGTCACCGAAGCCCTGCGTCAGGAATTCCACAGCGCCGCCGGCTGAAGGGTACCGGACCCCGAGTTTTGCGTAAGAGTACGTGGAAAGGAGGGCCACGACCCCGCCTATGAGGAACGAAACCCACATGGCCGTTCCCGCCGCCTGAGCCACGACTCCGAGAATCGAGAAGATTCCCGCCCCGATCATTCCGCCTATGCCGATAGCCATGGCTGCGACGAGACAGATCTGTCCCTTGGATGAACTCACCGGCCTGCCTTCTTGTTGGGAATTCGGTTTCACCATTCCATTACCCCCAAAGACGCCTTAGGAATAGGCCCCGGAATCAGTAGGAACGCCTTGCTGAGGAACGTCCATGACCTGTTAGTCACAACGGAGAATGAAAGCGCCTCCGCCGGCGCTCAAAAGAACAAGCGCTGCGCCGATGGTGAACGTACCTCACTGCGCTCCTGCCGGTCAAGTATAAAGTTTTCGCTCAAGTATTCAATGGGTTACGCGGAGAAGAATGTGTCCTAGCGATTCAATCTTTTGTCGTGACAAGAGCTGCGCCGGCGCTGACGCCTCGCTTCGCGTGCGCAATTTCACCGATTCTGCGTGGAGGAACCGCGAGGTCGCGGCCAAGTTGAGTTTGGCTGATTCCCAGAGGACGCATAAATTCTTCCAACAAAACCTCTCCGGGATGAAGAGGCGGTATTTTCCGCGCGGTCATCGCTTCTTCCTTTGCTTGTAATAATCCACAACCATCATCTTATCCTAATTCTGTTGAACCGATAGGCCTGCCGTTATACAACTATCCTGGTCGAGTTACAGATCAACCCGCATATTGCGCCTGCGGAGGGAGAGAATATGGAACGATTCGTAAGGAGAATGGCGATTTGTTTTGCGCTGATATGGCTGCTTCCCATGGCTTCGTTCGCAGGGGTGTTCGACCGGCCCGAGCTACAGGTAACACCTACTCCTACGCAGGGCTGTTCCATTGAGCTGACCGGGATCGAAAAAGTTGTGGACTATGACGTTTCTCCGGCCGGGCCGGAGGTTGCCCTTCTTGTGAAGGGTAAAGGCGCCGACTGGAATCTTGTCTTCTGGGCGATAGGAGCGCCGGAGACCACCTTGGGCTGGAAGGCTCCCGCAGGGTTCGTTCCCCGCGCCGTCGCATGGCATCCGCAGGGAACCTGCATTTTCGTGCTGGGAGCCCAGGGACCTCAGTATCATATAATGCGGTTGGAAAAGGGGAAGAAAGGATGGGCCGCCCGGAGCATATTCGAGTCGCCCAATGAATTGCGCCGGCTGGTGGTGGGGCCGAGTCCCTTTGGAGTGGGAGCCGGGAACAAACCCGGGCCAGGGATAGCTCACCGCCTGTTCTTCGGCATGAAGAACCCTGATGGAACCTATCGCATTGTCTCGATTACGGAACAGGGAAAAATATTCTATCAGGTCATAGGTCCGGAGGCGACATTTACGGAATTTACCGAAAACAATACGAAGGTGTGTCCCAGCAATCTCGAAGCCGCATATGCGCTGCCCATGGCTTTTCATCCCGCCGGCAAGAATTTGATTTGGGAAAACGAGCACGGGGATTTCTATTATGCCGGCTACGGTTTCGAAGGAATGGGGAGGAGCCTCGGAAAGTTTGCTCGGCGGATCCGTCAAAGCTCGAAGCGTCACATATACTCCCAACGGCCTGGCGTTGTTGCGTTGGGAACCTTCAAAGCCGGGAATAGAGCTGTATTCCTTCACCACGAAAAAAGAGGAAAGGCAGGCGACCGACTTTCAATTTGTGGAGCCGCCTTCATCCGTGCCGGATGGACAAGGCGTCGTGGGACTAACAAAATTGGGAGCGCTTCTTACTCTGCATTACGTTCCGATTGCCGTTCCGCTCCATGATGTTGTGAACGCATGGTTGTTTTGTGATTCCAACAGCGACCTGGATCTCTTTGAAAAGAACGGTGGCCTGTTTCGTCCCCTCGACTGTGAGCAGTTGTATCGGTTGTACGAATCGGAGAATTATTACTGCCGAGGCTACGATGAGACCACGCCCACTCGACCATATCTCGTGACCACGGACATTTTCTGGGAGCTGTTTGCCGCAGCTTACGAGGGGCTGTTCATCGTAAAGGAACGGGACCAGGCGATACCAGCGTTTCTGGAAATTTATCTCGGCAGCGGACAAATACTATGAGAAATCAACCTCTCCCTCGCATTGGAAGCCGGTTTTCAAGGCCCTGGCAGACTTCAGGTCCGGCAAATCCCAAAATACGGAGGCGGCCCGAATCAAAGCGGCCCAGGCAAAGGCTTATTCCGAAACGCTAAGAACAGATGTCGATTATGGGGAGCTCAAGCCAAGGGGCCATTACGCATCGGCGCCGGCAATGCAGGAATATTTCAAAGCCTTCAAGTATCTCACCTCCGTGTATACAAATGAGGATGACGCCAGGAAAACGGAAATAATGGATGAATTGAAGCTTCTGCCTCCTGAAATAAAGGCACAAGCGCTGGGATGGATCGGCGCTTACCAGGGCTTTATCAGCCCGTCGCGAGCTCCGCTGGTATGGAAGGACGCGGCGGCCGATCGATTACCTTACAATCGACATCCCAGCGAAACCCCGACCATGTTTCCCCTTTCATGGGGTTTTGACAACGAAACGCTGCTTTCCACGGTCTATCACGCCGATTGGCCGCCTGCCGAGCAGGTGACGGGCCCCTCAGGGCACAGGCTGGTTCCTTCGGGACTGGATGTCGCGGCCGCAATGGGAAGCCGCTTCGCTGATTCTCTGCTGACATCGGAGTATGATAAATATCAGTTCCTGCGGCAGGTAATGGAGAATCTCAGGAAAAACTTTGACTCCTCGGGCAAGGCGTCCCAACAGAGCGAGAACCTGTACGATCGATGGCTGACCGCTTTGGCCTTGCAATGGGCTGATGACGTCCCTTCTCCGGATCGGGGAAGGGATGAGACTATCTGGCGAGTCAAACGACTCCAGACCGGGTTGGCGTCGTGGGCCACCCTGCGTCACGCCACGGTTCTGGTAAATGAGCGAACGGCCGCGGAATGCGGCGAAGGGGGCTTTGAGGAGATAATACTGCGAGCGCCTAGAGGTTATGTTGAACCGGACCCAAAGACTTTCGGAGCTATTGCGGACCTCTTTGAAACCGCGATCAAGCAGGTCGGCGACAACTCGCTGAAGGTTCCGGACAATTTTGGGGATTTAGATCCGGACACCGCAGCCTCAGGACCTTTGCGCAAAGGAATAATCCGACGCCTGGGAGAGACCGCCAAAAAGGCCCGAATGTTTCAGGTCATGGCCGAAAAGGAGCTTCGGGGCGAGACTCTTACCAACAAGGAGTACGAAGAAATCCTTAATGTCGGCAGGATTGCCGAGCATCACTTCCTGATATTCAAGAGCCTGACCAACAAAAATTATGGGCTCTCGGAACCTGAGCCTATTCCCAAAATCGCAGATGTGGCGGGCGGCGGAAAGTTCAATATTCCATTTCTGATGTCCGCTGTTGGAAAACCGGCCCAATGGGACCATGTCGTGCCGTATTTCGGCAGGCATGTGCTAGTTAAAGGCGCCGTCTATTCCTATTACGAGTTTGTGTCGGAGAAACTGCTGGATGACAAAGAATGGAGGGGCATGGTAGATACCCAAGAGCGACCGGCCTGGGTCCAACCTTTCTTCACGGAGAAAACCAAGTCATGCGACCCAGATGCGCCTCAGTAATTTTAAGCCTACTGGCTGTAGCCCTGCCGCATATATGCGTCGCGACCGAGCCGCCGGAAATCAGGCTCCTGTTTACAGGGGATATTTTGCTGTCCCGTAATGTGGCGGTTGAACTGGCGAAGCGCAAGACTTCACCGTGGGAGCGTCTGAGCGCCCTCTTCGGTAAATCCGATCTGGTGGTGGGTAATCTGGAAGGCGCAGTGGGCAAGCATGGCGATTGCATTCCTTGCGCAAACGGAAATCCGCCGTGCTTCATTATTTCGGACACTCTTATCCCGTTTCTTGCCTCGGCCGGCTTCAAAGCTCTCTCCGTCGAAAACAATCACAGTCACGATTTGGGAGACAAAGGGCGCAACACCACGATTATGGCGTTGTCCATGTGCGACCTTGTTCCAATCACTTTCGAAGCGTCGCCGAAGTTCTTTCGGGTCCGTGATGTAACAGTAGGGCTAATAGCCATAAATCTTATTCCCGGCCGGGACGGCGCTCGCCTGCAAATACCCTCGGTTGAATTGCGGCAGAAGCTCAGGCTGGCGAGAAGCCTCGCAAATCTTGTGGTGGTCAGCGTTCACTGGGGAAGCGAATTACTGGAGTGGCCTAACCAAACGCAGCGTCACTCAGCCAAATGGCTTATCGATCATGGAGCGGACTTGATAATAGGACATCATCCCCACGTAGTTCAGGCTCCGGAAATGATCGAGGGTAAACCGGTTTTCTTTTCGCTTGGCAACCACCTCTTCGACCAGAAGTATGTCGCCACAAAGGAGGGGCTGATCGCTGATTGTCGGATCAGCGCGGGCGCTCTCAATTGCCGGGGGATAACCACACACACGGCGGAGAATTCGTTCTATCCCGAGTTCGGGGATGAAAAGGAATTTGATTTAAAGCCGATACAGCTTAGGGATACCATCCGAGTTTCCGGCATGTCGCTTCGCCCTGTGGCGACCGGCGGAAGCGAGAAGCCTGAGATAAGCCTGGAAACTGCGAGAGACGGCAATCGGCTGTGGCAAACCCGTCCCATTCCCCTGGCGTCTATTGCCCGTGGACGCCTGGACGGTAAGAATGAATTTCTGCTAACACTCGAACGTCATTATTCACCGATTGACGGAGAAACCGGGCTCAGGCCCTACGTCTACAGCGTCACGGAGCAAGGGTTGGTCGCCAAATGGCGAGGCTCGGCCCTGGCATGGCCGCTAATTGACGGCATGCTTATGCCTGGCGATGAGACCATATTGTGCGCATTGCACCGTGGAGATTCATTCATCGATTTGCAGCCGCGTTCGAAGGAGGTCCGCACAATGGCGTACAGATGGAACGGATTCGGTTTTTCGGGGGTGAATGATCCGGCAGTGGAAGAGAAATGCAGGAAGTGTTGGGAATGAAGGTGGAGGACCAATGATCTGTGAATTTTGCGGCGGCGAAACAAAGACAAAGAAGGTCAAGAGCCGGCGCCGGCTGCGAGGTAAGCTATATATAGTCGAGAACGTGGACGCCGAGGTGTGCCGAGAGTGCGAGGAGAGATACTTCCATGCTACAACTCTTGACGACATCGATCGCTTCCTTCTTACCGACCATGAAGTCAAAGAAGGCATTGACGTGGAAATCGTGAGTATGTGACCATCCCTTTTGCCCTTCCGGAGACGTTTCTCGATTTTAGCGGATGAGCGGAACCAGAATTACCGCGTTCAGCCCGGCTCACAAACTGCATCCGGATGGGTGATCAATTGCGATCACAAGGAGCGTTGAATGATACTGGACTTTGTCAACCTTACTCTGTTCTCCTGCGCTTTCGGCACATTAGCTCTGTACTTGTTGATTATCGGCTTCCGTGGTCTTGTTACCAAGAAACCGTTCTTTGTATCGGATCGTTGGCTGGCGGTTCCGGAATTGGTTCTGGTCGCCTTTTGCTTCAGGGCGTGGATGCCGAAAGCCGGCGCTAACATAGCCGACACCTTGGATATTCTCAATTGGCTCCCCCTCGTCCCCATCCTGATACTGATACTGTTATACGTGTGGAAGTTCATTACGTGCCGTGAGTACGGCGCTTTCGCTTTTACGAACGAATCGTTCCAAGAAGCCATTCAGGCTGCGTTGAAGAAAATGGATTTGCCTTACGTTAGGGCCTCTGACGGTATCCATTTACCGACTCCAGCGACGATCATCCGGATTACCGAGGTATCACGCCGTTGGGGCTCAGCCACTCTCCGGGTCGAGAAGCTGCGGTTCAGGCCTGTTCTCCGTGGGATCGTAACATATATGGAAGAGGCATGTGTGGATGCGCCACGATCCGCGGTCAATCTGAGGGGCTGCGCCTGGTATGCGATCTTCGGCATATTGACGCTAATAGGTCTGGGGGCTTTCCTGGTTTTCTTAAGTTGACAAATTGCCGGGGCACAGCGGCGTTCTCCGGAATTAGTCAAGCCGGCTCCAGCCACGGAAAAAATACATGGAGATCACGTTTTTGCTTAGAGGCGTAGTTATCGGCTTTTCAATCGCCGCGCCTGTGGGTCCGATCGGAGTGCTATGCGTACGCCGCACATTGACTGAAGGGCGCTTGTCCGGCCTTGTTTCCGGCTTGGGAGCGGCGACGGCGGACGCAGTCTATGGGTGCGTGGCCGGGTTCGGCTTAACCTTCGTCTCCGGCTTCCTCGTTGATCAGCAAGTGTGGCTGCGCCTTATCGGAGGAACGTTTCTTTGTTATTTGGGTTTCAGAATTCTGACTGCCAAACCGCCGGAAACCGCGGTCTCTGCCAAAAGAACCGACCTTGCCGGCGCTTACGCTTCAACGTTCTTTCTGACCCTGACAAATCCCATGACAATCATTTCCTTTGCGGCGATATTCGCCGGTCTGGGTTTGGGAAGCGTCGGCGGGAACTACGTGTCGGCCGGAGCGTTGGTCTTCGGCGTTTTCACAGGCTCGGCGCTGTGGTGGCTGATTCTAAGCGGAGCCGTGGGCGCATTTCGGAAAAAGCTTAATACTGCCGGGCTGAGATGGATCAACGGAATTTCCGGATCGATTATCACTGGGTTTGGTTTGTTCGCGCTCGTGAGCGCACTGTAATGGAAACGTGACATTGTGGGTATTCATTCACTTACACGCGGGAGATTGCTTCGCTCCGCTCGCAAAGACAAGTACAAATGTCATTGCGAGGAGTGAAACGACTAAGCAATCTCGGCATTCCCGCTCATAACTGAATGGTCACTATTATGGGGCAAAGGCCGCGGCCCGACAACATTCGCATCCGACGCTGTTCCGTTTCGCCCTGCTACTCGGCTGGGCCTCTATATTGGACAACAGGAGAACGCCGTGACATCGTCACTAAACGAACTATTACGTGAGGTTGAATCATTTGGAGAAACAAACGACGCTTCGGAAGTAGATCGTTCACATCGCATGTTGAATATCACAAGAGACACGGGAGAGTTCCTCGCCGTGCTCGTGAACTCCATGAACGCCAAGAAAATCCTGGAAGTCGGAACATCCAACGGGTATTCGACCTTATGGTTGGCCTCAGCCGCCTCGAAAACCGGCGGGATTGTCAAAACCATAGAGTATTCGGATTACAAGATCGGTCTCGCAAGTGCGAACTTTGAAAAGTCAGGATTGGCGGGGACCATTGAACAGATATTTGGCGACGCCGGCGACCATCTCAATGAATTCGCAGATGACGAATTTGATCTTGTGTTTCTTGATTCTCAACGCTCGGAGTACGTAAACTGGTGGCCGAAAATCAGGCGGATTATCCGTCCGGGTGGTCTGCTCGTGGTTGACAATGCGACTTCACACGAGGCGGAGATGCGACCATTGATGGAACTCATCTCAAACGACGTAGGATTCGCAACCTGCTTGGTTCCTATCGGTAATGGGGAGTTTCTCGCGACCAAGCTGCCCGGTTAGGCCTCGGTATGAGTTTCTATGCTCGAAAATCATTGCTTAGAGGGGAGAAGTTCAATGATTAAATGGTGGAAGATCGCCCAAGCAACCGTCGAGCCTCTTGATGATACTGATATTCTTCTGCCCTGCAGTTTTTGCGGGCGAAATTGACGGCTCAGGAACAGAAAAGAAGAACAGTCGGCTGGATGCGCAAGGCCTATTGCCTAAAGCCCCGAACGCCAAAGAAAGGGCGCGTTTAGGAGCGACACTTCTGATAAAAGCCGCCGAAAAGGGCGATCTGGACGCCATCAAATTGCTGCTCAAACAGAATATAGACGTGAACTCCAAGGATGCCGGCAATAGGACTGCTCTCATGGCGGCGATTGAACGCTACCAGGAGGAAGCGGTAAGACTTTTGCTTGCGAACGGGGCCGACGTCAATGCGACGGATGAAGATGGCCTTACCGCTTTGGACAAAGCACGTGACGACAAATTCGGGCCAATAGCGCATATTTTGCGAGGCGCCGGCGGAAAGACCAGCGAGGATCTTGCATTGGCAAAATGCGACGGTAGAGCACTGCGTCGAGGAGATGAGCTGTTCTTTAGATTAGCCAACGGCAAAATAGTCTCCAGGAAGAATAGCCCGGAACAGGAAGCGGATGGCTATACTGACGTCATTGGCCGGACAAATGTGCATTACCGCTTAGCTGATTTCATTGATCCTTGGTACGTAATTAGAGAAGGTTACATGGAAGGAGCCGGCCTTGATCTCTTGAATAAAGATTCGGGGAAGTCAGATGGAGTCTATGGAACAGCCTTATTTTCCCCCGATAAGACTCGTTTTCTGGCAATCGGATATCCAGGTGAATCTCCTTGCGATACCGAAATCTGGAAAATAACAAAATCAGGAGCAATCAGGGAGTATGTTTTGGAACACAGTTGCGCCAACTCATTTGGATGGTCCGACTCCGCCACGGTAGAACTCCGCGATTCCGTCGACTTGACTGATTACACGGTGGTCGGCCGAATCAAATGGAACGTAAACAAAGGAAAATGGTTTGCGTATCCAGGGGATCCGGGAGGAATGCAATTCGAATCGAGAACTGCCGGGGCGACGGATGACCCGGACGAAAAGGCTCTCATCAAGGCTGCGTCCGAGGGTGATTTGAAATCCGTAAAGACGCTTCTCAAGAAAGGCGTCAAAACCAGCGCGAAGGACGACTCCCACGCCACGGCGATGGTCAACGCTTCAGGCGCAGGCCATGTGGAAATTGTGAAACTACTTTTGGGGCACAGGGCGGGGACCGACCCGGCTGAGTCGGCAGAGGCGCTCAAGTATGCGGCAAGGGCAGGCCGCAAAGACGTCATAGATCTTCTGGTTTCCCGCGGAGCCAAAATCACCTTGCAGGTCGCCGCCTCAGTCGGGGACCAAGAGGCCGTTAAACGCCTCATTCGGGAAGGCGCCGACGTGAATCCGGAAGATAACGACCATCAGACCCCCTTCTTCTGCGCCGTGAGCAGAAATCAATGGGACACGGCCATTACGCTCTTGGAGAACGGTGCGAAGATTGAAGACACGTTCGGTTTGTTCGGCCCCTTACTTGTTGCTGCCGCAAAAGACGGTCATATTGGGATGATAAAATGGCTTGTCGAAAAAGAAAAGGTCAAGCCCGAAGCGCTGCGGGCGTCATTGGAGGCGGCTTCAGGAGAAGGCAAACAGGAAATAGTGGAGTTTCTACTGGACAGAGGAGCTGACATAAACGCAGCAGACAATAATGGTAGAACCCCGCTTATGGCCGCCGCAATTAGAGGCCGACACGATATAGTGAAAGTATTGACGGCCTGGGGAGCTGACGTCAACGCCCAAGACGCGGACGGAGCCACCGCTTTGATGGACGCCGCATGGGCGGGAAATCCCCAAGTCGTTGAACTGCTTTTGAGCAAGGGCGCTCGAATTCCCGATAAACATATATACGGCGGGACCGCTGAAATGATGTCAGCTGGCGAGGAAATCAAAAAACTGTTACGATAGAACCACTAAAGGAATCAGTGATCGTATTTACGTGAATATTCATAGGATGTTGTGGGCGTCCCCGCCGCGAACCGTCTAGAAAATGCCTCGAACGATGCGGTTCGCAGGGCTCACCACATCCTACGGGACCTCCATCGTTTCAGAGCACAGATAAGGCTCGGTCCGCCACGTGAGCAAAGTCTCAAACCTCGGCGGAGTCCTTGATCGTCCCTTTGTTCGATGGGCGAACTCCCCATTCTTTCCAAAAGGCTTCAACCTTGTCGCTATCAAGGCCAATTTTCTTGAACGCGGCTTCGAGTCGGGCCGCTTCATGTTCGGCTTCTTCCGCTTCGATCCGGCGCACCAAGTCGGCGTCTCTAAGTAGTCCTTGCCCGATGTAATACTTGATCACCGACTGATAGCCCGACACTTCCTTGAGACGAGCTATTTTCTTCAGTTTCTCCAATAGATCTACCGGCATTCTCATGGAAATGCTTGTGCTTATCCGATCTTCAGTAGGAACCAATCTCTTTTTCATAGCGTCGCCTTTCTTCAGGAGTAGCCTTTCGAGCCGAGACTATGCGCCAAGCGTCCTCGCCGCCATCAGCAACCACCACATAAATCGGAGTCGCCAAATGTTCCGAAAGCGCAAAAGAGATGATTCCGAATCTCCGCTCACCTTCTTCACAAAGCTCTTCCACAACCTGCACGTCGTTTACCACCGCTTGCGCCGCCACCTCAAAGGAAATGCCGTCATGTGCCCGAATGTTTTTCTGAGCCTTGTTCGAATCCCAAGAGAACCTGAATCCGTGGAACTCATACCAAACATCCTTTCCCATAAGATATCTCCCTGTATATACATTGTCAACGGTATTGGAAGAAGGTTCATTATTAAGGCAGGATCGTCCCGGCTCCGCAACATTATTGAGGTGCCGGCCGCCATGGACACTCAAAAGGAAAGGTGCGTAAGTTGGGCTTACAGAGCGGCGTCGCTCCGCATGAGGGCATTGATTAGAGCATTGTGTGCCAGCTTCAATCCCACGACAGGCCGCTCATGACCCCGAAAACTCCAAACTTTCCTGCCTTCAGGGTCATAGCGTCAAAAGGCGGATGAGCTTGCGTAATTCGACGCGATCTTTGTCTGAAATTCCGATTATTCTGAATCCCGAGCGATTTTCGGTGGGGTCTTCCTGCTCCAGAGACCACTGACATTCGGCCTCAAAGGAAACAGCCTCGATTTCGAAGAAGTCCTCGTGGTGGATCTCAAGGGACATTCTATGGTTAACTTGCGGAGCTTGACCTTTAACCCCTATACCTCCCTCGGAAATGTCTACGATAACTCCCCAGAAATCCGGGCTGCCCTTTTTGAACACCGGTAGTTCGAAATCAAGGTACAAGCGTTTATCATTGCGAACTTTTTCAGGATCTTCCGCGTGGTAGTAGAACTTTAAGTCCTCTGAAAAATCCTCGATAGCAATTCTTTTTGTCTGAACGAGTTTTCGTAGCGTCTTCTGCAGGTTCACCGCGGACAGATTGTGGAGTTCCATCAGGCGCTGTCTAGGGGTTCCCGCTAAAATATCCTCTACAATTTGTTTCGCGTTAACCGCTTGTCTCGGGGGTTGAAGAGGCGTTCCGGGGATCGGAGGCAACAGGCCGCTTTTCATCAATTCCGCGACGGTGCGCTGCAATTCTTCATAGGACTTTCCGAACTTGTCGTTAAGCTCGTCGTCCTTGCGACCGGATTCAAGGTAATCGGCTATCTTGTGACTATACTTCTCTTCCATTCCCGGCGATCCTTTTCAGGAAATGAAGAGTCGGCGGCAAGTAAGCCCGCTCACTCCCATTATTGGAGTGGCCTTTCCATATTCGTCCCGGTCCGTCCTGGGGTGGTTCGGCGCCAAGCTTGGGCGAATATGGCCCTATCGCGGAAAGGCCATTTATATCGTCATAATTTATGAAGTCTATAAACAAAACTACAACATCTGCCATCAAGAAGTGAGCGTATGAGCCATTGTGACCGTTTTGTCCCGTCTCGATGAGCGTCCCGTAGCAAGTATTTCACTCTATGCCTTTGTCAGGATTATACAATTTTTCGCAACGTAAGGGCCATGAAAAAGATAGGTAAGCATTAACCGGCAAGCAACTTTTTTGGTAAGCGTTCACCCGGAGGGAATTTTTTGTGCAAAAAGTTCCCTCCCTGCCCCTCATAGGCGCTAATATAAGAGCGCTCCTCTCTCCGACCGTCATTCCTGCGGAAGCAGGAATCCAGTCTTTTCAGTGTGTTCTGGACCCCCGCTTTAGCGGGGCGCCGTATTCTACCGGCGTTAAGTATTTGAAATTACGCTAGACCAGCTCAAAAGTTAGCGCCTATGTCCCGGCCCCCCTTCAAAAAACTCTAACAATTGCGGCAATATTTGAGCCTCCTGCTGATGGTCATGGCGAGGCCTTATGAGCCCAAGGCGTTGGACATTCGGCCGGCAAGTGAAGGGTTATTCCGCAATGGATTGGTAATGTTTTGCCCGGTAGCCGAGACACAAAGCCAACGAGGCAGTCCAAAGCGCACAGTGGACCAGGACAGCGCTCGACACGTGTATGCCTCTGATGTCCACAATCAGATCGAGGAGCGAGGTAGCAATCACAGCCATGGAGGCCGCCTGCAGGGCTTCTGCGCAATTCATCGCCACGGAAAACACGCGGCCGGCGGCGTAGGCGACCAAGCCTAACAACAGCGCTTGAGCCAGTTTTACAGCCACACAACACACCACTATAAGCCCGGCGAGGGCTTTTGTCGCGTGCGGTAACTTCTCCCTCACGAATTCTTCAAGGACACGGGAATTCAGGACCATGTCCGGAATCTGAGGCAGGGGAAGAATACGAATTTGCTCGCCTACCTTGACTATAGCCGCGTCCTTGGTCAGCACGGCCCCCGCGCCGGCGCCTGCGAGGTTCTCCAAAAGGGACTGAAACCCGGTCTCACGAGTGTCTATTACCAAGACCGCCCAGTTTTCCGCTGGTGTAGGCAGGACATACGGATGTTTTTCCGGTACGGCCAACTTGCCGCCGCGAATAATGATCTCCGGGCACTTGGAATCATACATACGGGCCAGTCGGGAAGCGTCACGCGCCAACACAGGTAGCCCCTGCGTCACGAGTCCCCATGAACTCAATGTCCCGCAAACAAGAACCACCGTAAATAATCCGAACACCGACCTGGTCCGCATTGCTTATCTCTCCGACATCTGACCGCGACGCCGGATTGGCGGTCTAGTCCGCCGCTAATCCGGCGCCACCGACCGACCGACGCCAAAGGCCGATCAGTATGGACGAAAAAAGCCTCCGAGCGCAGCCATCTACTGAAGGCGTCTTTGGTTCTTCGTTATGACCAATAGGTTATCCGAGTTCGTGGCCAAACATTGGGGGTTGGCGCCGTGATCCGTCTCGTGTTTGAGCTGCAAACGGTACACGGTCCATCGTCCGAACCGTCCCATTCTTGTCATCGAGAATCGCGCTTCATCCTCGAGATGGAGCATGTCTACGCGACCGGGACCGGTCCATCCGAAGAGGTTGCCGCTACCCTCACGAATAAAGAAAACGTCCTCGACATCCTCATTCCCGGCAAAGAATCGATTTATGGTCCACACCAGACCGTCTTCATTCTGTGGTCCAGCTTGCCAGTTGATCATACTCTGGGGAGGCAATTCCAGCAGCTCGGGTCGCAAAGCCTTCCACCACGGCGAGTCCAACGGAACCGCCGGATACGGCGCAACAAGCACTCTGTCAAAGGCGCCGACCCCTTGACTCTCCATGTATTGTAACGTCAACACATGCGTCGCCGGCGAAACAAGGGCTACAGGATGCCGTGCGCTGCGCCATGCCGGTCGAAGAAATTCCGTAATCTCCCGTAGTTTTGCGGATTCGCATGAATACGGAAAACCGGACAAACCCATCAGGGCAAATGACGTTAGAAACAGTCCTGAAATGAGAACAGCGGACCGGCGCCCCGAAGTCAACAACTCTCCAAGAGCGAACGCGAGCAGGAGAAGTAACGGCGGCAGAAAAATGCACATGGTCCTCTGGTTGCAAATCGGAACGGGACTCAGGAGCAAGAGAGTCACCATGACGCCGATTTGAATCGTCAGGAAACGGACAACCTGATTCTCCCTCAATTCCCGCGCAAGAGAAAGCACGAGCGTAATCCCTACGAGAGCCAACGCAAGTCCCGTTTCGTGAAACGGACTCGCCGATTCTTCCAACGCAAAGAAAGGGTTCCATGTGCCGGGATTGATCGGAGCTAGGATGTGAGATACAGGCGCGTTTTCCCAGAGAAAACAAAAGTGGTTCGGGATACCGGCTTTGGCGGCAAGTTGCAGTGGAAAGACCAGCGCCATCCACGGAAGCAGACACCCGATTAGGATTCCCGCCGTCGCGCCGGCGCTGCGCAGGTTCTCCTTGGTAGGTCGAACCAGCGTTGCTGCGCATACGGCGCCTATCAAGGAAACCAATGTGATATAATGGGTGTAGGCCGCGCACACTCCAACGACGGCGCTCCAGACAAACCAGTTCTTTTTGTCTCGAAGCGTGAGGCCGACGTAAACGTAGCTGAATAAAGAGCACAGGAGCGCCACTGCGGTCCAGCTCCTGGCGGTCTTCGAGATATGGATATCATATGGATGGAACACGTAAAGGACGCCCACAACGAGCGCCATGGCCACAGTGCGGCGCCGGTTCAAGTTGCGCGTGAAGATCATTAAAGTAATCAGGGTGAGAAACGAGGCAAGCGTCGACGGAGCACGGAATGCGATTTCGCTGGTACCGAACAGTCGAGTCCACATCCACATGAAAACAAAGTACAGCGGTGGATGAACATCACTGACCATGGCCAGGGCGAGCGATTCCGGTGACCTGGAGTAGCTCCACGTGCACGTCTCCTCGAAAAAGAAACCCTCGAAGTCTATCACGTAGAATCGGATGAAAAGGTGCGCAATTAGAATGACCAAGAAGCATCCGAGGACGAAACAGTTTGTCTGCGCCCTATCGCGAAACATGACGACTCCGGGTCCCCTCTTCCGGGGAGAGCAAAGACCGGTATGAAATGAATAGATGCAAAGGGACCATACTACAGTCGGGAGTGCAACTCAAAATATTATCCGCAACGGCATATAACCACCCTAAAGTCCATTGGAATTTTAAGAGGCGAATTCAGGGGTTGAAGAATAAACTGTAAGTAGATATAATATAAAATAAAAGGTTATTAATGCGCCTGGAGGTCTTGACACCTCCGGCAAATCGTATAAAACGTAGTATCTTCATTCGGCGCGAGAGTGGCGGAATTGGCAGACGCACCGGACTTAGGATCCGGCGGGGTAACCTATGGGGGTTCAAGTCCCCCCTCTCGCACCATAAATGGCGAGGATACTGCTCCTTACTTACCGAGGAGACAGTAAAATGACAAAATGCACCGTACTTGCCGTGGTAGCCGCGGTGGGATTGCTTCTGGTTTCCGAAGCGCAAATGGCTCAGGCGCAGGTACTACGGGTACTGCTATGTCCCGCCGCAGACATATCAACAAGGTCCCGGACCTCAGTTCCAGAGGGGGCAGGCCCCACTAAACCCATATTTTCGTTTCATGGTCCCAAACCCGAGAGTCTTCCAACAGTGGAACCTGGAAAACAGAATGTCGGACTACGATCAAATGATCCGTAGCCCTCTCAATCCGGAGAGCTCTTTGGATTACATGCTGAGGACGTTTTAGTAGAGTAATAGTCCGCCGGGAAACCCCCTTTTGCAAGAAAGGGTTTCCCGGACCCTTCCCCAAAAACTCCTAATATATTAGCTGATTAAATGATCGTAACCTTACTTCGAATAAATCCCCAGCGCAACGTCATTTGGCGACTGATTTCACATAAATGTTGCGCAGAGTTTTCTTGCTCACCCCGTGGTCGGTAACCTCCCAAGGGAATATTTCGTCGAGTCCTCTTTCCCGCAACGCAAAAAAATCCATTTCTGCAGCATTTTTTGGTACCAATGGGGGACCACCTGTTCCCATTCGCGGCCGCTTCAAGTAGGTATTTCGCCGTTCTTCCGTCACCTCTGGACAGGAGAGCTTGAATATAGGCCTGTTTGTACGACTCAACCCGCAGTATCACATTCGGACTGTTTTTGAGACTTTTCCGGACGAGTCTTATTCTTCTGTCCAGCACAGCCCCCGGAGCCATCGCGGCCCATTGGAAAGGAGTCCACGGCTTTGGGACAAAGGGGTTCAACTGGACGCTGATTCGCCCGATTTTGCCCTTGGGCCTAGACGCGGCCAAAAATTGCTCTCGGGCCCGTTTCACGAAATCCGCTATTGCTTCGGCGTCTTCATCGGTTTCGGTGGGCAACCCAATCATGAAATAGAATCGAATATTGGGAATCCCGGCGGTCACCAGCTGTTCCACCAATTCGAGGAAGCTCTCGGACGGAATATTCTTACCGATCACTTTTTTCAGTCTAGGCGAGGCGGTCTCCGGCGCCAATGTGGCCGTCTTTTGGCCTGTAAGCCGGATCAAGTCTATAATTTGGGGGGACAGCCCTTCAGGCCGAATAGAGGACAGAGAGAATTTTCCACCGGATTCCACAATGTATTTCAGGATCTTCTCCAATTCAGGGTGCCCCGCCAGATCCGATCCGATCAGTCCGATGGTCCTGCCCAGAGCAATTGCCGAATCGATTTGGGACCGGAAGCTATCAAACTCAGAGTAACGAACCGGAAAGTGAATCCAGCCGCCTGCGCAAAACCTGCAACCACGGCCACATCCACGGTTTATTTCGACCAACAGGTTCTCCCCGAATTCCGCTTCATCGGCAAATAGGACCGAAATGGGCACGTTGTCCTGCTTGGAGCGCCTCTTGACCGCTCTTACGGGAAGCGTGAAACCCTGCTCAGCCCTGAGATTGGACACCAAACCGGTGGAGTCGAATTCGACCTCGTAACCGGCAGGCGCATAGACGCCCGGAATATCCTTGACCAGTTCAAGTAAAGAGGATCGGTCCGCCATATCCAGGATCTCTGAATTGTCCGCTATCGCTGTGAAAATGTTGCGTTCAGCCCGGTCATCCAGCTCGCCCACGTGAATCAAGTCAAGAAATGGGGCAAGAGGTTCCGGATTCATGGAGACCGAGACGCCTCCTCCCAGCACAAGCGGATGGCGGGCGGTTCGGTCACGACTTAGGGGAGGAATTCCTGCGGCCAAAAGTGTACCAGGCGCCCCTGGATAGTCGTTTTCAAATGGAACGGAAAAGGCGATTATCGAGAATTCGTCCAACCTGCGGCCCGATTCCACTGAAACCGGAACCTGTTTTTCGGCCTTGAAAGAAAAGAAGAAACGTTCCGCCACGAACTCCGGCCTGGAATTCAAGTATTCATAGACAAACTGAAACCCCAGATTGCTCATACCAACGCTGAATTCATTGGGATAAACCAGGGCAACGGGAATAGCGCCGCCCCAACCGTCGCGCGGTTTTGTCGGATTTCGGGAAGGTTGGGATGAGGTTTTCACGGGGCGCATATGGGTTAAGGCTCACCTTGGTCAGGTCGATGGCGGGGAGTCGTCGCTTCAGCCATTATAGAAGTTCATAAGGAGTGGTCTATTTGTCCTCGGTACGCGACAACGCCGCCCACTATGGTCTTGATGGCCTTGACGTCCTTGAGCTTCTCTTTGGGAATCGTGAAGATGTCATCCGAGAGCACGGTCATGTCGGCGTATTTGCCCGGCTCGATAGTACCTTTCACACCGGCTTCGCCCATGGACTTGGCTCCCCAAATCGTCCACATCTTGAGCGCTTCGGTTACGGAAATGGCCTGCCCCGGCACGAATTTTCCCATGTCGGATTCACGTGTCACCATGGCGTACATGGCTTCAAACGGATTGATATTACCGAGGTAAATACCTGTCATGTCGGTGCTTGCCACCGGCTCCAATCCTGCGTCGATCATCGAGCGAAACTGAAAACCGGTATGCGCCCGCGGAGCTCCCATGTTTTCGTAGTCCGCTTTGACCAGCTCCAACAGCCAGATAGGCTGGGTGGATACGTAAAGCCCCTTCTTTTTCAGCTCCTTGGCCCGTTGCAACTGGGCGTCGGTCAACTGAAACATCCCAAAGTGCTCGATACGCATGATCATTTCCGGCCGTCCAGACCCAATCAACTGTTCGTATGCGTTCAAGCCAATGTTAGTAGCTTCATCGCCGGAGCAATGGAACATACATATAGCGCCCGCCTTGTTGGCAAGAGCGGCCAAACGGTCGGCCTCCGGCTGAGGGGTGACAAGAGTCCCGTGTCCTCCAGGCGGATCTGTGTCGAAATGCCCGACATAGGGTTCACACATGTATCCGGTGCGCGCGTCGTTCTCGCCGTCAATCCAATCCTTTATCCCTGCGAATTTGTACCATGCCGGGTCGGCGCCTTGCGGCATTTGGAACTTGCTCAGATCGTCCGGCATGTCCTTGCCGTTGGCTGAAGTCCAAACGGAAACGGTATAGCGAATGGTTGGATTCTCTTTTGACAGGGAAACCTTTTGCAGGACAGGAAGCGCGGCGGCCGGAGTAATCGCCAACAATGATGTGAAGCCGTTTCGGTTCCAAAACTCTTGAATGCCTGTCGTGTAATAGCCTACCAGTTCGGATGGAGTGGGATTGGACGGCACGTCACCTTGGGCGTCCGCCAGAGCGCCTGTGGGTTCCCCGTCCTTATCAAGTATCACGGAGCCTCCCCGCGGAAGCTTAGTCATGCCCTTTTCGACGCCCAAACGATTCAGCGCCACGGAGTTAACTACACACAGGTGAGCGCCGTTAGCCAGCAGCACGGGGTTATCCTGCGCAACAGAGTCAAGCTCGGCTTTGGAGGGAATGCGCTTGTCCACAAACTTGTTTTCACTTGCCGACACGCACGCGGCAAAGATCCATTCTCCCTTCGGAGTTTTCTTCACCCACGCGGCTATATTATCCAACGCCTGCTTGACCGATTTGGTCTGAGGGTAGCGGCAATCTACCCAGTCCTCCTTCAAGTACATTGTTTCCATGGGATGGCAATGGGCGTCGATCAGTCCGGGCACGACGGTCTTGCCGCTCAAATCGATCAAACGAGTTGAGGTCCCGGCGAGAGCTTTCATCTCATCTGTGCCGCCGATTCTCACGATCTTGCCGTCCTTGACCGCTACAGCCCCGACCGTGGAACCCGATGCGTCAAGCGTGACGACATTGCCGTTGAAAAAGATCACATCCGGTACTAAATCGCTGTTGAGCGCCGACACGATCACCTCCGATCCCAGTAGAAAGCCGCTGGTGACCGCCAAGGATGAAGCTTTCAAGAAGCCTCTCCGACTGACTCTGTCGTCTTCCTTGTTCATTTTGCCCTTTCGCCTCCTCCGGACTTGCGTAGCGAATCCTGTGAGAAAGCGGCTCGCGGTTCTTGTCGGACCTCTTTGGAGGTTCTACTTCTTAGTGGCGACCGCCCTCCCTGGCGGTCTTTGTCCTTAGGCCGGCACGGACGCCGGCCCCTACCGGCTCAATAGTAGGTCGTAACCCTAAAATAAAACGCCGCATTTACGCAATGGCGGACTACGAACCCAGCGCCTTAGCCACCAGGTCGCACAATTCATTGTCATCACCGGGCAATAGAGTCCTGGGATCAATCAGAACGCAATCCTCCTGAACAAGAGTTATAGCAGGCGGAGAGGAAGATCGAAGCGACTGTTCCAGTCTCGCTGCAGAAAGATGTGTCGGCTTGATGGACACTCTCGGGCCGGGCAAATCGCTCATGGGTAGGGCTCCACCGCCCACTCGTCCGACTCCCGACGCCAAGCCGACTTCGGCCCGGTCCCGGCATAGATCGGTCAAGCATTGGATAATGGAATCAGCGGCGTTCTGAAGCTCATCTTGTGTTTTTGCGATCATTGCCAGGGTGGGCACGCCACGAAAGGGTCCTTCCGGTCGTGTATATTCCAGTAGTGTGGCTTCCAGACCGGCTAGAGTCATCTTATCCATCCTCAGCGCCCGCGCCAGAGGATTGGTCCTCATGATCTCTACGAGATCCGCTTTACCAGCCAGGATGCCCGCCTGTGGCCCTCCCAGTAACTTATCGCCGCTGAAGCTCACCACGTCTATGCCTCGGGCAATCACCTCTTGAACCGTAATCTCCCCAGGAAGTCCGTATTGCGCCAAGTCAACCAGACATCCGCTGCCGAGGTCCATCATTGTGGGAATATTATGGTCCCGGCCCATCCGAGCGAGCTCGTCCAGTTCAACTTCCCGCGTGAAGCCTATTATCCTGTAATTGCTCGTATGAACCTTGAGGATAAGCGCGGTGTTTTCGTTAATGGCCTGAATATAGTCTTTTGGGTGAGTGCGGTTCGTTGTGCCCACTTCTCGAAGTATCGCCCCGGAGCGAGCCATTACATCAGGGATTCTGAAAGATCCCCCGATTTCGATCAATTCGCCCCTGGATACAATTACCTCTTTTCCGAAGGCCAAACTGGACAAGGCTAGCAGAACCGCCGCCGCGTTATTGTTGACCGCCAGGGCCGATTCAGCGCCTGTCAGCTCGGTCATCAGATTGCGAAGATGCGCGTTTCGTTCCCCCCGTCGGCCTTTTTCTAAATCGTATTCGAGGTTGGAGTATCCGGTCGCAGCAGCGACAATGCGATCCACCACCCAATCTGAAAGCGGCGATCTACCGAGATTAGTATGAACGATCACCCCTGTCGCGTTTATGACCCTGCGCAGCTTCGGTCCCAGGAAAAAAGCCCCCAATTTTTCAGCTCTTCTTACTACTGCTGTAATGGAGCAATCATCCAATGTGGCCGCGCCGGCTCTTATTTCTTCCCTGAGTTCATCCATGGCTCGGTTCAGCATGCGCTTAACCAGCTCATAGGAATAGCGGCTAGTCAGTTGCTCGGCGGCGTTGTCCCTTAACATCTTGTCAACCGAAGGGACAGCCCGGTAAAGCTCCTGAATTCGGCTTTCACTCATTTGAGGGTTCCTGAGCGTTCTTCAGTTGAAATGATCCCACGACCGCTTGGAAGTCCTGGGCATACTTGTCGAAGTCCTTCCCGGGAGCGACAAAATCAAGGTTAAGCATTTTGGTTTTGTTTAACGCCACGATGCGCCATAGTCTCGGACGTCCTGTATCTTCGGGGGCCTTCTCCTTGATTATGAATCCTTGTCCATTGTCAAGTTTAAGGTCCTGGACCTCTTCTATCAGCTTGTTGGCCTTTGCCCCGTTCTTGAGAGCTTCTAGGACCTTATCCTGAGATTCGACGAATGAATCGCCCAAGACCAGGTATATCTCGGCGGTGTCTTTTTTCCATTTGAAAATGCCGGGTTCTTCCGAGGGTTCCTGCACGTACCCTTCGGGAATCTTAATGTCCGCAACTTGGTCGTATTTATCATTCTGGGCCGGAGTGGTATCCGGCAAGATATTTTCCTGTTGCTGAGCCCAGCTCACGCCCGCGAACGCTAAAGCAAGGCAGAAGACTGCCGGTAGGTTGAATGTTGATGGCTTCAATGGGGTTACCTCCGGGGCAGAAAATTTTCCCCGGGTCGCCGGGTGTTGACCGAGGATTCAGAGATTGATAGCATCAGTGAATCTTTATGTAAAGCGGTGAAATGGAAAATACGGCCCAGAAACAAGCATTGATTCGCGTATTGGGTTGCAAGGTGAACCAGGCCGAAGTCGCCTCCATGATGGCGCAACTGGAAGAAGCCGGCTTCGAGCGCGGGATCCGACGTTGCCGAACCGGACGTGATTCTGGTCCACACCTGCTGCGTCACAGCCAAGGCTGAAGGTAAGTCCCGCAGGGCAATCCACAGGCTCGCCGAACTAAACCCTCACGCATTTATTATAATTACCGGATGCCTCGCGGAGGTCAATCCGTCGGCCTTTGAAGACATTGCCGACAGATCCATGATCCTGGGAACTTATGAAAGGGATCGGCTGGGCGATTACTTGAAAGCGGGATTATTTCCGGTGGTAATTCGAAAGGGAGCCTCCGCGTGCTCCGAATTCGGAGATTACGATGTTCACGCCCTGCCGGGGAGATCAAGGAACTTCTTGAAGGTGCAAGACGGCTGTTCGCAGCGGTGCAGCTATTGTATTGTGCCGATATCTCGCGGACCATCCAGAAGCATGAGCCCTGAAAGAGTTTTGGACCATGCGGGGCTGGTTCTCGGACGAAATTGCGCGGAAATCGTGCTCACAGGAATACATTTGGGGGCCTACGGAAAAGATCTGACGCCGAGGCTGGATATCGAACAACTGATTCGCAGATTATTGGCGACATATCCGGAAGGCCGGTTTCGACTCAGTTCTATCGAACCTCAGGAGATTTCCGAAGGCCTAATTGCCGCCATGGCCGAATCCCAGCGTCTTTGCCGACATCTGCACATCCCCTTGCAGAGTGGAGACGATTTCGTTCTTAAAAGAATGCGACGCCCCTACGACACGCTTTTCGTACGGGATCTTGTGGCCAGGATCAAGGATTCCATTCCGGACGTTTGTTTAGGCTTCGATGTGATGGTGGGATTTCCCGGGGAGAGCGAAATTCATTTTCAACGGACTCTGGCTTTCTTGCAAGACATTCAACCCGCGTATCTCCACGTTTTCCCGTTTTCCCCCAGGCCGGGGACCCCTGCGGCTTCATTTGACGAAACCGTTCCGGTTCATAGGGCAAGAGACAGAGTGGACTTGCTGAGAGGATTGTCCGGCCAATGGCGACTGGAATTCTACTCAAAATTTGTGGGACAAACTCTCTCTGCAATTCCGGAGTCGCAACCTGATGCCGACACAGGCGCCTTTGTGGCTCGAACCGGTAATTATATTCCGATATCGGTTACGGTTTCGGACAAAAGCCATGTTGACGGAGAAATCCGGGTTGAAATTCTCGAAATAATAGAGGGCGAAGTGATCGGAAGCTTGGTCTCTTAGAGTCTCAGGGGATTAGCACTCCAAAGCGCATGCTAACTCTGAGCGACCCGGGTTAGCTGGATCAACTGTCTGGCCCGGAGAAGATGTTCCTGAACCTTCTGCAGATTGTCTTGGCTGCGGCTGTTAAAATACTGAATCATCGCGTCGCAGGCCTGATAGGTCTGACTTATTGATTCCCGGATTATTGAGTGAAAGTCCGTAAAACGGGAAGGCGGGATTATGGAAAAGGTCTTCGAGTCCAAAATCTGCAATTGGCGCTTCAGAGCATCCATCCGAATATATATGTCTTTGGGAAACATTGCCGCATTGGGATCAGAGGGGTCATAATCCGCAATTGCCAACCCGGGCGCTTTGGCCATTAAAAGGGAGAGCTCTTCGAGTATGGGCAAAGTTTCCTTAAGATAATCTCTAACTTCCCTGTTGTGGAGAAAGTCACCCGCCAGGGGCGTGGCCGCTCTCGCGAGCTTCTCAGGCAGCGGGTCCAGCAATTTTTCGGGGCTTGGGGATTGAGTTTTTTCCGAGACCGCGGCTTGAGCCGCGGTTCGAGTCGTCAGTTGTCGTGGGCTCTTTTGGAAGCTTCCCCGCCACATCGGTGGCCGAAGTCGCCGTCTCGTCTTTTCCGGACGAATTGCCCGGCTTAAAGCCGTTCTGTGGATCTTGGGACGCCACAGGGGTAGACGGCCCCGCAGCTCTGTCCAGTGATCTTTCCGGCGTGTCACCTGATATGTCTTCCGTCGGCCCTCCGGGAAGCGCTTTCGGGTCGGTTTTTTGTTCTCTGACCGCAATGTCCTCCCTTTTTTCCTGTTTCAGGACTTGGGAGTCTCCGGCGGCCGGTGCAATTGCGGATTCAGTTTTGGGGAGGGCTACCTTCTCCTCCGAACGACGCTCCTCAAGCTGCCGCTGAAGTTCAAGCCAGGATTTCGGTTGTCGGCTCGTCGCCGGACTTTCCACTAGATCTTCTTGCGTAATATCGGGAAACGACTGAGAATTCGGGAGAGCGGCGAGTTGTCTCTGAGTAGCGCCCTCCGACTTCTGTGCGCGCGTGGCCGATTCCTCGACTTCGGGTTCTTTGACCGGCTTCTTGCCTGAAAGGACACGTTTCAGCTCCGGCGACGCCTCGGGAGCGCGACCGTTCTGCATTGAAACGGCGCCTTCCTCGTCTTCATTCCGACCAACCTGAACTTCGACTTTTTCATGCTTGGACGGAGATTTGACACCCAATCCGTCGGCTAATGCGGGGAGCTGCAAGGGAGACTTCCGTTTCAGAATTTCTTTTCGGGGTTGAGGAGCCTCGGACGGTTCAAATGACATTCGGGCTTTTGTGGCGTCCGGTTCCTTTGCGCCCTCCCCCAATACCTCGGGACGCCCTGACTTGCCCGAATTCTCGCTCTTGGCCTTAGGATCGAAGGGTAATCTTAGACTATCATCGCCCGGCGAACCGGCGGAATCATTCGATTTGGCTACAGCTCGGAGTTCACGAATATCGCCCTGCTCAACCGCTTTCTGCTCGGGAATGCGTCTTAGCGCTTCAGAAGTCTGAGCAACCGGATCTTGGGGCTGCTCAACGCTGAGAGTCTCTACTCGCCGCCGCGTCTGTGCGCCGGAGACAGTTCGGGGGTTTTCCACTACTTCAGGCGATAGAGGTTTTCTAGGGGCCGCTCCTTGGGGCTTTTGATCCCCTGCGTTCTCCAAGGTATTCGACTTAACCAAAGAACGAGGGTCGGCGATTTCGCCGGGCCGCAACTTTTTCTGCTCCGGCGCCCTTCTCAAGTTTTCAGGGTCTTGCGCAACGCTTTCTCCGGCCTCGTCTTCTCGAAAAGTCTCCACCTTCTTCCGCGAAACAGTTTGAGGAAGCATAGGCGCGTCCTCTACCACCTGTGGAGACGAGGGCCTGGCCACAGGAGCCGCTTTGTCCAGTTTTGCGGCAGGCTTCTCCGGGGTGGGAGCTATCGGGCTCACAATCGGCGCCGCCATCTCCGCGGGAATCATTCTTCGTGGTCCAAACTTGCGGACCGTATTGGGGGCCTTTCAAATTTCCGCGGCGTCTTGCGGCGCGGTCCCTCCGCCGCGGGGTTGGTCGCTTCCGGTTGGCGCTCCTTCTTATCCGGGGTCTTATCGCCGATGATGCTCTTCATTTTGAATTCCGGGATGGACACAACATATCCCGAGTCACCGATTTGGCACGGCTTGACTACGTTCTCTCCTTCCGCGGAATGCGGAGAGACCGGGGAGGCGTCGATACAAATCGACCACGGCGCCGCATTCAGCATGATAGAGCAGAACAGAAGCGATTTAACGATTCGTCTTACTGTGTTGGTAGAGTGGCAACCGGTCATGTGCGCCTCTCAACTTAATTATAATCAAATTTTAACCGGTTGTCTTCGATTGGTCAAGTGTTGCGAGAAGATCTTTCAGTTGATCGGACGTACAGGGGCGGGGCATAATGGAATGAAGTTTGTCAAGAATACCGTTTATAAAGGCCGGAGTTTGTTCCGTGCCGTATTTTTTGCCGATCTCAATGGCCTCATTGAGTATGACTCTGCCGGGTATTTCAGGGAAAGCTGCAAGTTCGGCTATTGCCATCCTCAAGATGTTGCGATCAACTCTGTCGATTCTGTGCAGTTTCCAATGATGCGACAGATAGGCGATTATCCGGTCTATCAGCGCTCTATCTCTGGACACGGCATCCACAAGTTCATAGGCGTATTCTTTTGTTATTTTGTCTAAATGTAAATCTTCTTCCTGCTCGGTTTCAAAATGGCGCGTCAGAAATTCCAGAGCATCCAACGGATCCTCTTTGCCGCGCATCTGCAGCGTAGAGCACTTGAAGAACAAATTCGCGAGTTTTGCGTCTGGATGGCACTTGTAAACCTTAAATTGCGGACTAATGGGTGGGCGCCGGCGCTCCTTCGGGGAGGGAGATAGCGCTAAGCTAAGGCGCTTATTGGGCTTTCAATTTCCCCTCTCCACCTCTTCTCTCGCCAAATGAGTGAGTTTAAAGCCCCCTCCCGCAAAAGGAGGGGGAAGAGACAGGATGTAGCCGTATGCGATCATGAAGCTAAGGACGGCGCCATAACGCCTGCGCCGCGAAGAAGCGCGGGTACGCGCTAGGAAATCTGCTTCATGAGATTTGCCGTTTCGATTGCGGACATAATCGCCTCAGCGCCTTTGTTGCCGGCCTTTGAGCCGGCCCGTTCTATAGCCTGCTCAATAGTGTCCGTGGTAAGCACTCCGAAGCTTACGGGAACGCTCGATTCCAGGGCAACCAGCGCCACGCCTTTGGCCACTTCCGACGCAATGTAATCAAAATGGGGGGTCGATCCCCGGATCACAGCGCCCAAAGCCACGACCAGATCATACTTTCCCGATTTCACGACCTTGCGCAAAACCTGGGGAATCTCGAACGCGCCCGGAACACGGACGAGCGTTATGTCTTCTTCTAAAGCGCCGTGGCGAACGAAGGCGTCAACTGCTCCCTCAATCAGCCTTGCAACTATGAAATCATTAAATCTACTAGCCACAAGAGCGGCCTTTAGCCCCTTCGCGTCAAAACCGCCCTCCACTCTTTTCGTCATAAAGCCTCCTCGAATTACGAGCTGATATTCTTCAGTTCATAGAGGTGGCCCATTTTATCTTTCTTCGTCTTCAAATAGCGCAGGTTGGTGGCGCATGGTTCGATAACGATGGGCACCTGTTCCACAACCTCCAGACCATAACCTTCGAGGCCCACGATCTTGGTCGGGTTGTTGGTCATCAGCCTCATTTTGCGGACACCCAGATCGATCAACATCTGGGCCCCTATTCCGTAGTCCCTTAGGTCAGGCTTGAAGCCCAATCGCAGGTTGGCCTCGACGGTATCACATCCTTGGTCCTGAAGCGCATAGGCTTTGATTTTGTTCAGCAGCCCTATCCCGCGGCCCTCCTGTTGCATATAGAGGATGACGCCTTTTCCCGCCTCTTCCACCATGTGCATGGCTTTTTCAAGCTGGTTTCCGCAATCGCAGCGCTTGGAGCCGAATACATCTCCGGTCAGGCATTCCGAGTGAACCCTCACGAGAATCGCCTCGTCGGGATCAATTTCGCCTTTTACCAGGGCCACATGGTTATGCTTATCCACATCGTTCTCATACACGATCAGTCTGAAATCCCCGCCGAATTCAGTCGGCATGGTTGTTTCGGCGCCTCTTCGGACAAGCATTTCAGTGCGCATTCGGTAGCTGATCAGGTCCTTGATGGTGCAAATCTTTAGGCCATGATTCTCCGCCATAACCATTAGGTCGGGAAGTCTGGCCATGGTCCCGTCCTCGTTCATGACTTCGCAGATAACACCCGCTGGAGTGAATCCGGCAAGCTTGGCCAGATCAACGCTTCCTTCAGTCTGGCCCGCTCTGACCAGCACACCGCCGCCTCTGGCACGGAGAGGAAAAACGTGACCCGGTGAAATCAGATCTTTTGAGGTCGAGTTATCATCGATCGCAGTTAGAATGGTCACAGCTCGGTCATATGCTGAGATACCCGTAGTAACCCCTCGCGCTGCCTCAATAGATACGGTGAACGCTGTCCCATAAGGGGACTTGTTGTTAGTCACCATCATGGGAAGTTCCAGAGAGTTGATCATATCGGGGGTCATGGAAAGGCACAGGAGTCCCCTGCCATATTTCGTCATGAAATTTACGGCTTCCGGAGTAATTTTTTCCGCGGCCATGGTCAGGTCGCCTTCATTCTCACGATCTTCATCGTCAACAAGAATTACCATCCGGCCCTGTTTTATTTCCTCAATAGCTTCCTCTACACCGACAAGCACGCCCATTTAAGGCATCCTCCTTACATAAATCCGTGTTCTCTTAATTTTTCTTCGGTTACGTCGGGGCCAGAAACCCCTTGATGTGATTAATTTCTCTATGTATTTTCCCACCAAGTCGAACTCTATGTTTACCCTGTCGTTAATATTCTTTTCGGTCAGCCCGGTCAGCCCTGATGTATGCGGTATGATCATCACCCAAAGACGACGATCTTGAAGCCTATTGACTGTCAGGCTAACCCCGTCGATGGCCACGCTGCCTTTGTCAATGAGGTAACGGCCGTTATCGACCGTGAATCCCATAAGAAAGCCGGAGCCCACGACCCTTTTTTCTATGATCCGGCCTACGCAATCGACGTGACCGGCCACAAGATGGCCTCCCAGTCGCGAATCAAGCCGCAAAGCCATTTCAAGATTGACGCGATCCCCGATTTTCAAGTCGCCTAGGGTGGTC
This sequence comes from uncultured delta proteobacterium, assembly GCA_963747865.1. GTDB lineage: Bacteria > Desulfobacterota > Desulfomonilia > Desulfomonilales > Desulfomonilaceae > JBBSBY01. The sequence goes on along the minus strand of CAVVHK010000140.1, from coordinate 11,691 downwards.
ACCCTGAGGGTCTCCGGAGACGCATCCGCCCGGAATTCCTTAGCCTCAACGATGACTTGGGTCGCCGTCAGACACGCCCCGTTAACGGCGATAGAATCCCCGGGCCCCAAATCGGACAGGTCCGAATCTGAAATGATGCCGATCCGAACAAAATGATTTTGGGGCTCAATGGACTTGATGACGCCTCTGGACTGAACTATTCCTGTGAACATGATTGGATTTCTTTACAACGTTGCGGCGCGACGACAGTCGATCTTCATGCTTGCCGGCCTAACGCCCTCTATTACGTCACTACGCCGGCGCGCAGGCACCGGGAAAACAATTATTTAATATACGCCCTAATTCTTAGGTAATGCAAGGACTATGTTTTTTGCTTAGACGCGTTCGCAAAGAGATGCCGACCTTTCACTCTCCCCAAAGCGGACAGCAGATTCGACCTGATGTCGGGGATGTCTTTTTCCAGATTGTCCAACATCTTCTTGATCCAATGCCGCTTTGAGGAACTCATTCCCTGGTATGCGCACGAACAACCGAAAATCGGAACCGAAAGGTCTTGGGCGCACGATCGCGTCAGCGTTTCGCGCACATAAACCAGAGGCCTTATGACCGTAGTCTGTCCGTTATCGGCCAGCAGCTTTGGGCTCATCGCTTTAACGGAGCCGTTATAAAAGAGATTTAGAAGCAAGGTTTCCACGAAGTCATCGAGATGATGCCCCAAGGCGATTTTGTTCCAACCTTCCTTAAGGGCGTACGAATACAATAATCCTCGTCTCAGACGGGAGCAAAACGAACATGGATTAGTACCCGGAGTCAGGTTTTCGTTTACTATCTCCACGATGTTTCCAGGGACTATCGCATAACTGAACCCACTCGCTTCAAGGCGCCCCTTGAATTCGTCCATGGAAGCGCACGGGAATCCCGGATCAACCGTTATCGCCATAAGATCGTATTTGACCGGAGCCTTGCGCTGCAATTCACGAAGCGCATAGATTAACGACCACGAATCCTTGCCTCCGGATAGAGCGACGAGGATACGGTCCTCATGAGCAATCAGACTGAAATCTCCGATGGCTTTTCCCACAAGCCTCGTCAATTTCTTAAAATTTGGGTTTGCCATTTCATGCCGATCATTCTAAAACTTCAAAAAGTATATATAATAATTAACGGCCGTTAATGTCCAGGGGATGGGACTCCCGCAAGTGGCTCAAAGTTTTCCGGCACGCGGGAACCGGCTGCGAAGACTTGGCTAAGAGCCTTCTTGTCGACGCCGATAATTTCGACGTTAAAGCAAACCCATGGGAACCGGCGCCTTTTTGTTCTAATATACTATTCGGAATCGAATGGAACATCGTACAAAAAACCTGACCGTTGCACCCGAAAAAAGTATCCACGGAGGAAACGAAGAGAGCGCAGAGGAAAAATCCGTTGAACCTCATACGAAGGCTAGTTCATACCAGTCTGATGCGAAGCGGGCGCTCTCTCACTCAAGCGCACATAATCGCTTTGGAAACGCCTCATTTACGGATAAAGAGTTTCTCCGCGTCTTCTGCTTCTTCCCGGTGAACGCTTACAAAATATTAGTTTCTGGAGAATAGATTTGATCTTCTTAACAAACGTAGCAAAATTTTTTAACGGCAAACCTCTGTTTCAGGATGGGAATATCAGCATCCACAGAGGAGACCGTGTCGGGATTATAGGTCCCAACGGAGCCGGCAAATCCACAGTGCTGGGAATGATGGAAGGTTCCGTTACCCCGGACGAAGGGGAAGTCTCCGTAGAAAAAAGAATCCGTATGGGTGTGCTTCATCAGGAATTGATACAAGGCAGTGACGGCCCGATTCTGGAAGAAGTGATGAACGTTTCCAAGGAACTCAAAAACGTTCGTGAGAGACTCTCCGACCTGGAACATGAAATGGCCGATTTATCCACGGACAGCGAAGGCGGCGAGGCCTTGATCGAAGAACACGGAGTGCTGCTTCACGAATTCGAGCGCTACCAGGGATATACTCTGGAGGCGCGCGCGCTGAAGATTCTCCAGGGTCTCGGCTTCCAACAAGAGGATTCCAAGCGTCGCTGGACGGAATTCTCCGGTGGATGGAGGATGAGGGTAGCCCTGGCGAAGATTCTTCTGGCCGAACCGGACGTGTTGCTGTTGGACGAACCCACAAACCATTTGGATCTTGAAAGTCTCTTGTGGGTCGAAGACTATCTTGCCAATTTCAAAGGCGCATTGGTTTCTGGTTTCGCACGACAGGGCCTTCCTGAATAGACTTGTCAACCGGATAATCGAGATAAGCCGGGGCAAAGTGACCTCATATACGGGAAATTACGACGAATACGAGCGCAACAAGCAGATGCAGGATGACGTGATCCTTGCCGCTTTCAAGAACCAGCAAGAGAAAATCAAGAGAATGCAGAAGTTTATCGCTCAAAATCGAGTGAAAGCCCGCACAGCCAGCCGCGTTCAAAGCCGAGTGAAAATGCTCGATAAAATCGAAAGAGTTGAGCCACCGCAACGAGCCAAAACCGTAAAGTTCAATTTTCCTCAGCCTCCGCCTTCAGGACGAAGGGCTCTGGAAGTAATCGATCTTGTCAAACATTATGGTGACCTGAAGGTTTATGACGGCTTCAGCTTTAGTGTGGATCGCGGTGACAGAGTCGGGTTGGTCGGACCGAACGGGGCGGGTAAATCCACTCTAATGAAACTTATCGGCGGTATAATTCCCTATGATGGAGGCTCAATCAAATACGGACATCAGGTGACCACGGGTTATTTTGCTCAGCACCAATCCGAAAGCCTTAATTCAGAGCGCTCTGTGCTCGAAGAAGCTCAATCCACAGCCCCGGGCATGACTGAACAGGAAATCCGCAATCTCCTGGGAGCCTTCCTGTTTTCCGGAGATGACGTCTTCAAGAAAGTAAGGGTGTTGTCAGGCGGAGAAAAGAGCCGTCTTGCCCTGTCAAAAATACTACTATCGCCCCCGAACTTGCTGTTGATGGACGAACCCACAAACCATCTGGACATTCCTTCGTGTGAAATCCTCGAAGAAGGCCTCAAAAAATACTCAGGCACTCTCATCCTGATCACCCACGACCGTAGGTTAATGAACTCGGTCTGCACGGGAATACTCGAAATTGAGAAAGGACGAACTGACTATTATTCAGGTAACTACGAGTATTATCAATACAAAAAAGCCTTGATGGAGCAAGCCGGGGAGCAAGAGCCGGAGCCCCTTCTCAGAAAAGACCAGGAAAAGAATTTAGAAGAGGCAAAGACATCCCGCAAGGATCGCAAACGTAGGGAAGCCGAGAACAGGGCCGTGTTGTCCAAAGCTAGGGCGCCGATCCAGAAAGAACTCAAACGATTGGAGGCTCTACTGGGCGAAAAAGAGCGGCGCAAAAGGGATATCGAGGCGGTTCTTGCCGATCCCGGCAGTTATGACAATAGAGAGTTGATCTTACCACTGTTGGAGGAGGCTCCTTCCGTGGAGAAAGAAATCAAGGAAATAGAAGCTAAATGGGAGGACTTGCAGTCGCGTTTGGAAGACATCGACAAGAGCGCGTAAACGCTGATGATTGTACCTCCGTGATGTCCTTTTTTTAGCGCATTGCGCCGGTTCGGCGATGTTTTACCGGGATGGACTATATATCTTGCTCCGCAAACTGAGCCACAGTGGTCACAGATTGACCGTGACACAACGCACACTGACCTGGAAACCGGCTCAGCGCCACCCAGATGGCTCAATAGCGGGCTAGAGTGGGAGAGTCTCTGATGTCTTGGGTGGCGCTGACCCTGCCAAGCAGGGTCAGTGTAATGTCCACGTGAGGAGCTAAATAAACCGCGTTTTGATGCGCTCGCGTATTCTTCAGCCCCGAACGCAGATCTCATAGGATGTGGCGCCCCTTGCGAACCGCATCGTTCGAGGTCCTTTCTCGACAGATGCGCTCCACTTCAGCGACGTCGGATTCGCTTTTGGTTGGTGGTGACCGCGGCGCAAGCCACCTTAACAAAACAACACAACCTCTCGCTTTACTTTGCTATTCCATTACCGCAAATACTTCTTGACAAAACTCACTAAAAAATCTATAAAAAAATAGTGACTTACTTATTAACCTTAAACCACTATATCCGAAATAGGTTGCGGAGGCCGTTGATGTCCGGAAAACACCGATTCTTCATCTTGTCGGCCATCATCGCCGTGACAATGTCTTTGATACATGGCGTGTGTGCCTTTGAACTCTTTCCCAGGCCGGATGGAGAGCCCCATACCGTGCGCAGGGGAGACACTTTATTCTCGCTTTCAGAGAAATATTATGGCAATGGCGATCTTTGGCCGTTCTTGTGGAACCAGAATCCTCAGATACGGATAAAAGACACGAAGACAGCCCCAGAAAAGCAAGAATTGGCTAGAGGCTCTCGAATTGACCTTTATGATGTCAAGAGTCAGTACCTGGTGTCCAGCCAAACCCAAGTCCCAACAACAGGGATACCCTTTGAGTTACGTTTCCTGACGGAAAAAACTCCTTACAAGGGCATTCCATATGACAAAAAGTATTTCTCTTATAAGCTCTCGCTGAGGCCGACTCAGGTGTGGGGTTACATAGTCTGCGCTCCTGATGATTACAAAACCTACTACTTGGAAAGAGATTTAGTGTATATCCAGTTTCGCCCATCCAAGAAACAGGCTATTCTCGTCGGCGACAGGTTCGGCATTTACCGGGAAAAGGGTCCCCTTCCCGATCCGCTGGATCCCAACCGGTCCATCGGTTTTCAGTCGGAGATAGTGGGGGAAATGGAAATCACAAGCACGGGAAACGAGCTGGCCACGGGTATCATTTTGGAAAGTTACGTGGAAATAGTCAAAGGCGACAAACTCTGCTTGTTTACTCCGAGGGATCGCGACATAATCCCTTCCAAAACGCATCGTCTCTTAACCGGAACAATCTTGAACTCAGCCACTAGAGATTCCTTTATGGGCGCAAGCTACGGCCTTGAAAACGACATTGTTTTCATAAACCGTGGTGAATGTGACGGAATGCGCGAAGGCATGTTGCTCAACATATATCGTCCAGGCCATCCCAAAGCGGATCCTTATTTTGGGCGCAGATTGGCCTTACCGGACAAGTATATCGGAGAAGGAATGGTCCTGAAGTCGTTTGACAAGAATTGCACGGTTATAATAACCTTATCAAAGGAAGAGATTTTGCCTGGAGATATAATAAAGACGGTTTCAGATTGAGCATTCTCGGAAGAAAACTGGACAATGAAGCTCTCTATGACTGGTTGGCGCTCGAACGAATTCCTCGTGTGGGTCCTCTGACCATTGCGAAACTTCTGGAGGCGTTCAAGACCCCGAAGGCCGTAATGGAGGCGCACGCGGACGAGATTCGGCGCCGAACCGGTTTGGGCGAAAAACTCGCCGCAATTATTTCCTCTTACAAGCCACCCCATTCAGAAATCCTGGAAGATATCGAAATAATAAATCGTCTCAATGTCAAAGTGATCTTGCGATGGGACCCCGAGTACCCGAAAAACCTGCGCGAGATCTACGATCCCCCTGCCCTTCTGTTCGTGAGGGGCAATATAGTCGAGCAGGATGAACGCGCCGTGGGCGTCGTCGGTACCCGTAATCCTACAGCCTATGGTCTGGAAGTGACTAGAACGTTGACGCGAGATTTGGCGCGCGCCGGTATAACCGTAGTGAGCGGTCTTGCCAGGGGAATAGACACGTGTTGCCATAAGACTGCGGTTAAAGAAGGCGGAAGAACCATCGGCGTGTTGGGCTGCGGCTTGGATGTAATTTACCCCAAAGAAAACGGGGCGCTCGTGGAGGAGATGGTCGAAGCGGGCGCGGTGATAAGCGAGTTCCACCCGAGAGTCCAACCTCTGGGCACCAATTTCTACAGAAGGAACAGAATAATCTCGGGCCTGTCCAAAGGGGTTGTCGTGATAGAGGCTGCCATGAGCAGCGGTTCACTGATTACCGCAAAACATGCGCTCGATCAGAACAGAGACGTGTTCGCTGTTCCCGGAAACCTACTGAACAGCCGGTCCGCGGGTCCCCACCACTTGCTCAAGCAAGGGGCCGGACTGGTCCAGTGCGCCGACGACATAATAAACAGCTTGTTTAACGAGCCCCCTTCGGTTTTTCAACCCGCCCTATTTCAAGCTCCACATGACCTGGATTTGTCCGAAGACGCCACGAGAGTCCTGAGTGTAATCGAGTTGGACCCTATCCCAATCGACCTCATATGTGAAGCCCTACAGATGGAAGCGGGGAAGGTGTCCGGGGTTTTGCTGGAATTGGAGCTGTCGGGGTTGGTCAAGCAGTATCCCGGCAAAATGTTTGCACGTCCCAATTAGGCGCTGAAAAACAGACCATTTGAGTTTCGATGCGAGCATTGGAGCCGAGATTCGCGTGACCGCGCAGGGTTACAACGATAAATGAAAATGCATTTGTCATATTGGTCCCGGGGCCAAAGGGAGCTGTGGCGCAGGCTTTCCAGCCTGCGATTGGTTCGGTTGTGAAATCGGCAGGCTGGAAAGCCTGCCCCACAGGGAAAATCAAGACCGAATTCGAGAAACTTCTTTCAAGAAGTTTCCCTCCGGAGGCATCTTTCATACGAACCGCCTTGAGATTTGTCCGCGGATGCAGCAAATTAGTATGGTCCTCCGCGTTGAAATATTCGGGGACCTCAGATCCGCACAAAGCCGAAGCCTGTCATTGCGAGGGCGCAGCCCGCGGCAATCTCATGGGCCATACAGGCTGAGATTGCTTCGTCGCTTCTCTCCTCGCAATGCCAGGCCGGCGGGTGGTCGTTATCCGAAGATAGTTCTGAGTATCCCGCGAATCTCACGGAGGAAGACTATATTAGGTTCGAAGGACATTTGATGGTTAACGACACTATTCAGACCAAATGCATTGGGGTGGTTATATAAATGGAGACAACTCTGGTCGTTGTTGAATCGCCGGCCAAAGCAAAAACTATAAAGAAGTACTTGGGTCCTGGTTTTGAAGTGAAGGCGTCGGTAGGACACGTCAAAGACCTGCCAAAGAAATCTTTGGGAGTGAAGATCGAGGACGGTTTCGTTCCAGAATACCAGGTCATCGAAGGAAAAGAGAAAATCCTCAAGGACTTAAACGATGCGGCCAAGAAAGCGGACCGCGTGTTTCTGGCCACTGACCCTGATCGAGAAGGCGAGGCGATAGCTTGGCATTTGCGCGAAGAATTGAAGAAGCCTAAGGCTTCCATCTTCAGGGTGCTGTTTAACGAACTCACGGAAAGAACTATCAAGGAAGCGGTCAAAAATCCTGCCAGGCTTGACGAAAACAAATTCAACGCTCAGCAGGCGCGCCGTATTCTAGACCGAATCGTGGGCTACGGTCTGAGCCCTCTCTTGTGGGAAAAAGTCCAGTACCGGGTTAAGCGCCGGCCGCGTTCAATCGGTGGCCTTGAGACTCATAGTTGATAGACAGGGGGAGATCGACACGTTTGTTCCCGAGGAAAGCTGGTCGGTAACGGCAATCCTCGAGGCGGATTCTCCACCTGTTTTCGAAGCCAAATTGGTCGAGCAAGCCGGCAAGAAGGCGACCATCCCGAACCTGAGCGCGGCCAAAAACCTGGTGGATCTGGCTCGCAAACACCCCTTCGAGATTATGGACGTCACCCGCAAAGAAAGGATGCGCAAACCCGCCCCGCCTTTCATAACCTCCACATTGCAGCAAGAGGCGTCGAGAAAATTGAAGCTTACGGGCAGCCGGACTATGCGTATTGCCCAACAGCTTTACGAAGGGATCGATCTGGGGCGGGAAGGCGCGGTAGGCTTAATTACCTATATGAGGACGGATTCCCCGCGGATCGCTCCTGAAGCCACGGCCGCGGCACGGGATTATATCAATCGTGTTTTTGGTCCAAAATATGTGCCGGGAAAACCCAACATCTATAAGGGACGAAAATCCGCACAGGAAGCCCATGAGGCAATCCGCCCCACCTCTCTCGAATATTCCCCGGAAACGGTGGCTAAATACTTGGATAAGGCTCAATTGGCCGTATACACCCTTATATGGAACAGGTTCTTATCCAGCCAAGCTGCGCCTGCGATATTCGACTCGACTGTGGCGACGATAAAATCCGGTAGCCTGACCTTCCGCATAACCGGATCCATCATGAAATTTGATGGATTTATGAGGATTTACTCCCAGTCCGGGGAAGAAGAGTCCGACACGGATGCGGAAAAAGAGGAATCAGGTCGCAGACTTCCTCCCCTATCCCCCGGTGATAAGCTCTCGCTAAAGCAACTAGTTCCCAGGCAGCATTTTAGCCAGCCGCCTGCCGCCTTTAATGAAGCTTCTCTTATAAAGGAGCTTGAAGAGCTTGGTATAGGGCGGCCCTCGACCTACGCCGAAACGGTCACGACGATTCAGAAGCGCAAGTACGTAGAGCCACAGGACAAGAAGTTCCGCCCCACCCTTCTTGGCAGGATCATAGCCGGGCTGCTGATCGAAAACTTCCCCCATCTGCTGGACACACATTTCACGGCGGAAATGGAATCTTCCCTGGACCTGATAGAAGAGGGCGCGGCTTCTCTCAAACAGACCTTGGCCGACTTTTACCAGCCGTTTCAATCGGCTCTGAAAGAAGCCAAGAAAACAATGAAGAATATCAAGAAGGAAGGGATTCCCACCAGCGAAACCTGCCCTCAATGCGGAGATCCGGTGGTGGTTCGTTCCGGAAAATACGGGCTTTTCATTGGCTGCTCGGCTTATCCGAACTGCGGCTACACCCGGAACATTTCGACTGATGAGGCAGCCCGAGAAGCCGTGGCCACAGAGGAAAAATGCCCGCAATGCGGCTCCCATATCGAGCCCGGTGGAATCGCGCAGCACGAACTCCGGGTCGATCAGGATGTCTTGTCATCGAGGGCGTCGGGCTGGCCGGGCTTGGGAATCAGGGAGTCGCAGACGATCTGGCCGATGCGCTCACGCGGAATGTGCACGGTGGTCAGAGCCGGATAGCAGAACTCGGAGAGCTGGACGTTGTCGAAACCGGTGACGGACATGTCCCGTGGCACGCGGATTCCGCGCTCGTGCACCTCGCGCAATGCTCCCACGGCCGTGACGTTGTCGACGCAGATGATGGCGGTGGGCGCGAAACCCGAGGCCAGCAAGGCGCGCGTGGCCTGCCGGCCGCCCTCGAGCGTGTCGGCGTCGGCGGCGGTCCGCACTTCGATTTGGGGAATCCGGGCCACGGCATCGAGCACGGTTTTCATGTGCTCATTGATCGGTCCCAGCAGGGCGTGGTGCCCCACGAAACCCAGGCGCCGGTGGCCCAGGCTGTACAGGTAATCGACCACCTGCCCGATGCCTCGGCGGTAGTTGACGCGAATGTTGGTGATGTTCGGCCGGGGCGCGCCGACATCGTAGAAGACCACCGGAATGCGGCTGTTGGCGATCTCGTCGATGAGCGCCGGCTCCATCTCCGACACGATGGCGGCCAGGCCCGCGACGCGCCGCCCGATCATCAGCCGGATGCTGGCGACCAGTTGCTCGGACCGGTAGTCGGTGTTGGCTATCACCACTTCGAAGCCGCGGGCATGGGCGCCGGCTTCGACAGCCTTATAGATGTAAGAAAACGGTTCTCCAGGTTGGAAACGATTACTCCGATGGTGCGGCTCTTGCCGCCGGCCAGGTTGCGCGCGTGCAGATTGGGATGGTATTTCAGCTCCTCGATGGCCTGGACGACGCGGGCGCGGGTGCTGCTCCTGACAATGCTGGCATTGTTGAGCACCCGCGACACGGTGGCGGTGGAAACCTTGGCCCGCCGGGCTACTTGTTCGAGGCTCATATCGTCAACCTATTGTAGGGCGCACCGCTACGACGCCATGGGCCGGCGGCGGCGGTGCGCTTGCCGCGGTCGAGCTGCTGCGCCCATTCGACCAGGCTCTGGAGCAGGTTCCGATGTGTTTGGCGGTGTTCTCGTCCTTGAGGTTGCCCTGCTCGTCGAAGCGTTCCGCGACGTTGGAGATCATCACTTCGGGCCGAATCAGCGCGTTCATGTTGAGGAACACGAACACCTGGCGGAGGTGATACTGGGCGCGGACGGTGCCGAATGCGCCGAGCGAGGCGCCCATCACCGCTACCGGCTTGGCGTCCCACGAGTTTCGCCGTAAGGCCGCGACGCCCAGTCGATGGCGTTCTTCAGCACGCCCGGAATGGAATAGTTGAATTCGGGCGTGACCAGCAGAACGGCATCGGCGGCGCGGATACTCCGCTTCAGCTCGACCACCCGTGGCGGCGGGTTTCTCTCGTCATCCTGGTTGAACGGAGGAATGCCGGCAAGATCGAAAACATCCAGCCGGGCGCCTTCGGTCGCCAGGCGCTCGGCGGCTCGCAGCGCGGCGCGGTTGTAAAAGGTTGGCGAAGACTGCCGGTGATTGCGGCGACAAGGACCTGGGCCGATTGAAAATCTGCCCCACAGTGTTGACCTATGCCACTTGCCAGTAGACGGAGTAACGGCGGTCAAAGATGGCGTTGAGCGGGACCAGAGCGACGTCTTTCTGTTGGCCGGTGGTGCGGAACGTCAGCGGGCTGTCACCGGGCTTGATCCACGCAGCGGGGTCGGCGGTTGTGGCGCGGAAAGTGGGGACGTCGATGGGTAAGGCCTGGACCCGCGGCCCCATCGCGCCGGTGATCAGTTGTCGGTCAATCCCTCGGCGCCCAGATCGCCTGCCAGCACCAAGGGTCCATAGAGGATGGCCTGCAACGTGGGATCATCGGGCATGGATTCGATGTGAAGGCGCATGGGCAGTTCCATCTCCACGCGGTCGCCTTTCTTCCAGGTTCGCGTCAGCGTCAGATAGCTGCCGGGGCTGGCGGTGGCTTCGAGTGGCCTGCCGTTCAGTTTCACGGTGGGCGCGGAAGCGAGCCAGGAGGGTACGCGCAAGCGCACGGCGAGGTGGACCGGCTTGTCCGCAGTGACTATCAGCGCCGTCCGCGGCTGATCGGGGAACCGAGTATCCTGGCGCAGCCGAAACCTTTCTCCGGCCAATTCAGCTCGGAGGGAATGAATAAGTTGACATACACGCCGTCGTCGTCGTGCCAGTAGATGCTGTCCGTGAGCTTGGAGTACTCCTCGACGCCGGTGCCGGTGCAGCACCAGAAGGATTTATCGTCGGTGTTGAAGTTCTTCCAGGCGCCGGGGGTGAGCGAGAGGTAATACTGCGTGTGGCCGGTTTTGGGCTGGATGGTGCCCATGCGGCTGTTGAGGAGGGTGCGCTCGTAGTAGTCCATTAGCGGGGGTCGGCGCGTCCAGCTGTAAAGATGGCGCGCCAGCTTGAGCATGTTATAGGAGCAGCAGCACTCGGCGGTTGAGACCTCAGTTTCAGCTCGGCGGCGAGCTGCGCGGGGCGGGCGCGCCAGACTTCGCCGTTGCTGGTGCCGCCAGTACGTAAGTGCGCTCGGTCTTACTTCGTAGAAAAGAAAGCGGCGATATCGTGGAAGCGCATTCGCCGGATCTCGTAGCGGCGGGCGGCGGCGATCACTTGCGGGATGTGGGTGTTGACGTGGAGCGGGCGCAGCTCGTCGCGGCGCGAGGCCAGAGGATTGACGAAGCGCTTCTTGGTGAAGCGGTCGCCGGCCTTGGCCCACTGGCCGTTGTTAGTTGCCGCCGCCAGGTTATAGAGCACCTCGG
>CAVVHK010000139.1:0-40421 GCA_963747865.1 uncultured delta proteobacterium | reverse complement strand
CCTGGGTTGTTTCGCAGATCAAGGATCAAACCCTTAATCTCGTCCCCGCCCAATTCTTTTATGGCGGTGTCCAGGTCGGTGTCCGTGTTTTCCTGGAAGTGGATCAGCCTGACATAAGGATACTCGGGCTCGAGCTGTTCTTTCTTTACGGATTGAACGCGAATGATGTCACGTGTGATCGAATAGTCTTTAGCTGTGCGGAACCCTTCTCGCATGATAGTCACGGTGACTTTGGTCCCCTTGGCCCCACGCATTTGCTTCACGGCCTTCTGAAGGGTGATGTTCCTGGTGGATTCTCCGTTGATCTTTATGATCTTATCGCCGTGTTTGAGGCCGGCTCGGAATGCCGGAGTATCTTCAATAGGGGAAACGATGGTCAGGATGCCGTTTTCTAGAGTTATCTCAATACCCAGACCGCCAAATTCTCCTTTGGTCTCTACTTGCAATTCCTTAAACTGCTCTTCATTGAGAAATGACGAGTGAGGGTCCAGCGACTGAAGCATGCCATTGATGGCGCCTTGAACCAGATCCTTGTCCGGGACGTCTTTGACATAATTCCGTTGAACCAGTTGCATTACTTGGCGAAATAGTCGCAATTCCCTGTAATCGGGAGATTTAGCGTTCGATTCCGCGGTGACCGCCCTGATGGGCGCCAGCAGCAAACCGACAAGTGCTATTACTATACACGCGGCTTTAAGACGTTTGTTCATTACCATTGATTCCTCCCCTCTGGTTTTTCAGAGGCGCCAAAACTCCTTCCATCCTTGAAGATTGGAATGCTATCATATGATTTATATTGATACAAGCTAAGAGGCCTGTAGGAAGGAAGAAAAAATATGGAAAAAGACTGCTTTAGAGTAGATCCCAAAATGTCTGTCCCTGTGATTTTGGCCATAGGCGCCGGAGTAACATTGATTTTCCTGGAGGGAGCGACGCCGAAGGGATTCCTGCTGACGATTGTCCTGTCTCCTTTTTTCTACCTGGGGGCCGAGATTTTGGCTCGCAAGATAACCTTCAGCGACGACGGTCTGGTCATAGATAAGTTCTTGCGTTCCGTGAGCCTAAATTGGGATGAAATACAATCAGTGGACGCTGTCCAGTCCGGAAGCAAGGTCTTCTTGATCCTTGTCCACGACAAGGGACGTCCCGTTTTGATCACTAATACAATACAGTGTTTTGGATCGGTTGCCAAGCGTATCCTGGATAATGTGCCCGCCGATAAAACAGGCGAGCGGGTAAGAGAAATCCTTGCAGATCCTCCTTCCAAGTTTAGCCCGTTGATCCAAGCCTGGCTTGTGTTTCTTGTTCTCGCCGGGCTGGTGGCCGGCAGATATGTAGGCTTTTAGCCATTATCAGGATGCGGCTTCCATATATTGGAAGACATGCGCTCATGTGATAGACAATGCTTCACTGCGCCCGCAATGACATCCCTTATGCCCTTGAGGAAGTAAGCGGTCGCCGAGAGGAAACCTCTTTGCGTAAAAAGGGGTTTCCGGGTAAACCATTACTTGATGAGAGTGAAACGGCTACGGGATCTCAAAATAAGTCCATTTAATCTATGGTTGCGCATATTATCTTGACACCGGCGCCCGAGGGCGATAATTTTGCGACCCAATCAGCATCAGATTTCAAGGATGTGCTCAGAATGAGACTCGTTCCATTGGCGAGCGGCAGTTCAGGCAATTCATTTCTCGTGCAGAACAACGGCTCGGCGATTCTTGTCGACGCGGGGCTTACGGCCAAGCAATTGGTCCTGCGCATGGAATCGATTGGATTTGATCCCGCTGGTCTCAATGGAATAGTCGTCTCCCACGGTCATTCGGATCATGTGAAGGGAGTGGGCGTTTTATCCAGAAAGCTGAAGCTCCCGGTGTGGATGAACCTGGGAACATGGGAAGAAACCCAAGGCTCGCTGGGGAAAATCCATGCGCTGGAAATGTTTGAGACCGGCAGGATTTTCGAGGTGGCGGGTTTCCGCATTCATCCATTCTCTGTGCCTCACGACAGCGCTGATCCTGTGGGTTTTCGCATATCCTGTGGTTGCGCGCGCTTAGGCATAGCCACCGACCTTGGGACCGCAACCAATCTCGTGGCGAACGTGTTGACAGGATTGCAACTTCTCGTACTTGAGAGCAACCACGATCCGAAAATGCTTATAGAGGGACCATATCCCTGGGAGCTGAAACGAGCGCGTGCGCAGCAGGGTAGGGCACTTATCCAACAATGAGAGCGCCAAGTTGATTCAAAGACTCATCAATGACGAACTGCACACCATCATTCTTGCCCACATGTCGGAAACGAACAACACACCGGACCTCGCCCTGAATTGCGCAGGCGGTGTGCTCGAAGAGTTCCTCGATCAGCAAGGAAGGCTGTGTTGCGCCCGTCAGGACAGCGTGGGGCCGGTAATTGAATGGTGACGATCGCCGTGGCGCCCGGAAGCCATTGGTCACCGAATCTAGATAAAGATTAAGTACCAAGAAAATCAGGAGATTCAATGTCTTTTATACTTAAGTCGGTGGAAGGGAACATTGCGAAAATTACCCTGAACCGGGGCAAGGTGAACCCCATAAATGAGGCCTTCGCCGAAGAGTTGCTGGCCGCTTTTGAAGAGGCAAGAACCGACGCCGCTGTCAGGACGGTCATTATCACGGGCCGGGACAAATTCTTCTCGTTCGGCCTGGATATCCCGGAGTTTCTTACTTACTCCAAACAGGACTTCCTGCGTTTTGTCACTAAATTCGCCGGACTCTATACTTACATCTTCTCCTTTCCCAAACCGGTTATTGCGGCCTTGAACGGCCACACTGTTGCTGGTGGCTGTATGCTTGCCAGCGCTTGCGATTACCGCATCATGGTTTCGGGTAAGTCCAAGATCAGCTTGAACGAAATCAGTTTCGGGTCTTCGCTTTTTCCGGGCAGCGCTGTAATGCTCAATTACTGCGTGGGCGCAAGAAACGCGGAAATCATAGCGTACACCGGGGCTATGTTCAGCGCCGAAGAGGCCAAGAAATTGGGACTGGTGGACGAAGTCGTTGACGAAGACGCCATAAACCACGCCGCCATGAAGGCCGCTTCGGATTTCTCGAGGCGGTATGGCCCCGCGTTCGAGAGCATTAAGATGCTTCTGAGGTCGGATACATGCGAAGAAATGAAGCTTAAGGACGAGCGATATAGAGACGAGATGGTTGACATCTGGTACTCCGAAGAAACCTGGAAGCAGCTCCAAAACATTAAGATTCTTGGGTGAGTCCCCGCGCCTGAGGGCCTAGGGGATTCTTTCCCGCCCGCCATGACGCGTCTTCCTAAGTCGCTATGCCGCTCCGTTTCCAACATTGAGGATCAGTTTCAAGCACAGTAAGCGCTGACCTGGATCTCGGGTCAGCGCCGCCCGATATAGGGTCGATACCGGCTTCAGGTTTACCACGAATATTCGGGGTGGGACTGACCCGGCAATGCAGGGTCAGTGTCTTGGTCTCTTGCGGACCTGAGGAAATGGTCCGTTCACAAATTCGCAACCGAGTTCATGGAATCGAACGTTCAGAAGCAGTAGCTATTGGCCATAACGTCCGAAAAATCCGAGAACCTTCATTATTGGAGAATTATCGCTTATAGTTTGACAAGAGAATGCGCTTAAAGAGGGGTCGGCCAGGACGGGAAAAACATTGACTATGGGGAGCGTCTTGGAGGCGGCTGGCGGATTTGAACCGCCGTATAACGGTTTTGCAGACCGTCGCCTTACCACTTGGCTAAGCCGCCTTCGATGAAGACAGATTTTAGATTGTACCCGACCCGATGTCAAGGGACTAACCTCAGGTTCCTCGATTTTGGCTGTTCATCAGGGATTTGACCATGGAAAGAATTTACTCCCGATTCCATAACGCCTCCAGAACTGTCTCGGACAACAGCTCCCTTGGGCTGGCTCTCTCAGCCGGCGGCGCTCGGGGAGCCTATCAATTGGGGTGTTGGCGGGCATTCGCAGAGAGAGGGATTCATTTTTCCGCCATATCCGGCAGCTCTATAGGGGCCTTAAATGGGGCGTTGGTCGCACAGGGAGATTGGCGCCGCGGATATGATTTGTGGATGGAGCTTACAAGGCAAGTCACTCTGCAGGTCGATTACGACAAGCTGGGGAAGCTTGGACTTATCATGGCTGCCGATGTTGGCTGGTTCTCTTCTACCCATACCGAACGTGAGGATATTTCGTCTCCTCAAGTACGCGTCCGCCATGGTGAAAATAGCTTCTACCCAGGGTTCCTTTGGCCATCTCAGGAAATATGGGCTTTTCAAGATCGAAGGGGTTATGCCGACACTTGAGAGATATATAGATATGGCGCTGGTGCTGAACCTGCCGAGTCCCCTGTTTGTCACAGTGCGCAGCGAGTCTAAGGTGAAGAGACCGTTGGGTGAGTCTAGGTGGTTCAAACTTCAGGAACAGACCGAAAGTGACGCCTGGAACATAATAGGAGCTTCAATGGCTGTGCCGCTGGTGTTTTCTCCCATTGAGATCAATGGACAAACCTATTCGGACGGAGGAGTGGGCCATTGGTTGCCGATAGGTCCGTTATATGAATCAGGCGTCAGGAACATAATCGCCATCAGCACGAAAGCAGAGTTTTCTTTGGACAAATCAAAATACCCCGGCTGTCGCATTGTGACCATAGGGCCGAAGAAATCCCTGGGCAGATTTCCCTTGGCCACGTTTCGATTTACTGAAGCCGCGGTTCTCGCTTGGATTGAGGAAGGGTATCGAGATGGGCTGGACGCGCTGAAAACGCTGAAGTTGTGAGCCTGTCGTAGTCTCCGGAAGCGGTCGCGAGACTTAGGAGTCTCTGGAAGAGTTGTTGGGGAGGGACTTTCTACAAAAAGTCCCTCCCCGAGCCCCTCCCCAAAAACTCTAATTATGGCGCCCAACTCCAGAGCTCGAACCATTTATGAGACAACGGCGCTGACGATCCTTGGCTTTGCCGACGACTTAGTGCAGGTTTTCCTAAATACGGTTGCGGATTCTTCATCCCCGAACGCATCCGCCCCACGGGAGGCTCTTTTTCCTGGCGCCTTCCGCCGTCCCTGGCGGTCATTGTCCATGGGCCGGCAGGGAGAAACTGTCTCAAAAGTCCCGAATTGTCATGAATCGTGGCACGGTGATCGTAGGGGCGGGGTTTATCCCCGCCCGTTGTTCACAAACCTGCTAGGCGGGCGGGGATAAACCCCGCCCCTACAAGTGCTTTCCGAGACTATAACGGGGACTGCAATAATAATCCTCATGCAATGTATCATGTTTCATATAGAGATCGTGCTACGAATTGCGAGGCGTCAATAATTTTGAGACAGTTTCGGGACGGCGGCCCCCACCGGCTCAATACTAGGCCATAACCCCCAAAATATAACACCGTATTTCCGAAACGGTGTAATTAGCAACCGATCCGAAAGAGCTCTGACGTCTACTCCGCCAACAGCGGCGTTCACCGCCATTCTTGCGCATTAACGAGTTTGCTCTATAATTAAATAAGTGGCAGGCCGCTCAAGATTCTTGTTTTGCTGATATAAAAGAATTTTGGGATAAAATGCTAACAATTGTTGGGTCATATCCAGTTTGACTTTCATTGACTTTAATTGTGAAATGAATTCTATTGAAATATCGAATGTATTTCTTTATAAGAATCTTTAGATCGACTGGTCCTCAGCCTTGATTCCAGGACCAGCTAGGGAGGAGAGAGACAATTGAATCCATCCCCTCAAAAGGATCTGATCCCCAAAGACCCGTATCTGGAAATGTACAATCGCCGCGGAACGGCCAAGAATAGAGGTTCGTTCTTTGCGGGTATGGCTAGATTTGTGTTGCTGGTCATGATCGCATGCGCAGCCGGAGGGGCGGGCGTAGCCCTGGAGGGGTACTTCTATTTCACACAGAACCTTCCTTCAATCGAAAAGTTGCAGAAATACCGCCCTAATATAGTTTCTCAATTTTATGCGGATAAAGGTGAACTCGTAAAGGAGTTCGCAGCCGAACGACGCTTCGTGGTCCCCATCGAACAAATCCCCCAGCAGCTTCAAGACGCGTTTGTGGCGGCGGAAGACAAAAACTTTTGGAGCCACCCCGGCGTGGATACTGAGGCAATTCTCAGGGCGCTCAAGAAGAATCTGCTATCATCGAATCCTCTTAGTAAAGGTCAAGGCGCTAGCACTATTACCCAACAGGTCGCCAAGACCTTCCTCCTGGACCCTGGGAGGACATTTACGAGGAAGATCAAGGAAGCGATTCTTTCCACAAGAATCGAAAGATCTTTCGAGAAGAAACACATCTTGTATCTTTATTTGAATCAAATCTATCTTGGAAGCGGAGCTTATGGAGTAGCGGCGGCGGCTCAGACGTATTTTGACAAAAATCTGGAAGACTTGACTACGGCTGAATGCGCCTTGCTAGCTGGTTTGCCGAAGGCCCCGACCACGTATTCACCGAAGAAGGATCTGAAAAAATCTTTGGAACGTAGGGTGTACGTCTTAAGACGTATGCTGGAGGACGGCAAAATCTCAGAGTCCCAATACGATGCCGCTGTCAGCGAGGAGCCCGCAATAAGCAATAAAGTCGCTCCGTATGTGGCTGGAGCTCCTGATTTTGTCGAATATGTTCGTAAGTATGTAGCGAACAAGTATGGGGTGGACGCCCTAAATAAAGAGGGGCTCCAAGTCCACACCACGGTGGACTTGGAGCAAACCAAACAGGCCCACGACGCCATGGACGCCGGATTGCGGGAGCTTGATAAGCGCCAGGGGTACAGAGGCCCGATAAAGACTCTCACCGCCAAAGGAGTAGTCGATTTTCTCGCAGAAAAAAGTCGCAACATGCAGGAGCCTATGCATTTTGACGACATCACTGAAGGCGTCGTGACCCACATCGACCATGAAAACATATACGTGCGAATGGGGACATACGATGACGGAAAAACCCAAAAGGAGTATGTAGGTCATATCAAGATTGATCCATCGCCAAAATGGTGGGTGAGGCAGCCCTTCATAAGAGCGGAGAAGCGCACCAGGAATTTTTCGCCTGGGGATGTGCCGTTTCAGGTGGGAGACCTGATTCAAGTGAAACTTTTGGATCCGAACCCGAGACGCCGTGAAATGGTACATGAAAAAATACGGCGCCAACGATCCGCAAATGAGGAACTATAAAGAATACTCCGAAGAAATGGTTTCCAATTTTCCCCTAGAAGCCGAGCAAGAGCCAATTGCGCAATCGGCCATCATGGCAAGAGAGAACCGAAGCGGTTACGTGAGAGTGCTCCTGGGAGGTTACAGCTCAACGCAATCCGAGTACAACCGGGCGACTCAAGCGAAGAGGCAAGCCGGATCTTCATTTAAACCCGTTATTTATGCGGCGGCTCTCAATAAAGGTTTCACGTGCGCGGACATAATCCTTGATTCTCCTTTGGCCCTGACAGTCCCCGGCACTGGCGAGGTCTGGCGGCCAAAGAATTATGGTGGAAGTTTCCAGGGGCCTGTGACATTTCGATACGCACTGGTGCATTCCAAGAATGTTCCCACGGTAAAAATATTGCAGCAAATTGGAGTAGAGAATGCCATCACCTACGCTAGACGCTTGGGATACTCAACCTCAATGGTGCCCAATCTCACTCTTGCCCTGGGCTCCACGGGCGTTTCCCTGGAAGAGCAGGTCAGCGTGTACTCCGTGTTCCCCAACAGAGGCTACGGGATTCCAAACGTTTACATTAAGAAGATTGTGGACAGGGATGGAAGGGTGCTAGAGCAACATGACCCTCCGACGCTTCTCGACGACCCTGTGAATGAAAAACCGTTCGTACAGACGGTTTCCCATGAGGCGTCGCCAAACACGGTCTTTGCGGATTCAGACGCGCCTGAGAAGGGTTCCGCCATAGCCAAGCGGAAACTTGATGAAGGCACTTCGTATATTATGACAAATCTTCTCCAAGGGGTTATTCAACAAGGGACCGCTACGAATTTGAAGAAGATCGTGAATCGCCCGGACATCGGAGGCAAAACCGGCACCACGAACGATAGCGTTGACGCGTGGTTTATGGGCTTTTCGCCGGATTACACTTGCGGAGTCTGGGTGGGCTTCGACGATGAATTTTCGCTAGGCGATGGGGAAACCGGCGGAAAGGCTGCGGCGCCCATCTGGGGTTATTTCATGCGAGACCTGCTAAAAGATCGCCCGGTGAAGGGTTTTCAGGCTCCTCAGACAGTCGAGTTCCGTAAGGTGAATGCTCGAACCGGCCTTGCGGCCGCTTCTCAGGACGGGATTCAGGAGGTGTTTAAGACCAACACCGGACCTGCGGAGTCTGAGCCAAAACTGATAAAGGGATCCAGATGGGACTATTCCGGATCAGATCTGGACCGATTCTAGAGCCCGAAATCACGTACGAATGCCGCGTTCACTCGTTCCCGGTCTAAAACCTGGGAGCGAGCTTGTAAATGCACACTGATCCGATTCCCAGGTCGGCGGCGCCGAATATCCGATGGGGGAGATCTCGCAACTTCTATCGAAAAAACGCTAACAATGACGACAAGATAAGGGCGCTTCCCGTTGCGCTGATCAGTAGGATGACGAGGCTTACGCCCTCGAAAGGCCTCTGAGTGTCCGCTCAAGGCACGAATATTACACCTTAAATGACCTATGTATGAGGAGTTTTCGGGGAAGGGTCAGAGACAATGCTTGTGACTTAAGAATCCGACCTCGAATGTCCTATGTGGGGCAGGCATTCTGAAACCGTCTCAAAATACTGTCACATCGTAATTCGTAGCACGATCTTTATCTGAAAGATGATACACTGCATGAGGATTATTATGCGGGTCCTCGTTATAATCTCGCAAAGCGCTTGTAGGGGCGGGATTTATCCCCGCCCGTTATTCAAAAGCCAGTTAAGCGGGCGGGGATAAACCCCGCCCCTACCATCACCGCACCACTATTCGCGACCATTCGGGAGTCTTGAAAGAGTTTCTTCTAGCCGCCGATTTTACGACCTGATTGACCGCAGTCTGGAAAGCCTGCGCCACACCAAATTTCTTTATGGCGCCGACATTGAGGGTTCGGGAAACGCCTTTCTGCAAAAAAGGGTTTCCCGGTGAACTATTACTATCTTTTTCCTCGGCTAACGCAGCCCGTCTTCTTTTGTCGCCTGACTCTTCTGCAATCCACCAACTCTTGCCAGCGGACGTCCCGAATCCGTAACCACCAGAACCACCACAATTTCGTCGCCTCTAGGGGCGTCCTGCACTCTTACCGGCATAGCGTCGAAATGGCTCCTGACGAACGCGGCGTCCTTGTAATGCACGGGCACGTCTATTTCTGTTCCAGGGCCGCCCATTTTCTTGGACGAAGGTATGATGGCTTTTCCTCCACCAAGCGCTTCCCTGAAAGGACCTCCCAGTTTGGGATGCAGAATCGCTGCGGCATGCTCCAGTTCGCCGCGCACGCCTACTATGGCTGCTTTGCCGTAGCTCTCTGCCTGCTCAGGAGAGATGCCCAGAGCTTCAACCGCCATTTCCCCGAGCAGGCTTCCAAGTTGCTCGCCGATGTTGACTAATTCGGCGAGGTTTTCCTCGTAGCGTCCCGCAAACGGGTTCTTTATGACGGCTATCGCCGCGGCCCGCCGAGTCGGCGGATTCACGGGCCTATCCATCTCGAGGCGAGTTTCCTCAACGAGTTTGACTATCTTTCTGATCTGCATTGCCATACTCCTTATCTAAGAAGATATTTCTGGAGGGCAACTTCTCGAAAGAAGTTTCCCTCCAGACCCAATGTCGGCGCCATAAGGAAAATTTTGGCGTTCGTGACACCGCAGAGCCGTCACCCTGCGAAAGTGGGGGGCCAGGAAAGGCTGCTAAAAACTGGATTCCCGCCTTCGCGGGAACGACGGATAATGACGTCTTCGTGGTAACCATTCACTTATCAGCGACCAAGCTGAGATTGCTTTCCCACGGAACGCGGGATTTCACTCCTCGCAATGATATTTGGACGTGTCTTTGCGAGCGCAGCGAAGCAATCTCAAAATTTGCCGCTCATAAGTGAATCGCTTCAAATAGAGTTGAATCGGTAACAAGCCCAATAACCTTGCACAGCTACGAACGCGGCGAAAATCGATCCCGAGGCCGCCAACCGTTCGGCAGGCGAAATCCCCTGACTCAAAGCCGAGTTGATTTCCTTCCGAGTGAGGCGGCCTATGGAGTAAGTCACGTCCACGCCTTGCAGGTCCGTATTTGGGTCCGAGAGTTGCGCGGCCGCCCTAACTACAGCGTTTGATTCAATGAACGTGGCGTTGGCCACGGCTGTCGCCGCCGCATCGGCCAACACTGCCAAAGACGCGAACACAACCGTCGCAGACGCGCAGCCCCTGGTGAAGCTCCTTCCGCCAAAACCGCTGGCGCAGACACCGCCGACCTGCATTTCGTCCGTAACCACTACCTTATGGGTGACCCGTTGCGACGCAATATCGGGCCGGACTCCTACGGTCACTTGCTCGCCCGCCGTCAAGCGGATGGCCAAATCACCTCCGTTATTAACCATGACTTTGGTCAGCCCCATGAGGACCAGTTCGTCTGCGACCGCGTCCGCCATGGCGCCGGCTACAGCGGCCATAGGGGTAAGATCCGCGTCGCCGACGGCCCGGACGGCTTCATACATGGCCCGTTTAAGACGTTCTTCGGGAGGCTTGATCCGCGAAAATGGCTTCTTTATCTCGTCCAGATCCGCTGATATGGCCACCAAAAAATCTACGGCTTTGCCGCGGCCTGGACGCAACAGTCGGGACGTCGAACCCCGTGTTTCGATCCGTCAATGAACATTGGAACCGGGCCGAATTCAAACAGAACAGTTTGGTCTCCAAGGATAAGCGTCTCGCCAGTCACTATTTCATTCCTATGAAAATGCCACTGGAGGGCAACTTCTTGAAACCCAGCAAAACGCGGGGTCCAGACCTCTCTTCGAGAACTTCTAAAATGACGACATGAGTGGTGGTCATTACAAACTTTGGGGCGCAACGAACAAATCAAGCTATTTTCGTGGTTCGTTGTGGCTGTTCGCGGCCATGAGGCATCCTATGTCTTCGAGGCAATGGTTCGTGCGCTTCAAATCTTAAATGGTTTTATCGCCTCCGCGTGCCCGCCCATTTCGATGTAATCCTCAAGAGTCATGGTGTACTCGATAGGGCAAACCGTGGCCGGGGTAGGGACCCATGTAAATGCGCCCGGCATGACTTTCTCCACATCAACCATGAAGTTTATGCCGCCGCCGGGCAGGATAAAAGTGGGCGCCCCTCCTACGGTGAGTCGAGCCTTCATGGAATGGACAGCGTGCGTCAATTTGATGGGATACTTCGTTACGCCAGCTCTCGCGCTCCCGCCGCATCCGCCGCAATATACCGCTGAGATTCGGGATTCCTCACACGTGTCCGAGAGTTCACGCATGACGGCCTTTGCTTCATTTGTCAGGGATACTTCAGCCAATGAGCCATTTGGTCCGACTTGGAACAACGCGGCCTTTCTGCCGGTGGTCTCAGTCACAAGGACAGTCATACCTAGTTTGGCCACGGCCATGTCTATCGATTCGATTATTTCCAAAGGATTGAGAATGGATGTTCCGCCCCAACCGATCCCATGATCACCGAAATACCTGCCGGGCGTGCTCCGCGGAAAACGAAGCTTCACGCCTGAGGGCTTCGCCCCCACAAATACTCCAGCGGCATGCTCGCTCATCAAACCGGTCACATGGGAATCGATTATGATTACTTCATCAGCGACGTCATTGAACAATTTCGCAAAGAGCCCGAGGGTCGCGCTGCCGCATCCAACCCTCATGATATCGTCGGGTTTGCCGTCAATGGTGGGCTTTGCTCCCACACGCCCTTCTATCGAGCTTCCCCCTTGAATCCGGAGTCTTACCTTTTTACGGTTGGCTATATTAGCCACCAGGCGCGCCGCGGTAAAGCCATATTTGCCCGTTATAATGTTGACTCCACCGATGGCCAGTATTTTGGAGCCATATTCTTCGGTGGTGAGATGGCCCACTTTCTTTTTCCTGTACAGCACGGGCGCACTTTCTTCGCCTATCGTGGTATCGGTGTCAATCTTGAGTTTAATCCCCGAGTAGCTCAGCGGCGCTTCTGTAACCACCGTCACCACGTCTATGCCTTCTATTTTTGATTGGACTATATGCGGGGCCGATTTACAGTCGGGGTACGTTGTTCCGGCCCCTATACCCGTAATCAAGGGCTTACGTATTGCCGGCTCCCAGTCCGGTCCCACGACGTTTTTCACATCCTCGTACGCCTGCAAAGAAATTGTGCGCTCGAGGGCGCCTCCTCGATTTAAGAACCTCTGGCATGCGCCGAGAAACCATTCCTTGATCCGACAGCGCACCGGACAGGACTCACAAGTTACGGTCCCCTCCAATGGTTGTTCATCAGGCAAAATGGCCCCTACAGGGCAGAGTTTGACGCAAGCTCCACATTGGGAACATGCCTCGCCGATTGAGGCTCTCCTTTTCAGGAGTTTTATCGCGGCCTGCGGGCAGTCTAAGACACACGAGCCGCAACCTTTGCATTTTTCACTGATTACTCTCATTTTGTAAGCGCCGCCGAGGGAAAACTTCTGTACAAAGAGGGCTTTTGCGGTTCAAGATTATCTAATTCTAAAGGACTTTTACTTTTCTTCTAGCAGGCGGCGTGTTTCGGCTGGTCAACACGTGCGCTTTTCCATCAATCATGATCATGGAGATTCCCGGAACGTCACCGGCTTTGATTGCAGACAGAGCGTCCACGCCCACCGATCCCATTGGGCAGTCAATCGCCACCAAGTCAGCCCATAACCCTTCTTTGACAAATCCCGTGTCGAGTCCGAACACCTTCGCCGTGTTACCTGTGGCCATACAAATGGCCTGCTCCGGAGTAACGTCGGTGAGCGAAGCCGCCATACTGATGACGCGGAGGATACCGAGGGGGATGACACCCGTTCCTGACGGAGCGTCGTTTCCGATGATGAATCTCGGCAGCGCGTTATGCTCGATGCCGAATTCCAACGCCGCAATCATAGCCTTCGGGTTACCGCAATGAACGATTTCCAGCGCATACTTGGTATCCCGGACCAGTCGAAGGATTTGTTCCGGCGCCACCGCCGTGGGGCCGCCGTTTAGATGACACGCCACATCAGGATCAGCGGCAATAACCTGGGCCGCAGTGACCGTGTCGCTGCCTGGAATGGAGGTTCCGCCTGTGTGCATCAACACTACCATTCCGTATTTCTTGGCCCAGCCGATCATGGGCTTCGCGTCTTCAGGGAGCTTAACCGAGCCCAAGCCTACCTCTCCGACTACTCTAACCCCTTCACGAGCCATTTCCGCAAAATCCTCTTCCACCAATCCGTGCTCCAGAATCACGGCTCCGCCCAACACCTTGGCCCCGCCAGGGCGGAAATTGGCGAAGGACTTTGCCGCCACGATCGCAAGGGCCTTCGTGCCGGCCGGGTCTTTGGGACGTCCGGGTAGATGAACCTCCCCCGCTGAAATTATGGTGGTCACCCCACCATGCACTTCGCTTTCCAAAAAACCAATCTGGTGCTGGCGCGGAGTGTAATCTCCCAGAACCACATGGCAGTGTGAGTCCATCAACCCCGGAATAACGGTGCTCCCCGCCGCGTCAAAGATCTTTACCGGAGCGTAAGATTCAAGATCCGACGACTTGCCTATTTTCTGAATCTTCCCCGCGGATATCAGGATCGCGTCCGCATCCAGGATTGGGTCGTTGATGTCACCGCTGACCAGCGTGCCGATATTATTAATAAGGGTTCCAGACATGGCTTTCTCCTTGATTCAGATATTTTTCACAGGGTGAGTATTCGTTTGGAAACCGGAACGATTGACTGACCTCTCTATTTCATTAATTCGCTAGCGGATTCTTCAGTTCCCGGCCCCCACTAGGTTAACCTGAGGCTTGACCGTAAATCAGACACTGAACTTGTGAAATGAACCACTAAGTACACCATTTCGTAAATACGGTGTCGGATTCTTTCACAGACGCCCTGAAGGGGCATTCCCTTTGAGTAGCCATGGGCGGCAGCCCATGGATTGAAACAGCAAGCAATCTTTTCTTCAACCCCGCAGGGGTTGAAGAAGCCGGCGGATAAAGCCGCTTACCATGGGGTTCACCCATGGCTACCCATGAAGAGCGCCCCTCACAGGGCGATATACGCTGCATTTCATTTGCGGCGGCTTCAGGGAATGCGACACCGTATTTATGAAAACGACCACTAAGGCATAGTCCTTCTTTGCCGGCCAACAATACTGACTACATCCTGAGAGCTCTGGATCTGCGCTGTATTGAAGCTGTCGCCACCCGTTCAAGATTTGCGGGCAGGTCGTAAATCCGTTCGCCCAGAGCGTCGGCAATGGCGTTAAGGATTGCCGGAGCCGTGGGGATCAAAGCGGGCTCACCCACTCCTTTCGCTCCAAAAGGCCCCGTGGGCTCGGGATCTTCAATTATATGCGCCTCCACAATAGGCATGTCCGCGCAGGTCGGAATATGATAGTCTTTCATGGATTCCGTGCGGCCGGGCAGGTACTCCTCCATTAAAGCAAAGCCCAGCCCCATGGCGACCCCACCGTAAATCTGACCTCTTACGTTTCTTGGATTAATGGCTTTCCCAACATCATGGGCCGCCACGATCTTGATGACCTTTACTTCGCCGGTAAGAATATCCACTTCAACTTCAGCCACATGCGTCGCAAACGCGTAGGTGGCGTAAGGCGCTCCTCTTCCGGTTTCCGCGTCCAATGGAGTGGTGGTTGGGTCGAAGAAGCCTTGCCATTTGAGAGGCACTCCTGTCTTATGAGCTCGGGACGCTATTTGTTTGAAGGTTACCTTGTTTTGAGCGTCAATAGAGTCCACAACACAATGGTCCCTTAGGACAAGTCTGCTTCGCTCGCAGC
This sequence comes from uncultured delta proteobacterium, assembly GCA_963747865.1. Classification (GTDB taxonomy): domain Bacteria; phylum Desulfobacterota; class Desulfomonilia; order Desulfomonilales; family Desulfomonilaceae; genus JBBSBY01. The sequence goes on along the minus strand of CAVVHK010000139.1, from coordinate 25,459 downwards.
TCAGAATCAAAGCCGCTTCGGTGAGCATAACGTCCTTGAGCTTCTTAGCCGCTTCCAGCACGGCGTTTCCGGAAATATAAGTCTGCCTGCTGGCGGAGGTAGCCCCTGCCGAGGTCGTGACGAGTGTGTCGGCAAAAGTCAACTTTACGGCTTCAGGATCTATTCCCAATTCTTGAGCCGCTACTTGCGCCAGGACAGTGACGCAGCCTTGGCCCAGGTCCGCAGCTCCGCTGTAGAGACCGATGGAGCCGTCCGGATTGAGCTCCACCTGAGCTGTGGAAGGATTCTGCATCCCGGTGTTTCCAATACCGTACATCATGGAGCCTATGCCTTTACCCTTTAGCACGAAGGGATTCCCGGTCGGCTTACAGTCCAAACCGTAGTAGGCTTCAGCCACCTTCTCGATTGTCGCGCCAATGCCGACGCTTGCGCCGAGCTCCTGATATGTGCACGTCATTGACCCGATCCTAAGGCAATTCTTCCTGCGTATCTCCAGGGGGCTCATGCCCGTGGCCTCGGCGAGCAAATCCATTTGAGATTCATGGGCGAACGCCACTTGAGGCACTCCAAAGCCGCGCATTGCTCCGGCGATTGGATTGTTGGTGTACGCAAACACGGATTCTATGTGAGCGTTGGGAATTTCGTACGGGCCGGTCGCATGTATGGCGGCTCTGGTAATTACGGCCATTCCGTAGGAGGCGTAAGCTCCTGTGTCTCCTATGATGCGAACGTCCACGGCCAGAAGCCTCCCATCGGCGGATGCCGCCGTTCTGTAATGGATCTTAAGGGGGTGCCGCTTGGAGGTGCACAGGAACGCTTCTTCACGGCTGTAAACCATTCTGGCCGGTCGTTTGAGGAGGTAAGCCGCCAGGCCCACAAATCCCTGGACGTTTAAGTCGAGCTTGGAGCCGAACCCGCCACCGGTAGCGGCCTGAATAATCCGTACGCGGTTTTCGTCGATCCCCAGGAGAACTGCGACATCCTTTTGATCGTAATGAGGGTTTCTGTGTGGAAGCATAGATAGTCAACAGGCCGTCTGCGTCCCAATAGGCCAAGCCCGCGTCCGGTTCAAGATAAGTGTGCTCCACGAAGGAGGTTGTGTAACTTCGGTCTATAATAATGTCCGCCTGTCTAAAAGCCCCCTCTGGATTTCCTCTCTTGATTATGCGTTTGCCGAGAACATTACTTTCGCCATGCACCAGGGGCGCTCCGGGTCGCAAAGCCTCCTCAGGATCGAACACCGCGGGCAAATCTTCATAGATCACTTGGATTTCTTTACGCGCCATTTCCGCAGTCTCTATTGATTCCGCGGCGACCAGCGCTACGGAGTCGCCCACAAATCTCACTTTATCATCCGCCAACAGCGGCTGGTCTTTATTAATTATTCCGAAGCGATTGCCACCCGGTATGTCGGCCGAGGTGAAAACAGCCACACAGCCCGGAACGCGAAGCGCTCGCTTCGTGTCTATTTTCACAATGCGAGCGTGGGGCTTCTCGCTCCTGAGCACGCTAAGCGCCAAAGCGTCACCGGCGGGAATGTCCGCTGCGAATCGGGCCGCCCCTGAAATCCGTTCCGCGCCTCCGAGACGCAGGACATCAGAGCCTATAATTTCCGGGCTATTGCTCATTGAAGAAAACTTCCATCAAGCATTTCAATATAAGTCCTTCCACCGCAGGTTTCTTATATTGAGTGGACGGCCTGACTCCGCTGCGGCGAATCATCTCTTGGGAAACCAGCTGAGCAGCTTCCATGAATAGCTTTAGATTCGGGGCCTTGCCTGTCAAGTATTCCTCGGCCGGAGTTTGTCTCGTGGGCGAGGGAGTAATGGATCCGGCGGTTATCCGAACATCCGCAATGAAACCGTTTTCGTCCTCCATGCCCGCTACAGCGGCGTTGACTCGCGCTACGGATAAGGCTCTCCTACGGGCAATCCGCTGGAATGAGCATCGGAATGTCTCAGGAAGAGGTTCCAGAATGAACGAAGTAATCAATTCGTTCGGACGCAGGCTCGTTTTGTAAGGCGCCGTAATCACAGCGCTCAGGGGCTCCACTCTTGTGTAAGACGCGCTCTGTATCTTCACCCAAGTATTGTGGATCATCATAGCGGGGACGCTGTCCGCGGCCGGGGAGGCGTTGGCGACATTTCCCCCCGGAGTGCCCACGTTCCGTATCTGGAGGCTGCCGACATGGGCCGCGGCCTTGGCGACAACGGGGGCGCAGGAGGCGACCGCAAGGTTATCCATTATTTCAGTATAAGTGACCGCAGCGCCGATATTCAATGAATCTCGGGTCCGATGGACTTCTCTCAATTCTTCCACCCTGGAGACATCCATGACGAATCTCGATGAAAGCTCTCCGGACCGTATCTTGATCATAAGATCCGTGCCGCCTGCTAATAGAGCGGTTTCTTTGCCGTGTTCTTCGAGGAAGGCTAGAGCCTCGCTCAGGTTGTCGGGTCTAAAATATTGAAATCTGGATCTCACGGAATTTACGCCTGGACTAAGGTTTCTGAAATCCTCATGGAAAGGACCTCGAACGATGCGGTTCGCCTCGCTCACAGCATCCTACGGGACCTAGGCGGCGGGCTTGATTCAACTTGACCCTGGGGCGGGCGTACAAACCTACCGCAACTAGCGACCCATTTAGGGTCGCCAAGAAAATTGTCGCTCACTGCGTCTCTCCATGGGGTTCGCCCATGGCTACCCATGAAGAGCGCCCCCTGAGGGGCGCAAGAGGCCACGAATCTCACTTGCGATACTCGCTGAAATGCCTGACCGTAATTACGCCATGGAGCCTTAAGAGTTATTGGGTAGGGGGCCGAGCCCGGGTTTCTCAGGGCCTCTCCGCCAGTTCTTAGCCAAAGCTCTTAAGTTTTTCGATCAACTCCGGCCTTTCTCGGCTGCGGCTTCCACCGCTTCAACGATTTGCGCATACCCGGCGCATCGGCACAGATTTCCGGAAAGCGCTTCCATTATTTCCGATCTAGTGGGGTTGGGATTCTTGTCCAACAGAGCTTTCGCCGACATCAACGTGCCTGGGGCGCAGAAACCGCATTGCGTCGCTCCATTCTCTAAGAAACGATTCGGCAGGTCATGATTTGACGCGGCTTCAAACAGACCTTCCACGGTCAAGACATCCCTCGCGGCCAATTGCGGCGCAGGCATAAGGCAAGCGTTCACAGCCATGCCGTCCACAAGTATTGTGCAGGCCCCGCATTCACCTATGCCGCAACCCTCCTTGGAGCCGGTCAATCCGAGGCGATCCCGGATGACGGCCAAAGCCGACTCCCAGGGCGGAGCGTCCAATTCGACGCGCTTGCCGTTGAGCGTGAATGATACCCTTACCAAGAGTTCGTCAAATTCCATTCGAATCACCTAGAGCGGGATGCGCAATTTGTTTCGGATCGGTTTCTGAGTCGTGTGCGCGCATCGGGAGAGCGAACACTGCAATCTCAAAAATCGGGCAGGTTTCGAAGTCGGTCGCAATGATTAAGAGTTTTTAGGGAGGGGTTCGGGGGGGACTTTTTGCAACAATCCCTCCCCGACTACTTTCCCGAAGGCTCTTCGGTTTGGCGCCGCTTCTACATGGCCAAATATGCCTTTTTTACGTGGTCGTCATTAATGAGTTCTTTTCCTGACCCTTCCATGATGATTCGGCCATTTTCCAAAACGTATCCCCTGTTGGCGATTTCCAATGACAAATGCACGTTCTGTTCGACAAGCATGACCGTTAGACCTGTTCGAGCTATGTCCCGAATTGTCTCAAAAACCTTGGCCACAAGCAGAGGAGCCAAACCCAGGGACGGCTCATCGAGAAGGAGAAGGCTGGGTTTGGCCATAAGGGCTCGCCCTATCGCAAGCATCTGGCGCTCTCCGCCGCTCAAGGTTCCACCCTTCTGATCCATTCTCTCGCGAAGCCTGGGAAAGAAATTGAATACCTCTTCGAGAGTCTTGGTTCTATGCGGTCTGGCGTTCTTGTTGTAGGAACCCATTTTGAGGTTGTCCAGGACACTCATTTCCGCGAAAACCCTTGCGCCTTCGGGAACTATAGTCAGTCCCAGCGGGACCACTTTTTCCGGGGACAAGCGATCTATTCTCGATCCTTTAAAGGTGATGGAACCCTTCTGGGGATTCCGATATCCCACAATCGAATTCAATAGCGTGCTCTTGCCCGCTCCGTTGGGACCTATGACCGATACGATTTCACCTTCGCACACATGCAGGCTGACATCCCCTAAGACCTGAACATCCCGGTAAAAAACGTCTATGTTTTTCACATCTAGAAGGAAGCTTCGCATTGTACCGCTTCGGGCGCCAGGGGAGCGTGAGGTTTGCCTAAGTACGCTTCGATCACGCCGGGATCGTTCATGATTTCTGAGGGCGTTCCTTCCGCAATCTTGGCTCCATAATTGAGCACGACTATTCTGTCGGATATTCCCATGACAGCGCGCATTATGTGTTCGACAACAATAAGAGACTTCCCGGAGTTCCGAATGCGCCTAATAAGCTCCAGGGCCTCATCAATTTCATGAGGATTAAGCCCCGCTATGTTTTCGTCCAACAGCAGGACCGACGCCTTTGTCGCAAGGGATCTGGCCAATTCCAGCCTTCGCCTCGCCGGGACGGAGATGGCGGATGAGGGCTTGTTCCGTTGATCAGCCAGGCCGACAAATTCTAGGACTTCCGATACGTTACGCTTAGCCTCGGCCATTCGCATTCGTCCCCCGAACAGAGCGCCTACCAAAACGTTCTCGAAAACCGTCATGCTTTGAAACGGCTGTGTAATCTGGGAGGTCTTCGTGAGGCCGAGCCTGCAGATTCGATGAGGCGCAAGCCCGGTGATATCTTTGCCGTTCAAAAGGATCCGGCCCGACGAAGGTGGAGTTACTCCCACCAAGCAGTTAAATAGGGTGGTCTTGCCGGCCCCGTTCGGGCCGATCATTCCCAGTATCTCCCCATTCTTTAAACAAAGATCTACCTCGTCCACGGCGGTGAGCGCTCCGAAATGTTTGCTTATCGTTCTACATTCGAGAATATTCATGGGGCAGAAACCACTACTACCGGTCTATTGTGATATTGGTCGCTCACCTGCCGCCGTTCTGGACAAACCGCAGTAAGCTCCCGGGTTTAGACGCGTATGCATTCAGTTACGCGGGGGAGATTGCTTCGCTCACAATGACAGGCCGAAGTGTCTTTGCGAGGAGTGAAACGCCGAAGCGCAGTCAGATGAATTTCAGACCCTTGCGCTCCTTGATCGTGCCTATTATTCCCCTTGGCATCAGCAGAATTGTCGCTATGATGATCGCCCCAACCATTATCAGGTAGTACTCCACAAAAGCGTCGCCCAGGATCTCGTACAACACTCTCAAAAAGGTTGCGCCGACAATGGGACCCCCAAAAGTGCCCATTCCCCCCAAAAGCGTCATGATGACCATGTCAACGGTTTTTTGGACATTAAACACGTCCGCAGGCGTTATGTAAGTGATCCAATACGCTTCGATTCCGCCGAATATCCCCAGGAAGAGCGCACTGGTAACATACGCTTGGAGCTTTACGCCGGTGGTGTTGACCCCCGCGATTTCCGCCGCCCCCTCAGCCTCACAGATCGCCTTCAAGCCGTACCCGAACTTCGAATTCTCGATCCAGTAATGCAGCAGCATTACACCCAAGGTTACTGCAAATATGCAGTAAAAGAAAAAAAAATTGGTGTGCGAACTGATCGGAAGGGTGATTCCATAGCTTCCTTCAAACAAGGTGACGTGGAAAGTGCGGTCGAACTCCAGAGACACCTGCTTCATTGTTTCCGCGAAGGCGAATGTGGCTATTGCGAAGTAAGCGCCCTTGAGTCTTAGAGTAGGCACTCCGATGGGTAGGGCGATTAAGGCCGCCAGGAGAGCCGAGCAGGCTAGAGCCGGAAAAAACGAGACCCCATATTTGGTCATCAGAATGGCTGTTGCGTATGATCCGATCCCATAGTAAACCACCGGACCAAAATCTATGTCCCCGGTGTACCCGCTCATCAGATTCCAACATCCGGCCATCCCCGCCCACAACAAAACCAGAGCCGCCACCCTTACCAGGTGTTCGGAGGAAGTCATGAAAGGGAATAGCCCCGTCACAATGACGGCAGCGCCGAAAAAAAGCCAAAATCTTCCATTGGACCTGGATTCCGCAGCGGCAGCGTTCGCCGTCATGTTACCAAACCTTTTCCGACGATGCCTGCCGGTCGGAAAATCAACATGAAAAACAGAATCAGGAAAGTCACGGCAACGGATATGCCGGCAGTCAGATAAGTCGCGGTAAGAGATTGCGCCAGACCCAGGATAATCCCGCCCCAAAGCGCTCCCGGCATGTAGCCCATCCCGCCCAGGACTACCACGCAGAATGCAATGATCGTGTAGCTCAAGCCCATCTCCGGATAGATCACGACGAAGGGGCTCAAGGCGGCTCCGGCTAACCCGGTGACGGCCGATCCGATTCCGAAGGTTATTGCGTAGATTTCTTTGACGTTAACTCCCATAAGACGAGCAACGTCCTTGTCCATTGCCGTCGCCCTGATGGCGCGGCCTGTGTCCGTCTTGGACAGAAAGACCCACAATCCCGCTATGACCAGCAAGGCAAGAAGAAACGTAATGAGCCTCGCATACGGTATGTTCAACGCTCCGCACGCGGCGTTGGCTCCGGAATAGGACGTGGTTATGGTTTCTGAAGTCATGCGTCCACAGCTTAAGGGCTATATTTGCGATCATCAGATGGATACCGAAGGTCAGAATATAGCTCATGATGTGTGGAAGGTCTATAACTCGATTGATTATCAACTTCTGAAGTAAGTATCCGAAAATAAACAGAAATAATGCAGCGAATGGAGCCGACAAATAGGGGTCTATCTTGAGAAAGACAAACATCCAGTACCAAGTGTACGCTCCCAGCATTATCAGCTCGCCATGAGCCAGATTGACGACTCCCATCACGCCGAATATGAGAGAAAAGCCCGCCGAATAGGCCGCGTAAACACCGCCAAGGAGCAATCCGTTTATTAGAGCTTGAAGAAAGCAGTCCATGTTTAAAACACTGTTGAACTCTGTTCAGGCTTTACGCGGTTTTCGTCTGAAGACACATTCCAGCGCTCGACAATTACTTTCTTGTCAGTGTAAAAATCCACCGCATCGTTGGCTCTGCCTCTGTGGCTCCCGAAAAATGAAATCTTTCGGCCTCCTACCGGATAAAACGCTATGGGAGCAGGGGTTCCCACATTGACGCCGACTTGGCCCGTGTCGCACTCGCGGATGAACCTGCGAGCCAAGCCCCCGGATTCGGTATATATAACGGCGGTATGGCCGAAGGGGCTGCTGTTTACAATCTTAACGGCCTCTTCAATGCCGCTTACTTTGGCCGCGCAGCGAACGGGTCCGAATATTTCTTCTCTGAACACCCACATGTCGGGCGCAGCTTCCAATATAGTGGGTCCCATGAAGCATCCGTTCGGATACTTCTCCACTACGGAATCGCGACCATCCAAAAGCAGTCGAGCTCCTTCTTTAAGCGCCATATCAACTGCGGAAACCAAACGTTCCAACGCCGCTTTGTTCACAACAGGCCCCATGTCCACTCCGGGGTCAAAGCCGCCTCCCAGCTTCAGGGCTTTGCAGGAAGCGAGAAATCCTGTCATAAACTCATCATAAATGTCCGCGTGAACTAGAATATTTGACACAGCGAAGCAGCGTTGGCTCGAATGGCCGAAGCATGAATTCACTATGTTCGGTATGGCGTCATCCAGACGGGCGTCGTTCATGACGAAGACATGATTCTTTGCTCCGCCTTGGCACTGCGCCCTCTTGCCGTGCGAAGCGGCTGTCCGGTATACGAGCTCGGCTATCTTGGATGAACCGACAAACGTGACACCGGCTATGTCCGGATGAACGCATAGTCTGTTACCAACATCCGGACCCCCGTTAACTATATTCAAAACCCCGGGAGGAAAACCGCATTCTTCAGCGATTTGGGTCATCTTGAGCATTGTCATGGGGCAAAGTTCGCTGGGTTTTACGACTACAGTGTTTCCACAGGCCACAGGCCATGTGAAATAAAGCGCAATCATCGCGGGGAAGTTAAATGGCGGCAGAATGGCAAACACGCCCAACGGTTCACGAATGTAATATTCGTCCACTCCCGTGCCTACATCCTCGCTATGACTTCCCTTGAGCAGCTCTGGTATTCCGCAAGGATGCTCCACATATTGTATGGCCCTGAGCAGTTCACCTTTAGCGTCGGACAATGTTTTGCCGTGCTCGGCTACGATTATTCGAGCGAGTTCGTCTTCCGCGGCGAGGAGCTTGTCCCGGAATTTGTAAAGCGTATCCGCCCGACGCGTGGGGATTGTGTTGCGCCATCCCGGAAAGGCCGCTTTGGCGGCTGCAACTGCAGAATCCACTTCCGCCATGGTCGAGTCGGGACACAGAGCCAAGACTGAGCCGGTCGTTGAGTCAACGATGTCAAAGGATTTTTCCGACGCAGATTCGGACCATTGTCCGCTTATGTAATTCTTGAGTCTTGTTGCCATTCGCGCTCCTTTCCACTGGATCAGTGCAACCAAGGCGGCCTAGGGCAGACCGCATAGGACGAGCATCTTACCAATCATTAGTGTCCACACGAAATCAAGCTACAGGCGCGCCCCTCCAAATTAACGTTCGAGCTCAATCTGTATTCCGCTTACGGCCATCGGACTAAACTTGCGGCAAAATAGTTTCAGGGCCAAGGGCCAAACAGGGCCATATTTTCTTCTAAGGGATCGGTAAAATCCGTTGCAACAGGGATTCCTGAGCTGCTGTGACAACATTAAGACCTGTCGAGACACCCGGTAATTGCGGTGAAGGGAATTCATCCTCCGGGAAGACCACTTTATTGAGCCGCAAAAAGCACAAATTAGTCGGCCCAGGCGGATAGCCAGCGTCGTGGGAAGATTGACGCAAGCCCGGATGGTTTCTTTCCGTCCAAAGGACTGGAGAGCGGCTACATCGCGATTCAGGGGGAGACCATATTCGACCTCCGCCGAGAACTAGCGTATCCATGGTAGCCGTTTGCAAGACTAACCACAACTTCTCGTTGACTTCCGGCCATTGAGGGTATCTTCGTGGAGGGCACCAGATAGCTCGTTGATTTCGAAGCAATTGTTGAGTTCCATACGCATCTACAGGCGGGTTCGTTCCACAGTAAATCCACGACATGAAACACCTCAGCTCAACTCTTGATAGATTCCGTATACTGCGTCAGGTGAACCATTTCGAAGTGCCATACTTGGAGCCCGTCGTCATGAGACGGCCATTACTTGCGTTGTTTCCAAGGAATCATTGGGTACAGAATCTTGGCTTCGGCGTACTCCAGTGGAAAGACATTCTTCAATTTTCCGTCTTGTATTTGCACAGCAACCGCGGGGTGGGCCGCATTGGCTCCATCGGCGTCGAACTCGATTTTCCCGTAGAATGTGTCGAAAGTCTTCTCGTGAAGCTTTTTCATGATAGCTTCACGATCCGGTTTACTTAAAGGCGGTTTAAGTCCCAAATCTTCGATCGCGATCTGCTGGGCAACAGCCCCTCCCGCGGAGGCGGCTTCCACATAATCAGGCACGCGGTTGAATCTTTCGATGTACATCTTATTGAAATTGGCTGCGGATCCGAATACTTTGCCTGAATACGGCATATTGGGAGTCCACTCGGACGCTGCGATCACATAATTGGCATCGCCTTTGAGATCCGCCACAAATTGCGGCACAGTGGGGCCGTAACTAAAAGCAACGGCCTTGGGAGTGAAGTCTATCTCCTTGAGGGCTTTCATGACGTTCATCGCCACCAGCAAGTGAGATCCCACCAGAAGTATGTCGGGATTCTTGCTTTTGACCTTCGATAACAATGAGTTGTAGTCCTGCGTAGCCATCGGAAACAATTCATAGTGGACAACTTCAATGGCGCTGTCCTCACAATATTTCTTGAAACCTTCACATGCGAGAGCGGTAAACAGAATCTCCGCGCCTATGATCGCCGCTGTCTTGGGCTTGGGGTCAACCGCTTCAAAAACGTGCACGCAACCTCGAACTTCTTCCGTGGCGCGTCCCAGGGTGGAAAAATAGTATTTGAAGCCGCGCTCGAACAGCTTGTTGGAGCTGGCGCCTCCGCTGATTAGGGGATATTGGTTTTTTTCGGCAACAACGCTCCCGGCAAAAATTTGGCTGCTTCCGAACCCACCGAGCAGAAGATCGACTTTGTCGCTGACTATCAGTTTTTCAACCAGTTTGGCGTTGGTAGCAGGGTCGCTTTTGTCGTCCTCAAACTTCAGTTCCACCGGGTGGCTGTTAATTCCGCCATGGGCGTTGACGGTTTCCATCCACAGCGTATACGCGTCCTTGACCAGGCTTCCATCCTTTCCGAACACCCCGGTCAGAGACACGGCCACGCCAATGCGAAATGGCGGCTTTGATTCAGCTTGCAAAAGGGCGCCCGAAGACAAGCAGAAAATGAGCGCTGTAGCCAAGGCGATGATACTTTTCGAGGACATGCTACCCTCCTGGTAAATTGCGAGCTCAAAATGGATAAGTCGAAAAAGGGGGCTGACTTATAGCTCAAACCATTGTGGTTTCAGTTTCTCCAGGATTTATCTTCTCAATTATGCAAATAAAAGAAGTATCTGTTGAGGCCATCGTTGTCAATTTGATTGTTACCATTGGACCAAAAAACCGACGCAGCCACTTCCGGAGGTCCTTCATTTGCAATGGCTCACCGGGAAATCCATTTTTGGACAATTGATGATGTCCTTAGCGCAGTGTTTCGTAAATACGGTCACGTATTCCACTGGTCACTTGATTTGATCCAGCGAGTCCACGAATTCAACCAGGGCCGCTTGCCAGGTTCTATGGTTGTTGGGGCCATTTCCCTTTGCGTAGTCTATGGCCTCGCGAAGACTGTTGAGCAGATGGTTAAGAGGGATTTTGGCGACTGGGATGGCGTCACGATTCCATAAATCTATTAGCCCCTCGAAGGCAAATCTGCCGCAATCGCCGCAGCAACGGGTTTCAGCCCCAGCTGCGCCTTTGTCGCCGGCACAGTTGGAATGGCATTCATCGCCTCCGCCAATTTCGTCGTTTTCGGAGACGTCGGCCAGTATCATCGGGCCGTAGTCCAAGGCTTGGCCGACCTGCTCGGGCTGCGAACGCCATCCATGGATGGCCTGAGCTTTCAATAAGAAGCCGTTCCATTGGTCTTCATCCAGGTCTATGGAATTTGACCCAAGCCCTCCGTATTGATTCCACAGGAGAGCGCCGCCTTGTGCCCACCAAGCCTCCAGAAAGGGACTAACGTCGCCATCGGAGTCGGATACGGTTGTTATTCTATATCTCTTCATCGAACCTTTCCCCGCCGCTTGGCGGCAAGCCTTTGACCGAGTTTGTTCCGGACTTCTTGCCTATATCTGAAAATTACGATCAATTTGTGTTATATTGGAACAAACCGGAATTGGGTATTCATATAATGTTGCCGGATTTGCCTCGCCGAGCTTATTGTGAATGATCGCTCGGCTTGAATTATTAAAAGACATGAGTTCCCATAATGAGGAAGGGGGTCAAAATGCTGTCGAAACAGTGGCGTTTTCTAAGCTTTCGTTGGTGGCTCATCCATTTTGTGGGCTTTGCCTCAGTCTACACCGCCGGACGTATCGTATCAATAATTGTTAGGGGGTAGCGATGCTAAGAAAGATAATGTATCGCGGAACAGGATGGATTATTGTCCACTCGATCGCAATTATAGCGCTTTTCCTGCTCGGATACTCCGTGAAGTTTTGAGAGGGCTTTCATGAACGAGCAACGAATTCAGCTTTGGCTGGCGTTGGTAGGGCTCGCTATTGGGGCCGTAATGCTTCATTACAGGATTCATCCGCCGCAGGGTCATCTCACCAATTTTTGGGCTACGTTTTTCTCCTGTCTGGATCTATTTGTAGTCAGCGCTTTGTTTCTGAGGAAAAGCACGGCAGTCTGGGCCTTGCTGCTCAACAGTTTTCTAGCGTTCGTAGGCATCATCATGATGACCGACCTTACCATTGTCTCCGCATACTCGGGTTGGATTAAAGTCACATTCCTTAACAATCCGTTTCAGTGGCTAGTGGAGTCGATGATCCCGGACATAGCGGTTCTAGTTGCCGATTTTCTTGTAGGATTGGTGCTGTATAAGCTCACAATAACAACATCGGGATGAATGATTTTCAGATAGTATGGCAGATTACATTTTATTTCCTAATGAGCTTCAGTTTGAACTGGCCCACAGAGTGGTGATGGAGCTGGGAGAGAAACACCGCCTGGTGGAACCGCCCGAGTTTTGTCACGGCCTCATTTCTCCGGCTTTTCAAGTCACAGGAGGCACGGGTGGGTTCATACAGTTCCTCAGGGCTGAAAAGGTGCGAATAGCGGGGACGGTCCCCGTAAGAGTATTCAACCGGGAAGTCCCGGATGCGCCTCCGCCCGAGGCCTGCTGGACCGAAATACTCGGGGATCTGCGCCTGGTTTCAGTGGCTCCGTCTATTACGGACCCGTTGAAACTCGGGGTGGAGATCGAATTCTCGCGAAGTGTCGGCTCTCTTATCCCCTTACTTCCTGCCTTAATAAAGGGAGGGGCTTTTGTTCCAGGGAATCCGGTCTTCACTTTTGACGAAGAGCATCGATTGGTGTCCATCTCCGACAGAAACATTCTATTTTGCAGAGTCAACGATCTTCTCGACTTATGGATAATACTTAGGTCGGCAGTCGATCTCCTCGTAACCGCCTGGAAGAGGAAAGGGTTGTTGGCTCCTTGCTCTTCACCCAGGTACGGAATAGGCGCCCTGGAAATCTACAGGCGATTGCCGGGGACAAATTGTGGCGCCTGCGAGAGCCCAAACTGCATGGAATTTGCCACCAGGCTTTTTACTCGTAAGGCAGTCATCGGCGCATGCGGACCGCTAAAGGCGCCGGCGCGAGCCGTTCATTTAGCTTCGCTCAGATGGTTGCTTTCAGTCATAGGCTTGTCCGAGAATGTGTGAGAGTTTGTTGGCGCGGCCTGATCTTTGAGGCGCAGTTTCTGGGCGCCATTTATTTTTCCCATGGTCTCCGGCTTATTTCCGCGTCCAGGGTTTGATATAGGTTAACCGAGATATTTCTCCAGCCTATTCAGACAGCTCCGCCGCCGGCGGCTCAGTTTTTATTGGCGCCACTACGTTGTTAATATCATTTAGTATCTTAATTCTGTACTGGCCGACTGAGCTATCGTTGGACATGACCATGTCCAGCTGTCTTGTATGCATTGTCAGGTAACCTAGAATCCTCAGCCTTTCTTTCATGTAGTCTTCTTCGCGGCCCTCCAACCTGGCAAAAACGCTGTCCTTTTTTATTTCCGCCCTGAACCCGAATTCTTCGAGAATGCCTCCTACAAAGAGGGCGCGCCTTACACGCCTAGGATAATCCGCCGCGCCTCCTTTGAAGGAGAAACTAATGTAGTTTTCCAGAGGCCTTTCTCCCACAAGGGCCTCGACCGTAGAAAAATGAAAACCGAATCGAGAAGCCAAGCTAAGAAAATTCCTGGAGATCATGAAATAGTTGCGCGCCGCGTACGCCGATTTCATGGTAGGATCAAGGGCAGGATTGGAGGTGGCCTGAAGCAGTATGGACATGAAACCTCCGGCGTCAACAGGAGGAGGGCCTTCCCATGGCACTGCGACGACTCCTTCCCAAAAGGCGCGCATGGGAATGGAGACTATGTTGTCAATATGCACATACTTTCCTTCAACATCCTCTCTATAACCGTCATCCAGGTTGATTATCCACCATTGCATGGGCACATGACACATGAGCTGTTTGCTGGAACGCTCTGAGAAGCGATGGTCTTTTCCGAAACTGAACATCTCATGAACGGATTTCTCATGGGCAAAACGGGTAATATCGTGGAGAGTTTCACATCTCTTCGGGTGAAACTCTGTTGAATCAGGGTCAAGCAAATTGAGCGGAACAATATGGTCTGTGACTTTCTGGAGCATTTCGTAAACAGGGCTACCTTCCATCAAGTTTTTCTTCTTGAGGGCATTCTCCAAGAGGGCTTCGATCCGGCCCTCGTAAACGGTCAGGCCGTCTGCGTCCACTGTAAGAAGGGCGCCATTCTTGAACTTGTCCGTAGCCCCGGCTATTCCGAAAACCGCAGGCACGCCAAATTCACGGGCAACATTGGCAAGATGGCCCGCCACGCCTCCCAATTCCGTGATTACCGCGGCGGCCCGGCCCAGCAGCGGCGCCCATCGGGGTAGTGATTGTGAGGTGACCAGAATGGCTCCTGGTGGGAATTTTAGCTTATCAACGTCGTTGCGCACGACAAAAACCGGGCCACAAGCTACTCCCGGCGAGGCTGTGACTCCGCCGCGGGCCGATATAGGGCCGTAATCCCGTCCATCGTTCGCTTGAATCCTATCGTTTAGGTTCGTGTCGATCTGCTTGAGAGGTCGGCATTGAAGAATGAAGATGGAGCCGTCCCCGGTCACCGCCCACTCAATATCTTGAGGCGAACCATAATAGTGCTCCAATTTGATGGCCATGGAGGCGAGGGCAAGCGCCTGTGGCTCAGTCAGCGACGGGGCTGAGCCTTTTTCTGCCGCCAGTTTCGTGCGGCATACCCCTTCTTCAGGGTAACACACAAACTCCACTTCCTTGTATTTGATGACGGCTTCCATAAGTTCCAGACCGTTGTTTCGAGACACGTAGAAGATATCGGCATCCACGCTTCCGTCAACAACCGCCTTGGGCAATCCCCAAACTGAGTTTATGCAAATGGTATTATCCCTTATATTAAGAGGGTTGCTGGAGTATATGACTCCTCCGGCCACAGCCTTTATCATGGCCATGCAGCCGACGCACATTGCGACGTCTTCGTCAGGAATTCCCCTATTGAGCCTGTAGGTTATTCCGGGAAGCCCGTATTTGCTGGCGAGGACCTCTTTGTAGGCTTGCTCAATGTTTTCGGCGCTTACGTTCAATACGGACCTGAACTGACCCGCAAAGCACGTGCCGGCGGTGTCTTCCCCCAAAGCGCTGCTTCTGAGGGAGACCCTTATGCCTGGCTGGGTCTCCGACTCCACGCGATGGTAGGCGTCGAGAATTTCTCGGGTGAGGTCGTCCGGCAAGGCGGATCGTATGATCAATTGCTGAATTCCTGCGCTCAGCTCGTAAAGCGCGTTCATGTCGTCCGCGTTGGTAGCCTGAATTCGCCTGTCAATTTCAGCCTGCAAATCATTGTGCCGCATGAAACGTTCGTAGGCCAGCGCCGTTATTACGAAACCACTTGGAACAGGCAAGCCTATTTCATTCTTGATTTCCGCGACATTGCCCATCTTGGCGCCTACCTGGTCCGCCATGGCCTTCCCCACCATTTGAAGGGAAAGAACCAATTTTTCACCCGTCGGCGCCCGCTTTTGAGAGAGGACTGAATCGATCTTTTCCTGAATAACCTTGAATCTATCGAATAGAAGGGCGTATTTGCCAGGCGCCAGTTCCTCGAGATGTTTTATGATGCGAAAGACATTGACCAGAATGGCGGTGCAATTGGATCGGACGAAAGACATCCCGAAGGTTTGGTTCCCATCCAGTGCCTTTTCTAAATCGCTCATGATTTCGAGCGCTTTATTATTGGCTGTGAGCAGCAGTTTAAAGTTGTGATAACGGTGCGAGAAAGCCGCCCTAAGTTCCTGCACATTAGCTATATCGGTTTCTTCGGCGCGTCTTGAAAGCAATCTTTTCAGGAATCTCGTCAGCTTCGTCATTTTGGCTTACTCGTAAATCGGGAATTGATAAGGCGAAATGAATGTATCGGCAGGGCAAACGAGAATAGATTCGACCGGACGCTAGTGTTCCGGTCGAATCATTGACCGCTTAGATAATTTAAACCTCTTTCTTGGCTCCGGCTTTCATCTGAAGGCCCAGGCCTTCAAAGATCAGCAGGACCGCTATACCCCACCATAAGGTGTAAATCACGTAGAAGATGAGCGACGCCGCCAACGGGATGGCGTCGGAGGCGGCAGACACAGGTTCAATCTTGAAGTAGTTGTACGCTACCTCCACACCTTTCTTGCTTACATCACTGACGAAAGCCGCCTCCTTGAACTTGGTCTGCTTTTTGAAGTCCTTATCCAAGCCTTTGCAGATGTTCCACCACACAAACGTGGCGTCCTTGCCGGGAAAACCGTATTTGTCACCGACTTCGGATTCCCGATTATAAAACATGGCGTCGGAATCCGTCAAAGCGGCGGCAAGGACCTTGCCCAAATCACCGCTAATATCTTTGAGCTGAGCGCCGTCAACCGTAGCTTTGGCGCCGGCGGAGGTGAGAAGTTTATTGGCTTGCTGAGCCATGTTGTCATTTTTTAGCGTAATATTCGCCGTGAAATTGACTCCCATAAAAGCCTGATTCTTCTTCTGAAGAGAAGGAATATAATGGCTGGAGTCTTTGGAGATGGAATTGAAAAGTCTGTCTGCGGCCTTCATTCCATTCTCTCCGCCGAATACGGGCATGAAAATGATGAACAGGACGATTAGGAACGTCACTGCCAGGAGCACGCCTTTGATCAGAGTTGCCGTATCTCTTACCAGCATGTTATACCTCCCCTCTAAGAGTCTTAAGATTGGAAAGGAACTTGCTGATAACCCAAACGGCAAATATGCCGATAACCACGAAAAAAATGACCATTCCAATCTTGTCGCATAATTTCACCGAGGATTCGGACAGCCCAACGAAGAAGGGAACTTCCATCTGTCTGAGTTTTTCCGGCATGGCGAAGAAGCGGTTCACAAACCCCGCCAGAATAGACATGGCGTAAAAGCCTCTGATGTAAATACCCTTGACCACTTTTGTGGTGAGCGCGCCGACCTGGATACCGATCAATGAACCCAGCAGCATGCCCATGGCCAGAGTGTAGAAGATGAAGCCGTAAATGGCGTATTGCGCAATTGCGGCCAAGCCGGCGGTGAAGATGATTTGCAGGATGTCCGTGCCCACCGTGGTAAACGAGGAAACACCGAGAACGTACACAAACATGGGAAAAGTCAAGAAACCGCCTCCGACACCCATGATGGCAGCCGCAAAGCCTACAATCGCTCCGCAGATAGCCACAAAAAGAGCGGGAATCTTCTTGCCGCCGGGCACCAGATCTTCATCAAAAGTGATTTGGGGGGGAATTGTGGACGCTTGCAGTCTGGCGGGGAGACCGACCTTACCCGTAGCAGCCTCTCGTCCGTGAGCGCTTTCGCCCCCGTGAGCTCCAACATCGTCCCCGGCTTTTCTCAATTTCAAGAAATCAAACAAAGAATAAAAGCCCAGGAAACCCAATAATACGACATACACCACACTAATGAAGGCGTCGCTAAGGACCGGATCTTTTTCGTAAATCCACCGGTTGATCATTCCTCCGCCGAAGACGCCGCCTCCTGACCCTACAAGAAACGCTATGGCCAAGGGGACTGAAACGTTGCCCAACTTCTTATGGACAGCGGTTCCCATGATGGCTTTTGCAAAAATGTGGAAAAGGTCGGTGCCTACAGCAAGTATGCCTTTGACATTTATGCTCATTAGGGCAGGGGTTATGATAAAGCCGCCTCCCGCGCCTATACAGCCGGTTATGAGACCGGCGCACAGTCCGATGAAGATTGTTGCCACGAAGACCAGGGGATCATAGAAAGCCGGTTGATAGGCTTTGTGACCACCGATGGTAGCCGGCAGATCAGCGGCGAGAGCTATTCCGGTTATCACGGCAGGAATGGTAAGCAGTCCGAGAATACGGAGCTTACGTTTGTCCCGAAGGATGCTCATGGACGTCTCATAGTCCCATTGCGCATGGGCTACAGAGGCGGCCAGGAGCATCTGGTACATTTGTTTGCACCAATTCATGTCCAATTTCCTCCAACAGCTATTGGGATAATTTACGGTCCGTAACCGGAACCGTAATGGCCGATGTTGTATGAAACAGTGACTATGCTCCGTTCGACGAAGCGTTAAAAGAAAAGATCGTGAATTATAACACCAATGTCCAGAAGAATCTCCTCCTTTTGGATAAATATTGCAAAATTCAACTGGCAGTTGTCGCATTATGTCCAGGACGTCAGATCGACTATGGTTTGTACGCTGTCTCAGTCCCCGGGATAGAGCGCCTCTATCGGGAGACCCCGAATGGTGAGCCAAAACCTATGAACGTCGCCATAATGAGACGACAACCGGACGTCTGTCGGCGCCAAAATAGATACCTTACGCGAAGGGACGTCCGAATTCACAAACCGCTTTCGCCCTTGACTCCGCAGGACTCGTTGCGCGGCCGAAAAGGCTTGCGCACAGAATGCTGAGGAAGAAGTCCGAAACTCGGAACCGCCAATTCAATTCGTATGGGTGAAGCGGCGCCGTTGACGGACCTGTGTGAACGAGTTGCACGTATTGTGCCAGCTCCAGGCGCCGTGGAGGTCCGCCGATAAAATATGAAATTGCGGTGGGTTAATATGCGCGGCAGCGTGTGCTACGGGTTGGGAAACGTGAACAGCGGGATAGGCGTGTGCGTGAAAAAGCTGCTTCTTGGATTAAGGTATGTGATAGCAGGCGGTTACATGGAGAGTCTGTGTCGTCAAATAGGACAGATGATGACAAGTGTGTCCAAAAACAAGAATCCAGGCGGAGCCTCCTGATATGTTTGTTCAAAATGTGTCCGAATATGTCGATTGTACGAACGATTGCATGCCGGTCGTCGTTGAAGCGCCCGAGGTTCACTGCGTACGGGGAGTCCTAGACTTCAGCCGCGCCGATTGCGTAGGAAGGATCTCTGCCGTTCAACGCTTAAACCAGAGAGCGACTGACTTCAACGCACGCAGACCATCATCGTCCCTCAAACTTCCAGGGACTTCGGAATACGGCACTCCTCATTTTCTTCCCGGCACCATTTCTTTTTGTAAGCGTCCTGGAGCTTGTAGAGCAACTCGTCTATGTCCATCGGCTTCATAAGATAATCGAAGGCTCCCAGTTCCATGCCCTGGATGGCTACCTCGATGCTCGCATGGCCGGTCAGCATAATAACTTCAATGTTTGGAACGAGTTTCTTTATTTGTTTGAGAGTCTCAATTCCGTCCATATCGGGCATTTTTACGTCAAGAACCACTACGTCGGCGGGATTGTCAGCGAGCGCTTCCAAAGCTTCCTTTCCGCTTGAGGCGGAACTGACGTCCAAGTTTCTCTTTTTGAGACGCTTAACAAGAGTTTCAAGGAATTCTGTTTCATCGTCGACTAAAAGAACGCGAAAGTCAGCCACTTAACTTACCTCCCCGAACAGGCTTCATTTATTTTCGTTATCAGTTCTTCGAGTTCGCAGGGTTTGGTCAGATAATCGAACGCGCCAAGCTCTAGGCCTTCTCTAGCAGCTTGTGCGGATCCATGTCCTGTCAGCATGATTATTGCCAATTGTGGAAGCATTTTCTTGAATATTCTCAGGACTTCCAGACCGTCCATGTCCTCCATCTTCAGATCGAGCACGGCAACGTCAAAATCCTGTTTTCTCAGCGCCTGAATCGCCTCAGCCCCACTGACCGCCGTGGTAACGTGAAAGTGTCTCTTGGTCAATCTTTTGGATAGTATATTAACATAACTTTCCTCATCGTCCACAAGAAGAAGTCTAATCCGACCCGACTGCGGTGATTCTTTGGAGGTCATTGTTTCTCTTCCGGAGGTTGTCCGTAGAACTCATTGAACGCCTGGATGGCGCCTGAGAGGCGGACATGCTTCTGAGGCAATCTGGGACTCCGTAATCTTATACTTCGTGTTTGAAAGTCAGCTCCCTCATTCTTGCTTCTATTATCTTCTTCTCGTGCTTGACCTTCTTTGTCTTCGCTTCCAAAAGCTTGCCCAGCAGCACGTCCATTTCACACGGCTTCATTAAGTAATCGAAAGCGCCCAGCTTCATCCCTTCAATCGCAGATTCCACAGTGGCGTGCCCTGTTAACATTATTACCTCCACCAACGGGTGAGCGGCCTTAATCGCCTTCAAGGCCTGGACGCCGTCCATGCCGGGCATTTTGACATCAAGCACGACCACATCAATTCCGGAATCTTCCTTAAGCCGTTCAAGGGCCTCTTCCCCTCCAAACGCCGTGACTACATCCATCTCTCGTTTGGTGAGACGTTTTGTCATTGTCTCCACGAATGGGACCTCGTCATCGACCAAGAGGACTCTCGCATAATTCATGGCCTTATCTCCTCTATGCGTTTTCGAGACGGAGGTTGTCGGGACCCGAGTCGATCCCGGAGCCCGTTGACAAGGGAATACAGATCCTGAAAGTGGTCCCTGCTCCAACTTGGCTGGTAGCGGTAATTTCCCCGCCGGCTTTCTTGATGATACCGTAACAAATGGACAGGCCGAGTCCTGTGCCTCTGCCGACCGGTTTCGTCGTAAAAAAGGGATCGAAAATCCGAGCCAGGTTGGCTTTGGGTATTCCGGGCCCGTTGTCGGTTACCTCGACAATAATTTGAGCGTCCGTCCTGGATGTGCGGATTTCGATTGACCCTCCGGATTGTTCCATGGCGTCCACACTGTTGTTGATAAGATTTAACAGCACCTGCTGGATCTCTGAGGGGGATACCGCAATTTCCGGAAGCGCGGAATCCAGTTTACTGATGATTTTTACGTTGCTAAACTTGGCTCTTTGCTCGGATAAGCTGATCACTTCATCTATGACCTGATTGAGTTGCACACGTTTTAAGGCGGGATCGGTTTTCCGGGCAAAGCTAAGAAGTTTGTGCGTTATTTCCTTGCAGCGTTTGCCCTGGGTGCGGATCTGACTTAGCGATCTCCTGAATTCCTCCAGGTTATTTGTGTCTTGGAACTCTTCTTCCTGGAGTATGTCTTCGATCCACCCTGCTTCTTCCACCATAATAGCTACCGGATTATTTATCTCGTGAGCGATACCGGCGGCGAGTTCCCCCAGAGACGCAAGTTTGCCGGCCTCAATCACCCGTTCGTTCATCATCTCTTTTTCCGAATCGGCTCGAGCGATTCGAGTCACCATGCGCCTGGAGACCAGTGTGGCGCCCACTAGAATCCCGGAACCGCCAATGAACAGTATTACAAAGGCCATCCCGCGGGCTCTGTGTAGCACCGAAAAGGCGTCAAACTCGTTTTGTTGGAACGCTAGAAGCCAATCTCCATTTTTTAGGGGAGCGACCACGTAAATGTAGGCGTCTCCATCAAATGAGCGTTGGAGCGACTCGACTTCATCCTGAGTCCATAGGGCGCCGTTAACCACTTTGGACGCGTCCTGAGTCGGAAGTTTGATTTCCAAACGATGCTTGGTTTGTAACTCGTTTTGCTTATTTATGATATAGGCAAAGCCCGTAGCGCCGATACGAACGTTCTCCACCAATGAGTTGAAGGCGTCGAAATCGACGGTTGCTCTCAACAGCCATTTCTTGCCTTCGCTCTCCCTGGTCGCAGCCACAATAAAATGTGGCGTGCCTCTCAACCCCGGAAAAACGTCACTAATATATTCCTGTTGCTGAATGGCCTGTTTAAACCACTGCTCCTGGGAATAATCCGCCCACCGAAGCCTGAGTGGGCCGGCATAGCTTATCTGAATCCCATTGCTGTCCACTACTCCCAGATCTATGAAGGCGCGGCGATATTCATCCCGAAGTAATCCCAGCTTGCTCCGCAAAAACTCGTCGTCCTGGAATTGCTCCAGCGGGCAGCATCTCGACAAGACTCTGATATCCGACAGCTTTTCGTTGAGGAAATTGTCTATCGTGGTCTTGTGCTTCTCAACCAGCGTCCTCAAATGATCGAGGGCTTTCTGTCTGTACGAAACGTCGAAATAGTAGCCAATGGCGCCGGTGACCAAAAACAGTGGCGTGAGGGCCAGAACCAGCATGATTAGGACCATGTTTCTAGTGAGGGTCCTGTAATAGTTTGTGTTGTCTTTGTCGTCCATATGGAATCAAAAGAAACGTGGCGCCGGGCGTGCAAGTAAGATTCGGAAAACTCTCAACTTGTCATGTCCCACTTGGCTTCGGAGGTGCCACTTATTCCTCTCACAAACAAAGCGAAGTCGTCGGGGTTGCTTGCCGCGGCCAAAGCGGTCTCGTAGGTGATGGATTTGCTCTTGAAAAGATTCATCAAAGATTGATCGAACGTTTGCATTCCGTAACTGATGTGTCCATCCGCAATTGCGTCTCTGATTTCACGGGACCGTTTTTCATCCGTTATACATTCACGAACCCTTGCGGTGGATATAAGGACCTCCACAGCGGGCACACGGCCCTTGCCGTCCTCTTTTGTCAGGAGCCGTTGGGAGATGATCCCTTTCAGAATGCCGGCTAATTGAAGTCGTATGGAAGCTTGGTGCTCGATGGGAAAAGCGGAGATGATTCGGTTGATTGTCTCGGTGGCGTCCAATGTGTGCAGAGTGCTGAATACCAAATGTCCTGTTTCAGCGGCTAACATGGCTATTTCAATGGTTTCAAGGTCACGCATTTCGCCGACGAGAATCACGTCCGGGTCTTCGCGCAAGGCTGCGCGCAAAGCGTTTTGAAAGGACAGGGTATCGGAGCCGACTTCTCTCTGGTTGATGATGCTCTTGCGGTCTCTGTGGAGGAATTCGATCGGGTCCTCAATGGTTATAAGGTGGCAGTTTCTATAAGAATTTATGTGGTTGATCATGGCCGCCAAGGTTGTGGATTTGCCGGAGCCGGTTGTTCCGGTCACGAGCACCATACCGCGTTGTTCCATCGAAATTTTCTCGATTACAGGAGGAAGCCCCAAGTCTTTCAGCATAGGCGGCTCAGAGGGAATAGTCCTGAAGACCATGGCTATGGAATCGCGCTGGGAAAAGACATTTACGCGGAAGCGTCCAAGTTTGGATACGCCGTAAGCCATATCCAATTCTTTCGTTTTGGTAAAGATCTCCCTCTGCCGTTCATTCATAACGGATAACGCGACACGGCGAATTTCGTCAGGGGTCAGCCGTTCTTCACCTCTCATGGGAGCCAAAGTCCCGCCGACCCTTGTCACCGGAGGCAAAGGAACTTTGAGATGGATATCAGACGCACCCATTTCAACCGCTTTTTTGAGAATGTCATCAAGATCCATTGTCACTCTCCTGCGTCACTGCGATCTATTTCTTCGTCCTCGACTGACACTCTCCGACTCAGAATACCTTTCTGATCCAGTATCTTGTCACGAATAGCGTTCGCTATTTCAGTATTTTCACGAAGAAAGTTCTTGGCGTTTTCTCTTCCCTGGCCAATCCGTTCGTCTCCGTAGGAATACCAGGACCCCGACTTCTCGATTATTCCATGATCCACACCCATGTCCAGTATTTCGCCGGAGATGGAAATTCCCTCATTATACATGATATCGAATTCAACTTGTTGGAATGGAGGGGACAGCTTGTTCTTGACGATCTTGACTCTTGTGCGTGAACCGGTAACCGCTTCCCCGTCTTTGATGTTCCCGACGCGTCTTATGTCCAGCCTCAACGACGCGTAAAACTTTAAGGCGTTCCCGCCTGTGGTTGTCTCGGGATTGCCGAACATAATCCCGATCTTCTGGCGGATCTGATTGGTGAAAATGACGGCAGTATTAGACCTGGCGATTGCCGCAGTCAGCTTTCTAAGGGCCTGGGACATAAGCCGGGCCTGGAGTCCCATGTGCGAGTCGCCCATATCTCCCTCTATCTCTGCCTTGGGCACTAGAGCAGCCACAGAATCAATGACTACGGCGTCCATTGCGCCGGATCTGACCAGTATTTCGGTAATTTCAAGAGCTTGCTCACCATTATCCGGTTGGGACACGAGCAATTCGTCCGTGTTCACACCCAATTTTTTGGCATAACCTATGTCGAGAGCGTGCTCAGCGTCCACAAACGCAGCGAATCCACCCCTTTTCTGAGCTTCCGCTATCACGTGGAGACACAGGGTGGTCTTGCCGGAAGACTCAGGTCCAAATACTTCAGTGATTCTGCCTTGAGGCACACCTCCGACCCCGATGGCGACATCCAGGCCCAGCGAGCCACTCGGGATTACGTTTACATTGGGAATAACGCCGCCACTGCCCAGCTTCATTATGGCGCCTCGGCCAAACTGCCTTTCAATCTGGGTTACAGCCATGTCTACAGCCCGGGATTTTTCAGACTCGGGCACAACGCCTTCAACGACGTCTCGGCTCTTTTTAGGTTTGGCCATTGGTAATCCTTTCAAAATCGCGCTTGGGCAAAACAGAGGAACCAGTCCAAAAGGACCCAGGCGCCGGGTCCAACGGATTCGGGTGATAGCTAAGAATCCACCATTTGAATTAGAGACGCGTTCGTGTTCACAAGACGTCGGGGCGCGTCATGACCTCGTTTGATGGTTTTTGTCATGCCCTGAGAATTCTTGAGCAAAAAAGATATTGTCGGTCTACAGACCATCGCGCCGATGTTCAGAAATATTGCTTCAATGACAAAACAAATTCAAGACTTTTTGTAGGCGGTCGATTGTTTGATGTAAGGAAGCGGCCATCTCTTTCAAAGATTTAACATTGACAATAGTCTTAATTGTTGATATATTACATTCAGAAGTTAAACAAAGAAATAAGCAAATAACTTCAACCCTCTTTACCTCCTGCATAGCCGGGTCAAACGAACCCCGGCTATTTTTTTGACACTACTTTCCTTGAAAAGAAAACGCCGTCCTGTTAGATTTGGCGATAAGCCTCGTTCAACTGATTTTCCACTTCTTTCACTGCCGCCTCCTTGGAGCAAAAAGTGCTTGCCAGAGTGCATTCAGGATCTCTGATTGGAATTGACGCTCACCCCGTTGAGGTCGAGATCGACGTCTACCCGGGTCTGCCTGCGGTAGCGGTTGTAGGTCTGCCTGACAACGCCGTGAAAGAAAGTTCCGCAAGGGTGAGATCAGCCATAACAAACAGCGGTTACCCGTTCCCCGCGCGAAAGATCACCGTCAGCCTTGCGCCTGCGGCTTTGAAGAAAGAGGGCGCCGGATTTGATTTGCCCATTGCGGTAGGGATACTGGCGGCCCTTAATTTGCTGATCTCGGACAAATTGGGCAGCTACTTGCTGGCCGGGGAACTTGCTCTGGACGGACGCATAAAGCCGGTTCGCGGGGCGCTGTCGCTGGCGATAGCGGCCAGAGATTTGAAATTCCAGGGTATCATGCTTCCTCAAGCAAATGTCTCTGAAGCCGCGGTAGTTGCGGGGATCGACGTGGTAGGGGTAAACAACCTTCTTGACGCCACAGGTTTTCTGACCAACAGACTGGCGATTGAACCGGCAAAGCCGAAACTGGTCAACAAGAATCCACAGAGCCAATATGGTCTGGATTTCAGGGAAATAAAAGGGCAGGAGTTTGCAAAGAGGGCCGTGGAGGTAGCAGCCGCCGGCGGGCATAAT
>CAVVHK010000138.1:0-90387 GCA_963747865.1 uncultured delta proteobacterium | reverse complement strand
CGCCCGCGCCCGCGCCCGCGCCCGCTCGGCCGCTCGCCGCGCCGCCCGCGCCCGTGCCCGCCCGCGCCCGCGCCCGGCCCGCCGCGCCGCCGCCCGCGCCCGCGCCCGCGCGCCCGCGCGCGCCCGCCCGCGCCCGCCCGCGCCGCCGCTCGGCCGCCCGCCCGCTCGCCCGCGCGCGCCCGCGCGCCCGCGCCCGCGCCCGCCCGCGCCCGCGCGCGCGGCTCCTCGATTGACTGCGAGTATCCGGCGGATTTGTCTTTTCTGAAAAGATTGACCGCTTTGCCGTTGGCTACCAGGTAAATGGAAGTTTTCTCCGGAGGAATTGCCGCTTGAAGATTTTTCATATTCGTGAGGGCCAGCGACAGGACTTCCTCCTGTTCCCAATCAACGTGAAATACAACCTTTGCTATCATATCTTTTCCATGTTGAGTTTCGCGACTGCTAACATTTTGTTCCTTTGGAGCCGCTCCCCCATCTTGAGCCAAACAATTAAGGGTGACTAGAAGTGTCGAGATCAAGAAAAGAACGCCCGCGAGGCGCTTGGTTTTCATCTGTCCTCCAACTCGTTTGAATTATAACATATTTGTCGGTCCACATTCCATCGAAAAACCTCATACCACATATATCGTGATTATACCAGGCCCCGCCCAAATGACTGAACTTACATCTCGGTCGTGGATCGCAAATGCCGCATTTGCCTCGTCCTTTGACTTCGTGGAGGGACAGGGGAGTGTTTAATTGCGCGAGCTGCCGTGCGATCCCGTAGTTCAGTGACCATGAGGTATCCCCACTGTCCGGGCGCAAGCCATGCGATCCATTGTGCATTCGATTGACGCCGGCCCCGCGGACGAACCCAATACTTCCGCCCCTTTTCACTTTTATGTATGCATAGCGATAAGTGAAAGTTATACTGATGAAAAATACTAATTGGCTTGCGCGGACAACTGGTGGAGTTCATTGATCCATGACTACGCTAAGTGGTTGTTTCTCACAAACGCGGCGACGCATTTACGGCCCTAGCCATAAGTTATGGGCTCCGGCCTATTTCTACCAAATGAGGGCGCCACGAAACCTGGTGTCGCACAGAGGCATTACCCACCGAATTTATCAGAAGGAGCGCTCAGACTGAATTAAGAAGTTTGGGATAATTGCTCTACGTCCAAAATCGAGACCTGGGCGATACCGCTTAGTCACCCCAAGGCGTTCGAAGTGAGAGGACATAAGTCGTGAGCGAAAAAGATTCCAAGGAGGCGTTGGTTGGAACTGAGGCCAAGGAAGTTTCCCGGACTGATCGTCCTAAGAGTTACAACGATCCTTCGGAGGCCGATAAATACCGTAGATCCGCCGATTATGAAAGCCGAGGGGATGTCGCGGATTTGATTTGGGATGAGGATTCCCCTCAGTCTCCTGTGCTGGATGAGTCTGCGGAGTTTCAGTCGGAGCCGAAATTTCTCAAGAGTATTTACTCTCCCGAGGAAGACTCTTCCACAAGAAACGTCACAGAGACCGGCAGCTTCGATCTTCGCTGGATAACCATGGCGTCGTTCGGAAAACTCCTGGACGCAATACCCACCCCTGTGACGCTTGTTCACGCTGACGGAGCAATTCAACTGGTGAATTCGGCATTTGAACGCTTGGCCGAAGACGCCGCTGCGCTCAAGCGCCCGACATTTTGTGAGTTTCTTTCCCGGAAAACAGAAGGAAATGGCGTCACTGCTGACCAATACGCTATCTCTCAGAAAACCCCAAGAATGGCAAGGAGTTCTCACTGTAGGTCGAAAGGAAGTATGGGCCAGAATGCATCTTAGGCCGATTCGTTTCGGAACCGAACGATCAATTCTAGCGCTCATTGAAGACCTTTCCATCGAAAGAAGGGAGCTGACTCTCAATGCAAAATACAGAAAACTGGTTGGCGTTTTTCCAATAGGAATAGCCGAGTTCACTTTAGTTACGAGAGTCTCAGTAAACGACCCCGAAGAGGAAGTATTGTCGGCCCTGCTGTCGGCAAGAATGACCGACGGAAATAGTCGGTTTGCCAACGTGAATAATCCGTCTAGATTCAGGACACTAAAGGACCCGACTCTAAAAAGCGTAATTCCTGATGTGGACTCAGACCTCAAGTTCTACTTGCGATGGATAGAAAACGGATTTTCCATGACTCCTTATGAGACTCAAGAAACATGGAGCGACGGGGAAGTCCGGCACTTTGAAAACACCCTGGTGGCAAATTTTGATAATGACCTGATTACCCATTTCTGGTTCATGAAACAGGATATTACCGAGCATATGCGGGTTCAGGAGGAGCTTGTCAACAAAATCAGAACCATTGACGAATTGTATGAGCACATCGTGCAATCGCATAAAGCAAAGGCTATTGCCCAACATACAGCGAACGTCGCTCACGAACTGCGTCAGCCGCTGGCCATTATAGGCGGTTTCACTCGACGAATGGCCAAGGAAAGCGCGGCGCGCAACCAGAACACTACGGAAATCGAAGAACTGGATATCATTATCAAGGAAATTCAGCGACTGGAACGAATCCTGGGGGGCCTCATTGACTTTACGCGCAGGGAATCCCTGACTTTCCAGAATACGTCTCCAAATGACCTGATCGAATATGTGGTCAAAATTAATCGGAATCGTCTCGAAGAAAAGATGCTGCTCGTTGAATTGAACCTGGGCGCTGAAATGGGTGAAATCCCTCTTGACCCAGATCGATTCCAACATGTTGTTAGAAACCTCCTGGCAAACGCCATAGAGGCCGCGCCTGTCGGCTCCAGCATAACGATCGGCACCAGAAACAGCGATTCCAAGCGAGAAGGCTCATAGAACGGGAGAATTGGAGTCATATTCTTATTTCGAGATGAAGATCGAAAACCGGGGCAAACCCATCCCCCTTGACGATGTGCAGCGCATTTTCGATCCATTCTACACTACTAAAGATTCCGGGACCGGTCTTGGGCTGACTCTGGTAAAGAAGATAGTCGAAGACCACCACGGGTCCATATCCCTCAAGTCGGACGAGCAAGGCACTCTCTTCACCATTTGGCTACCCACGAAGGTTTGATGGCGCCCGGCTTTTGCTCGTGGGGCTAACGAATGAGAATTGTGGAGCTATTCGTTGGATAAGCTGCGGCCATGGCTAGCCAAGGGGAATCGCCACTTTCAGGGGAGGGAAAAAGAAGCCTACGCGTAGTCATTTTGAAAGTTTTTGAAGGGCGGTCTTGAGGGGGAACTTCTTTCAAGAAGTTCTCCCTCCAACGGCTACTTTCGTAAGACGGACATTAGCCGTCGATTTTTACCCATTTTCCTTCGGGAATCATCAAATCGCTCAGGCGTTCCGCGGCCGCTTCATTGATATGGAACGAATCAGGGGCTTCCGGACCAACCAACACCACTGGGCCCTTGAATTTGCGGGCAAATTCCTCGATTGTGGTGGTGCCGCCAAAAGCCGCGCCTTTAGCCTTGTATCCGACTACCAGGACTTCGTAATCACCTTTCTTGAAGCATTTGCGAAGCTCATACTCATCGTTGCCTTCACACAACCGGAATCCTACGTCGACATAGTCCCCCAGTCTGGCGTCGTATAGCTCACGCATTTCTTTGTCTTTCTTGCTGATGAAATCAGGTGTTACGACGGTTGTTTCCTTTTTTTCGGAATCAACGAACACAACATCTCTTCTCAGGGCATAGGGCGACTCGAGAAAATGAAAAACATTCAGTTTAGTCGCGTGCTTCCTTGCGAGGTTAAGGGCATAGTCGAACGCCCAATCGCCCTGGCGAGAAAAAACCGCACACAATCCGATCCCTTTCATAATTCCTCCTGGGTTCTTGTTTTACTGTTAGAAACACAAAAGTGTGTCAAATTAAAGCCCGTGGTCCCATTTCGATAACTGCCCGTCAGTCTTTGGGAAAATAAAGCCCAAAAGTCGGGGTCATAGATCCACAGACAAGTCCGTGAAGCGGCTACAAAACTTGGAAGCTTTTGGAAGAAACTGCGTGGAAGGCCGCTCTACAAACCGGTCCTTCCCGGTCCCCTGCCCAAAAATTCCTATTCTCGAAACCACCTCCGGAGTTGATTCTATTTTGCGAACAACCTCGACGGGTTGTCCGCGTAAGCGCTACTGCTTGGGAATCTATCCGAAAGTGTCTCTCTCCAGGCGAACGAGTCAGCGGCAGTCGCCGCATCAGCCGACTATGCGGTCTGCTGAAGATTGTTTTCCGCGCCGGGGCGACGCATCGGGATCTCGACCATAAAACTCGTCCCTTCACCCATCCTCGAAAAAACCTGGATATTACCCCCGTGTTCTTCAATTATCTTCTTTGTGACAACGAGCCCAAGGCCTGTGCCTTCCGAGCCTTTGGTGGAATAGAACCTCCTGAAAAGCTTTTGCTTCACCTCTTCGGGTATGCCGCACCCGTTGTCCGTAACCTGCATCACAAGCTTGGAATTGTTAATCCCTCCGCTTAATACGACTCTCTGATCGGGACGGCCGGTGGCATGACACGCGGCCAAGGAATTTGACACGAGATTGGAAATGGCCGTATGAATGCGCTTCGGGTCTATACAAAAGAGCCCCATGGAATCGTCGAACTGTCTAACCAGTCTAATCCCTTTGGCGCGCGCCTTTTCCTCATATAGGTTGTAGATATCCTGGAGCGTTTTTCCCGGATCGCACTCCTGGTATTCAGGCTCGCGTTCTTTCGAGGCGTAGAGTATGTCCTTCACCAGTTCGGATACCCGCTCCACATTTTTCTTCACTATGGCCCATCCGGTCTTCACCCTCTCGTCCTTGCCGCGGGTCAATCCCGAATCCACCATATAAACGCCACCCTCTAAGCCCGAAAGGATGTTCTTTACTGCGTGAGACATACCAGCGATTGTCTCCCCAAGGGTGGCCAATTCATTTCTGAGGAGCTTCAATTCGGTGATATTCGTGCAGAGCTCCATCGCAGCTTGAATCTGGCCATTTTCATCTGTAATAGGAGCGGTCTGCAGCACAATGTGGACGTCGCGACCGTTTCGGTACCACAGTTCTTCGGAAGCGTGAGGCGCCCCGTCCTGAAAGGTCTTCTCTACCGGGCAATTCTCGCATTTCTCGTCTTTGCCCTTGTACGCCTTATAGCAGTTGTCGCCAATGCAATCTCCAAAATCCTTTGTAAACATCGAGTTTGCGTAAGCTATTTTGTAGGAAGTGTCCACAACGGTCAAGTAGCACGGAACGCTCTCCAAAAGCGTGTAATATTGCTGTTCCTTCTTGCGCAGCTCTCTTCTGAGTTTTTCCAGCCGCGTGACATCCACGGCCATTTCAAGCACTTCGGAGACACGGCTGTCGGTGTCGTAAATCGGGGACGTATTCACAATGACGTAACGCTCGGTTCCCGAAGGACTTTGCCAGACTTCCTCGGACCGATGATGCAATCCGTCAAAGAATGTCTTTGCCACATTGCATTCCGCACATTTTGTCTCCGAACCTTTGAAGCCGGAAAAGCAGTGTCTTCCAACCTGGTCGCCGAATTCGTTCCTGAACATGAGGTTCGTGCGCACGATAGAGTAATCTCTGTCTATAACGATCAGATAACAGGGAACCTTCTCGAAGAGGTCCTTGTACATTTTGTGGCTGCGATCCAACTCCAGAGTCCTGTCGTTTATCTGACGGCTCATTTCTTCAAATGCTCTGGAAAGTTCCGCTATCGAATCATAACCTGTGGCCGGCTTGTCCGGAACGTACACGCCTGCCGCCATCTTGTTGGCTCTGGACCGGAGGCGTTCGAGTGGGTAACTGACCAGTACCATTACTCCGACGCCTATTATCGTAGAAACGAGGATAAACAGACAAAACGCAAAAACGTAGGTCCGCAGGGCATTGGCCCTGATCTGACTTCGCAGGTCTTTCAAAGGCAGCTTTACTTCGAGGGCGCCCAGGGACACCTGATCCTGCGGATGAGCATGGCATCCCGCGGTTGAACAGCTCGGCGTATTGAGCAGCGGATTCACGACGTCCAGCACATTGCCCTGTTCCGCAAACCTATATTTTACTGCGGTATTCGTCTTCAAATCCTGCAGAAGACGATTGGCCTTAAGATCGACGGTTTCTCCGGCTTGGGTCGGAGTTATGAGCTTGCTGCTATAATGAAGGACTCCGCGCCTATCATATATATTGATTTCCTTGAAGCCCTCTTGCTCGCCTATAGCTCGAACTATTTGCCGAATAACCTCTCGATCCTTAGTCAGCATTCCGTTCCAAATTGCGGCCTTAATCACTTCAGAATCTTTTAGAGCGCTCTTTACTTGAGCATTGATCAAGTTCTGCTCTTGGGCGTGTAGGCTATGAAGCGTGAAGCTCACTACGGCCAGGAACACGACCAAGCCCGCATAAAAACTGAGCTTGAAACGCAGACTTCGTGTAAATTTCTTGATTATTGAAGCAATACTATTAAGCATTCAACACCAAGAACGGACACCTTTCCGGTAGTAGCCGCCAACACGCGCTTCGCGCAGTCAGGGCCGACGCGCTACCCGCACAGACCATAAAAATGATGGCCGGCCGCTCTCTGCGAGCGATACCGGCCGACTTGAACTTACATCAATGTTGCGCTGAAATTGACTCGGTCACCGAAGGTCCTCCGTCTATTCCGGGTCGTTTATTTATCGAGGATCAGAGCAGGCGCCACCATTTCCGCCAGGTTCATAACTTTGGCGCCGACTTCGTAGTGCTCGATGATTTCCTTCAATTGGTCAGTGCAATTATGGCAGGACTGGAGGCATACCTGAGCGCCCGTGGCCCTGATTTCGTCCGCCTTGATCTTGCCTGCGGCAATTCTGCGTTTGGAGAATTCAGGCATTGCAAGCGCCCCGCCGCCGCCACCACAGCAGAAACTGTGCTGTCTATTGTGTTCCATTTCGACAAAGTCGTCCACAGTGGCATTGATGACTATTCTCGGTTCTTCCATAACGCCGCCGGATCGAGCGATGTTACAGGAATCGTGATAAGTGAATCTCGTTCCTTTCCAATAGGACTTGTCCATCTTGATTCGATTCTCTTGAACCAGCTTGGCCAATAGTTCCATTACACTGGTAATCTTGAAAGGAACTCCGCCTACCCAAGTGGGAAGTTCCCACCGGAGGGCCCTGTAACCATGACCGCATTCGCCGGCGAGGAGATACTCGCAGCCAAGTCTCTTGACATCTTCGGCCTGCCACACGGCGAACATCTTCGCGTCGGCGTCATTGCCGTTGAACAGGGCATAGTTGGTCAAGTCCCAGTAACGAGATGAAATGGTGAAATCGACTCCCGCCGCATTGAGAACCTTAGCAGTCGCTTGAATAGTCAGAGGATAGTACTTTCGGCTCACGTGGGTTAAGAGTAAGAAAATATTGGGCGCCTTTCTTGTCGATGGGGATCTTGAAATCCGCACAGCCCTCTTCATCCTGTAGCTCTTCCTCGATCCATTCGATTGTCTCGATGAACTCGTCCTGAGGAACCGCCATGTTGTTACCATGGTTATAATGAGCGTCAACGGTGTCCTGCAAATGTTGGGGAATTCTACCAACCGCTTGCATTATACCCCTGGCTCCACGGACCATCATGCCGTAATCAACCCCCATCGGACAGTTGAACGTGCATCTGCGGCACATGGTGCAACCGCCCCAAAGCTTGTCGTACATCTCTTCGGCGAGTTCTTTTGTCAGGGGCTCAGCGCCAACAAATGACGGGAAAACCTTTGCCATCCAGTCGTATCTCGACTTGTACCATTTTCTAAATCTGTCGGCTTTATAGGCGGGAACCAGAGTCTTATCCTCAGGGATTGAGACGCTGTAATGGCATGCGTCGCTGCACATACCACAATGTATGCAACCGGCTAGAGAGGTAGCCACTACTCTGTTGAGCTTTGACGGCAGCAACTTCTCCATTTCGGCAAGCATTTCCGGCGTATATTCAGTCTTGGTGGGCCACTGTCTCTCCTTCGGGGAGCCTAATTTTTCAGGGCCTGCAGCAGCTTGTTTTTCTTGCGCTTCCGACATTCTTTCCTCCGAGGTTGTTTCTATTCAAATCCAAAAATTTTTAGCGCGGATACCATGTGGCGCCTTTGTTTTCTTTATTGAGGACGCCCCGGCCGCCAAATATCATGCCGAAATTTACTCTGCCGAAGGGATAGAGCACATAGTGAGAAATCTTACTGAAGGGCACGTAGATTAAGAAGAATGTGGTCATCAGGAAGAAAATCCACATCCACGGGGTTTCGTGGCTACCCTGCCGCCACAGCCACATTGTCACGAAACCTACGGCGAAAAATGTAGTCATAAGGCAGATGGCGAACATGTCATCCGGGCTGGTTATGATCTTTATTTCAGGAGCCGTAAGTCTTCTGAAAATGCGCCGCAATCCGATGAGGAAAGCTAGCCCCATGAATACCATGATGACGGAGGTAAACACCGGTGTCATGATTCCAGGGAACAAGGGGATGAAAAACGTTGAACCGATGGTCAGCGCCACCGCTATGTGGAAAATCATGAATTCCGTGTAGAAAAACAAATTCTTGCTGGTGCTCTCCATCTCCCAGGGTCTCAAGACATTACCGAGAGAATGAATGGCGCCTGCGACACGATCACCCTTATGCTCCGCCTTTTCCGCAGGAAAAGGTTTCTTCATGAGCTGGTAGATTTTAATCGCGTACATAGTCGCCATGAAGGCCAACGCCACGTATTGGACTTCTTCTTCCAGGAACTTCAGCGCATGACTTATGTTGGCTTCCATCAACACGTAACTCCTTTTGAATAAATTCACTCAGACCCTGCCGGGGCTGTCTTTCGCTAACCGTTGTAATTCCATGACCGGAGATATGTCTCACCGTGCAAGTCGCCGCAGCACGACACGAGGGCTCAACAGGTTTCCCCGAGCTTGATTGCTTCCCCAGTGTGAAGCAGGGAAATTCCAAATTTTGCAACAGATGAATATTTGCAGAAAGGCTCTTGCAAGCGTGCTTTTCCCTGAGACCAGCTATTTCATGAGACTAACTTGGCCGATTTTCTTGATTCTGCTTGTCGCGTAGGAGCCCGACAACCACTGGCTTAGTTGAGCTGACCGCTCAATTAAATATTAGTAACAGCGCCACAAACAAATGTCAAGACAGTGTCGCGCTCCAATCTCTTCCAAGCGCCAAAAACCATCTACTGCGGATAATTCTACAAAAAGGTATGTTTCATTTATGAAGAGATCGAAAACCTTTCTCCGACCATTTCAGTGTAACAATATAGCCTGCGAAAAACAATCTCATTTGACAAAATGTTCATTATTTCGTCTTGCGCGCCGGATTGAATGAACCAGACGGGATGTCTCGGGGTTCGCTGAGCTCCAACTCGTTGATATCAGGCGCAAGTTTAATCAAGCCAAATATCGGCAGAGCGTTGCGCCGAGTCATGTCCAGGCTTTGTTCCGGCAGTTTTTTTGTCAACAATCTCGGTTTAGCACTTGGGCGCCCTACAAGGGCGCGCACGCCTATAATTTGAGTTGTTTCAAATTGTTACAGCGCCGGATCAACGGGGTGTGGGATGATGGGGTGATAGGGATAAGAAAAATGGAAAATTCGGCTGAGCGCTCTTTTTCATAGCCGCTGCGGATCGTTTGAACATGAAATCACAATCGTGGCCAACAGCGTCGAAAGCGGAGACGCCTTGACTGACACTGTTCCCGCTTGGCCTCGGACTAATGAAATCGACTCTTAGGGGGATTAATTTTGCGGTATGGGGGGATTATAGAATTCCGGTCTGAGAGACTCTTTGTCCAGGCGCGCTAATACTCTAAAGAAAGAACGCTCCACCGGCAGGAGGGGGTAGCTGATCGTAAGCGGTTATTTTCGGAAATACGGTATCACCCGGTTCTGAGTGTCCCAGTCCTGCAGGACGTGGAACCCTGCGGGAACCGCACGTTTGAAGTCTTTTCTCGACAGATGCGGTTCGCTTCGCTCACAGCATCCTACCGGACCCGGATCGGCAAGAAAATACAAACACCGTAATTATGTGAACAACCACTAAGACAGAGTCCTGGGGCACAATTTTTCCATTCTTAGAGTCAATGGTTCAATCTCCATACATTCATCCGCCGGTTTTGACCTGATTACCCCGTAACCTTTCTGTCTGTAACGATCATCGTCGTGCATGACTATGGCTTTGGGTATGAATTTGAGTTGATAACCCACGTTGAACAATCTTCGAGAGAAAGACACGTCCTCTCCCTGGTAGAAACCCAAGTCGTCATTCCATGAATGTTCCAAGAAGATGTAATCCTTGTAAATGCCGTAACCCCCGGTCATGTATTGGCATTTGTCGAACATTTCATGATAGGCGCGCAAGAAGGTGTAGTTCTCGATCAGATTGACCCAGTCACAATACCGGGACAGGTCCGGATTCAAGATTATACTTGTGGCTATGTCGAAGTCCCCTTTGACGTCTTGAACAGCGTCGGCCCAGGCGGGATGTAGCAGAAAATCGTCGTCGAGACTTACCAATTTGTTGAATTTTGCCTCTTTGGCTAGAGCGTTCCTCATGGCTCCAAGGCGCCCTTCGGCCGCGGCTTGCTCCATGGGAATCTTTGTGATGCCGTCCACCCCGGTTATATCCTTAACATTTCCTGCCACCAGGATTTCATAGCACTCCGGAGCCAGGTTTTGGGCTCGTATCGAATACACAAGCCTTTCTAATTTCTCAACTCGCAGCCCATTTGTTATAATCCCGAAACTGAATCCCAGAGGTTTGAAGGATTGTTTTGTTTTACCCGGGACAGTGGGTGGCAAGGCCTTGCCGAACTGGTTCAATAGCCGGACTCGCTGGGGCAGGGTCAGCATTTCGAGCCTGTTTATGGCGGCAATATTCTCCTGAATTTCATTCCTCAATATATCGATTTCCTGTTTCAGGAGGATGAGTTGGCGCTCTCCTGTCCCTTGCAAGTCGTTGCGCAGAATCTCGACTTCTTGATCCAAAGCGTTTCTCTGATTTGCCTCAACCGCTTGCAGTTCTTTGCGAAGCGCCTGAATTTCCTGTTTGAGAGATTTTGTCTCCTGACTGTCACCGTTGGGAAACAGACTTCTCAACAAAGACCCTATTCTATATTTCCAAGATTGCGCAGTCACTTTTCATCCTCCTGAAACGGATTCAGCAGAGCTAAAATAGCTCTGCCGAACTGAGAGGCTCATACGAAATACAGCAAAATATCTTGAAAGGCCGCCCATTTTCCGGAACCGCCTCGGTAAGCGCAGCAAGTGATCCAAATCCGACGTATCGAGTGTAGGTCCAGCCTCTAAAATCTTCTGATAAATTTGGCTTAATTAATCATCATAAGAAAATGACTTACTCATTTCAATATGTTTTTCACAATGGCGGCAACCATTCATTCACGTGGGGAGATTGCTGTAAGCGGCGCTCTGGTCTATGGTGCTTTCAAGCCGGCTCAATGCGGCAGCCACCGCCTCCCCGCTCAGTTCGGCTCGTCCGGCGGAGTTTTCAACATCAATCGCTATTCGCGAAGCCAGCGCCTTTTGCTCTGTATCTTCTATTCGGAATTTTTTACAGAATCTGACGAATGTCTTGGGCAAAAATTCTAGTCCTCGCTCCGAAAATCTTTCAATCTGGAAATTCCAATACAAAGCTCGTAACTCGGCGCAATCGGCGGCGGACAGTTCCGGGCAGGATCCCTGTAGATTCCTATCGCTTATCCTGATGGCCGTAGCCAATTGCTCATCGTAATTTCGGACTGAAGCTTGCGCGCTGCGGCTTATCAATCTATATTTATAAAGCGCTTTCGGAATTACGGCGGTATTGTCCTTCAAGGATATTCTCGACCACAGATCGTAATCCTGCGCATATTTGAGCGTTTGATCGTATTTACCGGCGGCCAGTACTGCCCGCTTTCGAAACATCACCGTTCCGTGCCCGTAATTGTTGTGAAACTGCAAGCGCCACAATCTGTAAGTTGCGTCGGTGATCAATTCTTTGTGCTCTATTAAGCGCCCATCGCCGTCGACGATATCAAAGAAGCTGCCGACCAGATCCATCTTGGGATCCAAGTTTAACACGGCAACCTGAGCTTCCAGACGCTCCGGAAGACTGACATCGTCCGAATCCATCCGCGCGACGTACTCCGAGCGCGCCAGGTCCAACCCTTTGTTCAGAGAACGAGTCAGCCCCATATTCTCTTGATCGTGGATGAGGATGCGCTGATCGCGGAAGGATTCTATAACGTCGTGAACAGGCTCAGTCGACCCGTCATTAATGACCAATAGTTCAAAGTCGGTAAAGGTCTGGTCCAGAATGCTCCCGACGGCCTCTTCAAGGAAGTCCAAGCCGTTGTACACCGACATCAGGACCGTTAATTTGGGGATCGCTTTCACCGGGAACCTCTAGCGCCATTTCGTCGATAGATCTATGAAACCGAATGGCCCGGCAGGGACTCCGGGAAGGCGCCGGCCAAATTAGGTTTTTGAAAGAGAATTGGTATAGGAAACGCCGTGCTCAATTAATTCCCCCGCTTATGGAATCCTGGACAATCGCCCATTCGGTCTCGAATATCCTGTCCAACGAGAAGTTATTGATGACATAGGCTCTGGCGCTGGCTCCAAGACGCCGTGCCATCTCGGAGTCGCCCAGAATCCGTTGAATAGCCGTGCGCAACCCGTGCGGGTCTGTGGGGCAGAGCAATCCGTTTTCGCCGTTCTCGATTATTTCCCTGATTCCCGGGGAATCACACCCTATAACCGGAGTCCCGCAGGACATGGCTTCGAGAAGCGCCTTAGGATGTCCTTCGTAGAGTGATGGCAGAACGAAAGCTGAGGCGCCGTTCATGTATGTGGGCAACTGAGAATTCGGGACATTGCCCTCCCATTTAACACGGCCGTCGAGATGACTGAACTTGGCCTGTAGGTCTGGACGCCCACGTCCTTCGCCAACCAAGGTCAATTCAACATCCAATTCCGAAACCGCCTCCAATAGCGCGTCAAGGTTCTTCTCGCCGGCGATTCTTCCGACGAATAAGAGGCTGTTAGATTTTCGAGTTTGCCCATCCGGGCTGAAGACATCCGTATCCACGTAGTTGGGAACAACCCTGATTCGATCCGCGACTTCCGGGATTCGTCCGGCGAGTTCTTCTTCCATTACGTCCGTGGTGACAATGACCCTTCGAGCGCCGTTAAAGACCGTTCTCTCCACCTCTCTAGCAAATCTAGCGGGTTGGGAGTCAAAACCGTGCTCACGTGCAGCGTTCAGCGACCACATGTAACCGCACCTAGCGATCAAGGGCTTGCCGTACGCTTCAGCGGTTCGCAAAGCCAGTTCTCCACCGTAGATCTGATTGGTTTTGAATATATCGGCCTTGCTGAAGGCCAGCACGTGAAGGGATTCCAACCGGCGTTCGTAATCTTCCAACGGCAAGTCCGCTTCGTTGCACAGAACGCCTATGCCGCCCAGTTTTTCAGAATATTCCAAGTCCTTGGAATTGCCGTAAGTCACGAAATCGACCGAGCAGCCCATATCCACGAACCGCTTGTAAATCGCGATTTCCCGGTCCAAATTGCCCATCATCGCCCAAGTCTTGAGAGAAACTCCTCTCGTGAAAAACAAGATCATCCTCAAGGTCATTTCACTATTTCTCTGATAATGTAAAGATACTTTTCCGCTACGTCTTCCATGTTATTCACGGTGATCAGGCGTTGGAAGGATTCGTAGTCTTCGACCAAACGGTCCAAGCGGGTTAAGATCTGCTCTTCGTTGTCGAAAGGCAGGCCTCCATAGGACACAAGCTCAGGGTGCCCCCCATCGTCTAAATATAGGGTGGGCAGGCCGCATGCCAAGGCCTCTATCACGGAATTGGAACATGGGTCGTTTTGGCTTGCGGTAATGAAGATGTCGTGTTGACGGAGCAAATCCGCGAGCTCCTCCGAGGGAACCGCGCTGATGTGGCGTATCCGGTCGAAGCTCTCGGAAGCGTTGCCCACAAAGGTATATTCAAACCTATCCCAATCCAGATTACGCTCAATCCATTTGTAAATCGGGCCGCCTTTCCTTTGGTTGTCCGACCAGCTCGTGGATATGAGACGTATCTTGCGATTTCTATCGAATTTGATCCTGCCGTTGGGATGAAAAATCTCGGAATCAACCGCGTTGTGAATAATCGTAGGGCTAACAGGGTCATAGCCCAAGGTGACTATTTTCTTGTACACCCATGCGGATTGCAGCACTGTAGCCGAAGCGAATTGAGCGTTCAGGTTGTAGCAAAGTTGGTCTTTTTCCAGGTCATAGCCTCTGATCAAGGAGATAGGCCCGTCGATTCTATGCAGCACATTGATTCTATGGTTTAGGCTGAATTCCAAAAAACGATCAACATCAAAGTGGATTGAATTCAAAACATAGGCGTCGATGGTTTCATCGAGAGTGTTCTCGACCACTTCGACCCCCTTTTTGAGCAGCCCCTTACGCAAGGCCATCATGAATTGGTTCCCGCCTCCGTATGGCGGCTTAAAAAAGCTGTGCCAGAGACAGACTTTAAGTGGTCCTTTTGTGCTTTGTGCCCTCATTCCGCCAATATTGCCTTTTCTCGGACCGGAAATCCCCTTGAAGACCGGGATCTTTTCAACTTCCGAATAGATCCTTTCAAACGTACCGGTTACGGCCGTGGGAACGTGTCTTTCTAGTACCCGGTCGTAATGAGGTTTGATTGTATCCGCCAGATAACCTTCTTTGAAGTCCTTCTCTATTATTTCCGCAGCGTCGGAAGGGAGGGTGAAAATGCATTTCGATTCGAGAACTTCAGGCGCCATGCCCACTGGCGTGCTTATGATCTTGCAGCCTGAAGCGGCGGCCTCCAGAATCGCATGCGGCCCGCCTTCGGAGCGGCTGGCCACGATATACAAATCTATCAGATTATACAAGAGATTCAGGTCGGTACGCTGAAGAGCGTTATCGTGCAGATCCTCTCCCGCGATCCTCCGACCCAAATAGGTAAAGGGGATGGCGTTCTCTTCAAGCTTTTTCAGCATCCAATGTCGTCTGGGCCCGGCAAGCGCCACATGAAACTTCACGTTCCGCTTGACCAATCCGAGAAGTGTTTCCAAGAAGATATCCGGCCCCTTGACCAGTTTCGGCGACCGCAAGTCTGCGCCCTCGGTGTCACGTTGAAAGCTGCCGATCAGATAGACGTCTTCCGGAATACCCCACTTTTCCCTGAAAGTTCGCAGGCTGTCGCCGCCTGCCTTCAATGGCTTGAAAACCGCTGTGTCCACCAGGTAGGGAACCATGTCGCTGTGAATCCCGATATCTCTGAATTGGTCGCGAGCCTGCCGGGTTCTGGTAATCCACCTTCCCACCAGATTCACGGAGTGCTGGTGCTGCGGCAGTGTAAGATACCTGAACGGCTCGCCGGGCACGTGGCAAATGATTCGTTTGCCGGCCAGTTCGTCCACCGGGTAG
The DNA here is from genome assembly GCA_963747865.1 of uncultured delta proteobacterium. GTDB lineage: Bacteria > Desulfobacterota > Desulfomonilia > Desulfomonilales > Desulfomonilaceae > JBBSBY01. Next base: position 74,930 of record CAVVHK010000138.1, on the reverse strand, counting down.
CCCAGCAAACCGTACCACCAAACGGCATGGACTATTTCAGCGTCTTTTAGGTCAACAAGCTCTACTGTCGGGTCCAAAGCCTCTTTTGCGAGCTTTAGATCCTCATCCACCGCCCAGCCTATCCCATCTCCACCTGTTAAACAAACTTTATGTTTAGTCATTTTTTCTTGGCTGAAATCCCGAAACCGGTAGTGAATCCGGCTAATGCGCTATCGTTAACACTTCTTGAGCCGTCCCATTGGAGCGCCTTTAGACGGGCAAACCCCATGAACCAGCCGGCAAGCCAATTCCACAACGGACTTTGCATTCGGTCCGTCTTAAGGTAAATCAGATCACGGAGCATATCGAGAAGCACGCACCAGAAAAGCCCTTGTTTTTCCACGTGCACGTCGGAAAACTCAAGGCTGCTCAAAGTCTTCATCCAATAAGAGTCGGTGTACCTTCCGTAATCAAACGGATCGCCGTGGATCTTATTTGAGAAAGGAACGCATGCCAGGAACACCCCGTCCTTCTTCAGCACCCGACATATTTCGGCAACGACCGCCTTGGGTTCATAAACATGCTCAAGAACCTCGGAACATATTACGGCGTCGAAAGCGCCTCGATGGAACGGCAACAAAGCCCCGTCGGCCTGGACGTCCGGGCTCTTTGCCGCGGAATAATTGACCACGACGGTCCGCAACGGATAATCCCTTATATTAAATAAGCCCCGTTTTCGCACGGAGTCGCCGCCCACGTCCAAAACCACTGCATCTTTCGGCAGATGCTGAACATGTCTGAAATGAAACTGGTCCACAAAATGGCGGCGAAGAGTATACCAAACGTTCCGCGCCTGACGGAAATCTATTGCTGGACATTCCAGGTTAGCATTATTCAACAACATTTATCTCTTAACGCCGACAATAACTATTCCATCGCACCAGTCAATTCTAAATTCCTTGCAAATTGTGGCTATAATCCACCTCTTGAGCGGATTGGAAGTCAAAGGATGCTTGTTGAATCTGCCCATCAAGGTCACTTCAAGGCCGCAGGTGCGCATTAGGCTGTAAATGTCGTTGTGAGGCCACGGGGTAATATGAGTGCAATCACGCTGTCTCACAGGGTGAGCCGTATTGGGCACGGTGGCAAAGACGGCGCCGCCGGGCGTTAAGTGGTCCGCCGCCGCGCCCACCATTTCCAGAGCTTCCTGGACCGTTACATGTTCAAGAATCTGGTTGAATATGATTACCTCGAAAAGCGCTTCCAGCGGGATCTCGGCAAATGACCTGTAATCGAAGTCCCCGGATGTGTCTATATCAAGGGTGAAATACCGTCCTCCTGAAGCCTCCACCAGTTTGCGGAACGGCTGGTGAGCTCCACAACCCACATCCAGAATCTTCGTATCTTTCCGGATGAGGTCCGTGAGCACATCATAGGAGGAAAGCACAGGTAAATCCAAGACGGACCCGAATTGCTTAAAGCATTCAGTCCGCCACTTCATAAGACTGCTCCAGGACAACTGGTATTGATGCTTCATGGAGTTGTCTGCACCCGTTGGGCAACAATTTCTACGCCTTGCGTATTGGCGTCATTGGCAAGAAGCTCCCATTCGCACGGGCCTGCTACAATACCCCTGGACCTTTTATCGCCGATGACTGCAAAGCTCACAATACCTGCGATGCGTTCAAAAGTCTCGAAAGAGGTGGCGTCTCGAACGGCAAAATGCGCTTCGTAGGCGCCTGTCATCAGATGATTTTCCGGATACCAGACGCGTAGCAGATAGCGATCGGCTTCGCACATACTTTTGAGGCCGTCCTCCTCGGAAATATTCCATTTGCACAAGATTCCGGCTGAGTTGAGAAGACCCATGGAAAACATCGGGCGTTCCACTTCCCGATTGAGCCTTAAATCCACCTCTATCCCGAAAGGCTCCCCAGCCCGAATCTCATTGAGACTCAGCCCATTGGCGTCGAACAGCCTCGCGCTGAAAATGTTGACTTCCTCGCTGGTAATCCTGTTTCGGACTCTTTGAGCCAGCCGTTGTTCCTCGGATCTAAAAACCAGCTTTTCGTACGCGTTAATTGCGTCAAGGGAAGATCCGGACGTCACTAAGCTGCCAAGCTCCAACAATATCCCCTGTTTTGCCACAAATTGCAGCGTTTCGAGACTGTGGCTAACCAGCAATATAGTTGCTCCGCTTTCTCTCATGGTCTTAATGCGGGCCAGGCTTTTGTTTTGGAATTTGAGGTCGCCCACGGCAAAGGTTTCATCGATAAGGATTACGTCGCTCTCGATGTTGACGGCGACGCCGAAACCCAACCTCCCCAACATTCCGCTGGAATACATACGGACAGGTTTGTCGAACCATTCGTCCAGCTCGCAGAATTCCTCTATGCCCGGCAGCTTGGATTCTATTTCGCCTTTGGACAATCCCATCACAGCGCCGAGGAGCTTAACATTTTCTCTACCTGTCAGCTCCTTATGCAGGCCGGCGTTTAGCTCGATCATGGGGAAAATTCGGCCCTTTATCTCGACGGAGCCTCGCGTGGGGGCGGCTACGCCGGCTAACACTTTGAGCAGCGTGCTCTTGCCCGCGCCGTTTCGCCCAACTATGCCGACGGTTTCTCCACGTCGGACCTCAAGATTAATGTCTTTTAAGGCCCAGGGACCGTCAGGATCGACCCCAGGAGTTTGTTTATTATTCTTAAGCAGATTCCAGCCCTTGCGAACAAAGCGGGGCATTGGCAATCCGTATCTTTTCCACAAGCCTTCTACTCTGATCGAAACGTCATCCGACATGAAGCCTCACAAAACATCCGCAAAGTAACTGGAAAGTCGTCTAAAGACGGGCCACGATATCGACAGCAGAATCACCGTCGTAACGCAAGACAAAGCTAAAGCGTCCGTTGGCGGAGCCGAACCCTTCAAGAGCACGTTTCTGAACCCTTCCACGACTCCCACCATCGGGTTGAGCATGTACCAGGTCCGATAAGCCTCAGGGACAGTGCTCAAGGGGTAGATTACGGGCGTGACAAAAAGCCAAGCCTGAGTCAGGAACGGAGTCGCAAAGATGAAGTCTTGCCTGAAGGTCCCAAGCCCTGCGATCAAGATTCCCACCGCAAACGAAATGCATATCATGAGAACGATCAACAGAGGTAGCCACACTAGAGCCGGCCCGACCGGTATCTTGTACCAGATCATCAGGATACCCAGCAATATAGCGGACATAAAGAAATCAAACAACGACGCAGAAACTGCGGAAAGCGGAAAGACTTCCCTGGGAAGAGCTATCTTTTTGATCACTTCCGCGTTGCTGGTTATACTGGGTCCGCACGCGGATACGGCGTTGGTGAAGAAAGTCCATGGAACTAAGCCCGTATAACTAAACAGAATGTACGGAACCCCGTCACTTGGAATATTAACGAATCCACGCAGCATATTGAAAAGCAACATCAGTATCAGCGGTTGGAGGAACGCCCACCATATACCGAGGGCCGACCGTCTGTACCGGCTGGTTATATCTCTGATCACCAGAGCGTGAAGCAGCGTGATGAATCGCGTAAATCTTTGACCTCTGGACGAAGCGTTAACGTAAACGCCCCTCCTTACTAACTCATTCGTTACCACAACTTCTCCCGACAATTCTATTCGGACGTCCTCATTTGAGATGAGGGTCTCGATTAGTTACTGTTTCGCAAAACCAGTCACGCGCCCGGACGCCGTATGCGACTGTGATTGCTAAATGGAGCGCTAAGCGCTGCATTTCATAAATACGACCACGGATTGATATAGGATGCGGTGAGCGCAGTGAACCGCATCTGTCGAGAAAAGACCTCGAACGATGCGGTTCGCAAGGCTCACCACATCCTATGGGCTCTGCGTTCGGGGCTGAAGAATCCGTAACCGTATTTGCGCCGTATTTACGAAAGGGGTGTACTAAGCTTGCGACAAAAAGCCGTCCCTTTACCCATTATCCGTGTCGTCCTCCATCTCTTCCAGCGCTTCCTGTTCCTCTCGCTCTTTACGCCGCCTTTCGATAAAGGCCAGGAGGACGATACCGACTTCGTAAAATAGGAGCATCGGAACCGCCATCAAGGTCTGATTGACCACATCCGGAGTGGGGGACAAAATTGCGGCGATTATAAAAGCTATAACTACAAAATACCGTCTACCTCGCTTGAGGAAATCACTGGAAAACAAACCCAGCATGCCAAGAAACACGATAATAATCGGCGTCTCGAAAACGGCCCCAAAGGCCGCCATCAACATGGTGGCCAGCGACACATATTCCTTGATGCCGATCATCGGCTTCAACTCGGCGGTCTGGAAACCCAGAAAGAATTTGAACGCCGCAGGAAAAACGAGAAAATAAGCGAACGCCGCCCCGGAATAAAAGAGCCCAGCAGCCGCCATTATGAAAGGAGCAGCCAGTTTGCGCTCGTGCTCATGTAATCCCGGATAAATGAACTTCCACAACTCGTACAAGATATACGGTAAAGCCAGCATCAGCCCTATCAAGAGGTCTATTTTGAGATATACAAAGAAGGGGTCCGCCGGGTGAGTAAAAATGAGCGACGTGTCTTTGGGGAGCAGCTTGACAATGGGATTGGCGAGGAAGTTGAACATTCGCTCGCTGAAATAAACACAGATACCAAATCCTATTACGATTGCGGTGACACAATTTATGAGTCTTTTACGTAATTCCTCAAGATGCTCCAGAAAAGGCATTCGGGCTTCTTCTTCAGTCACGGACTTCCTCTTAGGCTGATCTAGTTTCCGCTACCCACGAACCGCAGTTCCAATTTGCTATCATAGCACGCTTTTCAAATCATGCCACGCCGGTTTAGGTTTTATCCAAATAACGACAAATTGCAAGGGCGGGGGAACTCCGCGGCAAAGCTCAAGGCCGGCCTATAAATCTCTATTCGTAATTACTGTAAGAAAATTTCATTCGCGCCGAAAAAAGGGGAAATATACAGTTTTGACCGATGGTTGTAGCAGTTCACGGATGGAGAGTTAAGGCGACAATTGTAATTTGGCCCTTCTTAGGAGCATAACACCAGAAGACGCTATAGGAGGCCGGAGTGTTCTGCTGAACGTAAGCCTCGAAGAATTTCTGCTTGGGATTGTAAGAGTCAGGCAGATCGGTGTATTGGTGTGTCGCCAAACCATGGCGCCAATGGTCGTAACAGTGCTTCGGGCAGATCCATCAGCGTCCTATGCCCACATTGGGCTAGTGGGCCCAACGGATGGAGCGGCGGCACGTATCTGTCATGTTGGCGCTGTTATTAGCATTTTTTGAAGGGGGGTCCTGAAGGAAACTTTTTTTCACAAGAAGTTTCCTCCAGGCGCCGCTTACTCGGAGTCTATAACGTGGTCACGCCCGTGTCCCGAGCGGCTTGAGCCACGGCTTTCGCCACGGACGGACATACCTTCCTGTCAAATACGCCTGGTATGATGTGCTGGTCCGCGAGGTCGTCGTCGGATACCAAATCCGCTATGGCTTTTGCCGCGGCCATTTTCATTTCACTGTTTATTTTTCTGGCTCTGGCATCCAAAGCCCCCCTGAAGATCCCCGGAAATACAAGGGCGTTGTTGATCTGATTCGGGAAGTCGCTTCTTCCCGTTGCCACAATGCGGGCGTAATCCAAAGCGCCCCAGGGATCAACTTCAGGGACCGGATTCGCCAATGCAAAGACGATGGCGTTTTCCGCCATTTTCTTGAGGTCTTCTGGGACCAACAGGTTTCCGCCCGATACACCTATGAAAACATCGGCGCCATCCAGCACGTCTATGAGAGACCCCTTTAATCCCCGATGATTCGTCAGCTCCGCAAGCTCACGTTTGACTGCGTTCATGCCCTGTGTTCGTTCCGGATAGAGCGCCCCAACTCTATCGCAGGTCACGATGTCCTTCGCTCCGGCCTCCAGTAGCATTTTCACACAAGCGACGCCTGCCGCGCCGGTGCCCGAGAAAATGATTTTGACCTTATCCAAATCTTTCTCGACTCTGCGCAGGGCATTATGTAGAGCAGCCAGCACCGCGATCGCAGTGCCGTGCTGGTCGTCGTGAAACACCGGTATATCCAGCTCTTCACTGAGGAGTCGCTCCACTTCGAAGCATCTCGGAGCAGAAATATCTTCCAGGTTTATACCTGCGAAACCCGGAACAATGGCCTTGACAACTGCTACTATCTCTTCAACGGAGGTCACGTTCAAACAGATGGGAAAAGCGTTTATATCGGCAAATTCCTTAAATAACAGCGCCTTGCCTTCCATGACGGGCAGCGCTCCCAGCGGGCCTATGTTTCCCAATCCCAGGACTGCTGTTCCGTCGGTAACCACCGCCACACTATTGCCTTTCATAGTGTACTGGTAAGTGGCCTTTACATTTTTTGCGGTGGCCAGGCTGACCCTTCCGACGCCCGGGGTATAGGCCATTGAAAGGTCTTCCCTGCCCCTCAGCTTCTTCTTGCCTCTTACTTCGATCTTACCGCCTTCGTGGTACGCGAAGGTTCTATCCGTGACCGAAAGAACTTCCGTCTCAGGCAAATTTTGGATGGCCGCCACTATTCGTTTTTCGTGCTCCTCGTCCCTCGCGTATATGTCGAGTTCCCGGATCACGTGCTCTTTTTCAATTTTAAGAATTGGGATTGCGCCGACAAGACCTTCATTTTCGCCGACTACCGAGGCGACTCTCGCTAAGGCTCCGGGTTTGCGATCGATGCGGACTTGTACTGTGAGACTGTGGCTCGGGGTTTGAGTTTGCATGTGGTTCCTCACTTGAATTTTGATAAAGCAACATGTACCGCGTTGGGAACGGCGCCGACCCTAGCTGCTACCGGCAGCCCCCGTTTGGAATCCATGTTACCTGTACAAGGAAAAAGACTCAACTTAGTAGGCTACTACGTAAATGCAGTCCCTATTCTTGTAGGACGTGACAACTTAGCGAACAGCGTTGATCACGAAAGGCCTCGAACGGTGCGCTCCTCTTCAGCGGCGTAGGGGCGGGGTTTATCCCCGCCCGCCATCTACTATCCCAGTACGTGCCGGGTTTTGCCGGATGCATTGTGCGACTGTGTTCACGGATTCCTCATTTCGCAGGGCATGGTCATGGAAGTTGCGACGGGGCGGGTGTAAAACCCGCCCCTACAGCGTCAAAGCCTGCGCCGTATCCCAGTTAATTCCGCGACCGTATTTACGAAATCGCACTTGGGTAATCCTTATTCTTACCCCGGTAGATTGCTGCGCTCGAAAGGACATGTGGGCCTGTCTTTGCGAGAGGTAAAATAACGAGCGATCCAGGATGGGCTCGTCCTCAATCAAGGCTTACCGGCTATGGTTCGCAAGTCACGCGCCGCCGTCCGAAACTTCGCCCTGGACCTTACCAGAGGTTCGGCAAAAAACATGAAGCGCGGAATAATGTTAAAAATTCGTGAAGTTTTGCTTTTAGGCCGAACCCGGTTGTAATATATTTTCTGAAATTCTAAAAGAATTCGATTTCCCAGATGCTGATTTTCCCACTGTTTTTCAGCACGAGCCTCACGTCGTGACGCGAGAGAGCAATGAAAAAACAGAAAGAAAACAGAGGCGACCACGTAAATTCCGGCTCCGAATTGGCTGATGAAGCGATCCCCGGCCAAATAGAGTCCGTAACCCAAAACGCTTTGGATCGTTTATCCAGAATATCCGACTGCCTCCAAAAGTTAGGAAAGGCGCCTTCCGATAATATAGAGCACCTGATTGAACACGTCGCCAAGATTCTTGGAGCCGATGCGGCGGCATATTTTGAGCTTGCCCGCTCGGACCTGCAAATTCGGGCTGCCTGGGGTTTCTCTCTTCGAAGACTGGACGGCCCCGAACAGGATTTCTTCATGAACCTGTTCCGCAGTCAGAGGATACCACGGGAACACAAGTTCATCCAGTGGAAAATTGTTTTTCACATTCACTAATCGATTTCAAATACATCTTTCCCACAAAACTTGATCTGGACGGCTCCGCATTCGGTTTGGCCGCTCTCTTTTACACAGATGTTCCGCACCTTTGCGTTCATGATTATGAAACAATGAAGCTTATGGCTGCAGTCATAACTCAGGAAGCGAGGCGCAGGATCAGTGACACGGAATTTCACAAAACTGAGAAGAACTTCAAAGATATTCTTCACGCGGTACCTTCGGGAATTAGCTTTTTTGAGGACGGCAAGCTCAAGTGGGCTAACCCGGCTATGGCTGACCTGTTCGGAGATTCCGGGTACGAAGAAATGATCGGAAGGGCTCCCGCAGAGTTTTACTCTTCGGAGGAGGAACATGAGCGGATCAAATCCTCTCTTCTCGCGCAAATGCAGGAAGGTAAGCCGGCGGAAATGGAGTCCACTTTCAAGCGTCGAGACGGGTCCGTATTTGTGGGACAACTGAAAGTGAGCGCCCTTGACCCGTCTGAGCCCAGGGCCTACGTGGTCTCTACCATTTCCGATGTCACCGATCGCGCCACGGCGGTGGCGAACCTGAAACAAGCCAGGGAGGAACTGGAGCGGTGTGTCCATGAACGCACTGCGGAGCTTCTGGAAACCAACAACCGACTCAAAATGCAAATTGATGAGCGACTTCAAATTGAGGAAGCCCTTGGTGAGCGGGAACGCATCTACCGACTCCTGGTTGAAACCACCAGCGATATCATCTGGACTGCTGATCTATCACTGCAGTTCACTTACTTGAGTCCTGCCATAACAAGAGTTCTTGGTTATTCCGTCGAAGAAATGACATCCATGCGCGCTTTGGACATTTTGACACCCGCTTCGCAGGTGGCGGCCAAGAAGGTGTTGCTGGAAGAACTGTGGGACGAATCTCCCGGTCCGGAAAGCGCCCCTCATTCAAGAATGGAAACTTTCCAGTGTTGCCACAAGAACGGCGCCATTGTATGGCTCGAGACCACAGCTCGTTTCTTGAGAGACAAGTCAGGCGGACCCACCGGAATTCTGGGGGTTTCCAGGGACGTAACGGAAAGGAAAGTTTCCGAAAACCGGTTACTTGAAAGTGAATCCAGATACAGGCAGGTGGCTCAAAGCTCACTTACGGGAATTTACATCCTGCAAGAAGGCAAGTTTGTATACGTCAATGAGAGAATGGCGGAAATCACAGGGTATTCGGTGGATGAACTCCTTGCAAGCGCCTCCTGGGAATGCGTAGTCCCAGAGCACCGCCAGATGGTGCGCAGACGCGCCATCGCCCGATCGCTGGGACAGCCGGCGCCCCCCCATTATTCTTTCAAGATTAAGACAAAGAAGGGCAGAGAAAAATGGCTCGAAATACGCGCTGCCACCATTAGTTTCGCTGGACGGCGCGCCAACATGGGGAACGTGGTTGATATAACTCAGCAAAAGAAGGCTGAAGACCTGTTGAGGCTTGAAAAAAGCAGGTTTAAAGGACTTATCCATTACGCGCCGTTCGGAATGGTCCTCGTTGGAGACGACAAGAGCATCATCTATGTAAACCCCGAATTCAGAAGGCTTTTCGGCTACGATCCCGACGAGATAAAGACATCGGAAGAGTGGGTGAATCTTGCTTTCTCCGGCCCGGATAACCGCCCGCAATTCATTCGCTCCTGGTTTAATTTTGCCGGCAAAGATAATCCATGTGAATTGCGCCCTCAGATATGGCCCGTGAAATGCCGGGACGGCAATGAAAAGATAATCCGTTTCAGGTCGGTTCGCCTGAGCAAATCAGAATTCCTGGTTACCTGTGAAGATGTAACGGAGAGCAAAGCGGCCGAGAAAGCTCTTCAGGAAAGCGAAGAACGTTACCGCACTTTGGTCGAAAACCTGCCTGAAGCGGTCGCCATCCACCAGCGGGGCAAGATTGTCTATGTCAATCCTGCCGGGGCGCAACTCCTTGGCGCGACTCCCACGCAGAATCTCATAGGAAACGACGCCTTCGATTTGATTCATCCAGCCCACGCGAACCGTATTGCCGAAGGACTAAAAATGTTGAAGGAAAATGGCGTGACGCCTCTCACGGAGGCCAAGATGGTAAAGCTAACCGGTGAGATAGTGGACGTTGAAATAACAACGCTGCCTTTCCTTTACGACGGAAGGCCGGCTTTGCTCACTGTCGGCAAAGAAATTACGCAAAGAAAAAAGGCCGAAGAACAGATTCTGAGACTGAACGAAGAGCTGGAGCAGCGTGTTCAGTGCAGAACGGCGGAGTTGGAAGCCTCAAACAAGGAGCTCGAGGCTTTCGCATACTCCGTGTCCCACGACCTCCGAGCGCCCCTGCGCACTATGGACGGCTTCAGCCAAGTGCTCCTTGAGGATTACGCGAACAGCCTCAATGATCAGGCTAAGGACTTTCTGAACAGGATTCGCACAGGGTCCCAGAAAATGGCGCAGTTGATTGACGATTTGCTGAAGCTCTCCAGAATAACCAGATCCGAAATGCGAAGCGAGACGGTTAATCTGAGTCGAATAGCGCAATCTGTGGCATCCGACTTAAAAAATCTGGATCCCGAGAGAAAAGTTATCTTTAAAATCCAACCCTGCCTAACCACTACGGGTGATGAGCGCCTCCTGAGACTGGCTCTTGAAAACCTTTTGCAGAACGCTTGGAAGTTCACAGGCAATCGAGAAGTTGGAGAAATAGAATTCGGAAGTCTCCCAACGACATCCCTACGTGGGCGGACAGTCTATTTTATTCGTGACAATGGCGCTGGTTTTGATATGACCTATTCTGGGAAGCTATTTACCGCGTTCCAAAGATTGCACGGAATCAGCGAATTTCCAGGGACCGGCATTGGCTTGGCTACCGTCCACAGGATTATCCTGCGACATGGCGGTCGTGTTTGGGCCGAAGGCAGGGTGAACGAGGGAGCGAAGTTTTATTTTGCGCTGTGATTGGAGGTTGTTAAAGTGCGCAAGACTATTCTTCTGGTCGAAGACAATCCTGATGACGAAGCGCTGACATTGCGGTCTCTAAAAAAGCACAAAGTGTGCAACGAAGTTAAGGTCGCCAGAGATGGGGCCGAAGCCTTGGCCCTTCTGTGCGGAGACGAATCCGACGACCCTACGGAATTACCGGAGTTGGTGCTTCTTGACCTGAAGCTGCCGAAAATAGACGGGCTCGAAGTGCTGCGTCAAATTCGCTCCAATCGAAGAACCAAATACTTGCCGGTAGTAATTCTCACATCTTCGGACGAAGAGAAAGATCTGGTGGAAAGCTACGAACTCGGGGCCAACAGTTACATTCGCAAGCCGGTGGATTTCGAACAGTTTGCGGAGGCGGTCAAACAACTTCAGCTCTACTGGCTGGTTCTTAACAGGTTCCCCAGGAGCTAATGATGGGCAAACCCCTGAGAGCCCTTTTTGTCGAGGATTCCGAGGATGACACTCTGCTGCTCGTGCGTCATCTCAAGCGCAGAGGCTATGATTGCCGATATCTGCAAGTGTGCGACGCCGACGACCTGGCTAGAGCTCTGGACCAGGGCCCATGGGATGTCGTCATCTCGGACTATGCCATGCCCAAATTCAGCGCCTTCGCCGCTCTGGAGATGATCAAAACCAAAAAACTCGACTTGCCTTTCATAATCGTATCCGGAGCGATTAGTGAGGAAACCGCTGTGTCGGCTATGAAAGCAGGCGCTCATGATTACGTGATGAAGAATAACCTCGAGAGATTAGCGCCGGCTTTGGAACGAGAGTTGAGAGAAGCGGATATACGTAAGGATCGAGAACGGACTCTTGCAGCGCTTCGAAAGAGCGAAGAGCGTTATCGGTTATTGGTCGAAAATATTAGTCTAGGGGTGATCCTGATTGACCGGGACTTCGATATCCTGATGACCAATTCCGTTCAGAGGAAACTGATTTGTAGATCGTCAAGAGAGTTTTGCGGGAAGAAGTGTTATGAGCTCTTGGAAGGACGGCCCGGCCCGTGCCCGGATTGTCCCGGCGTGCAGGCTATGATTTCAGGAAAGCCGGCTGAATCCTTAAAGGATTGGGAAAGACCTGACGGCGCGAATGTGAGCTTAAGGGTGCTTGCATGTCCTATTTTCGAGACCCCCGGTAATGTCAGCGGTTTTATATGTATTGTCGAGGACATAACGGAGCGGAAACGCCTGGAAGACCAGCTTCAAAAGGCCGCTCAGATGGAAGCCGTCGGGAGGCTTGCCGGGGGTGTGGCGCACGACTTCAACAACTTGCTGACCGCCATTCTCGGCTATTCAAATTTGCTGTTGAAAGATTTGGATGACGCGGATCAAAACCGAGAAAAGGCCGTGCAGATCTTCAAGGCCGCCGAGCGCGCTGCGGAGCTAACCCGACAATTGCTCGCATTTAGTAGAAAACAAGTCCTGAACACCAAGCTGCTCGACTTGAATGGCGTGATAAGAAATTTTGAAAAAATATTGGGACGTCTACTGGGGGAAACTTTTGAGCTGGTCACAGAGCTGTCCGCTGACCTTTCCGCGGTCAAGGCCGACAGGACACAGATAGAGCAAGTCCTGCTCAATCTCATCGTCAATGCTCGGGACGCCATGCCCCAAGGTGGAAAACTTTTGTTGGAAACGAAGAATGTGCTCTTGGACAACGCTTATCGGATACTCCACCCGGAGGTCAAAGCCGGCCGATACGCCATGTTCGCCGTAACGGACAACGGCACGGGCATGGACGCGGAAACCGCTTATCAGATTTTTGAGCCTTTCTTCACAACAAAGGTACGCGACAAAGGCACAGGCCTGGGATTGTCGACAGTTTACGGAATCGTCAGACAACATCACGGCCATATATCCGTAGAGAGCCGCTTGGATCATGGGTCCACCTTTAAGATTTATTTCCCCGCATGTGAAGGCGAATCCGAACACATAGATTGGGATTGTAAGGAATCTAAATGGAGCCTGGGCGACGAAACGGTCTTGGTGGTCGAAGACGAGGAGTCGGTTCGCAAACTGACGTCGGAGGCTCTGCGGCTGGTGGGGTACAAAGCGCTGGAAGCGGAAGGCCCTGAAAGCGCCGTGGAAATAGTCAGCAAGTGGGAGGCGCCGATCGACCTGCTGGTGACTGACATAGTTTTGCCGCGCCTCGACGGATCAGCCCTTCATAGAAAGCTGCTGGTGGCCAACCCCGGAATGAAAGTCCTGTACATGTCCGGTTACCCCGTGCACCTGTTTGTCGAGCGGGGTCTATTGGATGATGGGCTCCCTTTCCTCCAAAAACCATTCACGCTGGATACTTTTCTTCAAAGAGTCAGAGACATTCTGGATAGCCCGTCCCAGGAATAGACGTCGGCGCCCGACAGCGGCTTGGGTGAATCAAAGCAGGTGGTCATTGAGTTTAGGGTCGGAGTGGAACCGTCATTATCCAAATAGATTCTCAAGAAATTTTGTATTCACTCAGTTACGCCCGGGAGATTGCTTCGCTGCGCTCGCAAAGACAAGTCCAAATATCATTGCGAGGAGTGAAATCCCGTGTTCCGCGGGAAAGCAATCTCGGTGTTCGCCGCTCATAACTGAACGCATACAAAATTTTTCATTTTCCCCTTGCATTTTTCCACCAATACGTTAAAAATAAGCGGTTAACTCACACATCCCACCGTGTCGGGTCGTGCTACCAGCGCACGCCACTAGGGATGGAGGATCAAACCCGAAGAAGGAGATTTGTCAATTGTCTCTTATTACAATGAAACAATTGCTGGAAGCCGGTGTTCATTTCGGACACCAAACCCGAAGATGGAACCCGAAAATGAAACAGTACATTTTCGGAGCCAGAAACGGAATCTACATAATTGACCTTCAAAAAACAGTTCGTCTATTCAAGAAGGCCTATACGTTCGTACAGGATACCGTAGCTAGAGGCGGAAGCGTGCTTTTCGTCGGCACCAAAAAGCAAGCTCAAGACGCGGTCTATGAAGAGGCTCAGCGCTGCGGACAGGTACTTCGTGAATCAAAGATGGCTGGGCGGTATGTTGACCAATTTCTCCACCATCAAACAGAGTATCGAGAAACTCAATCAAGTGTCGGAAATTCTTGAAAAGCCTGAAGAGACGAATTTCACCAAAAAAGAGCTGGTGTTTTTGGGCCGAGAATTTGAAAAGCTCAACAAAAACCTTTCCGGCATCAGAGAGCTGAGGAAACTTCCCGCCGCTGTATTCATCGTCGATCCCAAAAAAGAGAATATTGCGGTAAAAGAAGCTCGCAAGCTCGGCATACCCATTGTCGCCATAGTGGATACAAATTGCGATCCCGACGAGATAGACTATGTGATTCCCGGAAATGACGACGCAATCCGTGCGATAAGACTCTTTGCCGCTAAAGTCGCCGACGCCTGCGTGGAAGGCAAGTCAATGTATGAGGCGTCTTTGAAAGAGGACGCTGATGCGGGACAGATGGCCAAATGGAAAGGTGAGGAAGAAGAAGGCGGGTACGCGGAGGCGCCTCCTGCGAGAGACGTGGCGCCCGAAGCCGTCGCCGACGCGGAATAGGAATGTCCACTACTGTTCAACCGTTGAAATAGCATTGCCCCAAAGTGGTTGCGGCACAATTTAGAATTCTCACGACCGGGTCTTCGGACCCGGTCTCTTACAGGAGATATCGATGGAAATTACGGCTAAGATGGTCAAGGAGCTTCGAGAAAAAACCGGGCTTGGGATGATGGATTGCAAGAAGGCCCTCGAAGAGTGCAAGGGCAGTTTTGATGAGGCCGTTGATTACCTTCGCAAAAAAGGCGCATTAAAGGCTGCCAAGCGAGAGGGACGGGCAACATCCGAGGGCCGCGTCGGTTCGTATATTCATATGAACGGCAAAATCGGAGTGATACTCGAACTCAATTGTGAAAGTGATTTCGTGGCCAAGACCGAACAATTCGCGGAATTGCTGAAGGATCTTTGCATGCAAGTGGCCGCCAGCGCGCCCAGGTGGGTGGCTTCCACGGACGTGCCGGCGGAAATAATCGAGAAAGAAAAAGAAATCTACATGGCTCAGGCCAAAGAAGCGGGAAAGCCGGACAAGATGCTGGAAAAGATAGCCGAAGGAAAACTGAAGAAATTCTACTCGGAAGTAGCCCTGCTGGACCAGCCCTTTGTCAAGGAACCTGAGAAGACCGTTTCAGAGCTGATCAAGGAGAAAATGGCCCAGCTTGGAGAGAACATGACGGTGGGCCGGTTCTGCAGATATCAATTGGGCGAGACTTCTCAATCATGAACCTGAATTCAGGTTATAGCCGCTGCCTTCTAAAGCTTTCCGGTGAAGCCCTGGGGGGCGCCGGGGGATATGGAATAGACCGGGAAGCGATCGAGTGGATCGCAGGCCAGGTCGCAGCGCCCTATCACCAGGGGCGCAGCCTCGGCATAGTCGTAGGCGGCGGCAACATCATCCGAGGCGCCGACTCCGCCTCTATCGGAGTCCCCGGCCTGGTCGGCGACCATATGGGGATGATTTCCACCGTCCTCAACGCCATGGCCCTGCGCTGGGCCCTGTCCGCCAAAGATGTCCCTGCGAAGGTGATGTGCGCGTTCAAGGTGTCCAATTTTGTGGAGTTGTTCGACGGGGAAAAGGCGCGAGATTATCTTGCCGCCGGCCATGTAGTGATCTTTGCAGGCGGCACAGGTAACCCCTGTTTTACCACTGACTCCGCGGCCGCGCGACGCGCAGTGGAAATCGACGCCCAAGTGGTAATAAAGGCTACTCAGGCCGCAGGCGTTTTCGACAGAGACCCGAACAAATTCCCGGAAGCGAATTTATTTGAAACCATAACGCCCGAGGAGATTTTGCAACGGCAATTGGGCGTGATGGACGCATCAGCCATAGAGATTCTGGGCCGAAAGAATATCCCTACAATTGTGTTGGATTTGCATGTTGACGGCAATGTGGCAAAGGCCCTTTCAGGCGAAAAGATCGGGACATTGGTGGCTTGGACGTAAGGGTCCGGGTTAATGTCCTTCATTTCGAGAGGAAACAATGGTTGACGACTTACATGAGCAGACGAGGACCGCTATGCTCAAGAGCATCGAGTCCTTGCAAAAGGATCTTCGGCGTATCAGGACCGGCCGCGCTTCTTTAGCCCTACTGGACGGTCTTATGGTCGATTACTACGGCAGTTCCACCCCGATAAACCAGTTGGCCACTCTGTCTATTCCGGAAGCGCGACAAATCGTCATTCAACCCTGGGATTCATCCGCTGTTCCGGATATCGAGAAGGCTATTCTGAAATCCGAATTGGGTCTTACTCCCAGCAACGACGGCAAGATTGTACGCATTAACATTCCTCCTTTAACTGCCGAACGGAGGAAGGAGCTGGTGAAGATCGTTCGCAAGATGGGCGAAGAATTCAAGGTTCAGGTCAGAAACCAGCGACGCGATTCCAATGAAATGCTCAAAGACATGAAAAAAGAAAAGCTGGTATCCGAGGACGATCTTCATAAGGCTCAAGAAAAGGTTCAGAAGACCACCGACGAGTTTATAACCAAAATCGACGGGATTGTATCAGAGAAGGAACAAGAGATAATGGAGATCTAGCGTAGAGCGTCTCAGCGCGAAAGCGCCGCTGTATTCGGATGAGAGCCGTGATCGCATGGAGCAGCGCCGACGGCGATAAGACCCCGGCCGATACGGCTCGTGTTTTGCGCCGGGTCCTAAGTAAACGGAGACGTGCGAATAGAGAGTGGAACCGACAATGCGGCTGTCATTGAGGTTGGCCGACTCAAAATTGTTTTGCCCGTTAAAGAAAGTGCGGCCCCGAGTTTGCTTATTCCTGCGCTTCGCATGAATTCGCCCAACCCGTTGCAAATCCGGAATAGGCAAACTAACCACTCTCTGGAGACTGCTCCAGAGCGTAGGCGTCAGTTACAGAATTATAGGAGACTTTCTTGGCTTCCAATCCGGCTAGTGGCTTTCCACACCATGTCGCCATAATTATGGATGGAAACGGTCGTTGGGCCCGGCGCCGGCTGCTTCCTCGTCTGGAAGGGCACAGGCAGGGGGCCAAATCCGTGAGACGCGCAGTCGAGTTTTGTCGAACCAGCGGTATACGTTGT
This sequence comes from uncultured delta proteobacterium, assembly GCA_963747865.1. GTDB lineage: Bacteria > Desulfobacterota > Desulfomonilia > Desulfomonilales > Desulfomonilaceae > JBBSBY01. The sequence continues at coordinate 57,940 of CAVVHK010000138.1, read as the reverse complement.
CTCACATTGTACGCTTTTTCCACTGAAAACTGGAGCCGTCCAGAAACTGAAGTGAGCGGCCTTATGAGGCTGCTTTCCCAGTTTCTAGATTCCGAGCTGGAAGAGATTCACTCCCATGATATTCGTATCAGAATAATAGGCCAGCTCGACAGAATCCCTGAACCCGTTAGAAAGAAGCTAGTGGCTGCAATCGAAAAGACTCGGCTGAACAAGGCGATGACTCTAAGCATCGCTTTGTCATATGGAGGCCGGCAGGAGATAGTAAACGCGGCCAAAAACATTGCGCGGGCAATCGCCTCCGGGGCCCTCAGGGAAGAAGATGTCAGCGAGGATTTTTTTTCCGCACATCTGTACACATCAGGCCTTCCCGATCCGGATCTCCTAATCCGCACCGGAGGAGAAATGCGCATCAGCAATTTTCTTCTCTGGCAAGCGGCCTACACTGAGTTATATTTCACTCCAACCCTATGGCCCGACTTCGATGAGAAAGCGTTCATGGAAGCCATAGAAGACTTTAGATCGAGACAACGCAGGTTCGGAAAGATTTCGGAACAGATCACTTCCAGGGAGAAATAGCTCAATGCTCCTGACCCGAATCATTACCGCCGCACTAGCCCTCGTTGTAATCGTGCCCGCCCTTGTTTGGGGCGGCGTGATCGGAGTGACCCTGTTGGTGGCGCTCTTTTCCACCATAGCCGCCTGGGAATTGGTCCGCTGCTTCCCAGCCATAAAGACCGCATATTCCAAGGTCATAGTTATTTTACTCGGCATCGGTTGTGTAGCCGGGTTCACTTTCTTACCCTACAGATCGATTCCCGCAATCCTTACGTGGCTGCCGCTCTTGGTTTTACTTATTCACCTGTTCTTATACAATCGAATTCAGGACACCATAGAATCGGCGAGCCAGATGGCTTTCATACCATTTTACGCGGTTGTGCCGCTTTGCCATGCAATATCGTTGCGAAAATTGGAGCTCGGCGTTGCGTGGGTCTTTTTCGTGCTGGTGGTCAATTGTCTTGGAGACGCGAGCGCCTATTTTGTCGGGAAGTATTACGGGAAACACAGGTTCTCGAAGCAAGTCAGCCCCGGCAAGACCTTGGAAGGGCTCGCGGGAGGGCTACTAGGCAATTATTTGGGTATGTTCATAATGAAGCTCCTTGTGATGGACTTGGCTCCGATCACGCTGCTGGCGAAGTTGACTCTGGTTATCGCGATCATGGGGCCTTTAGGAGATCTTTGCGCCTCGGCCATTAAGAGGCGATTGGGCATCAAGGATTTCGGCCACATAATGCCCGGGCATGGCGGAGTTTTGGATCGAGCCGACAGCCTTATTCCCGTTTTTCCGGCGGCCTTTTATTTCCTGGTTATCAGCGGATGGGTCGTTCCCATATGAAAGGCGTCTCAGTACCTGGGCTCAACCGGATCCATCGGAATCCAAACATTGGATATAGTTCGCCTCCACCCCGATAAATTCAAAGTGGTGTCTCTGGCTGCCGGCAGCAATGTGGATCTCCTCGAAAAGCAGGTTAGGGAATTTCATCCTTCGCTGGTTTCTTGCGGCTCGGAACGCTCTGCGGAAGAGCTGCGAGCCAGGCTGGACCACTCACCATCCCCCCTTGAAATTACTACTGATTTGACTCTGGCCGCGACCACCCCGGACACACAATTGGTTGTGGGAGGGCTGCCCGGTAGTGTCGGTTTGCAACCCACCTTTGCAGCGGTGAAGGCAGGCAAAGACGTTGCCTTGGCCACCAAAGAAGTGCTGGTGATGGCCGGCGAATTGTTCATGAAATTGGTTAGTGAAAAGAAAGTGGCTTTATTGCCGGTGGATTCGGAACAATCAGCCCTTTTCCAATGCTTGAACGGAAACCATGACGCACAGATAAGGCGAATGATACTCACGGCGTCCGGCGGCCCTTTCAGGGAGACGGACATTTCGGCCATGGACGGAATCACGCCTGAACAGGCTCTGAATCATCCTCGCTGGAAAATGGGCGCTAAGGTTAGCGTAGATTCCGCCACCTTGATGAACAAAGGTCTTGAAGTGATCGAGGCTTCGTGGTTGTTTGGCGTTCAGGGATCGAAAATCCAAGTCGTGATTCATCCGGAAAGCATCGTGCATTCTATGGTGGAGTTCCAAGACGGCTCGATAATGGCTCAGTTAGGGGTTACCGACATGCGTATCCCGATAAGCTACGCAATGGCTTTTCCGGATCGTATCGACTCGGGGACCCCGCCACTGGATTTTGTCGGACTCGGTTCACTCAGCTTCTTCGAACCCGACACATCAAAGTTTCCTTTATTGCAGGCCGCTTACGAAGTCTTGGAGAACGGAACCTGCGCGGCCGCAATTGTATATAACGCAGCGGACGAGGTGGCGGTAGACCTATTCCTGGCAGGCAGAATTTCTTTCGGCGCCATTCCCAGGATTGTATTGAACGCTTTGGACTCCACGCCGTCCGCCGAGCTGAAAAGCCTGACAGATATTGTGGCCTTCCATGAGCAGGTATGCGAACGAATAAGAGCAGACTGGAACTAACCTCAAGGTTGTGGAAATGGTAGGAGTGATAGCCGGCTTTATTGCGTTTGTCTTGTTGCTTTCCCCGGCACAGGCCAATGCTCAGGGAGAGATCATAGAGATAATCTGTCCTTCCTCAGGCTATAGCCAAAGACTCCCTCAGGGCTCCACAGCTTCCGAGGAGGCCAGAAACGTTCAACAGATCATCGTAGTCTGTGAGCGGACGGGCCAGATCCGAAACATCAAGATACCGCTTGATCCGGCAAAGCCTGTCGAGGGTGAACCGCTCTTGGCCCGGCAATATGGAAACAGTCGCTCGGAGCTTCTGGGAATCAGTTTACCTCGATTCCTAGTGCCGGGAAACACATGCCCGCTTTTCCCCATTTCCGCGTATCTGGACCACAACGTTTGTCCGATAGACGGCGCGCCTGGTATCCAAGCCTCAGTAGTAGGGCATTTTTGAGGGTGGAATTTTTACTACAGTAAGATTATATTTAGACCCGCTGTCCCTTGTATGTTGCGTCTGCTCAATATGACGCTCTACATGTTCGTGTCCTTGCGAGGCGCCATGAAGATAGTTTTCTGCGGCGAAACCTTTTCCAAAGCCCATAGGATGCTCCGGGCAATGCTGCCTGAAGATGAAATATCCAACTGCCCTGAGGATCGGGTTGCTGATTTGGCCCGAGAAGCGGACATACTGATTCCACTGATGTTTCGTCTGACTACGGATATGATTCTCAACAGTTCGGCCAAATTGATTCATCAATGGGGCGTCGGATTGGAAGGGGTGGACATACAGGCCGCAACGTCAAAGAGAATTCTCGTGTGCAACGTTCCGGGTGACGTTACCCCCAATGCGGATTCGACTGCGGAACACGCCATCTTTCTGATGATGGGACTGGCGAGAAAAGTACATCAATGCTTGTCGGCTTTTGATTCCGGTCTATGGGGTGAGCCCGTCGGCGCAGCGATAACCGGGAAAACCGCCTTGATCGTGGGGCTCGGCAAAGTGGGGAAAGCTCTGGCGCAGAAGCTGACGGCCCTGGGCATGAATGTCAATGCGATCAGACGGAGCCTTCAGGAAGAGGTTGAACGACAACTCGGGGTCCAGGAAGCGGGAGACGCCTCCCGGCTCTGTGAATTGGCTTCAGAAGCTGACTTTGTGATATCCACCATTAGCCTGTCACCCGAGACACGGGGAATGTTTGACCGGAAACTGTTCAACGCCATGGCTCCAAGAGCCTATTTTGTCAATGTTTCGCGAGGGCCTGTCGTCAATGAAGAGGATCTGATCGACGCTCTTAAAGAGGGCAGGATTGCGGGGGCGGGTCTGGACGTGTTCACCGTCGAACCGGTCAATCCGGACAACCCGCTGTTGAAAATGCCCAATGTTTTTGCCACGCCCCATGTGGCGGGCGCGACCGAGCAGAACTATGACGGGATTGCAAGCGTGGTGGCCGCCAACATAACCTTGTTCAAGGAGGGGAAGGCGCCGAGATTCTGTGTCAATAGGGAACTGATCGAAGCGAAATAAGTCTGGAAGCCATTGGCGGCATGCCTATTCAGCGGGAGCGGCAGCCGGTTTTGGTATCGTGTTTCGAACCAGAGGAGCCGGACAGGCTGCGTCTCTCTTTATCATCTTGAGAAACCTCTTGATCAATCTCTTGGACAAATCCTCGATTTCCCCTTCTGTCAACCCTCTGAGCAGGATCTGACCGCCGGCCATCTCCTTGTGTCCCCCTGCCGAACCTCGCTTGCCCACCAGTCTCCTGATTATGCTTCCAGCTTCGTAAACCCTGGAAGTGGAACGCAGGGAGAGGATGAGCAAATCAGAGCTTCTTCCGAAGCACATGGACCACCTTACGCCCTCGATTCTGAGCAGTAGATCCGCGAGTTCCGGTATTATCGCGTCCGAGAGGACATTACCCATATCGCAGACCGCCACATCTTTATGGAGCGAGGTCCTGGACAGCCCTTTCCCATAATCCCTGAAATATTCCAATGACAATTTCGGTTTTTCAATCCAGCTCAACACTCTCGGGTTAGTCAAGGGCGACAGAAAATTGAACGCTGAAAAATCCACTTTGCATGCCCCTCTGACCAATGAGTTGGTGTCCGTCTTGATCCCATAGAGTAACGCGTTGGCAATCGACCGGCTGGGAGTGAGCCCGGCAGCCACGTAGTATTCCGTGATTATCGTGGATGTGGCCCCGTAACTTGGTCTTATATCGCGGTATTCGGCCTTCAGAGACATGTGCCGCAAGGGATGGTGGTCAATCACGACTAGAGGGGGGGAACCTTTGCCGTCGACAAGATTGTTACCTGTCCCGGGCTGAGCGTCTATCAAAGCCACTCCGTAATAATCGGAGGGATCGAATTTGCAGAATTGCGTCATCCTTATGCGCAGACGCTGAATCATGGCCTTGTTTTCGGCCCTCGTAACGACACCCCCATAACCCGTGACAGACCTCACCCCGAACATTTTATGAATCAAATGACTAAAACCCATAGCGCTTGCGATGGTATCGGGATCCGGATTGTTGTGACAAAGAACCAGAACCGTCCGAGAACCAGCGCGTCTAAATACGGCTTCCAACTCCGCGAGCTTTGCCTCGGACTTTGCTAAATCCCAGCGAGCCGAATTCCCCGACCCGCCAATGCATGGAATTACTTTATTCAATTCCTGGATTCACCGCCACACAACTGGGAGATTGATTTGCAGTCTAAATTTGCGACAGAAAGGTCGAGAGGTCAAGAAATTCCGTCGGGGTCGAGAGAGAGAAGAAGAAGCCGATGCGTAGCTACAATGGAAGCTCTTGGAAGGAGGTCCGGAGTGACGCTTTTTTCAAGAAGTTCTACTCCGGCTGCGCTTTCATAGGAACCCTCATGGCCGCGAGCCGGCCACAATGATCGATGAATATGCGTCGATTTGCTCGTTGCGCCCCGATCTTGGGGAAAGGCGACCTGTTGCGCCGCAATTATTGAAGTTCTTGAAGGAAGGTCTGGACCCCGCGAAACGCGGGGTTTCAAGAAGTTTTCCTCCAGTCTCATTTTCATAGGAGGGGATTTACCGCTGAATTATTACGGGGATCTTAAGGTCTATGAGGTTTCCAGGGAGTCTTCCTCGGCCGATTCGCCGTTAAAGAACGAGGCCATCATCTTACGCAACACACGGTCACTGAGAACTAAGCCCTTAATGGTTCCTTTGGATCTAGCGAATCTATTCTCAATCGCGGATTCCAGAGTCAACTTTCTTCTCTCCTGTAGCCGAATCGTGCCCATTATGGTCAGAGTCTCTCCTGGAGGGGCCATGGTGTTTATGTCGGGGAATTCCGTTCCGGTAAGAATCGGAAGCAGACGTTTGCTCTTCTGGGCTTTTAAGATTAAGAATGCGGCGAATTGAGCGACCGCCTCCATTTGCAAGTGTCCCCCAAACAGGGGCATGCCGATGAAATGATCTTTCAGTATCGGATTCTCTTCGGGGGACGGAACGGTGAATCTGCCGAAGGCCCGATAACCGTCGTATATATCTCCCTTTTCCATTACAACTCTGTCCAGGAAGAGGAAGTTCTTCCCATACATGGATAGAGTCGCCGCAACCTCATCCTTCTCGTAACACACCCACTCCTTGCGTTGGACATGAGCAATCGGTTTTTCAATCGGAGCGGCATTTCCAATGACAGTGCCTCCGAGCAGGTCACTATAATAGATTTGCTTAACAGCCCCGGCGTTGAATTCGCCTCTGTCCAGCAACTCATTGACAAGAATTATTCCTGAGGCGTCACGCACAAATTGGGAAATTATTTCCACCGCCTTCCGCAGAACTGAAATCGATCCCTTCCGCCTCAATTCCGAGTATAGAGCGTCGATCTCCCTTGAGAGCCTTTCGTAAGCGGAGACGCTGACCTCTGCCCACTTGTCAGAAAGAAAAGCGCTTAAATCGTCCAAGAGTTCCGGGAAGCCATCCAATCCCTCAAGGGCGATCTTCATTGTCCTGAAGCCCGGAATCAGCGGCTCAGAAACAGGCTCTTCGCCAGAGAGGGCGGTAAGATAATGCTGCAACACGGCCATTTCTATGCCGGTGAAAAACTGGGACGACTGTGTCCACGCTTCCGGAAAAGCAGCCACAAGCGAATTGACTCCCCGCCGCGCGGATCTATGCGCAAGCTTCTCCAAGTATACTTTTGTGGGCGAAATGAAATAAGGCAGAGAGCCTCTGTAAGTAAGGGCCGCAAAACGTGTGTGGACGTCGGAAATCGGCTCCAGTCCCCTGATAGTGTCGTCATATGAACCGGCGTTTACGTAATACACATTTCTCTTTACCGCGGTGGCAAGGTCGTTGAACACCAGCTTACCTTTGAGAATGTCACCGACCGCCTTCATGACCGACGGTTGCCTGGGAAACCCGCCGGCGACCGCATGAATTACAGAGTGCAGTGGTCCAATATGGCGTGTTTTGAACCAATCGCAAATGGATTCAAAGGCGCGCGCCACTCCGCCTCGTTTATCCGAGTCAAATTTTAAGGGTATATCAATGAGTTCTGTTTGGATGTCCTGGAAAAAAGCCCTTTCTCGGGGATCTTTGGGATTCAGAGTGGTGCCGAAGACCGTAGCGCCTGCCTGCGACGCCGCTCTGGCAATTGATTCGCCGTATCCCCCTGCCCTGGCTCCGATAATAAGTATGTTTTGCTGCTTGAGCATAATTCGTTCGGTGCTCCTTGGAATCGCATGAATCGATAATGCTACAATAAGAAGCGCTTAAGGTCAAGGCATCTCTGGTGGGACAGCAACGGCGTTCAGGGGCTCAAGGAAGAAGGGTTTACCTCGACCACGTTTGCGGGAGCCTAGATCACACCTCGATTTTCGGAGACGCCGGCCTGGCTGCGCCCTGGCCCCAATGCCGGTGATTTAAAGAAATTCGATTTGGCGCCGTTTTTCCGGACTGCGGTAAATTTGGTCGTGAAATTGCCCTCTTAATGCCCTGATGGCGCCTTCGGCCGAGAGAGATTCGTTTCCTTCCGGAGCCTGAGTTCATTGCGGTTGTAGAGCAGGATATCAAAGGAAATCGGTTTGGGGGACGATGCTCCCGTCAGGACAATCGAGAAGAGCAAAAAAAGGCGGTTCTTGTTGATACGTGCGGTCTTTGGAGAGCAAAATCGTGCCTCAACGCGAGGCACGATTTTTGGGCCTGACCTAAGAGAAATATTAGCAATTTCCGGTCATTTTTTCTTTTGCAGCGCTCAGTATGCCACCCCCCGTGAGGATCGCTTTTTCGTCATCATCTTTTACATAATTCTTGAAACTAACAGTGTACTGATGGTCAGGGCCCAGAAGTGCGGTTAAGCAGGCAAAGGCCTGAGTTTTCCAGTGTTTGAGAGCTACAGCGTCAAAATCTGTGTCAAGCACATGCCAACCTGCCTCGATCAGATCGTCAATTTGTTTCTCTAACATTCCCTCCCCCATCTTGGCCGGCGCAAGACCATTCCAAGTTTGAGCCGGGTAACCTCTTCTCCCACACCCCTTCACGCGGCACGGACTGAGGACCGTCGAGTTGGGTCTCCCAATAGTTGAATTGTGATCAGAGGAAATTTGAGACATTCACGCCCGACTGACACTTCACATAATCAAAATGAATATTCGGATCTGAGACCGCTGCACCCTTTTTTATCAAGCAACTTGTGTGCCAAGGCGCCATTGAAAAATAATGGCCGGATTTGCCTGATTTTTCTACGTAAATTACTAGAAGGGAATATCTGAACGGGGAGGTTCTTGGCATGATTTTCATAGTGTCAGCTATTCAGACACTCAAAATATATGGTCCTAATAATCCCGCATAGTTATCCAGAGTCTTGGTGTCCTAAAAGCCGACACACGACTCAGGCGTGTCGTTAAATCGCACTCCGCTTCAAATACCGATATAGCGAATCCCTCGATATCTTCAACAGACCGGCGGCAGAGCGCTTGTTTCCCTTGGTGCGCCGCAAGGCCTCCTGACAAAGGGCATAGGCCAAGTCGTCGGTAATAGTGTTGAGGCTTTTTTCTTGCGGGAAGGAAACTTTCCAATGCCATTCTTCAGAGGGGATGTCCTCCTGGGAAAGCGATAGATGCAGCTTGCCTGTCTGCGACAACATCAGCGCCCGTTCGAGGACATTTCTCAGTTCCCTGACGTTTCCCGGCCAATTGTACGAACAGAGTCGGTTAAGGGTATGAGAATCCAGAGTCGGCACTTCAGCCAGTTGCATTTCGATTTCCAGCCTTGCCATCATCTGACCCACGAGAGTCGGGATATCCTCAAGGCGTTCCCTTAGGGGCGGAATCTTGATGGTCAGCACGTTCAAGCGATAGAGCAGAGCCTGCAGGAATCTGCCCTTCGCCACCTCTTCGTCCAAATTGCGGTGAGTGGCCGCAATCAAACGGGCATTGACTCGAATGGACTTCTCGCCGCCAACCCGCGGAAAAGTCCGGGTGTCCAAGAAGGTGAGCAATTTGGATTGAAGCGGAAGGGATAATTCGCCGATTTCGTTTAGCAGCAGGGTGCCGCCTTCGGCTAGTTCCAAAAGACCTCTCTTGCGCCCTTTGGCCCCGGTAAATGCGCCTGCCTCATGGCCGAAGAGTTCCGATTCCGCAAGCTCGTGTGGCACAGCGGCGCAATTAATGGCAAAAAACGGACCTCTCGCACGCTTGGAATGATCGTGAATCCAGCGGGCCAGAAAATCTTTACCACTGCCGCTCTCGCCCAAAAGAAGCACGATGGAGTCCACGGCGGCCGCAGACCCGGCTCTGGAAAGGGTTTCGTTCATAGCTTTGGACGGATAGCTTACGGCGGTGGTTACAATTGTGTAGTCGCTCTTTTTTCGTTCGGTTACATTTCGTGAAAACCCGCAAATACCCGTTATCTCATTCTTACCGTTTCTAAGCGGGATACGGACATCGTGAAAAGTGAAATCCACACCGTTTATGGGCCTGGTGTTCTCCTCTTCGATAGATTCCCCTGTCAATACACGCACATCCACTTCCCTGATGTGCTTGCCCGCCTCTTCCCCATAGAGGTCTTCATCCCTCTTGCCGACAAGACTGGAAGACGGCACGCCGAACACTTTTCCCAAGGCCGGATTAACGTGGGTGTATTGGAGCGACCTATTCTTGATATATATGCAGTCTTTGGCACCTTCAAAGACTGCCCTGAACCTTTCTTCGCTTTGCGTGAGCGCTTTTTCCGCCAGCACTTGGTCGGTCACGTTTCTGATGACCGAAAGGCTTACCAGCCCCCAGGCTGGGTCCCTCATGACCGCGGAATCAAGAAGCACATCTATTATGGTCCCGTCTTTCTTAACATATTGATAGGAAACGTCGCTGACTTTGCCCTCCTGCCAGAATTTGGGCAGTATACTCTTTCTAGCCCTTTGGGCGGATTCAGGAGTCATCACTAGCTCGATCCGACGTCCGATCACTTCTCTGCGATCAAAGCCCAGGACCTCCAGCCATTTCTTGTTGACGCTCAGAAAATTGCCACCCTGGTTTATAGAATGCATCATTATTGCCGAGTTCTCATAGATTTCCCGAAATCTGTATTCGCTCAATCGCAAGGATTCCTCAGCGCGCTTGCGTTCGGTAATATCCTGGAGATGAACTACGTATCCTCTCTCATTACTTACGTGCATTCCATGTATCGGTCTTATCAATAGATCCAAATAGATGAGCCCGGCCTTGTGGGTCTTGAACATCTTGGATTTCTCGAAATCAAAGCAAAGTTCACAGCGGGCTATGAGGCCCTTTGCCAGTTTGTCCTTCTCCTCTTGGGGTAAATTTTGATGGTCCACTAAGTTTAATGCGCTGAGATCGCTTGCGTCCCATACGCCGAAGATTTCCCGGCAGGCGTGGTTCGAGTGCAAAAGTTTGCCTCTTTTGTCGTAAACCTGGATTCCAACAGGGGAATCCTCGAAAATTGTCCGGAAGCGCTCTTCTGTAGCTCTTAGGGCACGTTCAGCCGATTCCTTTTCTGCCATCTCCCACACCAGGCATGCATGCATTTCCTGCAGCTCCGCGGAACGAGCCGACATTTTTTGCTCCAACGCTCTCCTGGCGTCCTCAAAATCATCTTGCGCCGCCTCCAGCCCCAACACGCGCTTTTTTAGTCTTTCGTTTGACTTGATGAGTTCTGCGGCCCCTTCCCCGGCCTTTTGAAAAACCCATCCAGCGGGGCCCGTCGCCGCACGTTCCAAACGTTCTTGACCGATGGCCACGGCGATTCCGTTGCCAACGGCTTCAACCAACGAGATCAATTCCTTAGTTACAAGCCCTTTTCTTCGATCACTAAGTTGAAGCAGGCCCACGATCTCCTCATCCGTCCTCAGTGGAACTAAAGCGATGGATTCATAGACGCCGAGCGCAGGTTCGTCTCGGCGGTCGGTAGCCGATTCAGGCTCGTCTCGGCGTGTGGATGGGCTGGAGGCGTTGTTTGTCCAAAAACTACCGCCCTCCGTGAAAAACGGCAGAAGAGCGTTCACGTCGCCGTTCAAGAACTTTGCGCAAAAGCATTGCGAGTCAACGTTTCCTGGTTCGCCCTTCGGTAACCGACCTCTTACCTGGTTGACGCACAAGTGCTTTTCAGGCAAAGCAAAATCAGACGGAAAGCCCTGGGAAGCAAGGAGCGTCAAATGATCCTCTTCAAAAAGCCGCACAGCCCCCGCCTCAAAGGAGGTAAAGGATCTCACCAGGCCCAGGATTTCAGTTACGGTTTGTCCGCCGCTCCGGCCTCTGTTCAGCAACCTGAGGGTTCTTACGGCTACGGCCTGTGTCTCCAGAGCCAAATTCGGAGCAGTATCGACCCTATCGGGTCCGTTTGAAAGAGACTCGTCCGTAGCGGTTTCGGCTTCATCCAACGTCTTTTTTGTCATTGTATTGTAGAGATTCCGGTTGTTTTTTCGTGGTTTGATCGTCCCCGCCGGTTACTCTTCCGAAAGACTGTCGCAATTGGACCCGCGCATCAGCCGGAACCAATGTTATCACGATTCTATCATACAAGCTCCATTTTTTGCGAATTCTACCCGATTCCGTGCGTAAGCCTTCACTTTGGCGTGGAGTTCGCTGACGTCATTGTGACTTCGAGTCGTACAAAGGTTGCGTCTTCTTTGTTAATCCTCGCTATTTGATGGGTTGAATCTTATAATGCAATCTGTGATGTAATCCGCTCCACACGCGGACAGCACACTGACCCTGCTTCGCCGGGTGGCCGCCCCCCAAAATATCGCCGGCGCACCCAAAGTCGGCATCCTCTGAGTCTCGGGTGGCGCCCTCCTGGCCTCCAGGTCAGTGTATGTTTGAACATGTTCAGTCCGTGATCACTGCGGCGCAGTTTCCGGAGCTAAGGCAACAATCCATAATGCGATTGACAACCGCGGGAATCCATGGACTTATGATGATACGGCCTAGGTTACATCAGGCACAATTCCTCCGTGGCCGCGACGAAGGATGAGAGAGCCGGCGCCACAACATTGCGAGCCATTGACGAATCGTCCGACGTCTTGCGAAACGTGGGCCGGCGAGAGATCGCCATCGCGCTGCGCCTCGATACGAATAGCGCTTTACTGCGCAACAAAGCCCAACAAATCCGTTTCAACCACTCTCCCCAGTGCGCTTCGGGAAGTTTAACCGCGGCCTGCTCCTGTGGATCTGCGGATTATCGGTATTCAGGAGATCATTAATGCGCAATAGAGCACTGATAGTAATACTTTGTGTAATTTTTATCGCAATAATGGTGAAATTACACTCGCGCGCAACCGATGAGAACAGACTTCTACTGAACGCCGCTTTTTCCGGAGATTGGTCTGAAGTGACTAACTTGGTGTCCAAAGGAGCTGAGGTGAACGCCAAGGCGGACAATGGAACGACTCCTTTGATGGCTGCCGCCTACAAAGGAGACATCGGCGTTGTTCAGATGCTAATAGACAAAGGCGCGCATGTAAATGCGCAATGCGACGAAGGAATAACACCATTGTTGCACGCCTCTGCTGGTGGCCGCGCCAAAATGGTCAGCCTTCTGATCCAGAACGGGGCGTCCGTTAACGCCGCGGATGCCGGAGGAATCACACCTTTGTTGGAAGCCGCCGGAAGGGGTTATTTGAAGGTAGTTCGGATTCTTCTGGCTAACGGCGCCGATCCTAACGCAACAGGGGTCGATGGCGCCGGCGCCCTTGTTCGGGCAGTGTCTCACGGCCACAAAGACGTTGCCGGTCTTCTCATTGAAAAAGGGGCCAAAGTTGACGCGAGAGACAACAAAGGCCGCGACGCTTTGATGATCGCATGTCTGGATCGGAATGAGGCTTTGGCGGACCTGTTGCTCAACGCAGGCGCCGATCCGGACACGGAGAGATAAGGGAGGTATGACCCCCTTGATGTACGCCGCTCACAGTGGCGCCTTAGAAGCCGCCGAGCTATTGATCGCCAAGGGAGCGCGAATAAACCTCCGCGAAAACACCGGTGGAACTGCGCTCATGTTCTCCAGTAACGCTGGAAGCCTCCCGCTGGTTAAACTGCTCGTAGAGAAAGGAGCGGACATATCGACAAAAGAAAATGGCGGCAAGACGGCTCTATTGTTGGCCAGGCAAAAGGGCGCCGACTCTATTGTGGAGTTTCTGGAGCAAGCTTCGATAAAATAGTTGTAATAGCTAACCTGGTAACCCGTTCTTGCTGGAAAGCGCTTCCCGGTGAACGCTTGGAAACAACCATTTTGCCCTCGACAAACGCCCATCATCCAACCACGTCGCATTTGCCGGAAAAGACACCCTCAGCAACGCGCTAGTCGAGGGCAGCCCGGAATCAGCTTTCGCAATTGACTGATTCGTTGCAACGGGCTATGATTAATCAGATTTCCTTCAGCATTAGAGCTAAATCACCAAGTTTTGATACGATATGGACAAGAGCTATAGTTCCCGCGAGTCATTTGCGAAAGGCCTGCTATGCCCAAACCGAGATTGAACGCTAGAGAAGTAATCCACGACGTCCGCGCAGGGTTTGATGACATGGATTTGATGGAAAAGTCACTCCCTGTCATCCATAGAGCTGATCAAACTTTTTGAAAAGCTCGTTCAGGCAGGCTTGGTTGAACGCTCGGAGTTGGAAGAGCGAGTCCCTTACTACGAACGGACAGTCGAAATCAGCTTTTCACTGCCCGAGACAAGGGGAGATTTCGGGCCGTCGGAGACTGAGATTGGCTCGCCGCAGGAACAGAACATCGGTTCCAACATTGTCAAGGCGGGGCCCAGTAGCGCTTCTACGGAAGATCCCATCCTTTTAGCCGCCAAAGCAGGATTTCTCGCCGAGGTTAAACGTTGCATCAAGAGAGGATCGTCGGTGAACGTTAAAGGTCTTTGGGGCATGGCGCCGCTTACATGGGCAAGTTCCAAAGGTCATTTCGACGTAGCCAGATTATTGATCGCTCGTGGTGCCGATGTGAACGCAAGGACAAACAACTGTAGCACCGCTTTGATGTGGGCTTGCTACGCAGGGCACGAAAAAGTGGTTCAATTGTTGCTGGATTATGGAGCGGACGTCAACGCCCGATCCAACCAAGGCAGGACGGCGCTCATCGCAGCCGGCCACAACGGTCACCTGCGAATAGTCAGACTCCTTCTCAACAAAAACGCCGCTATTATCGTAAAGGACAGCCTCAATAAGACGGCCTTGGACTATGCCAAGGACAACGGACATTCCGACGTAATTACCCTAATGGTCCAGCACTACAAGGCGTCCCGTCGAGCGTCTTCCTCCTGATCAACTCATCCGGCCGACGATGATCTTCAGTTGTATACCATCCGCGCCCTAATCCGGAACAATTGCAGGCACGGAACGGCCCCTGAGTCTTCCACATACCACCTCAAGACTCAACTAACTGTAATCGCCTTGAATCTTTATCCAATTCGTTGCATCAATTCCTTTTGTGGAAAGAATGAAAGGGAAGGAGACGCAACATGGAAAGCGAAGAATTCAAAGGCGCGTCAAAAGATCCGGAACGAGCTGGAGAGGAAAATCCGCGGAAGGACTGTGACTCCATAGACGAGCGTGGCCGAAGAGTGCTGTGCAAGGTATGCAATATGCCCGTCCTGGGAGCGGCTCCCTTTTGCAAGGATCATGAGGCCCCTGTTCCTTAAAGCAGTCGAGGCGCCTGCTATTTGCCGGGAGCGGTTAGGCTAGGCTAACGAGAGAGATTGACGGGGGACAGCTTGAGACCGGGGTGGAGGCCGAGAGATCCGCTGATATCAGCCCCTGATCCAGGTTTGAAGGGAGGGTCGTCGGCGCTTGAAGTACCGGGTTGCCCAGCGGGCGCTGTTTTGACCGCTGGGTTTGCGTCATTACGCGGCGTTCCTAGCGGAGGGCTTCTATTTTTGAGATTATATTTTTCGTGCCTGAATTGAAATAGGACAGCCTAAACCGTTTGCCTTGGTTTATTGGTCCTCCGTGTGATTTTGTCGTATTGAAACCGTAATTCTTCGAAGCGAACGCTTTGTGAAAGGCCTCCCTTCAAGAACTTTCAAAATGGCGCCATGACGGGTCGCCATGCCCGAACTTGAGGGTGCGACGAACAAATCAAGGCATTTTCATTATTCGTTGTAGCTGCCACGCCGATCACTTTTCAGCATCCTGCCTTAGTTCTAAAGCTAATCATGCCCACATATCACCTTTATATACGTAAACAATCAGATTTTACATTATACATAATCTCTTTTTTCTTGATCCTTTTAACAATAAGAGGTATTATTGTACATTAGGTATAAAAGTGTAACATTCTTGACTGGTTGCAACAGTCTTACGTTGTCGGGTCCGTTGACAAATGAACCACGACCTGTCAGTGTAGTGAGGAGCAGGTGAAATAGATGAAAAGAACGTTTCTTATAGGTCTGTTGTTATGCTTTTTGGTGTGTGGGGCCGAGTCTCAGGCGCAAGTCAAGTGGTCTGCCCCGATTCAGCAATATCCCAGCCAGTGGTCATCCAACACGCCTCCGGGGCCGATTTACGAACGGAACGCTAATTCGCCGGCGCAGCCGCAGCCCTATGCTTATCCTCAGCCTGGGCCCGCAAACCCTTATGCGTACCAATTCTCAGGGCAATTACGATCAGCAGCCCGAAAACTCTAACCGAGGCTGGTTTCGACGGCCCAAGCCGGGTTTCTCGGGAAATCCTTTCCTGCACCCACCCGTGTTTCCCTGACGGTTTCGGCAATATAAGCCTTTAATAATGCGCAGGGAAACCACCTTTTGCAAAAAAGGGGTTTCCCGGACCCTCAATACTTGTGACCTAAGAGTTCGACCTTGAATTTCTCATGTGGGGCGGACTTTCCAGCCTGCCCCACATCAAATCTCCTTAAGTCACCCGTATTGTCCCTGCCCCTTCCCCATAATCTCCCAATAGTTTGGTTAGTTAGATGGTCGCAGCCGCGCTTCGGGCAGCCACATCAGAGCCTTGAGCTGACGCTGGACTTTTATGCCCTGGTCATTGCGCATTAGTATGCGCCTGCATGTTGGCCTAAGAGTTAGAGTTTTTTGAAGGTGGGCCCGGGAGGTAACTCTTTTGCAAGAAAAAGTTTCCTCCCCGTAAAGGTTTACCTAAGACTCACCCATGTACGATTCAGCTTTGAGCGCTCCAGTCCTGGATGCCTTTTTTCACGCCGTCAACAGCTTCTGCCAAAGGAACCAGGATAACTTGCTTGGTCCGCCTGTCTCTAAACTCCAGTTTTCCCTCTGCGAGGGCTTTCTTGCCGATGGTGATCCTGAACGGAATCCCCATCAAATCCGCGTCCTTAAACTTGACCCCTGGGCGTTCGTCCCTGTCGTCGAGTAGCGTGTCGACGCCGTTATCCCACAGCTCTTTATAGACCCGTTCAGCGGCTTGGTCTATTTCGCTGTTCTTGGCTCCGACCGGGGTTATTATCGCCATGAAGGGGGCAATCGCAGGCGGAAAGATGATGCCGTCGTCGTCGTGGTTCTGCTCAATGGCAGCGGCGATGGTCCGACTGACTCCGATTCCGTAACATCCCATTATCATGGGTCGTTCTTTTCCATCGGCGTCGAGAAATCTTGCGTTCATCGCTTCGGAGTATTTCACTCCCAGCTTGAACACATGGCCGACCTCTATCCCCCTGGTCAAAAGAAGCTTGCCTTCACATCTCGGGCAGAGGTCTCCTTCTTGCGCGGATCGGAAATCTCCGTAGTGGTCCACGCGGAAGTCGGCTTTGGGATTCACGTTTATAAGATGAACGTCCTTTTCGTTGGCCCCAACGACGCTGGATTTCATGTTGGTCACCGCACGGTCCGCCAAGATTGTGACATCTTTCAAGCCCACAGGTCCCGAGAAACCCACAGGACCTCCAGTGACGTTATTTATCGTTCGCTCGTCGGCCAGTTGAATCTCGTCAATACGGAGAAAGTTTTTCACTTTCACTTCGTTTAAATCGTGATCGCCTCGAATCAACACAACCACAGGACCATTTTCGGTGGACAAAACCAGAGTCTTTATTAGATCCCGAGGTTCCACATTCAAGAATTTGGACACATCGTCTATCGTGGTTACGCCGGGGGTGGCGACTTTCTCCATGGGACCCGAAACTTGGGGCTCAACAGCTGGAGTCTCTCTGATCTCAGCTTTTTCCAGGTTTGCAGCGTAGTCGCAACTGTCGCAAGACACTATGGTGTCTTCTCCCGTATCGGCCAAGACCATGAATTCGTGGGAGAAACTACCCCCGATGGGACCGGAGTCGGCTTCAACAGAGCGGAACTTCAAGCCGCAACGGGTGAAAATTCTCTTGTATGCGCTCCACATTGCTTCGTAAGCCCTGTCCGCGCCTTCTTCCGTCGCGTCGAAAGAGTAGCCGTCCTTCATCATGAATTCGCGGCCTCGCATTAGGCCGAACCTCGGTCTGATCTCGTCCCTAAATTTGGTCTGGATCTGATATAAGTTCAACGGTAGATCCCTGTACGACCTCACATCTCTCCGCACCAAGTCCGTTATCACTTCTTCATGGGTCGGGCCGAGACAGCACTCCCTGTCGTGGCGATCCTTAAACCTCAGCAGCTCTGCGCCGTAGATGTTCCATCTGCCGGATTCTTTCCATAATTCGGAAGGTTGAACCATGGGTAGGAACACTTCCTGCGCTTCGGCCGCGTCCATCTCTTCGCGCACGATCTGCTCAACCTTCCTAAGGGACCGGTAGCCGAGAACCAGATAGCAGTAGACTCCTGCGGTCAGCTTCCTTATCATCCCGGCCCGCAGCATCAATCTGTGGCTTACGACTTCAGCGTCGGCAGGATCTTCTTTAAGTGTAGGAATGAGCAGTTTGGTCATTCTCATAATAAATTCACCTCAAATATATATATCGAATCGATGATGTCCCTAACTCCGCAGGGGGCAATGCGCTGACCATGCTTCGCCGGGTCGGCGCCACACAAAATATTGGCGGCGCTCTCAATGCCTATATCCACAGCGTCTCGGAAGCCTTTGACCTAGAAACCAGGTCAGTATGTGGGTGGACAAGGTCAGTCTGCGATAACAGCCGCGCAGCTTGCGCAGCTAAAGCAACAATCCGATCTCAAATAATGTATGGCTTTCCTTCGACTTTGTGAACGCGTGGCGCCGCAAGGCGGGTCCCATGCCTCGGGACGGTTCAGAGACTTCACTCGGATCGGTTCCAAAGCTTTGCCCGGAACTCTAACGCGCGGACACGGCGGTCTCACAGGTGAAGGGAGCTCCGGAACGCGTCGCAATAATGAGAGTTTTTTGGGAGGGGCTCGCGGAGGGAGTTATTGCAAAAAGTCCCTCTGCGAAAACTCTTTCCAAAGCTCTGAGGTGTTGCGACTCCTTCCAGGATTCAGGGCTTTTGCACGGCCAAGGCATATTACCTCAACATATCTCTTCTTGCAAAGAATCAGGTGTTCTATGATGGCTCGACTACCGCGATCGGCAACACACCAGAAAGGAGTAGAATATGCAGGCTCCGATGACACCGGTTAGGATATTTAAGCGGGCCGTAAAACTTTATCCCCGCAAAACAGCGATTGTAGATGGGAGATTGAATTTCACCTATCTGGAGCTCCAAGATCGGGTGAATAGAGTTACTCACGCTGTGGCGGATTTGGCCGTCTCCGGCCAGGGTCGGGTGGCGATTCTCGATTACAACACACACCGTTACCTGGAAATGTACCTTTGGAGCCGCTCAATCCGGCAGGGCGCTGCTTCCCTTAAACACTCGCCTGTCAGTAGACGAATATATCCATATACTGAACGACTCCCAGGCCGAAGCCCTCGTGTTTCACGCCGATTACAAGCCGGTGGTGGAGAAGATTCGTCATGCCGTGAACAGTGTGAAACACTACGTCGTTTGCGACGGCGCAGCGGACGCTCCTTGGATAACCGGAACGTATGAAGACTTTCTGGCCGCTGCCTCGAACGACCCTGTGGACTTTCAGCCGGCTGACGAAAATGACCTGCTAAACCTATATTATACCAGCGGCACTACCGGGCGACCCAAGGGGGTCATTCTCACGCACAGAAACATATATGCGAACGCCTTGACCACGATCATTTCGTTTAAGCTGGAGGACTCTACGGTCTGGCACCACATCGCCCCCCTATTTCATCTGGCCGACGCGTTCTTCGGCTGGTCTGTGACTTTTCAGGGAGGCAGCCACGTCATGCAACGGCAATTCAACCCCAAATCCGTTCTCGAAACCATACAGACCCAGCGAATTACGTGCTGCATGATGGTTCCCACCATGATAAATTTTATACTTGCCGAACCGGATATCGACAAGTACAGACCTTTCTTCTTTGCAATGGGTTATGGTGGGAGGCGCTCCAATGTCTCCGGCCAACGCCCAAAGAATGATGGAACGATTGGGCTGCCGTTACGTGTCCGGATATGGGCTTACGGAAACCAGTCCGCTCCTGACCGTGGGCAATATAAAAGATACTCTGAGCGCAGAGCCTGAAGAAACGAAGATGAACTACTTGACCAGAACCGGCTTGGAGGCCATAGGCGTGGACCTCCGTGTGGTGGACACCACTGGAAAAGAGGTTCCATGGGACGGTAAGACTGTCGGCGAGATCGTCGCCAGAGGCGATAACGTTATGAAGGGATATTGGAACCTGCCGGTGGAGACCGCAGCGGCGATCAGGGACGGGTATTTTCACACGGGAGATCTGGCGACGGTGGATTCCGAGGGTTACATCTTCATAGTGGACAGAGCCAAGGATATTATTATCAGCGGTGGTGAAAACATAGCCTCGGTTGAGATCGAAAACGTGATCTATTCGCATCCCCATGTCCTGGAATGTGCGGTAATAGCCTTTCCTGACGAAAAATGGGGTGAAATTCCAAAAGCTCTAGTAGTTCTCAAAACCGGCGTGGAACTTACGGAGGAAGAGCTGACAAAGCACTGTCGTGAACGTCTGGCCACGTTCAAGGTCCCGCGACTCGTTAGCTTTGTGTCGGAGCTGCCTAAAACCGGCTCAGGCAAGCTTCTCAAAGGAGAGCTGAGAAAAACTTACGGAGCCAAAATCTGATGGATTGACTAACAGTAGTCGCAAAACCTGAAAGCTTTATAATGAGTCGCATGGGGTAACCACTCAATTATGAGCGGCCAAGCTGAGATTGCTTTCCCACGGAACGCGGGATTTCACTACTCGCAAAGACACTTTGGCCTGTCATTGCGAGCGGAGCGAAGCAATCTCCCCGCGTAACTGAATGGACACCGCATGGGAAGGATTTCTGCAAAAAGTCCTGCTCAAGCCCCCCAATGCTGTGGACTTAAGGAGATTTGACGTGGGGCAGGCTTTCCAGCCTAATCGCAATTCGGTTGTGAAATCGGCAGGCTGGAAAACCTGCCCCACGATGGAAATTCAAGCTTGAACTCTTAATTCAACAGCATTACCCCGAACACCTCCAGGATAGTGCGGCCAATCTCACGCTTGAACTATTGTTTTGATGAACCCCATCCCTTTGAAACCACAAAAGCAGCGAAACGCTTCACCTGGTCACCCGCTCTGCTGTCCATACAAAGATAAAAGGGCCTTTTCATGGGGTAGGTTCCGTCCGCAATGTTTTTTCTTGATGGCATGACTCCGGGAGAATCCGGTGTCTGCTTGATTTTCAAGACCTTTGCGCCTTCAGACGGATCTTTGGCTTCTAGATCTCTAATTCTGCAGAAGCCCAACGCTCCCTTGGTCTCAGCTACTTTCTTCAGAATACCCGAGAAAGAATTCATGCGTTCCACGTTTGCTTTGACACTCGGGACACGCAGAAAATCATGCAGCAGGTACATGCGCACATCTGAGTTCAAAGCCTCGAGGCTAACGACGACAACGGGTTCGTTAGGTCCCTCAACCTGGATCCAGTTATTGTAGTCCCCTCTGAGCAGCTTCTGAACTTGTTCCAGGGTGAGTTCGTCGATTGTATTCTCCGGGTAAGTTATAAACGCCAGTCCGCCGTATCCGACCAACTGCTCGACAAGCTGAATACCTTTATCGCGAGCGGCTTGCTTCTCCTCGTCCGTTAGGTCATGACCCGACATTACTATTTCACAGTTCTTGTCAACAAGGTCGGACATGCCCGATCCCCTGGCCCCTGCGCTCACAATTACGGTCACTTGGGGATTGTCCTTCATGAACAATCGGGCGAGAGTGTCCACTCGCGAAGCCATGTCGTCGCTCCCCTTGACGCGAATTAACGTCTTGGAGTCCTGGGATTGCGCATTCAACGTAGTGAAGAGGAGCAAAAAGCAGGTAGTTAACGTGAGGACCGTCGCCAAAGGGCGTTTCATGTGTCACCTCCTGAATGTCATTTGTACAACATGCGTCTGGTTCCCCAGACAGCGTTTCGGTGGGCTTGGTAAGAATTGGAGAGAGAGACTCTAGAGTCTCCGAAAATTCATTCAGGTATAGGGTCGGTTTTTCTAAAAGGTAAGATCTTAACGATCCAATTGCGGGTTTATAAGAGCTGAGAATACAAAACTTGTCAAGAATTAGTGAGCTGTTGCTTTACGCAATCGTAACATTTTACGCACGTTCTGTGATTTCAGTAGATTAGGCGGCAGTGTCCAGGCAGAGGCTCGTCTGTGATCACCCATCCGGCGCTCGAAGGGTATGCAATGCGCTTCTTTTGGGGGGATTCCGCGGCAGGAAAACAAATACCGCCAAGTCGGCAAATGCTGACTTGGCGGCAAAAAGACTCCATTATGGTGGAGCTGGACGGGATCGAACCGTCGGCCTCTTGAATGCCATTCAAGCGCTCTCCCAGCTGAGCTACAGCCCCGTAGACAAAAAATAATAAATCAGGATTATTTCATTGTCAATTTTTTTTCACCCATCCCGCAAACTTTCGCTTACGCGAAGGAGATTGTTTCGCAGCGCTCGCAAAGGCAAGCTCAAATGTCATTGCGAGGAGAGAGGCCAGGAAGCAATCTCCAAGATTGCCGCTTTTGAGTGAAAGATTACCAAGTCAGGAAAGCATTAAGTTGCAACCGTAGAAGCTCCTGACTTCATAATACGATCACCCTTCCAACCCGCATTTGGGCCGCGGTTTCGCCGGGCTGGTTGGAAGGGGTCCAAGTCGCAATGATCTAAGATCCGAGATATGGGGCTAACCACTTATGCTTAAATAGAATCCCAATACATCGTTCGGGTCCGACACTCTTATTACTCTAATGCCTTTTGCATCGTCCGATTTTATATCGCTCTGGTTGACACGACGCATCACGTCCTCTATATCCCCTTCAGTGATTTTTGCCTTCTCTTTGAGGTCTTCCAATCCAGGTATAGCTCTCAAGGAAAAGAACACAGCCACGCGGTCTCCGGTTTTCTTGGGATCATAGCTGAAACCTTTCGGGCTGGTGGGAACCAACAACTGCTCGGCGGCCGCAATCTTTCCCGTATCCCTCATTAAAGGCTCCGGCTTCTTGTTTCTTTTCCCTTTTTTCACCTGAGCGGGGTACAGAGTTCCACTTCCTTGGGACCTTGTCTGAGCACATACAGGTACCCGTTCACGTTGGACTGAAAACTGAACTTGTATTCGTCACCCTTCTTAAGAGCGGTGGCAACCGGTTCTGCAGACCCGAAGGTCCTCTCACCCTTTCGCTTTATGACCATCTGGCTTTGGAGACCGATAATGGCATTGGGAACTACTATTTTGTCGCCTGAGGTTACTTTGCCGGAATCCGACAAATCATTGTACTTCGACAAATCATTTCCCCAAGCTGAGTTGCCCATTTCGTCCTCGGCGATGCTCGCAAAAGTATCCCCATCCCGCCAGGTATGCATCTTTGTGTTCGGTTCGTTGCCATCTTTATTGGGTTTGCCCAACTCCGACCATGGGAACGCGCTGAATTGATCAGGTTTTACCTTCAACGGAGGCTTTGGCTCTTCGATTGGCGGAAGAGGAGGAGGCGGTTCCGGTTTGGGGAAAAGCGCACAGCCTGATATTAGAGATTCAAAGAATACTAGAGCAAAGAACAAAATGAAGGATTTCTTCATTACATCCTCCTAAGCACACCGGAATTCATTTCATTTACCTGGTCCCGGGGGAAGCCGCAGGCCCTTTGGGTACAGAAGGGCCAGGTTTCTGGCCCATTTGCGAAGAAGTCTCTGATAGGCCTTTAAGTTTGGAAATCAGCGCTTGCGCCTGATCGCTGCCTGCTTGGGCGCATACTTCAAAGCCTGCCCAGTAATTTGATCCACAGGCTGAACGAGTTTTGAGGTTTTCACCAACTGCGAATCCGGGACACCTACCATCAGCGTTTGAACCGAAGCCGCAACGATCACGAAGCCTGCCACCAGGCCCATGGTCCCTCCAAGCGCCCGGTCCAGCCACGTTAGATGGGTCAAGTCCAACAACGCGCTCATGATATGGCGTATTGCCACAAACACTACTTGGACGCCAATGAACACTATTATCATTGAAAGAATCATCGAGATATGGCGGTCCAAAGACGAAATCTTGTTAAGGTAAGGCTCTACTAGAACATAGTATTTTCCGGCAAGGATTATACCGAGCGCTAATCCGGCCAATGCGGTCAGCGAGCGTATGAATCCTTTCCATGTCCCGAATATAACGGCTAAAAGCATAACGGCCACTATGGCCAAATCAATTAAGTTGTAACTCTCAATAAGATTCATACTCGCACCTCAGGCGAGGCTGGGGATTTCGTTTGGAAATCGTCGAGTTCAGTCTATTGCCCGTAGCCCGCGACGACACATTCCTGTTTAGGCTTGGATTCCACGGGCGCATCATCGCAACCCTGTTCGGTAACAGCAGTGGATCCTATCAATATCAGATCTTCACTAATGCTCCTACGAGCGGCGAGAAGATCTTCCTCGTCTCTGAAAAGCATAGGGCCTATCCCGTGAAAGCCCCATTTAAGAGGGAGCTCGGTTTCAAGCATAGCGTCAGTGTCACAATCAAGAAAAATCACGCCCCCGTTCTCGGACACTTCTCTGGTTATTTGACTGTAGTGCGATCCCAGAAATCGGTCCATAAGCGGCGCAATTTCGGACAACATAACAAACCCGCTCGGGTTTTCCCTCAAAAAGATTACTTCCAAACCCGCTTGAAGCATACCGCGGACAGCGGAAAGATGGAACTGTCTCCAATACTCAAAGACCTCTTCCGCAAAATCCGGTTGGTTGACCAGAATTTCCCGGCCGGTCCTCAAATCAAATGTCATCCAGAGGGCATCCCAGAAACCGAAACCTACCGAGCCAGCCAGGGTTATCTTTTTCGACACCATTAGCCTGAGTTTATTGTAGAAAAGACGAACCCGGGATTCTTCGTCCGGATCCTTTGAGCCTACTACGCGGTTCCAATCTTTTCTCGAGCTGCAAGAGCCTCCTTGATACACCAATTCAAGAAGGCCTTCCTTTTCAGAATTTGCCTCGAAGATCCTGCCGGCGCGATCAATAATAATGCCCCACGCGGCCAGCTCCAGTTCACTTGGATAAAGTGCCATCGAGACATCAAAACCTCTGGCCATGTCTGCTCTGACCTTTAACAAGCAGCTTTTTTGGAAAAAATCCTGAAGCAATTCCTTTCTTTTCGATCTGCCGAGCGCCAGTCTGAAAGTGGAGCCGGAAAAGAGCTTGCTGAAGTTCTGCGCTCCCGGCAAGTGAATGAAGTTGGGAAAAGCGGGGTCGTGTATTGGTGATAATGCAGGCAGATCGCTCGTTTGCCGCAACAGGTTGTTCAATGGATCGGAGTAAGGCATTACATTCCCGCCCAAACTAGTTTTCAGGTAGACCTTGTATTACGCCGCGTACTATTTGTCAATATAAATCCAGGGTGTTATTTAAAATACCGAGCAACTCTATTCGGAGTGGCCCTTAATCAGATTTTATTTTTCGGATTGTTTCATCTAGTCCACTGAAACTTGTTGGCCTATAAAGTCTATAGACGCTCTTTGGGATCATTTGGCCGTTACTCCGAAGCTAAGTACTCCGTGACGTAAATACGATTACGTATTCCGCAGGGTAACGCAGATGAAATTCATAGCCTCTTGCGCCCCGTGGGGGCGCTCTCCATTGGTAGCCATGGCTGGAACCCATGGTAGCCGGCTGTATCGACCGGTTTCTTCAACCCCGCAAGGGGTTGAAGACGGGATTGGTTGTTTTTCCAATCCATGGGCTGCGCCCATGGCTATTCATGGGGATTGCCCCTTCGGGGCATGTGCGACGGAATCCGACACCGTATTTAGGAAAAGGCGAACTAAGTGAGCCATTTTCTAAATACGGCGGCGCACTCAAGCGCGATGAGGCGCCAAGATTCCTGGAAACCAGCGCGCTTGACACTGTCGGATCGAAAAGGGATAAGTTCTTATTTTAGGAAAATACTTCATCCGGATACTTACATGCCCAAGAATCGAAGTTATGGTCGAAAAGCGGACGAATTGAGACCTTGGAAAATATCCATAAGTCCCTTGGAATACGCGGAGGGCTCCGCATTGATAGAGGCCGGTCGAACCAAAGTGCTATGCGCCGCGTCAATCGAAGAAAAGGTCCCAAGCTTCCTCAAGAACGGAGGAAAAGGGTGGGTAACGGCAGAGTATTCCATGCTCCCCAGATCTACGCATTCCCGCTCTCCCCGGGAACGCGGAAGTCGTTTGGGTGGCCGCACAATGGAAATTCAGCGCCTCATAGGACGATCCTTGAGATGTGTAACCGATCTGCAAAAGTTGGGTGAGCGCACTATCACCATAGATTGCGACGTTATCCAAGCTGACGGAGGCACCCGGGTGGCCTCCATAACGGGCGCTTGGGTCGCCTTGAGAGCCGCTTGCAAGCTGCTCATGGACCAAGATAGGGTGGACGGATTCCCGTTACTCGACTCTGTGGGAGCCGTAAGCGTAGGAATCGTTGACGGCGCGACTCTTCTGGATCTGGACTATGAGGAAGACTCTACGGCTCAAGTGGACATGAACGTGGTGATGACGGGCAGAGGACAGCTTGTTGAGGTCCAGGCTACGGGTGAGGACGCGCCATTCTCGGTAGCCAAACTGAACGCCCTGATCAGACTTGCCGGAAAAGGGATTAAGTCAATCAAAGACATTCAATTGGGAGCCTTGAAGAATATGGACTTGGAGTGAACAAGCAGGATTGTGTCCCCAGTCGCGACGTTGCCAACAGGCTTTAAGTGCGGCATGGCGCAAATGAGGTCACGCATTCCTGTAGGATGTGGGACCTTCGCAAACCGTATCGATCGCAAATAGGCGTCGAACGACGCAGTGCGCGAAGCGAATGAGACCGACACGCACAAGAAATTACCCGCGCCGTATTTTTGAGGCGACCGGCAAGTGAATAGTCGATTCTGCAAGAAAGCTTCTCCCCCCGGACCTTCCTTTAGATAAACTCTAACTGTGGTCTACCTGCCTCTTTTGGCCTCAGGCGCCGGAGGTTCGGAGAGTTCCGGAGACTTTTCCGGGATTCCGCCTGATTGATCCGAGGCGGCCGCAGAGATCTTGCCAATTTTTTCCATAAGACCGCTTTTGCGCTTCTCGTCACCGGTAAGCCGCAATGCGTCTTTGTAATCGGCCAGCGCCTTCTCGTTGGCCCCCTTAGCCAAGTAAACAAGGGCTCTGTTCTCGAAGAAGACGGCATTTGAATTTTCTATGGAAATCGCTTGAGAGTAATCGTTTAGAGCCTTGTCCAATTCGTTCTCTTCATGATAGACCAGACCCCGATTATTGTACCCTATAGCGTCGCGAGGGTTAAGTTCGAGCGCCCTGGTATAATCCTTAATAGCGCTTTCCGGACGCTTCATCCTATAAAACGCGTCCCCCCTGATCCTGTACAAATCAGCGCTCCCGGGATCTTTCTCGATGGCCGCGCTAAAGTCCTCTACGGCTTTCTGATACGCGCCTTGCTTATGGAAAGCTATTCCTCTGTCTCTCAACGCTTGAACCAGGCCGGGATTCAACTTTATTGCGTTTGTCCATAGTTGAACCGCATTCTTGTCTTTGCCCTGGCGGTACGCGTCCAGTCCCTCCTGATGCAGATATTCCGCATAGTCCTTCCGGATCTTGCTTATTCTATTATCGATCTCTGCGACGTCGAACTTCCCGCGCGCCAGATCCAGCACTTTATAATAAGACTCAAGGGCCTTATCATAATGCTTCTGCTGCTCATATATAGACCCCATCGCCGCGTACGCTCTGACGTTCTTCTTGTTTATGGAAACGGCCAGCTTCAAATCCTTGAGAGCCTGATCAAGGTCGCCTTTGTCTTTGCGAATGAGGCCCAGAGTGGTGAGAGCCACGCTGTCACGTTTGTTCTCCTTCACGGCGTTAGAGAGATCTTGCAGGGCGCCGTCCAAATCCCCCGTTTTGTATTTGGCCGTCCCCCTGTTTGCCAGCGCATAGGCGAATTTGGGCCTGATTTCCAACGAACGGGTATAATCTTCGATGGCTTTGTCGTACACACCTTTTCTTTTGTACGCTACGCCCCGGTTATTGTAGGCGTATTCGTCTCTCGGGTCGACTTGTATAGCGCGCGTGAACAAAGCAATCGCATCGTCAAGCTTTTCCTGCTTTAGCGCTTCAACACCTTGATTGTAGGGATCAATGATTTCCGTCTGGCCGAAAGCGTTGACCGTCGCGGCGAGGATGATGGTGAGGCAAAGAAATAAGGTTCTCATGGACTTTCGAGGCTCCCTGTTTCTGTTAATTCGTGACATCACAAGATATTTCGAAGCAAAAGTTAAGAAGAAACGTGATGTGCAGGGATATCAAACCAAAGTTGAAATATATTTTATAACAATAAGATGAGCCTTTCAAGTTATTGCTACACAATCATTTTAATATAAATGCTGGCAATCAATTATTTTGCTTGACACGGAAAAAGGGTCATGTTAAAGCCATGCCTCATTGAAGTTAAGCCAAATGGCTGAATTTACTGCTATTCACTTGAGATTACGCCCTCAAGTATAACGTTAGGATATCACCGAAGGAGGATCGGGTATGGCGCACAGAGTCGCTGTCAAAGCATTCCTGTTTGTCTTAATTCTCACAACAACCATTTCCTCAGTTAACGCGGGTGGCCCTCCTGAATGTAGTCCGCCACCTCCCCCAATGGGCTGCATGCCACAACCTTGCGCTCCTCAACAGCAATGTGGTTCCAACGGCCCCGGTCTGAGCGGGCTGTTCAACGGCGGTTGCTTCGGAATATGCGGCAACCTTTGCGGAGCCATAATAGGAATTCCTGGGGCGCTCATGAGCGGCCTTTTAGCCCCCAGCTCGCGCAAGTCCTGTCAGCCTCCTACTTGTGGGCCTCAGCAATGCATGCCCTATAACGCGTGCGCGCCGACATGTCAGCCGATGCTCGCTCCCCCTCAATGTCCTCCGCCGGTTTGCCAGCCTCAGACTTGCTATGCGCCGCAACCGGTTACCAAATGTAGGCCCGCGCCGTGTCAGGCATACGGCCCCTACCCTCAACCGATTTCCTGGGCGAGCGCGCCCCGGTCCTACAGGTAGGAGCATCGATTAGGCCTGACTGCAAGACATAGACGATTACGCAAATTGCATCAACAAATCAACGTGTTCAGTTAGAATTGCAAATAACGACTTAGGCCTTTGCTACCCACGTTTCGGACCGGAAACAGTGTCGTGGATGAGATAGAAGGTCCCAACTCCCCAAGTCTCAGCATACTCAGGGAGATCCGGGGACGGTCACTTCGGCGCACATCGGAAATGATCCGGGATTATTCAGTATTAGCGCCGTTAGGGTTTTACTGGGGTGGAATTGATAAATAACTGGAACCGGGGAGCCGAGAGCTCCCCGGAGCCCAGAGACCTCTTCGAGAGTGTCTTAAAGAAGAAAATCCTCCGGGAGTCAACGAGAGAGCTCCGGCATCATATGTCTCGGAACCTCCTCCCGGCGCGAATAAAATTCGATTCGTTTTCAAAGATCGGGATGAACGCCTAAACGCGGTAAGTCCCACGCCAATAACCGGATCAGCAGGTCTGCAGGCCGAACTGATCCACAGAAGAGGGGATAAAGTGGGTTCCCCTCTCAACGCAAACCCCAAATTCCTCCTTATCCATGGGGACGTGCAATGATTTGCGTCCCCTTATTTTTTTTCGAAAAACAAAACGGGAACCACGAGTTCCCGTTCCGTCTCATCTTGCCGATTTGCCATTCACGATGGCTTCCTGTTTCAGCCTCAGAACCTCCTGAATGAGACCCGCATGAATGAGCGAGCTTGCGTTCTATGCCGGTAGAGGCGAAAACCGACATAATTTTTGAGGTTTGCCCTGAACCGCACTGTGGACACGCGACATTCGAGTCTTCCGTCTTGAAGCACAGTCGCTCGAAGACCTTACCGCAGCGTTGACACTTGAATTCAAACATTGGCATCGTCAATTTCTCCCTCAGCAACTGCATCCGCCGGCAGAGGCTCCGGACAATTCGGCAGTTGGGCCAAAAATGCTGGCCTTTATGTTGATGCCGCCCGCCTCCGTTATTATTTTCAGAGCAAAGGGATCGACTATTAACGGCAGCTCGCTGATTGTGTAATTTTGATCTCCTTCACGGGGCTCATCCAGAGCCAGGCCCATGCTGGGCCCACCTCAACCATATCCCCCGAAGAAGACCCTCAATGCCTGACTTCCATTCATTTTGCCTTGGAAGTACTTCACGGATTCTTCGTCGATTGTAAACATTCGGTAACTCCTATTAGTGGCTGATACAACTACAATATATAAATATTGCTATACGGTCAAACTCCTTTTTGCCACCTAAAACTATTATCTGCATCCCAAACGCCAATTCAAGCCTTAAATCTCAATAACCTACGTTTGATCACATTCTAACGGGCTTCAAATATGCGGAGCGACCTTCCCACACCTGGCGGCGCCTATGGGCCATTGCGCCCGACAATCGTCCGAGAGCGAATAAGAGTTTAGAACCTGACTGTTGGGCGGGAATCGAGAATGCGCCGGCAAGACTCCGAGAGCGCGCAGACGACGAGGTAGTGGAGTCCCGTATGCGCGTTCCTACATCGCGTGCCGGCTGCCCAGGGCTTTGTGTTGACGCTGGTCACAAACCCTAGGGACGGTTCATCGGAATATCAACGCAGTGGTTAAAGCTTTAGGACGCCATTAGAACCAGCGGTCGAGCAGGCTTCTTATCTTTCGGAATTCATCGGTTATTTGGGGAGGCTGACCTTGGTTGCAGTGGCAGTCCTCCTTTGCAGTTCGCGCGATGGCTTTTGTATATTCATGAGGCGTTTTCAATTTTGCCGCGGTTTGCGGTCCCAAATAAGGTAGAGCGGCTCCCGTTCCGTTCAATCCCGCTACAATCGGTTCTAGTCTATTCTCTATGGTTTCCGGGCCGATCAAAATATGTTCCCCTACTATAACCAATGGAACAGAAAATTTCTCGCACCCGTGAATAGCCTCAATTTTCTTAAAGAGCGAATAGTTCCTTTCGTCTTCAACATCAAAGCTCTTAACTCCTATATGATGCTTTTCCTTCAGGCCGTCGATAAGGGCTCCGACGCCCTCGCACTGTGAGCAGTTATGAGAGTTGAAGAACACAATCCATATAGCAGGCGACTGACCGCCGGGATTCACGGAAGCCCCCAAGGCGTCCCCGAACCAGCCGACAATCCAAGACATCGCCACGGAAAAGCAAATGAAACCGACAAGTTTATTGGCCATGCTTTACAAGCTTTATTTTAGAGGGAATAGGATAAAATAGGTTAACATTCTTGTGAGTCCTGAAACCGCAAGCCTCCCGTTGGATGAGCAACCATCTCAGCGCGTCTTCGGCCTGGTCAACCAATACGTTGTATTCCCGGATTGACTCGTTTATGGAATCTATGTCGGTCTCGCCGTTGGCATCAGCGCTAAGACGTCGGTGTTCCAAAAGGTCCAGCACGCGCCGGCGGGCCGCGCAGGCTTTTTCCACAAGCTCTTCGAGCCTGAGACCGGAGCTCCCTAACCCTTCCGCCATTTCCTTTATTATATCAATTTCGTGGGACCCGTCTCTAAACATTCCCATGTCTATAGAGCTCCTTCCAGAGAGTTGATAACATATGAGAGAGCGCGTCGCAAGAGAGAGTAGCGAACCTCCTATCAAAAGATAATGTCTTATAAAATCACGGCATAGATATTTGTTCTTTCTAATTTACTTGACATTTTATATCTAACCTACTATGTATAGGACACTTTACTTGGCTGGACTCTAAATAGCGAGCCCGCATCCCCAATTAAAGATTTTTAGTTGCTCTCCAAGTGAGGAGGTCCCCTATGTACCGGAAGTATGCCGTCTCAGCAATTATTGCACCGCTCACGGCAATGTTGATATTCGCCGCGCTCCCTGCCGAAGCTTATCGTATCTGCACATTTAAAGGCACCGTCATTGACCACGGGTGGCGCAGCATGACCGTAAAATCCGGTACTCAATGCGCCGAGGTGAACGTGGGCTGGCGGACTAAATATGTCCCCAATCGTAGACCTTGCCTCGGCGAACGCGTCGCGGTGGATTTTACGTTGGAAGACGGTTACATGAAAGCCACCAAGATTGTCAGCCTGTCACCGTTGCCTCCGTCAGTGCAGTGTTATCCTCCTCCGCCGCCCAATAGCGCGGTGTGCAGGACGGTCGTAGACGACGAATCCGCCATATCCACTGAAGTTCCGTGCCAGTCCCCAAGGGGTGTTTGTTCCAATAGACCGCCGGCTCACGTAACGGATCGGGCGTGGTCGCCGATGAAAAGCAGAAGCGAAGCCGCCGCGCCGCGCACCGTTCGGCAAGCAGTGAAGAAACCGACTCCGGAGCGGGAGACAAGCAAACCATCAACTGCTAAACCCGCGCAGGAACCCAAGGAGAAGCCCACGGAAGAAAATGTTGCTTCGCCGGAAGACCAAAAGGGAAAATTTCTGACCGGTGAAGTTGTGGCGTCATCCCCCAAGAGTCTCTCTATAAAGGTTACGGATGAAGCTGAGGGCGCCGAAATGGTTAATATAAGAGTCGGTTTGAGGACCAAGTTCAAGCCCTTCAGGAGACCTGCTGTAGGGGAGAAGGTCCAAGTGGAATACAAACAGGAAAACGGCGAAAAGTTCGGTCAGACCGTAAAAGTCATCGAATAGACTGCGTCAACTATTAAGAGGCCGAAGAATAGAGCCCTTCCCTTGATGGAGGGCTCTTTCTTTTGCGCTGATGATTGCGTCGGGAAACGAACAACCGGGACCTCTCACTCGACTTTTTTTCTTGATCCGTGCGGTCCGCCTAATTTTGCGCATCCTAGGTAACGGGATGTGACGCAGTGATAAGAGTTTTGAAACCAGCTCTATTCTTCCCCACGCGGGCCGTGCTTCAAACCCAAATCCTTTCTCACTTTCCTGAGAAAAGTATTGTACAGGGATTCCAATTCAGTAGCGTCGTCCGACATGGTTTGCTCGAACCCGACAAGGAAATAATACATAGCCCTGTCGAAAAATAGCGCTGTTCTGTTGTTTAAGGCCACAATCGATCTTACGTCGAAGGGTTGACCTGCAAAGTTGCTTTCTTGAAAAAAAAGCCAGATATGCCGCTTGAGCAATATAAATACTCGAATCATCTCGGAAAAGCTGAGGCCATCTTCGCAGCACCTGATGCCCAGTTGAACATATCGATCCGCTATGACCTCCACGGATGTGCGTCTGTCAATGTTCACCACAAATTCCGACAGTATTGTGTTAGCTAGATCCGTCAGCATTTCTCTACCGAGCTGATAGTGGACCAGAAGCTCACGCTTCTCAAACGTGTCTTCCAAAAAGGCCTCGCAAATCTGCTCGTGAAAACGTTGGATGAACTTGGCGAATTCCAGTTCGAAAGTCCGGACTTCCATAGCGCCTCCTAACTTAGGCCGATATCGTAGACAAGACAAAACCGGCGGGATAATTATAATTGAACCAATAAGGGCGGCGTCAAGCAATTGTTTCTAATAGTTCACCGAGAAACCCCTTTTTGCGACCCAGCGGAACGCGGGGCCCGGCCCTTACCCAAAAACTCCTAGTATGTTGGTCTCTTAGGTCATCACAACCCGGCTTTGAGCAGAGCCCTCAATCCTAAGCGCTGAGGCCGGCCTGATCGGTCCGCGGGATGGGCAATGACACGTGCCCGGCATGTACCGCAATAGTTGGAGTCTTTTGCACAACAGAGTTTCCTCCCGCGGCAGCTTACCGGTTGTCTGCATATCTTTCATCACCAAGCAAACGGGGTGTCTTTTGAAAAATCCGGAATCCCGCAGTCCCTCGCCGCGTACTCTTGGATGTACACATTTTCGAGTCCTAAATCCCAGGCCAGATCCAGAGCTCGATCATATTCCGCCTCCGTGACACACCGGTTTAGCGGTGGGCGCCATTTCGCCCTGTGCAAAGGGGAATACTGAGCCATTATTGATAGTGTGATGGAATCCGGTAAGTTCTCCGCAATCCAAAATAATGTGTCCGCTGTTCCCGAAATATCCTCGGGCAGAACGAGGTGGCGCAGAATAAGGCCGCCTGTGGCTCGTCCGGCATCATCCATACGCAAGTCTCCAACTTGCGACTGCATCTTCAATATTGCGGCCCGAGCGGTCTCCACGTATCCCACACCATCTGAATAATTTTGGGCGTGTTCATCGGACGCATATTTTATATCGGGCAAATAGACGTCAATGACCCCTTCCAGAAGATCGACAGTGTGTAGGGCTTCATAACCGTTGGTATTATATACCAAGGGCAGGCTGAGGCCTCTGCCGGTCGCTATAGCGACGGCTTCCAGAAGCCATGGCAAGTAGTGCGCGGCGGAAACAGGCTCGATGTTCCCGCAGCCCATATTCTGCAGATCAATCAACCTATCCGCCAATAGAATCGGTTCGATTTCAGCGCCTGTCCGGCCCTGACTAATCTGGTGATTCTGGCAATAGACGCATCTCAGATTGCATCTGGAAAAAAACACGGTTCCCGCGCCGCCCACACCGGAGAGCGGAGGTTCCTCACCGAAGTGAGGCAAGGCGCCGGCGATCCTGGAGACCGGTCCTCCGCCGCAATACCCTCGTTCGCCATCCAGACGATTTACCTTGCACTCTCTCGGGCACAATCTGCAAGGGTCGGCTAATCGGCGCGCCTCCCGCGCTCTGTCAAAAAGTTCACTGACCGACAATTTCGGGGACATTTGTATTATCCGTTCAGGCGTGTGTTGAAGCGCCGAATTGTGCAGGCTTCGCAGGAAAATTCGGCCTCGGATCAAATGGCCTATCAACGCTAGCTAACGCTTTCTCGATAAACCCCTTATCTTACGGGAGCTAGTCTGATTCCGGCTGAGCCGCGATTCCTGGTCGGTTCGGAGCATCTTGATTTCAATGCGTTCCTTACTTTAGTCAATTCATCGTTGGCCGATTCGAGCTCAGCTTTCTCCTGGCGCGACAGTCCGGAGAAGAGGCTGTTCTCCCTACGTTTGAGCGAGTTGACCTTTCGAATAAGCTGGACCAAAGTTCTACTCAATTCCCCGCAGGACTTAGAACCGTAAGCATCCTCTGTAGTCGTCCGGGAAGCGTCGGTCTCCGACTCACTCTCCGATAAAGACGAACAATCCCGCAATTCTTCTTCCATCTTACGGATTTGGTCGGCTACTTCTCTGATTTTGTATTTCAACAGCACGACGATAGGAGCGTCCTTTTGGTCATTAAGCTTTTTAGCCGCCCCCACATAATTGGCCATTTGGCGCTTCTTAACTTCCAGTTCCTTGTGGATCTCTTTACATGAATCTTCCGGCCAGGCGCCGGACTGAAGACCAAAGAAAACCGTCAGAAAAAGAAAGAGAACACCCAAGCGACGCGGCGGCGGATTAATCATGGGCCGGCTCATAGTCAGCATACTTTGATGTTGTTCCGACAAGTGACGTTAGCACAAGACAGCCTGAGGTTTGAAGCTTTTACACAGTGTTCCCAAACCTTCCTCCGCTGTCAAGCGCAGGCCTCGAAAACAGGCAAAGTGTCGTTCCGCCAGCTTCGCTCCTTCGATAAACACAAGTTATCCCCGGCCCGGATAGTTATTTCAGCTCTCCAAGTGGTCTTGTGCCGAAAAAAACCTTGCGTTTGCGCGCCGGTTACGGTCAAAATACCGTTTCGGACTTTGTCCGGAATTCAAAGGCAACGGAAAAGAATGGTCCGTAAGCGAGGACTGCTTGACCCCATCGCGACGGAGAAACGGTTGCTCCGGAGCAGGCAGCGGACATTTGTTCCGTGGTGAGCGCCAAGGGCTGAACGGCTGTAAGCTTTCACTTACGTGTGCTGGATTGCTTCGCTGCGCTCGCAAAGACAAGCTCAAAAGTCATTGCGAAGAGTGAAACAACGAAGCCTAGCGTTGCCGTTCATGAGTTAAGGATTAGTGGCGGCTGCAGAGTTTACTTGAATTTCTCTTGTGATTATGGTATAAAGTAGCCTACTGTTAAAGTCATACTTTACATACAGGATGTCAACTTTTTCATTATGGGCAAACGCTATCTTAGATTACTGATGGTTTTGACTCTCGGGCTCTTTATCGGAGGTTGCCTGGGGTTGATGCCATCTCCTTTCAGGCCTTCCCCCGGACCCAGAAAGACGCCGCAAGTTAATGACTTGGCTGAGGCTTTTGATATAGTATGCCGTAATTACAAACTTGGCCCTGACGACCAGCTAAACATCCTTTTCCAGACGGAATGGTCGATCGCGCCGGGCACCTATAAGCTCGATACCCTTGATCAGATCCGTATCAAATTCATATTGGATCCCCAATTAAACGAAGATGTTACGATCAGGCCCGACGGCATGATCACGGTTCAGGCGATCGGAGAGATCCGCGCCGTGGGTTTGACCCCTACCGAGTTAGCCAAGAGGATTGAACAGCGCTTCATCGAGTCGAAAATCTTTAGCCAGGACGAAGCCAGAGGGGAGCTCAAGAATTACCGTCTGGTCACTGTCCACGTGATCACGTTCTACGAAAAGGTTAAGAAACTCGTGGATTCGTTGACGACCCTCACCGGCGGCAGTCAGGCGACCGTAACCGTAAAGCCGGACGGAACCCTAGATTTGCCTTTGCTGAAAGACAGGATCATCTGCGCTGGCTATACTGTTCGCGAGGTTGAAAGCACGATAAATAGGTTGTACCGAAACGGAGTGCTGGATCATGTCGTAGCGTCGCTTGCTCTGGCCAAAGCCGCGTCCAGAAAGATATACGTGCTGGGGCAAGTGGGCGCTCCAGGGGCTTACCAGGTCAACCAACCCGTAACAGCCGTTCACGCGTTGGCCATGGCCGGCGGCCATTTGGCCACAACAGCCGACCTTACCAGCGTTATTCTTATCTCCAGAGATATTTCCGGGAAACCCATCGGCAGACGGCTGGATCTTAAGAAAGTCTTTGATGTGGGAGACATGAGTTCCGCTATACTCATAAAGCCCTACGACGTCTTGTACGTGCCTAATACATATGTGACCGATCTAAATATATTCATGAATCAGTACATAAGTGTGATCTCAACGTTCAAGGCATTCGTGGAATCCTTCAGGACAACCTCCGTTTCTACTCCGTAGGTTCCCTTGCCGTCTCCAAGGGCCGCCGAAGCCGCCACTGTGAGCGCTGTTCCCCCCAAGCGAGATCGGACGCTTGGATCCTATAACCGACGCCTGTACTACACTTTTTTGTACAATGGATAATAGATTTTGCTCCGCACGCGGACAATCCACTGACCCTGCTTCGCCGGGTCAGTGGATTGTCCGCGTGCGGAGCTAAGGACACCATTAATGGTACAAAGTAGTATCTACCGGACCCTCCTTCAAAAAACTCTAACTATTGCGTTAACATGGGAATGCGCTGCCCATAAGGCCTATGAGCCCGGTAGGTTCCGCGCGAAGTAAGGCTGGGATCATTTGACCTAGCAATATAAATGAAGTTCTTTAGGGAAGGGTCCGGGAAACCACTTGTGCGAAAAGGGGCTTCCCGGCAAGCCATTAGCTATTGGTTCAGCTGCCGATTCTATTACCGGCTCAGGCCGTTAGAATAGCGTATAAATTAGCGGAGCCATGACCGGTGAAGTGCTGGCCAGAATAATGAACGCTGAAAGCACCACCAGAACCACTATTACCGGCGCCAGCCAAAACTTCTTACGCATCTTCATAAAGTCCCAAAATTCTCTTACCAGTGACATATAGACCTCCAAGTTCAAGCCAACCTACTCCAAAGTGGCTTGTAATATCTCTCTACTTGCTCGTCCCTCTCATGCTCTTCGGTATTCCTGACGGAACCAGTCGGAATATTCATGCTTTGATCCGACCCGCGCCATGAGACTACCAAATCGAATAGATGAAGAAGGACATAACCGGTGAGGAGGCGGCCAACGCAATTAATCCTGAAAGCGCCACCAAAATCACGATAACCGGCGCGAGCATAAACTTCTTTCGCATTTTCATAAAATCCCAGAATTCTCTTACCAGCGACATTTGGATCTCCGAATTCAAGCCAACTTACTTAAAACTGCTTTTCGTATCTTTCCACTGATTGGTCTTTTTCCTGCTCTCTGGCTATCCAGTACCGAGGGAGCGTCCGGATCGAGCTTACGTTCCATAGGGTCTTTTCCAAATAGCGACATTATAAGGCCAAGCGGCGTCATCACCAAGAAGAAAATTATTGTCAGAATTATCCGCGAAACAAAGTATCCCACTGTTATTGATAGGCATACCCATCCTCGATAGATTGCCCTGAACAGTGGCGGTATTAGTCTCAATAGGGCCAGACCGAGGCCGGCGCCTATCCAATACCAGCCTTTGGGGGATCCTTTCCAAAGAGACAATCCCCCAATGATTGCTGGAACGACCAGGAAGAGTAATGCCAATATGTTCAGGTCCTTGTCGGACGGTTCAACGAACGCGAAATTAATTTCTTCCTTTATTTCTTTGATTATATTCATTTTAAATCAGGTCTCCAAAAAATTAATCCAATTCGTATTGCTTGCGCCAGTCCGAATCCTCTTTCAAAGCCGGCTGACTCTTTTTGTCCAGCAGGAATGAACCCAACACCAAATAATCCATCTCGGTTCTCATGAAACAGAGATATGCGTGATCAGGCCCCATGACGATGGGCTCCCCCCTCACGTTGAATGAGGTGTTCACTATGACCGGGCAGCCGGTTTTCCGGTAGAATGCGTCGATCACCTGGTGATAGGCGGGGTTGGTCTCCTTGTGGACGGTCTGTATTCTCGCAGAGTAGTCCACATGCGTGATAGCCGGTATCTCTGATCGCAAAACATTGAGCTTATCGATTCCCCATAGTTTTTCTTCATCATGGCTCATGTTGCGGCGGATCCCCTTATCCACATAGGCCACCAGAAGCATGTACGGCGAGGGACGGTCCAATTCGAAACATTTCTCGACTTGCTCGGCCAGCACCGAAGGCGCAAAAGGCCTGAAGCTCTCGCGATATTTTATCTTCAAATTCATCTGAGATTGCATCTTGGGGTTCCTGGCGTCCCCAATAATGGACCTTGATCCAAGCGCTCTGGGGCCAAACTCCATTCTTCCCTGAAACCACCCGATCACTTTACCGTCCGCAATCAACTCCGCTACCCTAGCCGGCATTTGGCCGTCGGCGAGATATTCGTAGGGAAGGCCGTTTTGTTCGAGAAACGCTCTGATGTCGGCCTCGGAAAATTCCGGCCCGAGATAAGACCCCTTTTGAAGATCATGCGTCTCGTCCACCACCCGGTCGTTGTTCAAGAGCTGGTGCCATACAAATAGAGCGGCTCCCAACGCGCCGCCTGCGTCGCCAGCGGCGGGTTGGATCCAAATGTCCTCAAAAGGCCCTTCCCGAAGGATTCTGCCGTTGCCCACACAATTCAAGGCCACTCCACCGGCCAAACACAAATATTTCTCTCCGGTCACCTTGTGGATATGGCGAGCGGTCTTTATCATGACGTCTTCGGTGACCACCTGGATGGACTTGGCAATGTCCATTTCCCTCTGAGTCAATTGGCTTTCCGGTTTTCTGGCGGGTCCCCCGAAAAGCTTTTCCATTGCCTTCCCGGTCATGGTCAGGCCGTACGGGTAGGTGAAATAGTCCATATTGAGCCTGTAAGAGCCGTCTTCCTTGACGTCGATCAGCTCCTTCAATATCAGGTCCACGTATTTGGGTTCTCCGTAGGGAGCCAAACCCATGACCTTATATTCGCCGGAATTCACTTTAAAGCCGGTGAAATAAGTAAAAGCCGAATACAATAGACCCAACGAATGGGGAAACTTTATTTCATAATCAATTCTGACCTTGTTTCCCTCCCCTACCCCGAAGCTGGTCGTGGTCCATTCGCCGACTCCGTCCATGGTGAGAAAGGCCGCTCTATGGTACGGCGAGGGAAAGAACGCACTGGCCGCGTGAGATTCGTGGTGCTCAGGAAAAACGATCTTGCCCTCGTAGCCAAGGCTCTTCTTTATCATCTTGGGCATGTGAAGTTTTTGCTTGAGCCATAGCGGCATGGCCATCAAGAACGACGTCCATCCCCGCGGCGCGTAGGACATATAGGTTTCCAGCAGGCGTTCGAATTTTATGAAAGGCTTATCGTAGAAAGCGATATAATCCAATTCATTAACGGAGATTTTCGCTTCTTTCAAACAGTAATCAATCGCATCTTTTGGAAACGCATGGTCGTGCTTGATTCTTGAGAAGCGTTCCTGCTGAGCTGCGGCAAAAATCCGACCATCGCGCACGAGACAGGCGGCGCTGTCATGATAAAAGGCTGAAATTCCTAAAATATTCATGAGACCCTACCGATACAAGCTCCATAGTCTTAGTTTTATATTTCTTTTTCCTACGTCCTGGGGTTGGTATCTGAAAAACCTGGCCTTAACCAAGTCCGCCCCGTAGTATTCAAATCCCGGCCACCGGGAATAAGCGTCCGTAATCTTGCCCGATCCTTCGACAAATCTTTTCCAATTCTCTCCGTCCGCGGAATAATCGACTGTCCATTTTGAAGGGACAGACTCTTCATCCGCCCAGACCAGCCGCAATCGACTTACCTCATATTCTTGTTCCAGATCCAAGACTACCTCGAACGGCGCATTCGGAGGAACCGGCTTGGATAAGTACAAGTTTTTGCTAGGGTAGCCGCGCAGCATACGATTGACGCCATTTTCCGGAGTCTCGGGTTCCGGAGTGTACTTCACCTTGGCTGATGCGGCAAGGTCCCAGAAGAGAACATTTTTGTCCTCGAAGCCATCCACCGGACTGAAAGGTTGTTTTATCACAAACTCCTTTATCAGATTGGAAAGCTCCTTGGCCAAGAGATAATTCGCGCCCGCGGTTAGATGGCACCAATCGGTAAACACCCATTCTGAGACATCGTCAAAGTAATCTGAAAAATCCACGAGAAAATAGCCGTTTTTTTCCGCGCTTTGCTTCAGACCTTTTACGAGCAAGGAATACATTTTGGCCGAGGACATCCCGTGATACTGTTTGTGCTCGCCAAGAGTATCCAGAATTTTCTCCTTCTCGTGTTTAGGTTTTTTACTTAAATAATACCAGGGTTGCAATGCAAATATGTGATTAACCCCATCATTCTGAGCCGCAGCATGATAATTCTCAACCACGCGGACTACCGCGGCCACATTTCTGTCCGCCAATTTGGATTTCTCCTCTTCGGACAGAAGGGCAATCGCCGCGTCGCCCGGAGGCGGCTCCGTCGCACCCTTAGGGCGTCGGTCCCTGTTGTTGAATTCCTGGAAAAGATCCTTACCCTGGGAGAGGTACGCCATCAGGAATGTATTGTTCTTGAGCCACAGAGCAAGATAAGAACTTAACCCCGGCCCACTGTACGCGTCTATGTCGCTAAAAATATTGTGAAACTGACCTTCAGCAAAATAGTCCCAGTCAGGCGAAAGTTTGCTGATGATAGGAATTTCGTTTGCCCCGTCAAGAGACACTATCAAATCTGGCTTATATCGGTTCAATTTAGCCAAATATCTCATCAGCAAATGCTGATAAGAATACCCCCACACGGAAGCATTATACACTCTTATCGTCTTGCCGGGAATCGGCGCGGTAGTGTTCAGGATCTTTTCCATCAGATGAGGAATGGTTTCTCTGAATTCTATGCTGTAGTATCCATTTGCTTGAGCCGGTTCCCCAATGGCTCCCATCCCGTACGCGGTCGAGCCGCCGGTTAGAAAGATCCTGAACTCGTCCGCCGGTTTCTCCACAGGGATATCACGTGGATCTCGGAACCCCGCGTTGTTGGCGTATTCATAACTGTTACCCTTGGAAATATTGTATTCCAGGCAGACACCGGGCACAAAATCGTACTCGTAATGGGATACCGGGCGGATGAAATCCTTCCGCATCATGGCTTCGCGGGCCGGGTAAACCTGCCCCAGGTAGGTTCTCTTAAGCATTAGCCTCGCAAATTCTTCAACGCAGAACAACAGGAACCCGACTGTAAAAGCCAGAAAGACCACGTAAAGAGTGGTCTTGGCCGCCGAACCGAACAAGTAGCGCAACGCACGCGATTTGGGTTTGAGCGCTCCCCGGTTCGCTTCGTCCGAAGCCCCGGCGTCGTTAACGGGACCGGTCTTAGTGGGCTCTTCCAATTGAGTCTCCGATTACGTTCGGATCATTCGGTTCATGCGTCTTTCTTTACCTCAAAGCCAAATTAACTACAATAGGCGCATGGGGCCCTTCGGTCATAGGGGCATTCTGGACCATGGGCGGATCTGTGAGATTGACTTGTCGTTATAGTCTTCTTTCTTGAGATTCACGGGTTGCTTGAACAATCGTTTCAATGGCGTTGGCCCTCCAATATGTCGTTGCTTCGTCGCTTCGCTCCTCGCAACGACATATTGGATGGACCATAAGATTGCCACGGGCTGCCGCCCTCGCAATTACAGGCTTCGGCTTTGAGCGGGTCGAAGTCCCCGCAATTTTCAACGCGGAGGACTATAACGAGGCCGCATCGAACGCCGACAAAATTGCTGGCTGAGCTATGGCGTTGAGACAAAGGTTATGTCATAATTTTTGTTCCCTAATTCATAAGCCTCAAAGGGTGCTAAACGTTGGAAAGTTCAGACAATAACGCTGCGAAAGATGCCCGCATAAGAGTGGAACGTCAGTTTCAACTCAAGGTCTATTACGAAGACACGGACTGCATGGGGGTTGTGTATCACGCCAATTATCTAAAGTATTTGGAGAGAGCACGCACGGAATACATTGAAGACAGGTTGACCAGCGTGGCGGATTACCACGACAGAGGATACCTCTTCATGGTCCAAAAGGTCGAGATGGCTTTCCATTCTCCGGCAAAGCTTGGGGACACGCTCACTGTTCGCACGTGGGTGGAAGGAACCACAAGGTATAGGGTAACCGCAAAACAGGTTATCATTAAGTCTGGAGAGCCCAAGGACTACCTAGTTACCGCAACAATAACACTGGTGGCCGTTGGAAACGACGGCAAGTTGATGCAAATACCGGAAGAATTCCACGGGCTCTAATGACGCTTTTCTGCGGATGCGAACCCATAAGCGGTCACCGGTCCTTGAGGGCTAAATTAATCCGTTATGTCGCGCGTAAGCGGCGCCCCTTGCCGGAGCCCTAATTATAAAACGATTGATCGGAAATCCCTGGAGGTTAAATGCGGTTTGTAACCACAGTCCTTGCATTGGCCCTGGCCTTTACATTCACAAATCATGGAATATGCGACGAAAACAAAGAGATCATCGACAAGGCTATTAGGCTCTCCGGAGTCTACGCCCAACTTGATGATCTTGGGCCGGCGATATTGGCGGCGGTTCCCGCAGACGCTCTTCCCACAGCGAAGATGAAGAACGACGCTTCACTCTTCATCAAGAAGGCGGCCACCAAGGCTTCACTGGCCGAGTTATTGGAATCTACGCTCAGCGAAAACTTTGACAAACCTGCGCTTGAGCAGGTAATCCAGTTTTACGAGACGAAGCTGGGCAAGAAAGTGTGTCATGCCCATGAAACTGCGCTGGAAGCCACGACATTGAAGAACATTCGAGAAAGTCGTAAGCTCCTAGCGTCCCTGGACGAATCCCGCGCCGATCTGCTCCGTAGGATTATGGGCTCCGAAGGCGCCATGGAGATGAACAAAAACCTTCTTAACACCGTAGTTAAAGGACTGCTGGAAGGCACTTTGGGCTCGTCCCCCGAGGCCTTGGATAGAACAAAACAGCTCTTGACCAATTTGAATATCGTCGAAAAATTCGTAGCCGGCAACCGTGTCGAGGAAACCGCGTTGATGGCTTACGCCTACAATTACAGGCAGCTTGACGACAAGGAACTGCTGGATCTGGCGAATTTTCTCCAGTCCGATGGGTCTCAAAAATTCAATCACGCTGTTCAGAAAGGATTGGATTTAGGCGTGTACAACATATCCAAAGCTCTTGGCCAATCCGCGGCAAAATGGAAAGAATCGCAACCCAAGGAATAAAGGCGCCCCATGGGAAGCCAAAGGCTGACACCAACGCGCTCTCATATAGGTAAATACGGCGGACACGGAGTCCCGCCGCGACCGGATGACGCAGTCCGACCCTATTGTTTTTCCGCTAATTGCTTAAACACCAGTTTGCGTGGCCCTAGCGTCGGGTTGCTCCGCAATTGCGCCGTAACGCTCCGCAAAATCTTTCGAGCGCCTTGGGACAGGAAGTCGCCCGCCGAGAGGCCTGTTTACTCGGTCCTCCTATTAATCACTCTTCTATTGTGCTCCAAAACCCTCGTTTTCGGGGTTGAGGGATTTATTCAATACACCGATCCGGACCGAAGATTCTTATTTGACTATCCGTCCACCATGAAACTTGGCGTTCCCAACAAGAACGAAATCTCCATTTCTCATCCTGCGGCTTCTTTGCGCATAACAGTGT
The DNA here is from genome assembly GCA_963747865.1 of uncultured delta proteobacterium. GTDB lineage: Bacteria > Desulfobacterota > Desulfomonilia > Desulfomonilales > Desulfomonilaceae > JBBSBY01. The sequence continues at coordinate 14,036 of CAVVHK010000138.1, read as the reverse complement.
TTGTCCAAAATAGGCCGTCAAAAGGCAAGGCCGACGCTGATTCACTTTTGGAAGCCTTCAAGAAGAACTTGAAAGAAGAGATGAAAGATGTGACGTTCCTTGAACAAGGCAAGTCTCCGAGTCTTCAGGGAGCTCAGGGTTACGTCGTGTGCTCGTTTAAAAACCCCAAGGGCACCCAGTTGATCCAACTAGTCCAGTACTACGTTACCGAGGACCGCGTACTTCAAATGACCATTTCTGACAAACCGACGGGTTTCAAAAATCTTGAAAAAGTCATAAAGGGCATTCACTATTCACTCAGAGTGATAAACCCGCAGCTCAAATAGGTTGGCGGCGCCTTGTTGACTCGTCTTGAAGTTTAGGTTAAAACATCCAAGGCAGCAGCCCACAATAATTGAAATTAGAGCAATGAAATGGTTGTCACTTGTTCCCGATGTAACGGCAAAATGAGGATAGACGAAAACCTTATCCCCAAAGGCGAAGAGGTCAAGATTCGGTGCCCGCGCTGTAGTGAGATTGATGTCTTCAAACCTGGGACGAAAAACGTCACTACGGCTCCGCAGACACAGCCTTCAAAGCCTGGGGAGTCTAAACCGGAGGTAGGGACCTTCACGCAGCAGATTAGATCAAATTCGGTCTCACCCGGTCATGAGGAGCTCACCATACCTGATGACGCTTTCAGGGGATTCAGATTTCCTTCCGAACAGGGGGTCCGATCTATGGACAAGCAACCAATGAACAAAAGATTAAAGCTGGCTATCTGGTTAGTCGTTTCCGTTGCCGTAGTGGCATTCTTTGCTCTGCTCGTGAACATTGTTTTACCCGGTCCTCAAGGGGGATCTCCGATGTACAAAGCGACGCCGCAGGAAAGCGGTCTTCCTGAAGGTTCCGGCAGATCGTCCAACCCCTGAAGCCGGCTGGGGGTAAGTTTTGGATGCGCATGAGCTTACGAAGTGAAAATTGTTTCACCGCGATCGCATTGACATGCCGGCGTGTCATTGCGAAAAGGAAAAGATGGACCAATCTGGGAATGTCATTTCGTGAGTGAAGGCTTGCAATATCCCGGGCGCCCCTTCACAGCGCAAAGGCGCGGTTTAAGGACTTCAACCTCCGGCAAATTCATGGAGCTTGACAATTGATTATTAAGCGGGCAACCCAGGAAGAACGCGAAAGATCCTTTTTGGCGCCGTATGCGTTGCTGTCGGAAAAATCCAAGGGAAGGGTTTATCCGGAACAGGAATGCCCCTTTAGAACCGCATATCAGCGGGACCGTGATCGAATCATCCATTCCAAGGCGTTCCGCAGGTTGGAATATAAAACCCAGGTATTCGCTTATTATGAAGGCGATCACTATAGGACAAGACTAACCCATACACTAGAAGTGGCTCAGGTCGCCAGAAGCGTAGCCCAGTATTTCGGAGGCAATGAAGATTTGACCCATGCGATCGCGTTAGCCCACGATCTGGGTCATACTCCCTTCGGCCACGCGGGAGAGCATTCTTTACACGATTTGATGAAGAATTTCGGAGGCTTCGAGCATAACAGCCAGTCTCTCAGAATAGTGGACCAGCTTGAGGCGAGATATCCTGATTTCCCCGGCCTTAATTTGACCTTCGAGACCCGAGCGGGGATAATTCGGCACTCGACGGTTTATGATCAGGTTCCTGACAGCGTCGCAAGGGAATTCCTGAACGACCCTCAGGCGAGCCTGGAATCGCAACTGGTGAATTACGCCGATGAGATAGCCTACAACTGCCACGACATAGAAGACGGCTTGCGCTCGGGGTATTTTGACGAAGGGGACCTATCCGATTTAAGCTTGTGGAATGAGGTCACAAGGACGATTCTCGACCGATACCCGTCGTTGGACAAGGATACATTCCGCTATCAGGCCATAAGAATTCTTATAGACACTTTCATCAGGGACCTTGTAGGCGCTACCGAAGAGACTTTGAACTCCGGCGCCTTTGACGCCCCAGGCGACATCAGCTCTTGGGACAAACCTGTGGTACGCTTTTCGCCATCCATGCGACAATGGAAAGAACAACTCAACGAATTCTTGTATACGCGCTTCTATACCCATCACAAGATCCTGAGAATGCAATTCAAGGCCGACAGGCTATTGAGCGATCTATTCCGCGAGGTACGTGAAACGGCCGTCTCAGTTGCCTCCCAGTGTTTACAAGAAGATTAAGAAGGGGACAGATCCGTTGGAAAGGATGGTGTGCGATTACATCGCGGGCATGACTGACAGGTTTGCTCTGGATGAGCACCGAAAGCTGTTTCTGCCTTATGAGGACCTGATCCAAGCGGGCAAGTCGCTCGGCCAGTTCATTAGCTCCTACCAAATCATCAGGCGAATTGACGTTGTGGAAAATGTTCAGTTCGGGATCAAAGTCCAGGAGGTCCCTTTCGGGAAGCACCTTGACGCGGACCTGATGACAAAGATTTAATATCTTGAAATCCTCCTGACGGATCAGCGCCTCGATGTGCGGGACGCATCTCTGTGAGGTACAGCGTGTGCAACGGCTCCAAGTAGTCCCCGGTCGCGGGGACGATTACGTCGCAGTCGTCCGTTTTCCCGATCATGAAGCTGATTATGTCCGCCCTGAGAAACGGCATATCACAGCCGACCAGAAAGCCGTAATCGGTCCCGCAAACCTTCAATCCGGTGAAAAGCCCTCCCAGAGACCCGCTTCCGGGAATTGCGTCCCTGTACATCGGGAGCCCGAGGAATCTAAATGAATCCGGATCATTGGTCACGATAAGTATATTGGACAACACCCGGGATAGAGTAGAGGCGATGCGTTCGATAATGGTCCGCCCCCCGATCTCTATGAGGGCCTTGTTAATTCCGCCCATTCTTCTTGCTTGGCCACCGGCTAGAATGATGCCTGAAACGGACGGGGTCCTAGCGGCCTCCACGCCCGTTTCATCATCACCGCAAAACACTATCGTTGACCTCTGTAAGGAACGCCTTCCGCGCCGGAATCCGCGCCCGTTTTGACGCTCTGTGAAAGCGAAAGGCCCCTTCTCATAAGAGATTCATCGCTACGCGTAATCCTGTCGAGTTCTTCCCGGTAACGGTCCAGTATTCTGTTGTATTCACCAAACTGCGTGACAACGGATCGCTCTTTCACAAACCTGTCGAGGGAATGAACGATCAATTGTTTTAAGCGCTCCAATTTGAGATAGCTGGTGAGATATTCTTTGATGATGCCGTCGGTAGCCTCTATGTCATTAAATCCCGGCCGGTGATTTACCAGTCTTAAAGCTACCTGATCGTACGCTCTGAAGGCATGGTTCAGGTTCCCGAGGTGATCGTTAAGTTCTTGCAGCAGTTGAGCGAATCTCTTATAGTGCGGCAATTCGGTCACCGGCACTTCGTAGATTTTAAAATTTATCTCCTTAACCCAGTCTTGATCGTCGAAACTCAAGTAACCACCGGAGCTTACTCGGAACAGCGCTCCGGGATTCAGGTCGCGGTCCCTAACCAGCTCTTCGGCGACTATCTTGGTCGAGGTCGGAGTATCCAAGGTTATTTCGAAATAACCATCCTTGATCTTTGACTGGGATACCTGCTGGGAGCCGGGCCCCTCTTGGACTCCTTGAGAAAACGAAGGGGTCACTCCCCACGGATTCCAGCAAGCGCAGATAAGGGCAATTAACGCGCATCGCCACTTCGCCATCTTAAGCTCCTTTCATGGCCGGCCGATTTATCGCAACCAACGTCTTGGACTTGTTCACTCAGAACCAGTCGCAGAACCGAAGAGCTTTCGGAGGAATCGGCGGAAAGCGTCTTTTGGAAAAAAACCTCTCCGAGACTCTCCCAACAACTCTTAATTATTGCGCCCACTTCCGCAACTCTGCGAGTTTAGAGGATTACCACGCATGCTCACAACAGCTATCCGGAAGGCTCTGGGAGGCTGCCAAAAGGGTATTCCGACCGGCCTCCGGACAACTTTATCCGGGACGTGGAGCGGAACCGCAAGCCAGTCCCTTAACTCCATCCCGTCAGAAGCGCATATGTTCGGATATGGACCGCACGATATCAGACTATTTTATAGAGTTTAAAATCATTATACACCATAACCCAGCTAAATGTCAAGGTTTTGCGCCGACTAGCTTGTTCTGCGACCCGTGACGATCATGGCGGATTTCCTACTGAGCCGCGGAGGTTCCCATTCCGTATTCTGATCTGAGCTTGGCTATTAGATCTCTGCCCCTGCTGACATCCAGGACTGGTATCGAACCGCTCGGGGATCCCTTCTGTGATTTGACCAACTCGTCGTCCATATCCTGCAAGCGGGTCAAATAATTTTGCAGTTCATTGGCTGTGGCGTTGATCTGCTGTCTGATGGAATCCATATTGGGAAATTTCTTAAGCGCCCTTCGGTTCCTTTCGCAGCTCTTCTGGAATTCCTCCACCACGCTGTCGGTGCTCTGAAACACTTCTCCTGCTATTTCATTTGCTGTTTGAGGCCTCGTCCTGACGGTTTTCTCACTCTTCTCTCCCTTTTCGGATACTTGTGGAGCCGGCAAGATCTCTTCGGGCTGGGTTGGCAGAGAGCCCAATGTCGAGTCCGAATCTTTCTTTGGTTGTTTGAGCGCTTTCTTGAACTTGTTGTAATTACTGCGAAAATCAACCATCAGCGGTTGCAATTGCGTTATTCGAGCCTCTAGAATGGTCCGCTGGTAAAGATTCTTGAGATCGTGGTTGAACGGATCCAATTCTATGGCTGTCTCCAGCAATTTCAGGCTCTTGTCATAGGTGTCTACCAAGTCTTTGCGGAACTTGGGGTTATCCTGCGCAAGCCTTCGAGATAGGACGTAACTGAGAATATCCACGCCACCGGGAACGAGTTCCATAGTCGTGGCGCAATCCTCGGTTGTGAAGTCTCCCTTCCATTCAAAATCGGGATTGTTGATTTTTTCAAATTGTATCCTGACGGACTTCAGCTCTTCCCTCAAGCGCTTATTGAAATACTTGTCCATCGCGGCCTTAGCTTCGCTCCTGTAGCTCTTGAAGAGAAGAATGCTGGGCAGATTCATCTCGACGTTACGATACTGGCAAATCACAAGTTCGAGAGGACTTACTTCGCCGTTTGCCGTCTGTGAAAAGACGATTCCACCTCTCCGGGCGCCTGTTTCTTCCGCCTCTTGAGCCGCTTTTTTAAGCCTGACGGACCTCTGGGCGGCGCAATCGAATCCGTAGTCCGGGCTACTTGGATTGCCCGAGCGAGTAGTTTCGATCTCGATATTTTTGTCGCCCTCATGCATTACGGAATACGCATGCCCCGGGATCAAGAATCCGGCCACATCCAGGTTTAAATCCTCATGCGCAATCAAAGTGTAGTAAAGCGCTCCGGTTAAACACAAATATTGCTGAGCTTTTATAGCGTTTTCCGCCGGAATTCCGTCTACTATGCTGTAATTCTTGAGCAACTTATCCTTCAAGAACTGAAACAGCTTTTCTCCCTTTTCTTTATCTGGTAGCCCTTCACAATACTTCTTGGCTTCCGCCCTTATGGTGTTGAGTTCGGCCATTAACCGGCCCAAATCCTGTTTGTTGTCGACGGACGCTCGCAGGGCCAACTCGAATAGGTCGACTTTGTTCTTCAAGTCGAGGCCTGACTGGCTGTCCAGTTCAGTTCCCCCGGTTGCGCCAAAGCCAAAAACCAGAGGCCTTAGTTTATATTGGGGCCTTGAGCCATCCGATGCTTTGGCTTCAAATTGACTCTTTACATCCAGGGACTGCCTCAACGAGGCCATGATTTGTTCCCGCATCAGTAATGCCAACAGCTTCTTAACCAGTTCCGGTTGAAACTTCACGGCGGCAAGTCGCTCTTCTTTGGAAGACACAGCCAAACTGATGATTTCGAATGTATTCTTGTATGAGCTGCCGACTATATCCGCGGAAAATCATTGAATGGACCTCAGGAGCCCAGTAAGAATATGTGTCGGGATCGCTCAGAATAGCTTCTCGGAGTTTGCTGATCAGATAAGGATCGTCGCGAAAAATTGAATCCGGCCGAAACGCGGCCCTAGCCAGGAGCATGATGGCGGGATAGTAGTTGCCCCTGTTCATGTAGTTTTGAGCCTGGAAACATATCGTGTCGTATTTCAAGGAGAAGGGATCCAATTCCTTCGTCTTGGCTTCGTCTTTTTCCTTTTCTTCGTCTTTGGAGGAGTCTTTAGTCTTTTTTCCCAGATATTTGTTTTCCACCTCCATCGACTTGGTCAAGTAGACGTCCGCCTCAGGCATATAACCTTTTTTCTGATAGATCTCTGCAAGATAGACGTTTGCTTCAGGCCTCTCGGCATTCACAAGGGTGGCCTGGATCAAGTAATTGATAGCGTCGTCTATCCCCTCGTTCCCCTTTTCCATCTCTATTTCAGCTCGTTTGACGAGCAACTCATATTTCATATCGTCGTCTTGGCAGGTCTTCTCCACGCTTCTTCGGCATTTCAATTCCTGCCGAGCCCTGCAATCACCGGTCACATCGTCTTTACAGTCTCCGGGAGACATGCTCTGGCATCGGCTTAGCATCCGGTCTTCGCAATTACGCTTCATTTCGTCGTGTAATTGCAGTAAATAATCTATCTTTTCGGGTCTTATTTTGGTGTCTTTTCTTAGTTCTTGAACCTGCCGAAGTATCTCGAGCCTTTTCTGATCTCTTTCGTCAAGTAAGTCGGCTTTGGTGAGCTTCTTCTCGGGTTGAACGTCAATCCCATTTGTAGCCTTGGTCATGGCGGGAAACAGGGACATTACGACACTCACGAGAACGATAGACCACGATCTCATGTTCCTCTCCTCACATAACTTTTACCCAGATTCTCCATCGACGTTACCATAATTGTCAAAATTTGGCAAGGTTCATAAACACATGCGATTAACCATCAGATCAGATTAACGATATCGTTATAAAACCAATATGACTGGTCAAAATGGGGTTTACTACTAGGTTGGTGGTGATTACCCGCGATTAAAATACACCTAGGTCAGCGCTTTTTCCAGGCTTGAATAGTCCGACGTTATTACCGTAGACACCGCGTTGAAAATTATTATAGTATCAAGAACCTGGGGCGCAGATTACGCTTATTTTGTTCAAATTTTGTGGCGCCGAAGCGCATATGGCCGACAAGGAAGCTCGGGTCTATGTTTCCGGCAGCGGTTGGTCACCATCGAAAGAGGCGCCGTCGAGTTCTTTTCCGGACCCATTCGCTTGGCTCATGCGTGGAATATGAGGTCGATGCGTTGCCGAATCTATGGAATGAAGCGCTAATGCTGTGATCCATCGGTCATGGGCGCCTCCCCTACCCCAGTCACATACCCAAGGATTCCTCCTTATCAAATGGGATTTCAGTTCAGGTGGCCGGGAGACCATGACGTAGGGCAACGCAATCGGAATTTCAGTTTTGGTTTAATGTTCCCCATTACCGCAATATTATGGAGATAGCATGTCCGACAAATTTGTAAGCGAACGTAACCTGACCTTCCTGCTCTATGAAGTGCACAGGGCTCAGGAGCTGTGCAATCACCCCTATTACCGGGAGCATACACCGGAAGTGTTTGAAATGGCGTTGACGACAGCCATTAAGCTGGCAAACGAGATGCTTTATCCGGCGCTTCGAGAAATGGATCAAAACCCGCCCAGGTTGGATAACGGCGAAGTCAAAGTTCACCCTTTGGTCAAGCAATTCCTTCACGAATGCGGGACCGGCGGCTGGATTTCCGCGAACGCTTCGTTTGAAGCAGGCGGCCAGCAGTTGCCATCCATGATCACTTCAGCGCTTCATTTCGTCTTTGGGGCAGCCAACTACTCCGCGTCCGTTTACCCCGGACTGACCACCGGCGCGGCGCATTTGATCGAAAGCTTTGGAACGCAAGATCTGATCGATTCGTATCTGCCCAATATGTTTGAAGGCAAATGGCAAGGCACCATGGCGCTCACCGAACCGCAGGCCGGCAGCTCTCTTTCAGATCTGACGACCCGAGCTGAGCCCACGGATAACGGTTACTACAAACTTAAAGGTCAAAAAATCTTCATTTCCGCTGGTGATCATGACGCTGTGGAAAACGTCGTGCATTTGATGTTAGCCAGGATCAAGGGCGCTCCAGCCGGGGTCAAAGGTATCTCGCTCTTCGTAGTCCCAAAGAAGCGGATCAACGGACACGGCGGGCTGGAACCCAACGACGTGACGGTTACCACGGTTTATCACAAGCTGGGCTATAAGGGAGCGCCCATCACTCAGCTCAGTGTCGGAGAAAACGATGATTGCCGCGGTTATCTGCTCGGGAAGCCCAACAACGGCCTGAAATATATGTTTCAGATGATGAATGAGGCTCGGATCGGCGTAGGTCTCGGCGCCGCCTCAATAGCTTCCGCGGCTTATTACGCCTCGCTTAAATACTCACGGGAACGGCCCCAGGGTCGCAGGCCGACAAGCAAAGATCCGTCCGCGCCGCCTATCCCGATTATCGATCATCCGGATGTCAGGAGAATGTTGCTGTTCCAAAGGTCGGTCGTGGAGGGCGCTTTATCCCTGATATTGTGCTGTTCGAAACTGTCGGACCTGGCCAAGATCACGGACGGGCCTGTCGGCTCAAACGCGTTGGCGCTGCTGGATATATTAACCCCCATAGCTAAGACTTATCCATCGGAAACCGGCATTTTGTCCGTAAGCGCGGGCCTTCAATGTCTGGGCGGGTATGGTTACTGCGATGAATTTCCCCTGGAGCAATATTACCGAGACATACGGATTCACCCCATACATGAGGGCACTACGGGAATCCAGGGCTTGGACCTGCTCGGCCGGAAAGTGGTCATGAACAATGGCGAATCCTTCCGCTTATACATTGCGGAGCTGGAACAAGCCATAGATGAGGCGGGAGAATACGAGGACCTCAAGGAATATGCCCTCAGGCTCAAAACAACCTTGGAGGAGCTCAAGACGGTAACCGCTTCTTTGGTTCAGATCGCCCTCAAAGGGGCCGTGGAACTGTTCCTTGCGGATGCTACGCTCTACCTGGAGCTGTTCGGAATCGTCACAATAGCATGGCAATGGCTGCTGCAAGGGATAGTCGCCCAAAGAGCGCTCGGTGGAGCCGAAGATGAGGCAAGCGTCAGATTCTACAAAGGAAAGCTACTGACGATGAAGTATTTCTTTCACTACGAACTGCCCAAGACTCGTGGGCCGGCTCAAAGGCTTATGGAGGCTGACGGGCTGACGCAGCGCATGGATACCGATCTTTTTGAAGACTGAAGCAGGCTGAGATAATGAGAAGTTTCTCGAGGCGGGCTCAGCGTCGCCGGAATTGCCGAAACAAATGAAGATGTGCCGTCGCATTATCGTTTAATTAGGGCTTGACAAAGTAAATGAGCGTGTGTTTAAATATTCGAATGTCAATCACGTTGGCTGAATCGAGGCCTGTATTCTGCTTATCAGCCTTGCGAGCGGCCCACACACCCGCCGTCAACCAAAAGATGGCGAATTGACAACGGGAGGTCTCCAGAGGGCGTTAGCCGGAAACGGCAGCCCGGCAAATGATATTTGATTCTCAAGCGACATATAATAGATGGCGCGAAAAAATGGAGACACTACCGAGTCATCATGAGGGCCGTTAACTCAGGCGGTAGAGTATCTGCCTTTTAAGCAGAGAGTCGTTGGTTCGAGTCCAACACGGCCCACCATTCACACGTCCCCATCGTCTAGCCTGGCCTAGGACACCGGCCTTTCACGCCGGCGACAGGGGTTCGAATCCCCTTGGGGACGCCAGCAATATTAAATACTTACTCATACTCCGGTCGATGGACCGGAACCCGTTGTTAACACCTTGTTAACATTTTTCCCCGGTCGAGGCTGCATCCTCTTCTGGGGTTTTTGTTTTGGGGAACTCGCCAAGAATATTTCCGATGGGCCGTGATCGAAAGTCATTTGGTCTATGGCCCCAAGGAGTTCTTGGTCTCCGATCCGTCCGTACCGCTCCGTGATCGATTTTTCTTTGAACCAGTGGCCCATGATCGATTCTCGGATCTCTGGGTCCATTCCTGAGCGCCGCGCATTTGTCTTCCATGTGTGGCGAAGGTCATGGAAATGGGGGGCAGGTTTCAGCCCTACCGCTTCCACAGCATGCTCCCATGCCCTTCTGCCGGTTCCTTTTGCTACCGGAGTTCCGTCAATCAGGAAAACCTCATCGCGACCAAGTACCCGAACCTTCATGATTTCCTGTAGAACCGGCACAAGTTGGCCATGAATAGGAATCCGTTTCCAGTTTCCTTCTTTCGTGTCTTCCGGTCCTATGAGGATCATTCTCTGTCCGAGCCTTACCTGATGCCGCTTCAGTTTCTGAATCTCACCACGACGCATCCCCGTGTAGTAGGCCATCTGGACGAACCGCAAGAACCAAGCAGGAATGTGGTCAAGCAGGCCCTGAAAATCTTGTAACCCTATGTACACTTGCCGCTGGCCGGACTTCTCACTCAGATTCTTCACGAGTCTCGCCGGGTTAACATCTAGGTGGCGAAGTTCTATCAGGACCTGGAAGAGCTTGGATAAAGCAGCCTTTTCCTTGTTGACAGTGGAAGCCGCTGCGCCCTCGCTCAGCCTTTCCATCTGGTACTGCTTTATTTGGGGAATCCAGACCTGCTTGATCGAAAAGTCCTTTCCCCATTTCTCCAGCAAATGCGCCAGTCCATGCTCGTGTCGCTCACGTACGGAGCTATCTTTGATCTCCGGATGCTTAAGGAGCAAGGTCACCCATCCCAAAGGGTTAACTCGTCCTTCACTTCTTCGGCCAGGAGCAATCCCGCGCGCATTCCCATTTTGTTTCGGAATATCCGCACGCACAACTCCCGGGCCGCGAGATCCAGCTCTCCATGTCTCCTGTCCGACAAGCCCGGAGTAGCATGGTCTCCATTTCCTTGGCCTCCCGTTTGGATTTCGCCGTAGTCTTGAGGCCAATCAGTTCGTCTCCAAACGGTCGGAAGTAGATGTAGTGGTCGTTGCTTCTCGTCATTATCGACATTTACGCATCTCCTCAAGGAGAGCCTGTCGAGAAAAAACCCCAGACCATTTCGCACCCCCTTTCCTGGTAGGCGATTTTACCGGCCTGGGGGCTTCTTGTCAACGTGTACTGATGTGCTCTGGGGAGCGGATATATTCTTGGATCTGTTCGTGTGTGAACCGGCGTTCTCGTGCTGTGACCTGGACGCAGGCCAATTTCCCATCCCGGACAAGTTTGGGACGGTTTTGACGCTAATACCGAGTATAAGGGCCACCTTTTGAGCGTCGAGCGGCGATATTGATGCGTGCCAGGAGTCTAATTGTTTCAACTCATGGTTTGTCATAGGTGCCCCTTATCAGTGAAGTGAAGGCTCCAACCGCCTAAAGGCGGTGGCTTCAGTGTGTCGACTGAAAGTCGACCTCACCCGTCGCCGCCTATCTGGAAGTCGTCATTGTGGCCCCGCTCCATCTTGTCCTGCATCTCTATGTATTGAGCGATGACTTCGTCCGTGACGTTCCCGCTGCTTGCAGCAAAGTATCCGTGGGCCCACAGATGTCGACCCCAGAATTCACGGGCTAGGGTTCGATATTCACTCAGAAGCTTCCGGGAACTCCTGCCCTTGAGGCGTTTAAGCAGGCTGGATACTGACACGTGTGGAGGCACCGAGACCAGGATATGCACGTGGTCTTTGGAAACATGACCCTTGATGATGTCGACATCCATGGCCTTGGAGATCTCCCTGATCAGATCCCTAACACGGACTGCTACCTCTCCATGAAGGACCGGCTTGCGGTATTTCGTGATCCACACGATGTGGAACTTGATGTCGTAGACGGCGTGAGATGTTTTGCGGTAATGCTCCATGATACCGCAAGCCTACTAAAGTCTTCGCCTAAAGGCGAGGGTTTTTCTCCCATTCCCCGAAGGGGACAATAACTGTTAGTGTTTGATTTCACGCATTAGATAACCATGGGAAATCCCGGAGAAGATCCTCTGATTCTCACGAGCCGAAGACCTCATAGCGAGCCTCCGCTTTTTTCCCCAGCAACCATGTTCACAGATCCATCGCGCTCTTTCACAAGCGTATCGGAGAAGACCGATTCACCTGACCGACCGTTTGTAAGGAAAACTCACACCTTCCCAACTCAACGACTATCCCCTTGTACTTTCGCAAGAACTCCTTCCATTCAGCCGAGGTTGTGGGAGTCTCGCCATAAGACAGTTGTTGAACAAGAGTCCCGGAGAGATCTTGCGTTGGCTCATAGTTGATCATCAGTTGGAACCAATTCTCTGAGGTAAATAGGCTCGGGAGGTCGTCTTCACCATAAACCAGGCCAATGATCTCCTTCCATTGGGGATCACTGATGTCATCGCACATATAGAGACCGCCGCCTTTGTATGCGACGAGTTTATAACGGCCATCCGGGTGATCCCATCGTTCCAGGAGCCACGTTTGCCACCAGATTTGGTATGGACTTCGAAAACCTTTCCGGCAAAGACTGTCTATGGATTCCTCGTGGGAAAGTTTGACTTCCACATGTTTAGGGGCAAACGGGATCTTGCTTTGTTCAGACATTGTTCACCTTCCTTTGTGATGGGCCAGCGAACTAGGCTGGCATGTTCTTTGCTGTTGAGCGCAGCAGGGATGGTCGCCGCGGTAATAGGAAACCATCCCGAAGCACTTTTTTCCGCGTCAAAAATTTCCCGGTCGTCCGGGGAATTGCACGAATACTGTCAGAGTGCTACGGACAGGGCTACTCGTCCTCCAGATCGGAAAGAATCTCCTCAAAGGTATCCATGAGTTTCTTGGACTCATCCAAAGCGGTTTTCCGAGCCTTGAGCAACGCCCGTATCTTCTTGCGCTCCGCCTTGCTCAGTTCTTCCAGGTACTCGGTCCTTATCGGTGCAAAGCGCCATGATATCAGGATCTTCCAGGAGTGGAACAGGCTGATCCAGAGTCCTGATGATTTCCTTGCCGGGATCATGGTCATCTTTATGTTCCCTGAGATCATCAACGGCTTTCTTGAGTTGACGAACGGTGTATTTATTCGCGCTCGCTTCTTCCGCCAACGTCAGGATCATTTTCAGATCCTTAGCGTAGTAAAGCTCTATGAAATGGGATATAGTGAAGTGCGAAACATCTTTATCTTCCGCTAGGCATAACCGCCTAACAGCGCACCCCCCGGTCAACTCCGTCAACCGCCGCGGGTCATAAATCCACTCGGGGTGTTTCTTGAGCTTCCGCCACCTCTTGTTTTCCTGCGATCTCGGCTTCAATACGGCCATGTAGCTGCCTTTGAAGACCGTATCTATGACGTAATCACCGACTTCAAAACTGGCCCTGTCGAGGACCTTCTTGATCTTTTCATTAATGTTTCGGACTTGTTTGTTGTCTAAGGCGTCGAATTCGATTCTCTCTTCATTTGCCCCATTGAATTTGTCCGGTACTGCAGGTGGTTTCTTCGCATCATTTTGAACTACGTCGTCGTAGCGTCGCTTGATCCCGTTCCAAGCTTCCTCTGTTTCTTCGGTTTCTCCCGAGGAATCCGCAGAGGATTCGGGCTCATCCTCCTGCAGCGGCGCTACGGTCTCTTGCTTCCCATCTCCCGTTGTGGGCTCTTCCTGCAATTTAAAATACGGAGATTTTTCAAGTTCGGGATATGAATTGAAATCGAGCTCGTGGACAAACGACTGGGGCTCAGGGGAAGGGGCCATGGGAGCCGCAATCGCTACTGAACCCGCACCCGCGGCCGGGCCATCGGTGGTTGGCCCATCATCATCGGGGTCGGTCGATATCTTCTCTTCGATAAGCATCGTTGAACCGGCGGACTGCGCCGAGAGGAAATCGGCCACGTCTTCGTGTTCCATCACTTGGGCGATTTCCAATGCAGTGGAGCCATCATTGTTCCGTATTTCCAAGTCGGCCCCGTTTAAGACTAGGACCTTCACCACCTCAATGTGGCCATTGAAGGCCGCTGTCGTTAGACCGGTGTCGCCATGGTCGTCCACAGCGTTCACATCTGCTTTG
>CAVVHK010000137.1:0-28487 GCA_963747865.1 uncultured delta proteobacterium | reverse complement strand
GATTTTCTTGGGGTCCAAACCGGGGCCATGCCAGAAGGACGCGCTTTCGTTATTGAAAATATTGGCGTGCACCAGCCAATCAAGATTGGACAAACCTTTTACGACTTTATTGGTGTTCGGAGCGCTACCTGCAGGGTTCTGGCTCCACAGGAACATGCCTTTGATTTTACCGCGGTACATTTCGTCAAAGATGTCCAGCCACGAATAGGACACACCATCATCCGCTTTGGGCAACCACGCATAACCAAATTCGTTTTCTTTGACCGCTTTGTCGCCAAAGAAAGACTTCAGCAAACTTGTCATATACTTAGGGTAATTTTGTTGCCAGTTCGCAGACTGGGGTTCCCCTGTCTTGGGAGTTATGTCCTTGAGATACGCCTCAAGGGTCGGCTTGGAAGACCTCGGAACCTTCAGATAACCCGGTATCAAATGGAAAAGGAGACACCCATCAGTGGAACCCTGAACATTCGGCTGCCCGCGAAGAGCGTTGATGCCCCCGCCTGCGATGCCGATATTTCCGAGCAACAACTGAATTATCGCGCTCGTCCGGATAATCTGGGTCCCGAAGGTGTGGTGCGTCCATCCCAGGGCGTAAAGAACGCTGCCGGCTTTGTCCGGAACTCCCGTGGAGGAGTACATTTTGTACACCTTGATCAAGTCCGCCACAGGCGTGCCGGTAATTTCCGAGACTTTTTCAGGCTTATAGCGGGAATAATGGGCCTTCATCAATTGGAAGACACACCGCGGGTTTTGCAGCGATGGGTCCTTTTCGGGAACACCCTTGTCGTCGCGTTTGAAAGCCCATGTCGATGCGTCATATTTTCTGGATTCTTTGTTATAGCCGGAAAACAGGCCGTCCTTGAAATCGTATTTATCCCCCACTATGTATGAAGCGTTGGTGTAGTTATCAACATAGTCTTTGAAATACTTGTTTTTCTCAATGATGTAATTGATCATTCCGCCCAGGAAGGCTATGTCCGTCCCGGACCTTAATGCCGTGTAGAAGTCCGATATGGAGGAAGTTCTCGTGTAGCGCGGATCTACGGAGATTACTTTGGCCCCGTTGGCTTTGGCCTTCATCACCCATTTCATACTGATGGGATGGTTCTCTGCGGCGTTGCTGCCCATGATGAGGAGGCAATCACTGTTTTTCATGTCCACCCAGTGATTGGTCATAGAGCCCCGACCGAACGACTCTCCCAGAGCCGCTACAGTGGGACTGTGTCATATGCGGGCCTGATGATCTATGTAGACCAGGCCCAAAGCCCGGACCATCGCATTGAGCCCCCAGATTTCTTCATTATCGATATTGGAACTGCCCAAATGGGCTATGGTCTCCACACGGTTTACGGTTTCGCCTTTGGAGTTTTTCTCCATGAAACTCGCGTCACGCGTGGCCTTGGCTCTCTTGGCTATTTCCGTGATAGCCCAATCCCAACTTTTTGTTTCCCATCGGTCGCTGTACGGGGCGCGATAGAGGACTTCAGTTAGGCGGTTAGGGTTCGCGGCAGTTGTCTGATATACAGATGCGCCTTTGGCGCACAAGGAACCCTCATTCGTAGGATGATCGGGGTCGCCCTCGATATTGATAATTTTCCCGGATGTTGTATCTGTGCTCACGATGAGGCCGCACCCCACCGAACAGTAGGGACATACCGATGTGGAGCTCTTTGCGGTCTTCATCTTGTCGATTTTGAGCTCATCGGCATAGGCTCTCACTGTTCCCAGATCGAGCCCCAAGGATGACAGAGCCGCGCCGGCGCTCAACACGCCTGAGACAACGAGAAACTCTCGGCGATTCACATCCATGAATAAGTCCTCCTTTCGCTAAATCGGTCAGCTAGTTGGCGGCGTTTTGCCGCTAGAAGTTCACAATCTCTTTCCAAGACTTGTGTCCAAACGCGGAAGCGGAATTTAGAGAATGGCGAATTTTGGGTGTTTTGAGTTGAACCACTATGTCATGATCGACATAGTTCCTTATGTTCTAGATGACATAATTCCATCGAATGGTCAAGAAGCAAGTTGATTACTAAGTACAGCTTTTCGCAATTACGGTCACGGATCGTTATAGGATGTGGTGAGCCTTGCGAATCGCATCCTATGAGACCTGCGTTCGGGGATGAAGAATCCGCAACCGTATTTAGGAAATGGTTTGCTAAGGAAGAGCTCTTCATTGATAAGAATGACGGATAGTGAGGCCTCCGTGGCGCATGAAATGTACTTTCGTCTTATGTCAACAGCGTTGGCGTTAGACTCGCTCTAGGACGCGCCAAGTAAGTCCGACTGTTGCAGACCGCAACAATACAGGGCAAAGAGGGGAACCTGAAATAGGTATAAATAGGCGCCTAGCATGTGTTGACCCAAAAAACTCCCTTGAGTATTATGTTTCTAAATTGTTCGAGCATGTCTGAAAGCTTTAATTGTGGTGTGTCGGTAATGAAATACGAACTAAAAACCAAGACCGAATTGATCGCGGAGCTGAAAGAGCTCCGCAACCGACTCGAGGATCTTAAAGAAGTTCAAACCGCCAAGAGAATGGCTGAAGAGGCTGTTGAAGAACTTCTGGAAACACTTGGACTTATAGTCCATGGCATACCTTCGGGGCTGTTTATTTATCAATATGAGGCGCCCGGCGGATTGAAGCTTCTTAACGGCAACCCGGCGGCAGTCCGACTGACAGGCATAAAGATGGAGGATTGGAAGGGAAGAGGGCTCACCCAAGAATGGGTCGACGCCAACGGCCAAGGTCTGACGGACCATTTGTTAAATGCTGTGAAAACCGGCAAGACATTTGAGGACGAGCGAGTTGCCTTCCGAGGATCGGACACACATAAATTCTTTCAAATGCGGGCTTTTGCGATGCCGCAAGACAGACTCGGGATCTCGTTTCAAGATGTAACGCAACTTGGATCTCTTGAACAGAGTCTTGCGCTCGCTTCGCAACAGTTGGAAGAATTATCAGGCAAGACAGAACAATACGAATTACAAATCGAAGAACTCAGAGCCGGCTCGACCCGCAACGAGAAAATTATCGACGAACTTCGCGAAAAGAACGCAGGACTTGAAAGAGCCGTTTCGGAAAATTCGACCAGGATTCTATCGCTTAACGACAGCCTTACTCAGGAGCAACTGGAGCGGGAGTCGGTAGAAAAGTCACTCCAGGAGTATCAAAATCGTTATCGCATGCTTGTGGAGAACTCACCCGTGGGAATTATCTCGTGTGATTTCAGCGGTAACGTCACTGAACTGAACAACGAGATGTTGTATATCATAGGAGCTCCAACCCCTGAAGAGGCAAAAGGAATTAATCTCTTTACGTTTGAACCATTCATCGAGGCCGGGATAGCGGACGCCTTGCGGAGCTGCATGGAGTCGGACCAAGTATTTGCGGGTGATTTCCCGTACAAGAGTCTCATGGGGCGCACAAATCTACGCGAGGATACGCGTCGGTCCGATCCGAGCGGTTGGCGGAGACATCGTAGGCGCTCAGGCGGTCATGGAAGATATATCCGAAAGCAAAAAGGGGGAAGCGCTTCTGCTGCGATCCGAGCGCCTTAGAGCGGTGGGAGAAATGGCCGGCGGAGTCGCCCACAGTTTCAATAATTGGTTGCAAGTGGCCACTGGAGGTATCCAGGCCGCTTTATCTTCTGTGGATGCGAAGAGCTGCCCAGATATGGCTCCGTTGCTTGAACAGGTTATGGAAAGCACCCGACAGGCCGCCCTGACAGTGCGCAGGCTGCAACAGTGCGGCAAGGCGAGAGGCGACTCCGAGATATCCCAAAATGAAGTGTTTGACCTCAGCCAAGCGGCGCTGGAAGCTATCGAGATGAAGAAGCTCTGCTCGAAGCCCAGCTCGGACGCGTCGAAGGCGCCTGCGGAAATCGCAACCGATCTGGCCCCTGACTGTTTCATCATGGGAGAGCAAGACGCCCTGATCGAGTTGGTCGTAAACTTTCTAAAGAACGCGGTTGAAGCCACTCCCAATGGCGGAGAGGTCTTGATCAAAACTTCTGCGAGTAGCGACCAGGTGTTTCTTGAAATACGAGATGGCGGCGACGGCATCGCCGAAAAACACCTTGAGAAAATATTCGAGCCCTTTTGGACGACAAAGGAATCCCACGCCGGAATAGGTCTCACCATAAACCAGGGAATCGCGCAAAGACATGGCGGTGAGATTTTCGTGGAAAGCGTTCCAGGTAAGGGAACGAGAATTTTGGCGCAGTTCCCCTTGTCAAAACCATCCACCCAGCCGGCGACTCGGGAGGCGACTGCGGATTCTTCACGGAACCTCTCAATTTTGTTGATAGACGACCATAGGCCTGTGGTGAGCATCTTAGAAAAAGGGCTGAGAAAACAAGGTCATACCACCTATGCGGCGTTGTCCGGCCAGGACGGGTTATACCTGTTTGAGGACAACAATGTGGATGTGGTGGTTTGCGATCTCGGAATGGAAAACATGACCGGTTGGGACGTTAGCCGAGCTATCCAGGCGGTTTGCATTGAGAAAGGCATTCCAAAGCCGCCTTTCATCATGCTCACGGGTTGGGCGGGACAACTGTCCTCCGCCGAAATATCACGACACCCCGACGTGGACAGAATAGTCGAGAAACCCATTACAATACCGCAGCTTATGAGTGTGATCCACGAAGAGGTTAAGAGGTTTGAACTTTCTCCGAATTGGTAAATGGACTATAGCTATTGCTCCGCATATGGACGAGACGCTGACCCTGATTCGCAGCGTCAGCGTCGCCCAAGTATTCGTGGTGTATCCAAAACGGGCGGCCACCCCACGTTGGGTGTCGCCTAGCCGGTTTTCGGGTCAGTATCGATGTCGATGACAAATGAGTGGCGCTGTTTGCGGAGCTAAGGGCATCTTCGATTGCGCAAAGAAGTTTCCGCCCGGCGCCGCTTACCGGAAATCCTTATCACTCCGCTGCTTCGGCCTCAGAGCTCAAAAGACTTAGCAAAGCCAGCGTGTCCAGCTCGGTTTCTTCATCCGGAGATGTTGCCGGGAGCTGTCTGGACGAATTCCCCGTGAGCACGTGCAGGACCATTTCCGAAGCTTCGGGAGAAATCTTCACTTGCTGGAAGACCTTCATGTTCTCGTTGGATTCCATTATCTTGCGCCAGTACAGATCAAACTCCTTATTTCTCGAATCGTAATATTCCTCAAAGTAGATCTCCCGGATTCCGGACTGAATCAGTTGCTTGAAACACCAGTTGCAAGGCTCCAGCGTGCAGTACAGGGCTGCGCCATCCAGAGAAATACCGAACCTTGCCGCCTGATCTATGGCGTTCACTTCGGCGTGGCTGGAAAGACAGTAATTGTATTTGTCCGCGTCATGGGCTCCTATGGAGCGCCGCAGGCAGAAGTCCGGACCGCGGTCTATACAGTGCGGGGCTCCGTGAACAGCGCCGTTGTAACCGGTAGTCAAAATCCGATTGTTGCGGACAATGACGGCGCCGATTTTCCTGGAGTTGCAGGTGGATCGCACGCTCACCAGTTTGGCGAGCAGCATAAAGTATTCGTGCCAGTTTGGTCGATTCATGAAGTCATTCTCACGGGTTTGGTGTGGAAAAAGGTTTAACCAGGTTTTTTATGCGGCCGGACTCCACGTCCTCCATGAACTCCTCTCCGAGGACATTGCTGATTCTCGAGGCCTCATCCCAGATTCTTATACGTTCCGCGGGATTGTCAACGTACGTGGCGAAGTCGGTCCTGTCCGGAATTCGACCGTTCGGCAGGAGCTTAACAAAATCTTGAGACGGATAGACTTGCAGCACCCTGGCAAGACAGTCGTCGCCGGGTTTTCTCCAGCTCAGCTTCTTGTCGAACCAGCCAGGAACGATCCTTTCCTGATAATGAAAGAATAGAGTTATGCCGTTCCTCGGCATGTAGTCCTGGTTCAATTGATAGTCCGTAAGGCCGCCGTCCCTGTAAACTCCCTGCGGAGCCCCTGGTATCCCGGCTACCCCGGCGATTATGTACGGCAGGCAACCTGTGGCCAGAGCGGCGGACTTCAAATTGGCTTCGGTGAGTCGCACCGTTGCCCCTTTGAAATGCTTTATGAAGGCCGGTTCAGGAGAGCCTGTGTAAAACACGGTCCGCTCGTAGAACATCCCCATCGCGGAAGTGGAAACAGCGTTGAGCCCCGCGGCCGCGAGTAGCGCTGCGCCCTCCACATGCTTATTCGCGCTTGCCGCCGGCCCTTTGCTCCGCACTGTGTGGATGGCCAGATCGAATTTCGGATGATTAATAATGTGCGGAATATCCGCGTCCCCGATGAAGGCCTCGACATTGCTTTTCAGAGCCGCTCCGACGGACAGCGGCGTGTCGGACGCGTCAAAGGTGTTCCTTGAATAGGCTATGCGCAGCTTTTCGTACGCCTGTATCGGATCCGCGCACGTCATTGCGGCGCACCTCCAGGCTCCTGCGGAAGATCCCGCGAGCAGGACCCTTCCCTCGCCTCGCTCAAGAAAACCGGATTTCATTATCGCGTTGTCAATCCCCACGGAGATAAACCACTTGGGACCTCCAGCCGGCCCTGCGAACACCTTCACCCTCTGGGGCCTGAGCCCTTCATCCCGAATAATATCGATGACTTCAGTTGACGCTTTGTATCTGAGGTAGTTCGTTTTCATAACGGGGTAGATTACCATTAAGGATAGGGGTGTTCAATATGGTGGGAGAGGAGGGCGCCGATTCCCAGTTTATGCGAGAGTCCGTCCTTTGATGAGATTCCGACCGACCCTGTAACAGGTACAGGCTTGCAGGGACAAATTTCATGCGAATATTCTCGATCGTTCGTGTTGTAGACACAGTTCGAGACGTAACGGTCACCTCCTCCAGGTCATTGGAACCGCAGAACTGGATGAGACTCTTGAGTTCACCAGGGTGTTGAGCGAACCGGTCGCTCCATTTGACTTCGACGGCCCACAGCACATGCTGGCGGTCATCGAGGTAGACTATGTCTACCTCGCCATTTTTCCATCTTGCATAATTGAGAGATTCCTCTGCGTGAAACCATTGCGAAAGAATTCCTGTTTCAGCCAGCGGCCCAACGAACTCGTCATTTTCCCCTATCGGCGAAAATAAAGCGCTTCGCATTGAAGGATTGGTCAGATAAATCTTGAAATAATTCGCACGTCGAAATCTTCTTGCCGACTGATCGATCCGATGAACGATTTTGATGAGAAAAGCCGCTTCAAGATATTCCACGTAGCGCTTGATCGTGTTTTTGGCCACCCCGGAATTTCGGGAAAGTTCCTCCAAAGACACCTCACCGCCTGTGTTGAAGGCCAGCGTGGTGAACAAGTAGTTCAACTCTTGGATATCCTGAATCCCGTACAAGCTGGGAAGGTCACGCAAGAGCACTTTATCGATTATATCCGCCTTCACAAATCGCGCCGGGTCGGATTGGATTTTGTCCGAAAAGATTACTTCCGGATAGCCGCCGAAATTCAGGTAATGAACAAAAGCCTGATTAAGGGCTGAAATATCGGGGGCCGTCATCGAATCTCCAGAGGCTCCTACCTCAACCAAATAGTTTTTGCCGAGCAAATCCAGATACTCATGAAACGTCAGGGGAGGAAGCAGGAAATCCGTGAACCTGCCCGCGCCCGATTCCCTGCTCTTGAGCTTCAAAGCGGCGGCAGCAGACCCGGAAGCGGCGAACTTGATATTGGGGTACATATCTACCAGACTTTTCAGATGGATTTCCCAATCTTTCAAGTATTGAATTTCCTCGAAAAAGATGAAGAGCCGCTCTTCTGAAAGACTGACCCCGCCGGCCTTGGAAAACAGTTCGAGAAGCTCCTGCAAGCCCAAGGCGTTGTAAATCGGGTGATCCACCGAGATGTAGCAAATGTGCTCCGGGTTAACTCCGTCGTCAATTAGTCGTTGAATCACGTGGTGAATTAGGACGGTTTTTCCCACTCGCCTTGGCCCCATCAACAATACCGCTCGTCGGACGGAAATTTCCCCTATCAAAGGGAACAAAAGGTCAAAGTAGGCGCGCCGGCGAAAACCGAAATACGGATCTTGGATTCGATGGGGAGGTTTCCACCACACATTCTCAGTCTCAATTCTCTTTATCACCTGGGCTTGGGGGATCTGTTCCATCTTTCATCTCATCGGGATCGTTATGTGACCCTTAGGATACTGATCCATCACCTAAAGTCAATCAATTGATCTTAGTTGAAACACGAGCCAATTCTTATGAAAAGATAGGTGGTTAGATGTGCGCGGTTTGATGACGGGAATATCGAGAAACTGTCATGAACCTATTTGTCTTCTCCAACGCTTCTAATCCACCACTTCCAATCTAATCTTCGTCCCGTCCGGAAGATCCCGTATCTGGAGGGCAATGTCCCCATGATAACGCATGGCTTTCACGGCGTCCAAAGCATGGAAGTTTGACACCTTGTAATCGCCTTCCATCACAAAAGGTATTGTAGCTACAAGCCGTTCGCCGTAAGGGAGCCGGCCGTGCTTAGTTTGCCATTCGTGGGCGAAGGGCCATCCGGTTTGATAGCTGTAATCTTTAAGGATGAGACTTGCCCAATCTTCCAGAGTCGAAGCTACGGGTTTGGCCAATCCCGTTTCGGCTTGGAAGCGGATAATTTCTTGTTTTCTTATGGCGAATTGGTCGGCAAAAATTCCTTCGGCGAAAAAGAGCGTGTCTAAAGCCATGTCTCCGTAACAGTTGATCCACAGCTTCGGATCATTCCATTGTTCGACATCCATCTCACCTTGCCATCCGCATAACGGAAACACATGGAGAGCCGACTCAAAAGCGTAGAATCCGTTCTTGATTTTCAGGAATTCTGCTAATTCCCGGCCCAATTTACCCCAGGGTTTCAAAAAGTTGCTTGTAAATGGAGTCAAAGTGGGACCGAGAGAGTCAGTGCCTAAAGAGATGAGTTTGTGTGCGCTGTTGGCCATTTTTTCCATTCACTTCATCGAATAGCACGGTTTGACCGGCTACCAACTTAAGTACAAAGCTAGTCCTTATACGGCGGGTATGTGGAGCCGCCTAGTAATCTTCCCAGCGATCCATAGCTTCTTCCAACGCCGACTCTACAGGCCCCAGCGAATCAAGCTCACCAAATTCGGAGTCGAAAACGTAAAGCTCTCCGTCTTTAAGGCCATAATACCAGACATTCGAGGCTTCCATAAAGAACTCGATGTCCGGATCCATTTCCAAAGCTTCTTTTACCGCCGGCAGCGTTTGGAGATCATCTATTCGCCAGATTCCGTATATTTCACCGGTCGACAGGGCGGCAATTCTTAAAGAATCCCCAACCAGGAACCCACCTATGGCGTCTCCATAGATATCTTTGAGTGAGCCGAACCGTGAGCCTACGGGTCCGTTCCAGTCCATCCCAACGTACAAGATGGAAGAGTAGTCGGGTTTGTCAGCATTCCAAGTTTGGCACAACCTGCCTTCATCGATTGAGGTTCGCGGCGCCCCGTAGCGACGAACGAGAATTCGTTCCAAAAGGCCGATTTTCATTGTCAGGATTCCTCACAATCCAGGGCCAATTTTACTCCCTAATTCCAAGAAGGTGGATTCAGATTAGCGCCAATGGGGCTCTCGGGTCTCAGCGCTCCGAGATAGGTTTATGCGCGCCTTCGACCATTTTCTGCAATCCACCTCAGAGAGTGGCGCGGCATGTCGGGTTACTCATTTATGCGCAAAAGCTTATAAACATACGGTCGTTCTCGGGCATCCGTCTAATCGTCTTCCCAGCGATCCATTACTTCTTCCAACGCCAGCTCTACAGGCCCCAACGAATCCAGCTCATCAAATTCCGAATCGAAAACGTACAGATCTCCGCCTTTGAGGCCGTAATACCAGACATTTGCCGCTTCCATGAAATAATCGATGGCCGGATCCATCACGAGCGCATGCTGCACGGCAGGCAACCCTCTCAGCTCATCTATATTCCAGACGGCGTAGAGTTGGCGTGGCACCAAGACGGCCGCCTTGAGCAGGTTCTTGACCAAAACACCTCCGTACGAGTCCCCGTAAATTTCCCGAAGCGACCTGAAACGAAGGCCCAATTCGCTCTGCCATTTCATGCCGACATACAACCGAGCTTCCTTATCCGGATCGCCTCTGTCCCAACATTTGGCCGCCAGCCCGTCTCTGATACATAGAATCGGTTCGCCGTAGCGACGAGTCAGAATTTTTTCCAGAAGTCCTGGTTTCATTCGGTGCAATTCCAAAACTGTCTTTTCCCTTTCCGTCTCGACCCTGCCCCCAATTTCCTTGGAGCTTTACCATCGCCCCTCCGCCTTAGGCGAGCAATGATTAGAATCGTTCCAGAGTCTACGCACAAGCCTCAAACGCCTTTTCCAAAAGGAGGCCCAACTCTTCATCGGACGCGTCAACGGAAATCGTCATTGTTCGATCCTCAATTGGTATAAAGTTGTAATGGTCCTTGGGACCCGAATTCCTCCATGGAAGAAATTCCAGCCGATCTCCTTCGAGGTCAATGGTGCATGACAGGGCAGTCTTAGCAAATTTGCTCCACGATTTAGCGCCTACCTCCTTCAGAAACGTCCGGAAGGAGCTGTCCCAATCCGTAGGATGAGGCACGCTCTCCCGGGAGCGCTTCAGAACTTCTCTTATATATCTCCCTTTGACTGAGGGAGATTCCGTCTCATCAAAAATAATTCTTGGGGGTGTGCCGATCTAAAGCCCCAATGTTGTTTTCGATCACGGGCTAAGATATATCTTCTTCTCTCTCTTGTATGCTCCCGCGCGTTTCATGGTACTGTTATAACCTCCACTTTTACGCCTTTGTGTTTGCCGTACTCAACCAAGGTTTTCAGAGCCGATTTCTGAGCCTGAGTAGCGCCAGGGGTCACGCCGAGGCGTAGGGCTCTTTCCGTTATCTCCTCACTCGTAATGATGTGTTTTCCCATACGCGCTCCGTTGAAGGTTGCAACCTGATTAACATACTCCCGGCCTTTTGAGATAATCTTGGCAGGATCTTGATACGATTTCAGGCCGAGATGCATACTCTTGATACTCGTGGCAACGCCTTCCTCAAACCGATCATCCAATGAAAGCAATTTTCTGTGCTTGTGATCATCTCTCAACCTTTTGGTACGCTTGCAGCTTTCGAGGGAGATGAGCCGGTGACGGCGCTGCTCCCATGAGGTTGTAGGGCCCCTACCTCAACGCTGGGGTTCGATTATCATACACTTCAGACCTGCCTCTAGACGCCTCCACTAGCATGGGAGCCAATCGGCTCTGGGTCAGCACAGGTCTTTGCCCGCCTGTATGTTCTCCTCCATGACGGTTTCCAGTGCTGACTCAAGCGGTCCTAAACAATCCAGCTCGTCTGTTTCGCCATCGAATACGTAGAGCTGGTCTTTTTTCACTCCATAAAAATAGACCATATAAGCATCCATGAAATAATCGACAGCAGGATCCATCACTAGAGCGCGCTGAATTTCGGGCTGTTTCTGAAAGTCACCTATGTTCCAAAGAGCATATACTCGCTGGGATCCCAGCAGAGCAGCTCTGAGTGAATCTCCCACCAAAAAACCGCCTAAAGCGTCACCGTAGACTTCTCTTAGGGTGGAAAATCGAAAGCCCAGCATTCCGTGCCAATTCATACCAACATACAAAACGGCTTCCTCATTGACAGGATGCGTGTTCCACAATCGTGCGCTCATGCCATGCCTAATGGATGCGACAGGCTGCCCGTATCGCCGAGTCAAAATCCTCTCCAAAAGTCCTGCTTTCATTATTGCCAGCCCTCAAATGCTTCTTCGGCCGGCCGAAGAAGCATTATCGTTTTCTATTCCCAGCGATCCATAATTTCTTCCAGCGCCGCCTCTACAGGCCCCAACGAATCCAGCTCATCAAATTCCGAATCGAAAACGTAAAGCTCACCGCCTTTGAGGCCGTAATACCAGACGTTTGCCGCATGCATGAAGAAATCTATGGCAGGATCCATGAGGAGGGCACGTTGCACGGCGGGCAACTCCCTCAGTTCATCGATATTGTACACCGCGAACAGTTGACGCGGGGCTAAGATGGCTGCCTTGAGCAGGTTCTTGACCAAGACACCTCCGTACGAGTCCCCGTAAATTTCTCGAAGCGACCTGAAACGAAGGCCCAATTCGCTCTGCCATTTCATGCCGATATACAACCGAGCTTCCTTATCCGGATCGCCTCTGTCCCAACATTTGGCCGCCAGCCCGTCTCTGATACATAGAATCGGTTCGCCATACCGACGCGTTAGAACTTTCTCGAGAAGTCCTGATTTCATTATAGGTCATTCTCCTATGAATTGTATTCCGGCGCACATGGCGCGATTGTTCCAACAAACCATAAGGTACTACTGCGGTTTCTTGCTATATTACGACTATCTTACTTGTCCGTAATGTCATTCCTTGGATTCTGCCAGTTTCTTCCATGACCGTCCTCAAAATGAGCTTCTCTGCCTCCGCGTATGATATGAACCGATTCAGGTTTATGAGCGAGATCAGGCCGGTTGGCGACGGTGGGATCATGATGCCATTGTGCATCGTCGGGAAACTCTCCTTTGCGCCGGATGTCCTCAAGTTCCTCTTTTGTCCACGCACCGCTACCCTCACCACCGCCTCGTATGTTTTCTAGCTCCTGGGCTTTCTTTGCTTTAATGCCATCGTCTCTCGCCTTTTCTATCTTACGTCGTTCCGGGGTGCCTTTTGGAGGCAGCCTCGCAGGGGGTCTTTTTGGTTTGTCTTTTACGGCATTGAGAACCGTTCCCTTTGCCATGCCCCTGAGCATTCCCTTGAGGGTCTGTATGGGAGCGGTTATAACCCCACGCAGAGGCATTAAATCGAAAGCGGTAATCGGATCCGGGCTCAACCCTTTTTCATCTTCTCTTTGTCACTCTCGCCCAGCGTTCCAATTCAGACGCAGATGGAGCTCCATTTGCAAGTCCGCCTGTCCCACTAAGCTGCCCTTGAGTCCCAAAATTTCGTTTCAAAGACTTCAGAAAATCTGCAAATGGGCCTCTCGCATGGGGGAGAGCCTCATCAACGTATTTGTCTACCTCTTCCGGACTTGCCTTGTCATCATCCCCCCTGTCTTTCGAGCGTGCTTTGATTCCTCTATGGCTACCACTATATTCCGGGTGGGTGGCAAACCACCAGCGCCGTTGTTCCTCAGTCTTTATCACAGTACCTTCCTTTCATCGATTGAAACGTAAAAAGTACAGGCCTATTCATTCGGCCTTAGACGGAAGCCCACGGTCGTTCAGTGAATTCAAAACGGAATTGCCGCCGGGAGCGGCTTTGATGGAACTGAGCGTTACTTGTCCGGCAAGCCGTAGATCATTCCTATGTTGGCCCTAGGATTGCGGGCGACTACGCCATATGTTTGGAAGGAGATGAGCCAACGTTGGTATCGGCCCTGGGTGGGGATCTCCCTACGTTCGAGAGAGTCGTTCGCGTAATAGCCGTACTTGAATGCGTCGAAGTTGGTTACGATGAGGACACCGGGTCTCATGAAAGGCTCGGGGAGTATGGGAAAGGTTTTGCCGACTTTTGAATGGAACTCGTCCACGTGGAACCCGACGTCTGTGTCCTTTCTCTTCATTCGCCGGTAGGAAATGTCAAAATCGTGAATGAATTGATGTGTACTGGGATGACACACTATCCACCAATCGCCCTTGTTGTAGTGCGCATGCTCGTCGAGCCAGACGCTGCGGACCAGATTGTCAACGTCCAGTTTTGTGAGAACTTCCCCGACTTTGTCGACGTACACGCTGGAATTTGGGAGTTCACTCTGTGTGATAATAGGCCAAGCGCAGAGGCCGCACATGGTCGGCTCGTCCGTCTTGTCTCCCCAAACAAACCGGGACCCATCATGAAAAGGCCGAGATCTGAGAATCGCATATGCAAGTTGACGTCTCAGTTTATCGAGCAAAGCCAGTATTTGATGCTCGGCTTCATACTGCACGATTTCATACCGCGTGTTTTTTCTTGTCTTGGGAATTTCGAATGTCTCAGCGAATATCTGAGTCCCAACCTCACGGAATCTTCTGTTTAGGGATCGAGCGTCTGAAGCGTCTCGATAGTCGGACCAAACTTCCGAGATGATGTCCCATGCGGAAGAGTCCGGATCGTCAGTCAACTCCGAGGCGCCGTATCCGTTTACCGTGGCTGAAAGCGCATCAACAGATCCGACTTTGACTTGGCGCCCGTCTCCCTGACGTTCGAGAATTGTCCCTTCACGAATGATTTTTCGGAGCGAATCAGCATTCACGGGTTCTCCGAATAAGGCACCGCTAAAGACCATGGTGGTCCCTGTCAATTGAGCGGAGATGGTGGAAGGATAACCCCATTCTTCCATCCAGCTCACTACCGGACCGGCCACGGGTTTGGCCACTTTGATCTTCGACAAGACATCAGCCCTGGATTGCACAACGGAATCCAAGCCGTCCAGCAGGACGGTCTTCATCTTGAATTCCGATTCTTCGTCACTTTGTGTCCAGAGCTTCATGAAATCAAATGTAGTTTCAGTCATTGACTCCTTTCCTTTGCTCATAGTTGGATTCTAAAGGGCGGAATATCCTGGGACGACGATGAAGAGAGAACTACCATTCGGCGGGCACACAACTTTTCTATGGGAAAAAACCATGATATACCTCGGACGAGATATTGCGCTTACGTAGGCACAGACTACCCCTCCTTTATACTTTAATTAGACCCCTCTAATTAAAGTATATCAAAGCAAGTTTCCTCTGTCGATGATTCGATGGAAAACCTCTATTACAATTGACTTTTCGGAGGGTTACATGCGGTGGGCGGACAGCCGTGGCCGGCAGCAATTGGTTTTGAGAGGTAGCGCCGCCGCGAGATTCTCGTTAATGAACTTCCATTGTCCAATCACCAATAGGCATGAATAGGGTTGTTTTGATCGAGTAAGGAAAGAGGGATAGCGCGAGGCTTCCGGGTCAGGACGGAAATATCGGCGCAGTGTCACTCCGGTGAGCAAAAAACTGTTGACGAATTGGCTCATAAGACACAAGATTTAGTGGATAGACCTACACCGGACGGACTTTTCTACGGAAGAGGCGCCCAATGCCGACTGTCCTGCGCATAGAGTCTTATAGGTTTTTTTTATTCCGGTGATCGCGATGAGCCTGCCCACATCCATGTAGAACGAGAAGACAGGGTTGCTAAATTCCGGCTCGACCCTGTCCGCCTGAGCCACAGTGGAGGGTTTGGCAGGAGGGAGATCAACCGACTACACGGACTCATCGTCGAAAACCAACAACATCTGTTGAGGGCCTGGAATGACTACTTTAGCGGTTGACCTGCGTTTAGTCAGCGCAAATAATGTCGAAATTACCGAAGAAACCTTGACCGTCGACCTGGAAGACGGTCGAACAATCTCCGTTCCGGTCGCATGGTATCCAAGGCTTTTGATCGCGACCCCCGAAGAACGCGATAATTGGCGTTTGATCGGCAAGGGCGAAGGAATCCATTGGCCCGACCTCGACGAAGACATCAGCATAGAAAATATTCTTCTGGGAAAGGCCTCGGGCGAAAGCCGGCGATCTTTCAAACAATGGCTTGAAAAAAGGGGTCAGGGAGAGTCGCAATAGGTCGTTCGTCGTGTTGGAAGCGCTTAAGGTCGATTGTGGATTTCCTACTCCGTGAATCCACTCCTCTCGCCGCGAAATCATTCAGTTATGAGCAGCGAAGAATGAGATTGCTTTCCCGCGGAACGCGGGACTTCGCTCCTCGCCATGACATTTGGACTTGTCTTTGCGAACGCGCCTCCGGCGGGCGCAGCAATCTCCTCCACTTAATTGAAAGGGCGCCTCCCCATCCGCTCTGGTTCTTGCAATCACACAAATTCGCGGGCATAATAAAATATGAATGATCTCGATTCCGGAAGTCCCCGAATCGAGAGGGTCCAGCACAGAAGGCGTTTTCCGGGCAAAATAGCGCACGACACAAATCGGACGCAGATTCCAGGCTCTTTTCTCAGACCCCCATAAGGATCGCCGCCGATTGCGCGAAAATAGCGCAAGTATCGGACGGTTTGCATTTCTTCAGAGGAATTCTATGGCCGACATTAGTTCAAACAGCCCTCACGAATCCAAACTCAGCGGAACGCGGGCCGCATTGAGCTTCATCGCCAGGTACGTGCGCTTCAATCACTGCCTGTACGCAGCGGTGTTTCTTCTCTCCGGCGCCAGTTTCTGGCTTTGCTATGAGTTCAGATTCGATTTCCGAGTTCCACCGACCTTTGCCGCTCAACGTTTGTTGTTACTGCCGTATGTGGCCTTCCTCAAGATTTTTGTATTGTTCTTGCTTCGGGGCCATGAAGTGAACTGGCGCTACATAGGCCTCGCGGACATGCCCTCTCTCATACTGCACTGCCTTATATGCTCGGTGATCATTTTCCTGATGCCTCACGTCCGAGATTGGCTCTGGGTTCCCAGAGGGGTAATACTCATGGACTTCTTCATGAGCATTATGTTCATCGGGGGCGCGAGAGTAAGTGTCAGGCTGATCCGTGAGAAGACACGCAAGTTCATGGGCCGAAGGGAGTCGGAGGCCAGGAAGCCGTGCATCATCGTGGGCGCCGGAGACGCCGGCGAAATGGTGTTGCGTGAAATAATGAGGGACCCGCAATCCGGCTTCGCGCCCTTGGCCCTGTTCGATGACGATAGAAGAAAATGGAACTTGACCATACATGGCGTGAAAGTCGTAGGGCCGGTGGACAAGATCGGCGCCTACGTGGCCGACCACGAGGCGCAAGTCGCCATCGTGGCCATACCTTCGGCGAACAAGGATCAGATGCAGCGGATTTACGGTCTGCTGAACGACTTGAATTTGGCGGTCAAGACCCTCCCGGACATGAACGAGCTGATCGGCGGCTCAAAGCTTACGCAACTCCGCGACGTTAACATTTCGGATTTGCTCGGCCGCGAAGAGATAAACATCGACACTCAACAGGTGATCAACCTGATTTCCGGTAAAGTCGTATTAGTGACCGGGGCCGGCGGAAGCATAGGTTCCGAGTTGTCTAGACAAGTCTTGCGGCGTGATCCCAAGACGTTGATTCTTGTGGACAGAACCGAAAACGCTCTATTCAACATCCACAGAGATCTTTTCAAGATCGGGGCGCCGGATCGGACCATTCCTTTTCTGTGCGATGTGCGTGACTCCGACAGAGTGAATTACGCTTTCGAAAAATACAAACCCGACCTGGTTTTTCACGCCGCTGCGCACAAGCACGTGCCCATGCAGGAGCTCAACGCCGCGGAGTGTTTTAAAAACAACGTCGGCGGGATGAGGGTTCTCCGCCAAGGCCGCGCATGACCACGGAGTTTCAAAATTTCTCCTGGTGTCCACGGACAAAGCGGTCAATCCCACCAGTGTCATGGGCGCAAGCAAGCGAGCCTGCGAACTCTATTGCCAGGCGTACGGCAAGATTAGTGAGACTAAATTTCTCTCCGTGAGATTCGGAAACGTTCTAGCTTCCCAGGGGAGCGTGGTGCCTATTTTTATGGACCAGATAGCCAACGGTGGGCCGGTCACGGTGACTCACCCTGAGATGCGCCGATACTTCATGACAATACCCGAAGCGGTGACTCTGGTCCTTCAGGCCACGGCGCTGGGCGAATCAGGTCAGCTCATGGTTTTGGAGATGGGCGAGCCCATCAAAATCCTTGATCTGGTTCATCACTTATTAATGCTGATGGGCAAAGATCAGGACAGCATCCCCATCACATACATAGGACTCAGGCCCGGAGAAAAGCTGTTCGAAGAAATCAGCTTCAACAGCGAGACCTATCTGTCCACAGCCCATAGCAAGATTAAGATTTTCAACCACTGCCCCAACAATTCCGTGGACGTCATCGCAAAAATCGACGAAACCCTGAATTCCGTCTCATCCCTTCAAAATGATGACGAGATTCGGTCCATCTTGAAAGAAATCGTGCCCGAGTACGCAGGAGCCTGACCTAGAGCGGCTGAAGCTTGTCAACCTCATTTGCGCGGAGTCATGAGGCCGGCACCCTACTCCCACGTTCCACCCTAGACTAAGTGCGCCTTTTCCTAAATACGGTGTCGTATTCCGTGGCACATGCCCCGAAGGGGCAATCCCCATGAATAGCCATGGGCGCAGCCCATGGATTGGAAAAACAACCGATCCCGTCTTCAACCCCTTGCGGGGTTGAAGAAACCGGTCGATACAGCCGGCTACCATGGGTTCCACCCATGGCTACCAATGAAGAGCGCCCCCTCACGGGGCGCAAGAGGCTATGAATTTCATCTGCGTTACCCTGCGGAATACGTAACCGTATTTACGCCACGGAGTGCTAAGCTAAGCTGCAGGCGCGATGGAGAAGGAATCGATCTTTCTGCGCCCCCTGCGCCCCCTGCGCCCCCTGCGCCGCATCGGCGCGAGTTTGCCAAAGTCTTTGGGCGCTGTGGCGTCAACGGCAAACCGGTCATGAAGCGACCACAAAGGAACCCACGGATTCAAGGCTTGATCTGTGACGCTCCATATTGCTCCAGAACGTGGACGATGCTCAACACGACCTGGTTAGCAGGTGTGAGGACACCGTGAAGCTTCCCCAGCTCTACCGTCTTGCCCGCGAAAGCTTCGACCTCGGTTTTGCGTCCCGCTTCAATATCCTGCAGCATCGAAGTCTTGCCCTTGGGAGACAGCGTCTTGAGAACGGTGTTCCACTCCTCGATATCCGCGTCTCTAAGGTTTATCCCCAGTCGTTGCGCCAAAACGATTACCTCACGCATCAACGTTTCCATCAAGGCCTGAGCGTCCGGAGACGCTTGAAAGACCCCATAAGGCGCGCGCGTCACCGCCGACGCCTGATTGACGCCCACATTTATCATGAATTTCCACCACAGGGAGCGCATCATGTCGGCGGGAATCTCGGTGACGACACCGGCTCGGTCAAAGGCTTCCTTCACACGGAGGACCCGTACGCTCGGAACGGAATTATCAGCCTCGCCAAAGTAGATTTTCCCCGAAATCGTATAAGTGACCGAGTTTCCTTCACGGAGAGCGTCTATCCCCACGGCGATGGCGTACAGGATCTTGTCCATGCCGTAGACGGCGCCGAGGTATTCCTCGCTGTCAAGTCCGTTCATGACTGAGATAACTGTCGTTTCGTCGCCGACAATGTTTTTCAAATCATGAACGGCTTCCGGAAGATGGTGGTTTTTCAGGGCCACGATGATCAGATCGGCAGGCGGGACAGCTTCATCAGGACGCACGACCGGAATCGAGTACCGTTTCCCGTTGACCACCAATCCATCAGCTTTCAATCGGTCATATCGCTCGCCCCGAGCGACCAACACTGTTGAGAATCGAGGCTCTTCAAAAAACTTGGAAGCATAGACCGCGCCCATAGCTCCCGCTCCATAAATAGCCACGTTTTTGATGTCTTTCACCCGCCCTCCGATCCTATTGGCTTAACTTTAGCCAAGCGGAAATCAACTAGTTGCGCCAAACAGCTTCTTCCGGAATCCCAAGGTTTTCAAGAAGCGCTTTAATGACACGCCGGCCCATTTCCGGATTTGTACCATGTTTTTTCAGGGTATGCTGTGTCCTTGGTTCGAGCCTTCAGGAAGGGGGCATTGCAGGATGGTTTCCGATCCTTTTCCTCCTTCTTTACAATTACTCCGTAGGGCTTCAGGGCTTTAAGCAAGTCTTTGAACCGAACCGGACCCTTAGGCATGACAAGTTTCTCTATAGAAGCACTTACTCGCTTGAATTATAGGAATGAGTTCATCAAGAATCATCTTGCCGGGATAAGACGCCTCCTCACGATCCGCACATTTGAAGAAATCTTTCCAAACGCTTGCCGGGGCTGGATGGTACATGTGCGTTACGTTGTCGTTTTCAAAAGCATAGCGCACATGAGCCATAATCACGTCCTTAATATCCGACTCTACTTGCTCGGCCGTTTCAGCCTCGGCTACGAGATTCAACTCCAGACAATGAGCAACCCAGGTATCGGGTTCTCTCCTTATCAGGACTTTAAAAGAAAAACTTTCCGTTTTCGCCACTTTCCACCTCCCATCCATGGGGACGCCATACCTGTCATTAGATTAACTTGCAACTAAAATAGGCTATTACACCTAATATCGCCGCCATTTCTTGAGAATCAGACCCCCAAACCAGCATCCTGGGTAGTTTGGAAACTTTAATTTCATAGTATTGAGACCATGATCTGAAAGTCAAGTTCCAAATGGGAAAGTCACGGTCCCACGGCATTTCAACAGGCGGCTCAGTGAGGGTCCTTTACTCAAGCAGATGCTCCACTATAAGCTCGGTTCCTATCGTCAAAGCGCATTACAGTTATTGTAGCCTTCAAAATCGGGCGCGACAAATCGCGAGTTTTCTGTTATGCCTTATACGGTCTACAGAGGGTGGGTTTATGGAACGCGAGACCGGCGTGGCCATAATAACCGGAGGGGCTCGGGGAATCGGCAAAGCGATGGCGGCATGACGAGAAAGATGGTTTACGTTGAATGATGAATCGGGTAGGGTGAGCTTCTCAGAGCCGGTTGAAATACTTTTTGTAACTACTACCAGGAGACTTCCTTGAAGCATTCGATTCCCACTGAGCTTAGCCTAAGCTTGCATGCTGATATGGCATTTTTGCCCGTGGCCACGACTTTTGTTGAACAATCGTCCCATGCCTTGGGAATGGGCGAAAATGAATCGTTCTCCCTCACTCTGGCCGCGGAAGAGATTTTTACGTTCGTCTGCGCAGCCGCAGCCCCGGGCAAACACATTGAAATAAATTGCAAGGGTAAGGTCTTCTCCGCAGAGGTTGAGTTCACATTTGAAGCCCAGGACTTCGATATGAGGGCCTTCAATATAACGGCCAGAGCCTCTCTTGAAGAAGACGCTTTTGTGGAAACCGGACTTCTCATCGCATCCAGGATGGTTGACAAATTTCAGTTCCTTCACGAACAGAAAATGCTGCGCCTGATTCTCACAAAGGAAAAAAGCTACCCGGTCATTACGGATTCGGATCTGCCTGAAATCAAGCCGCTCCGGGAATTTTCCATCAGGCCCCCTGACCAGGAGGAGTTGAAGCTTTTTGTGCGCCTTGCTCACAAGTATTATTCTCCGCCGTACATTCCCAGAAGTTTCGCATATCCGGGCAAGGTAGCCGACATGGTTGCGTTTGGTAACCTGAGGGTTCTGGTGGCTGTGGATAATGCCGGCCACATAGGCGGTGGGGTCACTTGGCGATGGCCGATGAACAGACTTGTCCAAGCGCGCGGCCCTTATCTGTTTAATCAATCCTTATCGGCTGAGATGGGGCAAGCTCTCGTAGACGGACTCATAACCGGAATAGCTAGAAGCAAGGCTCTAGGATTGATTAACCGCTACCCAACCCCGGACATGCCTGTTCAGTACTTCGAAAGACTGGGAACGCTCACGTTCAGCTCTCAGGAAGGCGATAGCTTAGAAATCGGAGCGTACTATCGCCAGATAGAAGAGGATCTGGGCCTATCAGTCTGGTCCCATCCCATGCTGGAAGATTTCCTTAGGACCGAATATGAGCGCCTGTTCTTTGCGAGAGAGTTCAGAAGTGTCAGGAACGCAGGGGAGCGCTCTTCCGCCTTTTCGGTGCTTTCCCCGGCATTTGACCGTTCAACTGAACGGGTTACTCTGCACCCGGTCTGGCTCGGGGAAGACGCGCCGGAAGTCATGAAAGCCCATGTAGATACGTTGGTCAATGAAGGCTTCAATAACGTCTTTTTTGAGATGGATTTGGGGAAGTCCTGGCAGTGCCATTTCGCTCCCGCTCTTCTGGGGGCGGGTTTTGAGCCCAGATTGATTTTGCCGTACGCGGGTAAGGGAGATGTCGTGATTTTTCAACTCAAGGCGGCTAAATGATTACTGAAAACTGGTCGGTTGAACGGCTGCTGCCTGATTACATAAAGCGCTTTGAAGCCTATATTCCCAGCAAACCCGACGGCGAGCTGATAAAACTGTATGGATGCTCAAGGCTTCACAGATTGAACAACAACGAAAATCCCCTTGGTCCTCCTCCTGCGGCTCAGGAAGCGCTCAAGGAGTTTCCTCCGCCAAAAGCTGCGGTTTACCCCAGTGGTGATTCATATTATCTCAGATTGAAGCTGGCGGAGAAATTCGATAAAGATCCGGACCGGTTTCTGGTGGGTAACGGAGCCAATGAAGCAATAGCCTTTGTAATAAAGGCTTTCTGTGAACAAGGTGACAACATTGTCACGGCGGACAAGACTTTTGCCGTGTATGAGTGGGTCGCTGAATTCTCAGGTGTGGAAGCGAGGCTGGTTCCTTTGAAGGACTACGCTTTCGACGATCAAGGCATCCTGGACCGGATCGATGAGCGGACAAAGATCCTGTTTGTGTGCAATCCAAATAATCCCACCGGGACCTACTGGGAAAGGAACAAACTGATCCGCTTTCTGGACGCTGTGGACGGCCGGCAAATGGTAGTGGTTGACGAAGCTTATTTCGAATTTGTCGAAGCTGACGACTACCCTGATGGAATGGCGCTGATAGATGATTACCCGAATCTGATAGTGTTCAGGACTTTTTCCAAGATGTATGGCCTCGCCGGCTTGCGAATAGGCTATCTGGCGGGAAGCTTTGAATCCGTGGACGCGGTCCGCAGGACTTGTGTGGTTTATTCGGTCAATAGTTTGGCCCAAAACGCGGCTATAGCGGCATTGGACGATGACGCTCATGTGGTCCGAACCAGGGCGGTGGTAAGGCAAAGCAAGGGGTTTTTGAAAAAGGAACTGACCGCGATGGGCCTTCCCTTTGTTTCGGGTGAGGGCAATTTCATGATGATAAGGCTCCCTATCAATGATACCCTGGCATACAGAAAACTCATGAGCCACGGCGTTATGGTCCGATCAATGACCGGTTTCCGCTATCCAAACCACATACGTGTCAGCATTTCCACATTGGATGTCATGGAAGACTTCATTCACGCTCTTAAACGGATACTAAATGCGTAGCAAATCCAAAGA
This sequence comes from uncultured delta proteobacterium, assembly GCA_963747865.1. Taxonomy (GTDB): domain Bacteria; phylum Desulfobacterota; class Desulfomonilia; order Desulfomonilales; family Desulfomonilaceae; genus JBBSBY01. The sequence continues at coordinate 5,446 of CAVVHK010000137.1, read as the reverse complement.
ACCATTAAGCGTCGGAATATCCATCCCGAGGTTTGACGCCCGTGAAAAAGTCATGGGCAAGACGAAATTCGCAGCGGATTACTATACCCACGACATGCTATGGGCCGGGGTCAGAAGAGCCGATGTTCCGCACGCTGTCTTGAAGGATATCGACTGCCGGGACGCAGAACGTTTCCCGGGCGTCGTCAAAACGCTCACGTACAAGGATATCCCAGGCTTGAACCGCCAAGGGGTGATAAGACGGGATCAGCCGGTTCTCGTTCAAGACAAGATCAGGCATTGCGGGGACGCAGTCGCCGTCGTCGTGGCTGAGAGCCGGGAAGCCCTGGAAAAGGCCATCGGTCTGATCAAAATTGACTACGAACCGCTTCCCGGCGTATTCGACGTGGAAAGGGCGCTGGAACCGGACGCCCCTCTTGTGCACGAAGACAACCCCGGCGGAAACGTTTTACTAAAAGGAAGTCCAGCGATTGGAAAAGGCCCGGAAGCGGAAGCCGAGTGCGACGCAATGGTCGAGGCGAGTTTCCAAACCCAAAGGCAAGAGCACGCCTATTTGGAGACCGAATCCGGATGGGCGCAATATGCGGATGGAAAGCTGACCATAGTCTGCTCAACCCAAACTCCGTTCCGGGATCGAATGGAGACCGCCGAGGTCTTGGCCCTGGAACCGACCGATATTCGGATCATCGTTCCCTATGTGGGTGGGGCTTTTGGTGGAAAGGACGGGATAACCGTCCAAACCCTACTCGGCTTGGCGGCTCTCAATTCCAACGGTAGGCCTGTAAAAATGTGGTGGACCCGTGAGGAATCCTTTATCGCGAGCGCCAAGCGTCATCCTGCGGCCATGAACTACAAACTCGGATGCAAGGCCGATGGGACCCTCCACTATCTCAATGCCGAAATATACTTGGACACCGGGCCTTTCGATCACCTCGGAGGGGTGGTGCTGGCGCTGGCTCTGGAGCACGCGGGTGGGCCTTACAGAATACCGAATTCCGTCCTCAACGGATGGGCCGTGTACACGAACAATCCCATAAGCGGAGCGTTCCGTGGCTTCGGGGTCCCTCAAGTCAGCGCCGCCATAGAGCAAATGATGGACATGTTGGCGGACAAGATAGGGATGGACCGTCTTGAGTTCCGCCTGAAAAATGCGCTCCACCGGGGTGACAAGAATTGCGTCGGGAAAACCCTGACCACGTCCACAGGCATTGGCGAATGCTTGAACGCTGTTAAGACACATGCTCTGTGGATCGACAGAAATAACTGGAAAGCCTGCGCAGGAGCGTTCAAACGACGCGGAGTCGGCCTGGCGGGGCTCGTGCATGCCTCAGGATATGGGCCTGTGGTGCCGGACGTGGCAAACGCCAAGATCGAGTTGACTCCGGAGGGAAGATTTCGGGTCTACAGTGGTGTCGTGGACATGGGCCAAGGCAACGCAAGCTCAAACATCCAGATCGCCGGGGCAATCCTTGTTCAGAACTCTTCCAATATGGAGCTCTTCCTGCCGGACACGGATCATACGCTTCCCAGCGGTTCGGCCTCGGCCAGCCGGTGCACATACACCTTCGGCAATGCGCTGATAGGCGCCGCCAAGCTCATGAAAGACCGCATTCGACGACGGGCCGCTGATATGCTGATGGCTCCGGACAAAGACCAGGTGGCGCTGATTCCCGGCGCAGTAAGGGACCTTCGGACAGGCCGGGAAATCCCGTTGGCGAAGCTCGCCCAATTCCTTGACCCCTCCGAGCGAATCGCCACACACAACTTCCGGGCTCCCGTGGCGACCGACGATCTGGGCTTTCCGGATGAGCTGAGACTGCACGGCCTTCCACATGCTCTGTACCTGATATGGAGCCCACCTGGCCTTGGTGGAAGTGGACGAGATCACCGGAAACATCGATGTAAAGGAATATCTGGCGGTCACGGATGCCGGCGCCGTGATCAATCCTCAAATATATGAACAACAGATTCAGGGCGGGATTGCTCAGGCGCTGGGCTACGCCCTCTCGGAAGATTTTGTTGTGCAGGAAGGCCGAACCCTGACGGAGAATCTGTCGAAGTACGTAATTCCCACGGCCGTGGATGTCCCTGATATTACCAGCGTGCCGGTTCAAATTTATGAAGCCGGCGGCCCGTTCGGACTCAAAGGGATTGGAGAGATCGCCACCAACGGCCCTTTGCCTGCGGTGGCAAACGCGGTCGCAGACGCCCTGGGGGCTCGAATTTTTGAAGCCCCTCTGACTTCGGAAAGAATTCTGGGCGCGATTCTGCGCCAGGACAAAGGAGCCGGAAGGTGCTGATAAATTTCAGGCTTAATGGCAGTGACACTTCGCTGGAAGCGCCACCGGACCGTCGCGTTGTTGATCTCCTGCGTGAAGACTTTCACGTCGCCGGCACAAAGGAGTCCTGCGGCTCCGGCGATTGCGGGGCCTGCACGATACTGATGGATGGAGAAACCCGTTTATCCTGCCTCATGCTGGCGGCTCAATTGGAGGGACGTGAGGTTGTCACCATAGAAGGAGTCTCAGAAAACGGAAGCTTCGAAGCTCTTCAGGAAGCGTTCATTGATCGTGGCGCAGTTCAGTGCGGGTTCTGCATTCCGGGAATGATACTGGCGTCCCTCAATTTGTTCAAAAAGAATCCGAGCGCCACGAGGCCGGAAATCAGGGAGGCCTTGTCAGGCAATCTATGTCGATGCACGGGCTATCAGAAGATAGTTGACGCGGTGGAGAAAGCGTTCGGAATCATGGGGCTGAAAAAGCAGGCATTATGAGAGAAGTTTTTCTTCCTGAAACAATGGACGATCTTTGGGGGATTCTGGAGACGCATCCGGAAGCGGCTCTGTACGCTGGAGGCACTGATCTCCTTGTGTCTTTGCGCAACGGCAAAATCAGCGCCACATGCTTGGTATGCCTCGAACGCCTGGAAGCCTTGAAGGGAGTCCATGACCACGGAAGCGCTGTTTTCATCGGGGCCGCCACAACCCATGCCCGTCTCCTGGACACTCCGTTGATTCGCGAGAAATTCCCGATCCTGGCAACAGCCATAGGCTCGCTTGCCTCTCCGCCTATCCGAAATATGGGGACCATGGGCGGTAACATCGTCACAGCTTCTCCCGCGGGCGACTCACTCCCGGCTCTTCACGTTCTTGCCGCCCAAATGGAAATCCGATCCGCCGAGACGTCACGTAGAGTCCCCATCGAGAAGTTTATTCTCGGTCCGGGGCAAGTCGATCTGAATCAAGGCGAAATAGTCTCGGGAATATGGCTGGAAACTTCCCGTCACTGGACGATCTCTCATCATGAAAAAGTGGGCAGGCGCAAGGCTCAGGCCTGTTCCGTGGCGAGCTTGGCCGCTCTGGTGTCTCTTTCAAAAGCTGGTCTGGTGGAGAGCGTTCGTCTTGCGTGGGGAAGCGTGGGACCTACCGTGGTTGTGTCGGAACGGGTGGAATCGACGCTGATCGGCGAGCCGCTAACTCGTGAAACGCTAAATAACGCGGCTGAGATTGCGCAGGACGTTGTCTCGCCGATTGATGACGTCAGGGCTTCGGCAGAGTACAGGAGAATGGTCGCCGGACGGCTGTTATTGCGGCTGAGCAATTATGCGTGATTGCCGCTGGGCCTACCATCGACGCCGTAATGTTTTTCTTTCGGACCGCCCGCAACGGAGAGTTTTCGATGGAAAAGAATGAAGTCAGCCTAGGGGCGTTGGCGGCCGCTTACTATCGCGCATACCATGCGGAAAACGATACTCCCACAATCTTTTGTGACTATCTGTCCAGTCACTTGATAAAGGAAGAGGAGCGTTTGCGCCTGGAGGTCCTGTTCGCCGAATTATTTGAGTCCATTGATTCTGAAGGAGCAGCGTCGCCCACTGACCAACCAACCGCCTTGGCTCGGACGATGCGCTCCATACCGTTCCCATCCATTGCGCTCTGCCGCAGTAGATACGCTGAAGACTCCCTGGAGACGGCCCTCAAACGGGGAGTGCGACAGTACGTGAATCTTGGGGCCGGCATGGATACATTTGCGTTTCGCCGAACGGAATTAATGGAAAGTCTTCAGGTGTTCGAGGTGGATCAGCCCGGAACGCAGGAGGCCAAACGGCGCCGAATTGCTGAATTAGGTTGGGAGCGACCCGAGCGACTGCATTTGTACCGGTTGATTTCACAAGAGAGAGTTTGTCGAAGGCGCTGGCGCGCTCGCCCTATGATTCAGAAGCGCTCGCCTTCTTCAGTTGGCTGGGGGTAACCTTTTACTTACCTCGCGAAGCGGTCTTTACCACGTTGCGCTCAGTCGCGGAGATTGCCCCCGCTGGTAGCTCTATCGTTTTCGATTACCTGGACACAGACGCTTTTGTGCCTGAGAGAGCGGCCAAACGTGTACATCTGGCTGTGGAGAAGTTGAAGCGGGCGGGTGAGCCGTGGATCACAGGTTTTGATCCATTCACGCTGGAAGCGGATCTTTCTGAATTGGGCTTAACTCTGCGAGAGAACTTGAATCCGGAAGACATCCAAGGGCGCTATTTCCAGGGACGCGCGGACGGCTATAACGCGTGTGAACACTTGCATTTCGCATGGGCGGAGGTTGTATAATTCGCCCCGGATGTTCGGTTTTTTGCCCGGCGCCGGCCGACTGCCGGGGCAGTCGCAATAAATTACCAAACCATCGCTTCATCGGACGTAACCTTGACGCAAGCCATCATCCAAGGAGAACAAAATGTGCGAGTTCTGCACGCAACATGGCGAAGGCAAAAAATGGTACCTGCAAGTGAAGAACTATTCCGATGACCTGTTAAGCGACGTTCGACGCCGCGAATTTATTGAAAAGTTCGCGGACCCGGAGGAGGTCAAACGTGAGATCGAAGACTCGGCCCGGCGAGCTGAGCGTCTCGAGAAGGCGCCGAGATTCATAAGAAACGTAATAAGCCGTCTTGTCACCCGGAAGATGAAGAAGGTTCATTTTGGACAGGTCGTTCCCATCGAAGAGATCGACCAGATCTTCGGTTTTACCAATTCCATAGTTCGTGTGCCCTGCATATGCCGAAGCACGACGTTGGGAGAAGGGAAACGATATTGTTATGGGGTCAGTCTCGAGGCCAACGGTGGAAAAATGGCTGAGATTGTCCGCGGCCTTAAGAAGATCACCCAAGTAGAGCCGGATACCGCCGATTTTGAGACACTGACCAAAGAAGAAGCTATCTCCGCTTTCCGATCGCATGAGCATGAAGGCTTATGCCATACGGTGTGGACATTCTACACGCCCTTTATTGGCGGGATCTGCAATTGCGACCGGTCCGACTGCCTCGCCATGCGTTCCACCGTCACGCAGTCGATGCCGGTTATGTTCAGAGGCGAATACGTCGCGCAGATAGATCCCGATGAGTGCGTCGGTTGCCGGGAATGCATGCGTCTGTGCCAGTTTGGCGCTGTCACGTACAGCGATAC
>CAVVHK010000136.1:0-140290 GCA_963747865.1 uncultured delta proteobacterium | reverse complement strand
TGGATGGTATTGTGGGCCAGAATCGCCACCCGATCGTATTTCTTCACTCCCAGCGCCGCAAGAGCGTTTGCGGTCCGGTTGCGACCGTCTTCCATCTGGGTGTAGGTGAGGGTTTTGTCTCCGAAGATCATCGCTGGTTTGTCGGGGTAATGGTATCGGGAGCGCCTGAGGATGTCCGCAATCACCCATCTGTTGGTTTTGTTGTAACGGTTCATAAGGAATTCGATATTTTCCTTATTCAGCGCATTGTAATGATCCATTTCCTGATTGGTCAGAGGCTTAAGAATATCGGGCATCCAGGTTCCCCTTCCTTTGCTTTGACTGTATGTCGAGCCCTGACGGCTGACGATTCGTATCAAAGGTAAGCGTTGGCCGGAGGCTAACTTGATTGCGCAAAAAGTCGCCTCAAGAACCGCCGATATTGCGCCGGCGAGGTCGGCTACTCAGTCTTCTGTGGATGGAACGGATCGGATTGGAGATCAACGCCTAGTCTTGGCGTTGACGCCTTCTATTAACAGCGCGGTGAGCGCCATCACTGTCATAAAAACCATGTCCAGAGTGAACCAACGAGTTATTGACTTGTCGAACAGAACCGAAACCGAGGCGGGGAACTCTTCATCGGCCTTCCAAAAAATGTATGTTACCGGAATTTCGGGGAATGGATAGAATTTCATGCCTACGTCTCCGAAAGAGACGGGGCGCCTCCCGAGTTCAAGAGAGCGCTTCTTGAAAGCGTCGAGATCGTCCCCGTATAGCTCGGCTATGGCGGCTACCGGCATGGCGTGAGGACCCTGGAAGAAGGTAACTCCACCGGGCATGTCTTTCTCGCTGACCACAACATTGTCTTCCGGGCCTCCGTAATCCGCCACGAGATAACGTATTAGAAGAATCTGAAATTCCTGACTCGGAACTCTTGACGGGTTCGGCGAAATTTCGCGGATTGTTTCCCTCGCTGGATCCACCAGGTATAGCGTGTTGAGAAAACTTACGACAAACGCTCTGTTATCTTCGTGTTCCTTCACGCCGGGCTGGCGCAACACCAGCACTTTCGGCCTGTTTCGTAAATCATCCCAGTGAAATGGATGCGGCGCGGCACAGCCCATTTTGCCTCCAATGGCGTTTATTGTGTTCAACGGTTTAAGAGGTCCGGCCGTAGAGATTGTATGAGATTCACACGCGATTACATACAAAAAAATGCGTAACGGTTCGTCGTATCGTCGGCGCCTATAACAGTAAAGGACTATTGACGTTTGCCCGCGGCAAATAGGATAATAAGGAGCGCTCGGCGACGGCTTTCGTTCTTTGCCGATTATTGACGGCGCAATGACAGCCCGAATTTAACGCATAAGGTGACAATATGAGCTACGGCTTCCCCGAACTCCTGTCATTCAATTGGAGAGGCATAATGGACGACGTCATAATCGGCAATATCCTGGAGAGTATGAGTGACAGCCTATTGGTGCTTGGGGAGGACGGACAGATACTCTATGCTAATAAAATCACTAATGAAATTCTGGGGTACGCGCCTGACGATCTCAGAGAAAAAGGGATAGCGGGGCTATTTTTCCTGAAAGATCAAGATGATCGGTTTAACCAGCTCTTCGTGGACGCTGTATGGAAAAAGAGCATCAACAACTACGCGGAAGTGGATTACCGGCATCCGGACGGCTCTTTAAGAAGACTGGCCGCCACGTCTTCCTATCTTTTTGCGGAAGGCGCCACTGAGACCTCTTTCATCGGATTTGTCGTGTTATTCAAAGATATTACGGAAATATTCAATTTGCGACGCAAAGAAAGGGAGTTGGAGCAGGAGAAGGAGAGAATAGCCAGGGAGAAATTCAGAAGCTTGCACAGACTCGCCATGGGAGTAGCTCACGAAATAAGGAACCCCATGGTCACCATAGGCGGATTCGCCGCAAGAATTGTAAAAGATCAGGAAGCCTGCCCGAACTCACGACAATACGCCCAAAATATTCTGGAGGACGCCAGGAAGCTCGAAAGGGTGGTGGATGAAATTCAGGCGTACTGCAACTTACCCGAGGCTAATATAATTGCGGCCCGCATTGCTCCGGTGATTCAGGAAGCCATCGCCGAAAAAGTCCCCAGAGGCCTGGAGAGGGACACACAGATAAGACTACATGACTCGATTCCAGGGGATTTCGTGGCGAATTTCGATCCAGTGCTCCTTAAGATGGCCGTCCTTCGTCTGTTGGATAACGCAATTACTTTTTCCAAAGAGGGCTCAATAGTGGATGTTTATCTGAGTCTGAACCATGAAGGGACTACACTGGTGATCAAGGATCAAGGAATCGGAATAGACGATCAGGACCTGGAGTTTGTGTTCAATCCTTTTTTCTCCACCCGGGTCCACGGAGCCGGGATGGGGCTCGCCATAGTCGAAAGAATAGTCCATGAACACATGGGCAAGATAAAGATAGCTTCCAAGCCGGGGAAGGGAACCGAGGTCAGGGTTTCGATTCCGTACGGCCTGGACCAAAACTCCCCGAAATCTACTGAGAGCAGCCGGTAGGTCGCGTGACTTTCAAGAACAGTGAAGCGCTCTTCAGCCCCCATAATTATTGGAAGTTCTTGAGCTAGGACCGGCACAGGCGCTAATACAAGAGTGCTCTGCTCCCTAATCCGTCATTCCTGCGGAAGCGGGAATCTAGTGTTTTCAAGACTTTCTGGACCCCAGCTTTCGCGGGGCGCCCTATTTTGATCTCATTCCCTGGCTCTTGCCTTGGAATGCATGCCGGGAGGCTCCGCCTCCCAATTCGGGAATCCGTGAGAGAGCGACTCCTTCCTGTAAGCTTTCCTCTGGACATTCCTTTCTTTCTGCTTTTCCCTCCGGCCCTATTCCGTAGCCCCATGCGCTTTTAGCAGTTCGGCTATTTTCTTGTAGCCCTCTTTTTGAGCCACAGATAGAGGAGTCGTTCCATCAGCGGCTTTCACTTTGGGGTCAGCGCCTCTTGCCAGGAGCAGTTCCACAAAATCCTGTAGGCCTTTGTAGGAGGCTGCCATGAGCGCTGTTCCTCCGGCATTACTTCTTGCATTGGGATCGGCGCCCTTGTCCAGCACCAATTTCGCCATGACTGGGTTCCCGTACCGTGCCATTACGGACATCATTAGGGCGGTCATGCCGTTAGGGCCTTTGGCGTTGACGTCAGCCCCTGCCTCCAGCAGGATGCCCGCCATTTCCGTGTTTTCGTCGCTGACGGCAACCATAAGCGCCGTCCAGCCGGCCGAGACCTTGGCGTTAACGTCCGCCCCTTCAGCAATAAGGCGTTTCGCCCATTCCTTGTCTCTCAACGCGGCAGCGACCGCCAAGGTCACTTTCGCCCTCCGCTGTTCAAGCAATTTCACTGCATCGACATTGTGGGCCTCGGCGGCCTTTTGAACGGCGGATACGCCGTCATTAGTCGTCGTATTGATGTCGGCCCCTGCGTCGAGCAGCATGCTCAGGGCATCCAAGCGGCGTTTAAGAGCAGCGCGGGTGAGAGCGGCCTCACCGTAGGGCCCTGCTTCGAGCAGCATTTTCAGCGTATCCAAGGGGAGTTCACCCGCAGCGTACATGAGAGCAGTCGAACCGTCGGCCATCTTTGCGTTGACGTCGGCGCTTCTCTCGATCAAGATCTTGAGAGCGCTTATATTGCCTCGATATGCGGCGCTCATGAGGGCGGTCCAGCCGTCGGCAGCCTTGGCGTTGACCTCAGCGCCTCTGTCCAGCAAATCTTTGACAACATCGATATTGTCTGCATGGCAAGCCGCCATTAATGCCGTAAATCCCTTAGCTTTCGCTTTGGCGTCGACCCCAATGTCCAGCAGCGCCTTCACTGCTTTAGCGTCGCCCAAGGAGGCTACCCATATGAGAGCTATTGCGGCGGAAGAACCGTCCGCCCCGATATCTGCCCCCTTGTCCAGCAACAATTTCAGGACCTCGCTGTCGCCTTTTGTGGCCGGGAAAAACAGAGCAGTTGCGCCGTGCTCGTCCTTTGCGTTTGGATCAGCTCCATTTTCCAGCAGGACCTTCATTACTTGCAGGCGCCCTCGAGACGCAGCCCTCATGAGCGCTGTGTAACCATCCTTGTCCCGCGCTGCGACATCGGCGCCTTTGTTCAGCAGCGTTTTCGCCACGTCTGCGTGACCTTCGTGGGCAGCGTAAATTAGAGGGGGCCAGCCTGACGGAGCCGCATTGACATTGGCTCCATTGGCAATGAGCAAGTCCACGGCTTGAGCATTCCCTTTCCAGGCGGCGTTCATAAGAGCTGTCCTATGAGCCTTGTTTGAGGCCTCGATGTCAGCTCCGACGGCCAAAAGCTCTCGCATTCTCTCAACGTCTCCGATCAGCGCCGCCGCATCCAAGGTAGTTTCAGCTCCCCGGTCCGCAAGCAGCTTAACTTTGTCGGCGTTACCCACAATAACAGCGTACGACAGCCATTCACCTTTTTGATCAGTTGGCCATTTGTCATAGCCGGTTCTGTCCAACAGAAGGGTCAGCATCTCCAAGCTACCGTAGTTGAACGCCGCACGCAATGTGGACGAGCGGAGCCCATTGTAAGGCGTAAGGTTATCTTCGCGTTTCGTGCCGATCACGGCTCCGCTATCCAGCAACAGTCCGGCTATCTTTACGGCGCCCCCACAAATTGCCTGAATAAGGGGCGTCAAGCCAGCCCCGGCCGCATCGGCGTCGGCGCCTTTCTTGAGAAGTAAGTCAACCATTTCGGGGTTGTCTTTTTCAATAGCCTCTTTCAGAGGGCTGGAAACATCTTTATTCAATGGGTTAACCGTAGCCCCTTTGTCCAGCAGCAAGCTTGCCATTTCAAGATTGCCTGCGTCGATTGCCGCATTCAGCGGCATACCCGGACCGCCGTACGAAGAGTCCCATTTGGCCCTCAGTTCCTTTGCATTAATGTCTGCGCCGGCGTTCAACAGCTCCTTAACCTTATCTATCTGCCCGGCCTTAACAGCCTCAATCAGGGCGGGTGTTTTGTCGTCGGCTATAGACGGGTCTGCAAGAACAATCGAGGTAAAGAGTAGTCCGAACGTTAGTATTGCTGAGATTATCTTGAAAGTTCGAGTGAGCTTTGTGGACACGATATATCCCCCTCAGTCGCATCAATTTGGTCTTTGTGAGTTGGTAATTCTCCAAAATGGATCGGCGGAAGAATAATAGCACGCACCGGCGTTCACGCACCTGCTTTTTTTGACATAACCGATGGCGATTCAGTCTTGACCGGCCAAGCTGAGATTGCTTCGTCCTTTCACTCCTCGCAAAGACACTTTGCCTGTCATTGCGAGCGGAGCGAAGCAATCTCCTCCGTGTAACTGAATGAATACTTCTCGACATATGCGGTTCGCAGCGCTCACAGCATCCTACAAGAATAGTGCCTGCCAACGTATCTATGTTGTCTCCAAACCTATCCGCGCCGACGAGCGAAACCTTTGCGATTTCTGCGTTCACACATTTGATTCATGGCCCATTTCGTATATAATAATGGTTTTGCAGGAGGAAGCCTTGAAACCGTATCCGCTGATGATGAACCTGGAAGGCAAGCTGGTCGTAGTAATCGGAGGCGGACGCGTGGCGAATCGCAAAGTTCTGAGCCTCCTGGAAAGCGGAGCAAGAGTAAAGGTGATTTCGCCTGAGCTGACTTCGGAACTTTCTATCTTGGCGCGTGAAAAGAAGATCGATTGGACGGCTGATATCTTTCGAGAATCCATGCTCAACGAAGGCGACGAGATAACGTTGATTTTCGGGACTACAGACAATCGGGAAGTGAACAGGACAATCTACGACGCCGCTATCAAGAGAAAGATCCCCTGCAATATCGCTGATATGCCGGACATGTGCACATTTATAGTCCCTGCGGTCATAACCCAGGGCGATCTTATGATAGCCGTGAGCACCGGCGGGTCATCACCGGCGTTAGCAAGACGAATCCGAGAGGACCTTGCAACGCGATTCGGCCCGGAATATGCCCAAATGACTCGGATTATGGCCGAGTTGCGCAAGCTGATCCTGCAGACCGGCAGCTCTTCAGACGAAAACAAGAAGCTCTTTTTGGATATAGTCGATTCGGAAATTCTCGCCGCTTTAAAGGCAAACGACACGGAACGGGCCTTGGAGATCCTGCGGGCCATTTTGCCCCGGGAGATCGACCCCGGCCCCGCGATGAAAGAAAACCCGGCCTGCGGCGGGCGGAATAATTAGGAGATTTCGGAAAAGAAATCGGGGAGGGACTTCTTGCAAAAAGTCCCTCCCCGAACCCCTTCCCCAAAACTCCAATTATTGCAGCCGGCTCTCAGCTCCCCAGCGGTTAATTAGACTTTCCGACTGAGGGAATACGCCGACCAACGCAAAGCCGAAAGAGGCCTGACTTTGGACTTGATTTTCTTCCAGATAGCGATTGCATTTTACCTGCTCGCATCCCTGGGCTACCTCATTTTCCTGATGGCGCCGTCGTGGAGCAGAGCCACGCTGGGGTTTGCCCTCACTTTGACGGGCTTTACCGCTCATACGCTATCCATTATGCATCGAGCCATCTTCTCCGGCTATTTTCCCCTTGCGACCCTTTTCGACGCTTTGTCGTTGTTCAGTTGGCTGATAATCGGCTCTTTCCTCATAATGAGATACAAGGACCCGAGCCCCATATTCGGAGCGATAGCGGTCCCCCTGGCGTCGGTGTTGATGATTTTCGGGGCGATGATTTCGTATCAGGTCGGCCGGCCCATCATGCCGGTACTGCGGAGCTGGTGGCTTCCGGTTCATGTCACGCTGGCCTTGCTGGGCAACGGTGTGTTCGCTCTCATGGCTATCGGCGGCCTGATGTATATAGTCCAGGAAAAGCTGATCAAGACCAAACGAATAGGTCGCTTGTACAAGCTGATGCCCTCACTGGAGACCCTGGACATCATAAACCGCAGGGGATTGCCCATAGGCTTCTTCTTTCTCACCCTCGGAATAATTTCGGGAGCTCTATGGGCTGGCAGCGCCTGGGGGACTTACTGGAACTGGGATCCAAAGGAAACCTGGAGTCTGATCACGTGGTTTGTGTACGCCGCAATGGTCCATCAGCGCGTGATCCTGGGATGGCGCGGGCGGCGAGCGGCCATGTTGGCTCTCATAGGATTTGCTCTGGTAATGTTCACCTTCATAGGTGTGAGCGTGCTGATGACGGGCCACCATTCTTTGGAGGGACTTCGCCCCTTAAGGGGGAGGACTCTCGGATCATGAGCGCGGGTATATTGGTAATAGGGCTTAACCACAGCACAGCCCCGGTTCAGATTCGAGAAAGGATTACGTTCCCGGGAAACGTGGAAGGCCGTGTTAACACGATCTTCGCCGATGGAGCTTCCCGCGTCGAGGAACTCATGATCCTATCAACCTGCAACAGAGCCGAAGTGATAGCGATAACGGCAGACTCAAGCGAGGCCGAAAAGGACGGATTGATCGACCTTATTGCCTCCCATCACAATCTTGATCGTTCATCCTTCGAGAATTACCTATATGTCAAAGAAGGCCAAGACGCTGTCCGCCACGTCTTCAGAGTAGCGTCAAGCTTGGACTCGATGGTTTTGGGTGAGGCTCAGATTCTCGGGCAGGTGAAGGATGGTTACAGGCTGGCTTCGGAGGCGGATACCACAGGCCCCATACTCAACCGTCTCATGCATCGGGCGTTCTTTGCGGCAAAACGGGTCCGCACGGAAACAAGCATCGGGGCCGCAGCGGTTTCGGTGGCCTATGTGGCGGTCGAGCTTGCCAAAAAAATACTTGGTGAACTTCGGGATAAAGCCGTCCTGCTCATAGGGGCGGGTGAAATGGCGGAACTGGCCGCGCGCCACTTGATCAACCAGGTTGAAAGGCCCATTACGGTGGTCAACCGCACATTCGAGAACGCTTGCCAACTGGCCGGCCGGCTCGAGGGGCGGGCCATGAAAATGGCCGAACTGGAGCAGGCGTTACTGAGCGCCGATGTGGTAATAACTTCCACCGGAAGTTGCGAGCCCATTCTTAACCAGGGCGATATGAAAAAAGTCATGAAAATGAGGCGCTACAGGCCGATCTTCTTGATTGATATCGCAATCCCGAGGGATGTGGCTCCGGAGGTCAACGATATCGACGGAGTTTATCTGTACAATATCGACGACTTGCAGGCCGTAGTCAGCGAAAACCTCGGAGAGAGACGCCAGGAAGCGGTCCGTGGGTCGAGAATAGTGGAAGAAGAAGTCGCCAAGTTCATGAATTGGACCAAGACACTGGGTTCAACCCCAACAATAATAGCTTTGCGGGAGAAACTCGAAAGTATTCGCACAGCCGAACTGACAAGGCTCAACGGAAAGCTGTCCCGCTTGAGCGATCAAGACAGGGAAGTGGTGGAAGCGATCACCAGATCAATAATCAACAAAATAGCCCATGACCCTATCTCGTTCCTGAAGAAAGCGGGCGTAAGGGCCAAGCGAAACGATTTCCTGGATATAGCCCAGAGAATGTTTAAGCTTGATGGGCTAAAAACGGACACCGAAGCGGGTGAAGAAGAATTAATCGAGAAATGATCTTGAAAATTGGAACAAGAGGGAGTCCGCTGGCTCTGTGGCAAGCCCGCCATGTGGCTTCCATCCTTGAATCGGCGAATCCTGAAATGAAGATTGAACTGAATATAATTAAGACCCAGGGCGACAAAATACTGGACACGCCGCTGGCGGCCATAGGTTCCAAGGGCCTGTTCACCAAAGAGATAGAAGAAGCCTTACTGGACGGTCGAGTCGACTTCGCCGTTCACTCCTTGAAGGATTTGCCCACGGATTTGCCGGAAGGCTTAGAACTGGCCGCCATTATGAAACGGGAAGATCCCAGGGATGTATTCATTTCAGGAGACGGCCGCAAGTTGGCGGAGATACGTCCGGGCGAGCGTATCGGGACATCGAGCCTACGGCGCAAGGCTTTTCTGCTCCATAGATTTCCAGGGCTGGAGATAGTCTCGATAAGAGGAAATGTGGACACCCGTATCCGAAAGATCGAAACGGAAAACCTTGCCGGAGTGGTTCTTGCCGCAGCCGGAGTGCTGCGCTTGGGATTCGGCGATAAAGTGACTGAATTCCTGGAGTCGGACCTGGTAATACCGGCCATAGGGCAGGGGGCTCTGGCGATAGAAACCCGGAAGAACGACTCGCATGTCCAGCGCTTCATCAGGGAATTGAACGACGCGGACACCGCCAAATGCGCTCTGATCGAGCGAGCGTTCCTTAGACGCATGGGTGGAGGTTGTCAGGTTCCCATGGCCGCTCATTGTGTGCCTTCCGGCGGGGGAGTTAGACTCACAGCCGCGGTTGTTCACCCCGATGGCAAACCTATGCTACGGCAAAGCCTGACAGCGAAGGGCCAGGACGAGTCAATCGGAGTCGAACTCGCCGATAAGCTCATAGAAAGCGGCGCGGACAAGATCATGAAGAGCGTTTTTTCAGATGACTGGGAACCGGTCTGATCTTGCAAGAGTTATCCGGGAAACCCCTTCGAATGAAAACGCGGCTGGAGGGAATCTTCTTGAAAGAAGTTTACCTCCAGACCACCCTTCAAGAACTTCCCAAATTGCGACGCGACAAGTCGGCTTTCCCAAACATAGGGGCACAACGAAGAACAGAAGGCATTTTCACTATTAGTTGTAGCCGCCCGCAGTCATGGAAGTTTTTGCAAGTCGGGATTTCGTCCCGGTGAATGCTTACGTGATGCCGTTTGCTATAAATCTATTCTGAATTTGAAGACGAAGAGGTTGGAATGACTGATAAAGCCGGCAATACTACGACCCAGCCGGGAACGGTTTTTTTGGTAGGGGCGGGACCGGGCGATCCGGGTTTGATCACCGTCAAAGGGCTACAAAAGATACGCACAGCGGATGTGATCGTCTACGATTATCTTGCCGGCAGCCAATTTGTTCAGGAAGCCTCTCCAAGTGCGGAGCTTATCTATGTGGGGAAGAAGGGCGCAGCCCATACACTTGAACAAGGCGAGATCAATCAGCTTCTTATAAAGATAGCCAAAGAAGGAAAGAGCATCGTAAGGCTAAAGGGCGGCGATCCTTACGTTTTTGGAAGAGGAGGGGAGGAAGCCGAGGAACTCAACGCTGCGGGAATACCATTCGAGGTGGTTCCCGGAGTGTCATCGGCCGTGGCCGCCCCAGCCTACGCCGGGATTCCGGTTACGCACAGGGACCACGCGTCCATGGTGACCTTCATAACCGGCCACGAGGACCCTACCAAAGAAACCTCCGCCATGGACTGGGACGTTTCTGGCTAAGATTTCCGGCACTCTCGTTTTCCTGATGGGAGTCAAGAACCTTCAGATTATTTCAGACGCTTTGATCAAGCATGGCAAACCGGCGTCGACACCGGCTGCTCTGGTACGGTGGGGGACCACGCCAAAGCAGGTGTCGCTAATTTCGACCCTAGGGGAAATACCTGGAGCCGCCAAAAAGAAGGGCATTAAAGCGCCTGCCATATTCCTGGTGGGGTCTGTGGCTCAATTGCACGACAGCCTCGGATGGTTCGAGAAAAAGCCGCTCTTCGGAAAACGTGTGTTGGTTACTCGAGGCCGTGAGCAATCCAGAAAGGCGGCAGAAAAGATAGTAGAGCAGGGCGGCGAACCGGTGTTGTTCCCTACGATACAGATTGCGCCGCCAACGGACTTTCAACCCCTTGATGACGCCATCAATAATGTGTCCTCATATGATTGGATAATTTTCACTTCGGTCAACGGGGTTGACCGTTTCTTTCAGAGATTCTTCGAGATTCGCGAAGATATTCGAGACCTTGCCGGGCCCAAAATCGGGGCGATAGGACCGATAACAGCGGCGGGTATCAGAGATCGAGGCTTGAAGGTGAATCTTTTGGCCAAGGAATTCGTCGCCGAAGGTGTGCTGGAGCTGCTCAACGAAATTCCCATAAGCGGAAAGAAGTTCTTAATTCCCAGAGCAGAGAAAGCGAGAGACGTTTTACCTGAAGGCATAACCGCGAAGGGCGGTATTGTCGATGTGGTAACCGTCTACCGCACCGTCATGCCAGAGGCTTCAGGCATAACTGAAGTGGTTGATATGTTACAAGAAAAGGCGATTGATGTGGTCACTTTCACCTCGTCTTCCACTGTGACGCATTTCCTTGAAATGCTCCGGGATTTCAACGTACCCGAACTATTAGACGGCGTAGCGCTGGCTTCCATTGGGCCAGTGACCTCTGAGACCCTGAGACAGAACGGCCTAACAGTGAGCGTCGAAGCAAAGGAATACACAATCGACGGCCTAATCGAAGCCGTCGCAAAGCTTAAGAATTCTTAGGCAGTTGTCGGGGAGGACCCTTTTGCAAAAAGGTCCTCCCCGAGCCCCTCCCCCAAAACTCCTATTATTGCTACCAGTTCCAGCGCTCATCCGATGTCAATCGCCATAGCCCACGTATGTCCTTAGGGGCGGCGCCAAGCGCAGAGGGATTTGCTGAAGCGTGACATGATCATAACCACCCAATATGCTCGGAGTTTTTAGGGAAGGGTCCGGGCCTCGCGTTCCGCGGAGTTGCAAAAAAGGGTTTCCCGGTGAGTTATTAGGCCGGGTCTAGCTTTTCCCTAAACAACTCCAGAAAATCTCCAACATCTTTCGGTGGTTTTCCTCAAGCGTATATTGCGCAGCAGTGCGTTTCGCGGCGGTTGACGCTTCTTTCAAAAACGCTTTGTCCAGAAATGGCAGCATGGCCTCGGCTATCCGGTCCACATTGGAAGGATCCTCGATTATCTCGCCGTCCACGTGGTTGGTGATAATTCCGGAAGCGCCGTTGAAAGTTGTGGTAATGGCAGGTAGTCCGGCTGACATGGCCTCAAACACCACAAGAGAGCACGCGTCGTAAAACGTCGGCAGGACAAACACGTCGCAAGCGGAATAGTATTCTTCGGGCGTCTTCGTAGGTCCTGGAAATACTACAATATCCGTCAGGTTATAGTCCTTGACCAGCCGAAGAAGTCCTGTATCGGGGCTCCCGCCAACCACAATCACCCCGAATTTTCCAGTTCCGACACGGTCTCTTAATCTCGCTGCGGCTTCGACCAGATAGCTCACACCCTTCTTTCTGAAGTCGTAAGCCATGAATAAGAAGAGGATTTCGGCGTCAAAGCCCAGTTTCTCCCGCAGGTTTGTGGTTATATCCGCGCGAAATCTTGATGTGTTGATGCCATTGTAAACCAGCCTTATCTGCGAAGACGGTATTGAGAAGTAATCCGTAAAGTCTTGTCTGATCATTTCCGAGATAGCGATAATGACTGGCCTGGACTGACTACGGAATGGCGCCGATTCAATCCATGCGCGAACATGATATTTTGGCGTCATCAACATGAGCGCCCGCTTGAGCGATCTGACAACGGGGTTCTTCACAGCCATGAGTTTTCTGGCATTGCTTAGAGAATGGACTCCGCCGTGGCTTTGGTAGACATTCATGGTCACGGTATTCCCGAAACCCAAGACAACATCAAAATCGATTTCCGAAACCAACTTTTTGTGCTGAAACGCGAAATCCAGGATTTTCAGGGAGGGAGGCGCCCATGAGGGCAATCGGCGGATTTCGTGAAAGATCGCTTCGACGGGATGGCCGTCCCATGTATACCCGAAAAGGTGAACTTCCCAGCCTTCACGGACCAAACTTACGGCCAATTCCACTGCGTAGGATTCGGCGCCGCCGCGGAAACGGCTGAAATTCTCTATGGCTAAGGCTATCTTCATCCGGATTACGCTGTCATACGGGAGGGTCAGGCTCGCCCTTGAGCAGGCCCTTTTCCCACGCTTTCGCATGTTTCAGGAACACATAAAATGCGCTGTTAACGGCAATCACGAAGCCCGCTGAACCGTCCAAAAAGCCTAGTTTCCACACGGCGCATTCAAGGAATTTACCGAACGCGTGCGCCAATCCCCAGATGAGATAGAGTCTTGACGCCGGCTCCTTCCTGAATTCGGTGGTTACTGTGGAAAACCGATTCATTGTGGCCACCTGATCGAAAATATCACGGTAAACATAATGCAATATCGGATGGTTGAGTCGCCGTATCTCTCCGTCCGCTTCCAAGCGTTCGTGAATACCGTCCCCAACCCATTTTCCTCGTCCACGCCTGACGACTCTGACCTTTCGGTCGGGATACCAGCCTCCGTGCCTGATCCATTTGTTCAGATAATAACTTATTCTGGGCAGAGAGAATCCGGCGACTTCAGGTCCAGCTTGGTCAATCTCCCTCATGAGTTCGGAGGCGCCCTGCGCTGAAAGGGCTTCGTCCGCATCCAAATTCAGAATCCATTCACCTTGGCACAAATCCTGAGCGAGTTGTTTCTGGATGACATAACCCAGCCAATCGTGATAGACGACCCGAGCGCCCCATTGCCTGCATATTTCCACAGTGCGGTCGGAACTTCCGGAATCCACTACCAACACCTCGTCGGCTATACGGACGCTGTCTAGGAGACGGCCAATTCTGTCCGCCTCATTCTTGGAGATTACGGCGATACTCAAACGGATAGATTCTTCTTTTTCTTCAAGCTCTTCATTCATAGGTCGGACTTGGCCATGTTATGAGTTAACATAATATATCTTATCGGACGTTGGGCTCGTCGGTGATCGCCGCAAACCGAAAGCTTATCGCGCTTAGCACGTATGGCGCAAATACGGCGTCTAACTGGAACTGCACGTCCATGGCTTTTTCGCAAACAATCGGTTCGCAAAGCTCACATCATCCAACAAGAATGTGGTACCCAACTCGCGGAATGGATCCCTTAGTCGCTTTTCTCATTAATCGGATTTACCTGTACTTCTATGCCGATCGTCCTAATCATGTCGGCAAGCTGCTCGGCCACGTCACGGGGAGCTTGAGCTACCACGCAAGAGCCCAAATGGTCAACTTCCCAAGCAATGGCGTATGCTTGCTCCTCAGTCACCCCCAAAGTAAGCATGCTCACATCCATCACTTCCTGGTAGGTGTTATGGTTGTTGTCCATGATCCGCACTTCGTAAAGCTGCGCTTCGAGGCGCTCATCATTTGAATCGCTCTCCGTGTCGGGCCTAAGGGGCGGCGCACGCCAACCTGTGTAGCAATAAAGGCTGTCCCTGACTTGAGCATCTTGATCGTAGGCGCCGAGGCTACCCGTCGAACGCATATTCAATGGTCGTCTCCTGGGCGACGTCCGGAATTCCGGCAAATCGGCACATAAGCTCCGTCATGTTTTTTCCACAGGCGTCGGACCGGCGTACGTGCGCAACCGCCCGACGCCCATGGATTGCTCCCGAGCCCTTAAGATGTGAAACTAACTACCAATCGCTCTACGAAACATTTCCCTCAGGAAAAACCTGCAGAGCCTTGTTCATATCAGAGACCTTGAATATGAAAAGCGCAGATTCACTGTCCGAAAAGCCGGACCCATAGGTATACGATATATTGATGCCTGCGTCGCCGAATTTCTTGGAAATCCTGTTCAATAATCCCGGTTTGTTTTCCAGAAACCAAGCCTATGACCTGGCTAATCTTGGTTTGATAACCCCCCTTGTTCAATAATTCCACGGCCTTCTCGGGATTATCCACTATGAGCCGTATCATGGAGTATTTCGCTGATTCTTTGAGAATAGCCTCGTAGTAATCCCTGGGCGCCACTCGGCGTCCGGTTTGACTCCGGACATCGTAAAGCGCCAACAAATACTCGTTGGCATCTTGAATGCTCATGGCTTCGATATTGATGTGCTCGTCTTTCAAGATGGCCGTGAACTTGGCCAGCTCACCCGGGGCATCGACCAGCATCACTTCCAGTTGGTTTTTGATGGGCATGTTTGACTCCGAGAATGGTTTGTAAGCAATTCATAATATTCGCAACCGGTCCGTCTCTCAATACTAAACTGCGTGAGCCCGGATAATCAAGCTCGAAAAATCGAAGCGTCGTGCAATAACCAATGCTTAATCGTTGCTGGTTTAAACGTCGGCCAAGCGTTCGGGTTAGATTTCGGTGAGCTTCCAGAAACCGTAGATTCTTCTTTTGCTCAAAAGTTATTTCGTGTATAGTCCGGTCGTTCCATTGATATCCAGAACGGCCCTCCCACATAGGCCGTGTCCTTAGGGACCGGACCAATTTCCGCTGATTGGTTCTGCTATTTTAACCATGTTCGGAGGTTCGGGTGGAAGCCCCATCCCAAGAACAGTTTTATTTGAGCAGTTTGCTCTTCGTCAAAGTGGTCTCCGCTGACGGATCTGTTCTCGGCAAATCCAGAGATTTTGAAGTCAACCTGGATCAACCTCTCCCGGAAATAACCAATCTTGTGTACGGCAGCCTATTCCGCTCAACAAATCGATGGGTAGTGGGATGGGACAACGTAGCCTCGGTGAGCACCCGAAAAATAGTATTGAAGCCGAACCCCAATCCGACACGATTTGTCTCTGAACCCGATCTCAGCGCCACCAGGATTTCCCTGAGAGACTTCCTTCTCGACAAGCAAATAGTTGATGTATACGGAGCCAAGGTGGTCCGTGTAAACGACCTGCAATTCGTGCTTTCGGACAACAAGCTTAAGCTGGTTCAGGTAGATGTCGGCGTTCGCGGTCTCATGCGGCGACTTGGGTTCGAGGGACCGGTGTTCCGGTTCTGTAAATGGTTTTTTGATTATACGCTCAAGGAGCAATTCATCCATTGGCAATACGTTCAACCGCTGGGTGACCCCGACAGACTCAAGCTCCAGATTCCTCAGAGCAAACTCGCCGACCTTCACCCTGCGGATCTGGCGGACATCATGGAGGATATGGACGTCCACGAGCGGGCGGCGGTTGTTCAGTCTTTGGATGACGAGGTTTTGGCCGACGCTCTAGAAGAAATGGACCCCAAGGTTCAAGTCTCAATTGTGAGAGCGTTGGAACCTGAAAAGGCCGCTGATATTCTTGAAGAGATGTCCCCGGATGAAGCTGCGGACCTGATAGCGGATCTGCCCAAGGAAACCGCCGACGATATTCTTGATGAAATGGAAGACGAGTATCAGGAGCGGGTCAAGGGTCTCCTAGCACACGAAGAAGACGAAGCCGGCGGTCTTATGACAAACCGATTCCTCGTTGTCGATCCCAATCAAACTATTGTGGACGCGTTGGCTCACATACGTCAAAATGCGGATGATGTCGACGTGATCTATTACGTCTATATCCTTGATAGTGAATCGCATTTGCTTGGCGTCGTGAACTTGAGGGAACTCCTGTCCAACGAGATTTTTACCCCTGTGGAGCGGATCATGACCACTCGTCTCATGACCGCAAAGATTGATGATGACGCTTCAACGTTGGCGGACATGTTCGGAAAATACGGATTTAGAGCCATTCCGGTCACGGACGAAGAGAACCACATGAAAGGAGTCATTCGTTTCAAGACCATACTGGAAATAGTGGCTCCTCACCTTGGAAAATAGTCGGAGTACAACAGTGCCCAAGACCTCAATTGATAATCCCGCACAGCCAGGCCCGTTCAAGAGAAGGTTCATAGCCCTTTGGGGCTTAATGGTATTGATGGGTCCCGGAATTATTACGTCCAATGTGGACAACGACGCGGGCGGCATTACTACGTATTCATTGGCAGGCGCCCAGTACGGCCTGCAGATGCTATGGTCTTTGATACCTATCACGTTCATATTGTTGATCGTTCAAGAGATGGGAGCTAGGATGGGGGTGGTTTCCGGCAAGGGCCTCTCGGACCTTATTCGGGAACGTTTTGGCGCCAAGCTCACCTTCTATCTGATGATTCTGCTGGTTTTGACTAATTTTGGGAATATCCTAGCCGAATTCGCCGGAATTGCCGCGTCCTTGGAGATCTTTGGGATATCGAGATTTTTTTCTATCCCGCTAAGTATATTCTTCCTAATGTGGCTTGCCGTTAAAGGAACCTACAGTTCCGTGGAAAAAGTGTTTCTGTGGGCCTGCTTATTCTATGTAGCCTATGTTGTGACGGGATTCTTGGTTAAGCCGGACTGGGTCGAAGTTGTCCGGGCTGTTGGCACGCCCACCCTCCAGAGTGACTCTGCTTTTCTTATGATGCTGGTGGGTCTTGTAGGCACAACCATTGCCCCATGGATGCAGTTTTATCTGCAGGCCTCCATCGTGGACAAGGGGTTGGGATCGAAGGACTTGGGAGCGGTGAGGCTGGACGTCACTCTGGGCTCTTTGGCCGTAAATGTGGTGGCATTCTTCATAATACTGGCTTGCGCCGCCACGCTGTTCAAGGCGGGGGTAAAAGTTGAGAAAGCGGAAGAAGCCGCTTTGGCTCTGCGACCACTTGCGGGAGCATACTGCTCATGGCTTTTCGCCTTTGGGCTTTTCAACGCTTCGATGTTTTCTGCGGCAATATTGCCTCTTTCCACCGCGTACACCGTCTGTGAAGCATTCGGCTGGGAATCCAGTCTGGATAAGAAATTCTCCGAAGCTCCCCAATTTTATGGATTATACTGTTTCATCATAGTTTTCTCAGGATTGCTCATACTAATCCCTTCTCTCCCGCTCGTTTCCATCATGTACTTTTCCCAGGTAATTAATGGACTGGTATTGCCTGTTGTTCTCGTGTTCATGCTGCTTTTGATAAATGACAAGTCAATAATGAGGGAATATACCAACGGACTGGTATTGAACATTATTTCCTGGGCGTCCGTCCTGCTGCTGATCGCATTGAGCGTCATCACCATCGTAAACACTCTGCGTGAATCCCTCGGCATTTAATCTCCGGGTTCGTTCGCTAAAAGTTTCCGAATAATCTTGTCTATTTCATCCGTAATATTTTCCGAAGCGACGTTCCGTCCATGTAACCCCTTTGGGACACTGTTTCCAGTTTGGTAAAACCTGGCAGATATATCGATGCCCTGACCTTTTTTCCGAAGGATGATCACTATCCTTGGAGTCGTCTTTGCCGCGGCCGCCCTTTCTCCAGGCGCCGCGACATTATTTGAATCCTTGGTTTTCAGCGTCACGTTGTAAGGGCTGATATAAGGCGGTTTGTAGGCGCTGGGATCAAAATCTTTCACCCCTCGATTAACGATGAATAGCCGCACCCTGATCCCGCCCTCTGCCGGCGCAGCAGGCACAGAGCCGGTCGGAGGTTGGTTATACCCCAGAGAAGCTCCTAGTGACCGCGTTGGTCTCCGTTTGGAGCGCGATCCGGAATTCACGGCTTCTTCAGCGTTTGGGATATTTGCAGGCGTAACGCCTGCAGGAAAGGCCCCTTCCATTGGCTTCTTAGCCTTTTTCAACATGTCGGTTGCGCCTGAAACGTCTTTGGTCTCGTGGAGAGCCTGTTGGGGAGCCGGTTTCATGGCGGCGGTCTTCTCCTCCTTTTCAGAGGCGGGCCCGAAAATTTCGTCACCGGGGATGAAGGGGGCCGTCTGTTCCTTGAGGGCGTTTCGACCGAGCGCTCGTCTCTCGGATCTCTCTTCCGGCGCCTGTAATTGACTTTGCCGCAACCGAGTCTCATGAGGCATGGCGGCGGGCAGTCGAGGAACGAGACTCGCTTCTTCCCTCACTTTGTCCGATTTAGGCTCGTCCAGAGACAATTGGGATTGAGGAAATTTGGCTTCCGTCTGCGACGGTTCTCTCTGATTGACCGAAGTTCCTGCGCCTCGCACGGTTTGCCGGGCCTGGACCTCTGGGGCCGCGCCTTCCGGCGCAACGAATCCCTGCGAGAGTTGATTTTGAGCAATTTCCGCCTTGTAAGAATGCCATATGGGAATGGCAAGGGCTACAACCAGGACAGCCGCAGCGGCGCTGCCCAGCGTCAAGACGGGGACTGACCTCAGATATACGAAAAGCTTAGTTAATGAGGCAAGGGCAGAGGGTTCGTGGCGAGCTTCTCCGGCTGCGCCGTACCACCTACGGAACTCATCGGCCAACTTGGATGGAAGGGGCTCCCGCTCAGCCTCCACCGTGGGAATGGATCTCATATGTTCGAAGATTGCCGCATCCTCGGCACAAACTCGGCACTCGGCCAGATGTTTGGAAATCGAATGGTCCGGATCTTTTCCGGTCGCCACGAAGTCGTATAAGTCCCCTCTTTCGGGATGGAAAGCTTCAGGCGCGTGTCTAAGAACGTCAACGATACGGCGCAGGTCCCCAACCAGTTTCGCGCACCCGTCGCATTGCTGCAAATGTCGCTCAAGACGGTCAACTTCCTCCGGGTCCAAATCATCCTCGACATAAGCCAGGAGGTCGGCCTCTTCCCAGGCTTCGGGACATTCACGCCGGTCATCATTCATTTGCCGTAACCTCTCTCATACCCGAACTGGAGTAGCTTTCACCGAGCGCTGAGAGGCATCTTCGGACGCGAACTCTGAGGGCGCCTTCGTTTGTCTTCATTTCCGCCGCGATATCTTTGTACGCCAATCCAAGTTCGTATCTGAGACTCAGCAATCTCCTGCAGCTTTCCGTCAATCGCTGCAAGGCCTCTCTGAGCCGAAAAACCTCTTCGGATCGAATCAACATGTCCTCTTGATTATGAGAGTCGCTCTGTTCGGCGTATGATCCCGGATTTTCGCAGGAATCGCTCAGACTAATCTCAGGTCGACCTCCACCTCGCTTTGCCGCAGCGCTTTTCCTAAAATCGCTAATGGCGACGCGGCGCGCTATCTCTAGGACATATACTTCAAGAGGCCTTCCGGGCTCATAAGTCCTCAACGCGCTAAAAAGTCGAACGAATACGTCTTGTACCACATCATCAATCTCTTGAGCTCGCGACTTCATGCATCTGGAGACCGCATATCTAACCAGTGGCAAGAATTTATTGTAGAGCTCTTCCCAGGCGTCCTTATCTCCATTATTACATCGAGTTACAAGCGCGGTGAGATCTTCCTTCAAGATCATGGCCTACGATTTCCTTCCAAATTGTCCTCCAGGCCCTGATAATCCGCAGGATAAGCAAATGAGATTAAGCGAGAGAATTCTTGTTTCTTTACCCTCTCTGGGCTAGGCCTCACGAGCCGACGAAGTTTAGATTTTAAGTAGAATTGCTTCGCCGCGGCGAGGAAGCCATGTAAGAGCCTCACCCCAAGGAAGTAACGCATTGGAGCAGAGCCGGCGCCTGTGATTCTCTAACTCAACAGATGCCGGAGGCCGTAAGAACAATCAGTTCGCGCAAAAATCCCAGCCATTATTGGACATTTTTCAGTCCTTCACAAGGCGCCTGTTCCGATTTGCCCGCCCGTCGGTCCGGCCGCGGATGGATTAACGGTCGTATGCGCCTGCGTTTGAGTGCGATTGCCTTCTAAAAGGGACTTCGCAAGATAGAGTCTAGCGTAACAGCTAAGTGATTTGGTGGCTAATTTATAAATAAATACAAAAAGATGTACCTATTTCTTAAAGTATTTTCTTGACATTGAAACGAACTTCTCCTATAGTTGTTCTTGTGAGGACGAAAGCTTTGCTGAATCCTCATTTAGACCTCTCCCCTGAATGGACACCCTCCCTCCCCCATAACCCCCCCATTCAGGGCCCGAGGTCATTTTCATCATCGGGTCTTTACTTCAGGGCCCACCTAATACTAGCTGCAACGGCGGTCAAATTTGGCCGCCGTTGATTTATGGCGGACTCCTGGGCTTGTCTTTGCCACGGGATGATGGTAAAGTGACCATCGCGTTGTCGTAGGGCGGACGCACATTGGTCAATAAGCCGGATTTGAGTGAGGGTGGTCCATGAGACAGATTTTCACTTGGCTGGTAGTAGGGTTGTTTTTGATTGCCAGTCTGTTTTTCTTCAGGTGGTTGGCTGCAGTTCACCCGCCATTATAGCCGACAATTGATGTTCAATTCCCGAACAAATTCAGGATGTCTTTTATTCCCCCCTGTACTTGTTCCAGGCTCTGCTGCAAAATAGATGCTAAAGTCATATCTTCCTCCGGCTCTGGATACCTATCGGCTATCGTCACCTGGATGGGCTTGCTTAACCAGTGATAGGTTCCGCGCTCATTTTGCTTTATGGGTCCTATGCCAACGTATTTGACCATTTCAGTTTTAAATCTACATGGATCCGGAACTCTAATGCAACCCGCCGAAATCGCGCCGTACGTGTGAGACGTCGATCTCCGTCCGGCAGCCCCACGTTTGTTATAGCCGTGTATTCCGAGTTCCCTGTATCTGCTGCAATGGCCGCGTTCGTCGCACGCGAGGATTGGAGCAAAGAATCCGTTGTACAGGCCGGCAACCTTCTCGGAGGACGGATCAAAATAAAGCACATCCGGATAGCAATAAATGTGGTTGATTATGAAATGGCCTTCAGGCGTGGGAGTGCTAAGATCGCCTAAGCCTACGTAAGTGCTATATATCTGCTGTACGCTTCTATCCCGCCTCAGGCCTTCGAAGCTCAAGAGAAAACTGGTGCGGTTAATGACTATCCTGAAAGCAACGAATTCCCTGCGTCGTGTACCCTGCTCTTCCGCGCTTAGTTCCTGCCAATCCGTATACAGGGGCGGCAAGCACGGATCATTGGGAGGCAATACGATGGATAATTCCGGATGATGGGGGGCTTTGACGGAAGCTTTGGTCGCCGGGACAGAATTGCTCTGCGTTAACTCCGATTCCGAGCCTCCGGTCTTCTGCGCATCTCCCTCCTGCCGCACAGAATCGTCAATCGAACGCTCTATGCTTTGGTCTTTTTCTGGTGATTCCTGACTGCAATTGCATACGTCGGCCCACCAGACCGTCAAGAGGAAAGAGACTGCAACAATAGACAGCGGTATTTTGGCGTCAAAACAACTCATACCTCAAATTTTATATTTCTAAGGCGAAGATGTCAATGAATACTTGAAATTATGGGCGTTATATAAAGTAATATGCCGTCCGCTTGAACACAACGGCTATACAGGGCGCCGCACTACTTGATATGGCCGGCAAAGTTGAACGAGTTAATGGGAACGTATTCAGCGCCTGTGGGCTTCAATATGCTTTGAAAGAGCACAGACTGACCAGCTACGAATTCCGGCCCCGATATGTCAAGGTTTTGCCTCAGTTCTTCGACGAGTTCGGTGACTCTTTTGTTGGACCGCACTCTGCCGAGGGTCAAATGAGGACTAAACGGGCGCTTCTCTTTGGCGAACCCCAGCTTTTCCAGGCTTTCTTCCAGCTCGCCGACCAGAGGCCCCAACGCCTTCGACGAATCCACGCAGCCGGTCCAGACCACACGGGGATTTCTCATCCCCGGAAACACCCCGAGACCATGGACCCCGATGGTGATGGGATCTTGTTTGAAAAATACCTGCGCCACTGCTTCTTCAATTGAAGGGATGAGGTCCGGCCGCACGGACCCGAGGAACTTCAGCGTCAGGTGAATGTTTCTGTCCGCACCCATCCTACATCGGCTCCACACTTTTTCAGTTTGGACGAGACTCTTTCCAGAAATAGTTTCACGGCCTCCGGTAGTTCAATGGCTATAAAGGCTCTAACATCGTCTTTTGCCATGTTGGAAACTCCGATCGTAAAGCGAACGTAAGGTTAGCGCCGGGAGGATCTTTCAATTGGGCAGCTCATCGGGAAACCATCCGTTCGCCGGAAGCGGTTCCCGGATTCTTCCCCAAATGAATCGACGCCTTCACACCGCACAGGGACAATCCAGTGACCCCGCTTGGCCGGGTCGGCGCGACCCAAAATATTGGCAGCGCGCCCAAAGTCGGTATCTACCTCATATGGGGTGGCGCTGACCCGTTCTTGAGGTCAGCGCTTTCTTGAAAATAGTCAGTCCGCCATCACAGCCGCACAGTTTGCCGAGCGAAAACCGTAGTCCGTTGCACACAAGGTTTCCCCCCGGCTCCGCTCGCCTGACTGATCATAGCGGGTACCCGCGCCAAACTTCTCTGGAGCCTGAGCGTAGAGTTTTTCGGCCTCCGGCAAGTGTTTCCGCAATTCCTCCAATCTGTCCTGATCCGCCGGGTGTGTGGATAGCCACACGGGCAACTTTATTTTGTTGGCCTTTGACATTCGGTCCCATAGCCTTATGGATTCTTTGGGATCATATCCGGCCTTGGCCATATACAACTCCCCTATTCTATCGGCTTCGAACTCATGGACACGGCTGTATGGGAGAATGACGCCATAGGTTCCTCCCATGCCCAATGCTCCCAGGAGCAATCGTGTCTTCTGGTCCAGCTTGCCGTCTTCATTCTTGAGTATTTCCCCTCCAGCGGAAAGCACTTCGCTCAAAGCCAGTTGTTGGCTCAATCTCTCCGCTCCGTGGCGCGCCACAGCGTGGCCCACTTCGTGGGCTATTACGGCGGCCAGCCCCGCCTCATTTCGGGCGTATTGGACAATTCCGGTGTAAACTACTATCTTTCCCCCCGGTAAGCAAAAAGCGTTGGGTTCATCCTTGTCTATGAGGCGCACATCCCACTTATATGCGGGTTTATCGATACTTTCCGCGGCCTTGCTGACTCTGTCGGCCACCTTGTTCACCAGGTTCTTCAGTCGCGTGTCCTGCGATTCAGGTTCCTTTGCCAGCAGTTCCCTGTAGGCCCGGGAAGACATGGCCTGCAAACTCTGATCGGATACCATGTTGAACTGCCGCCGACCGGTGTGAGGAACAGTAGCGCATGCTATAAGAGCTAAAGTGACGGCAATCAAGACAACCAGGGACGGTTTGGGAGAAGTTCGGGAAGGATTGATTGCTTGCCCTGGTAGATTTTTCATGTTATCATGACCTTAGAACGCATTGTGGAGGTTTTGCCTTGAAGTGTAAGAAATGTGGGTACATCAGTTATGATTATCTTGAGCTGTGTCCGTCCTGCAGCAAGTCTCTGTCGGCGGTCCGTCAAGACCTGGGGCTTTTTTATCATGAGCCTGAAGTAAAGAATTTCGATGAATTTTTTACGGGATCATCATCCACCTACAAAACAACCAAGTCCGCAACCAATGAAGCGGAACTTGATCTGGATAACGCAGAGGATTTCGAGTTCACACTGGACGACTAATGGCAAAAGGCCCTGAAACCATAGTTCTCATTCGTCGGGCAATTCCAGGGGCCAACTTCCTTTCTCCTGCAACACCTCCCTCAGGACCTTTAGAGCCTGGTTGACGATAGGCATACCACCGTATATGCCGCACTGAAAAATGGTCTCAGCCACATCTCTAGGCTCGCAACCCACGTTTAGGGCAGCGTATATGTGCAACTTGAGCTCCTCCAACCGTTCGAGCACGGTGAGAGCCGCTACTGCGACAAGCTGACGAGTGGTATGCGGGATTTTTTCTCTGGCGTACATCTGGCCTGTGATAAACATGGATAGGTCTTTGGCTAGGATCTTGTCGAAGGCCCGCCAAAGTTCAAAAGGCCTCTCTCCCGGATATCCTTCGAAATAGAGTTTGGCGGTCTTCATAGTCTTAGTCTTGATATCGTCTTGCATATTCACCTCTTCCTATGAAAATGTCGCTTCTAGATTTTTCGTCACAATTCTCTTGGTGTCAAGATCACGGCAACATCCAGAATTTCGCCGCATTTTTAGCAGTAACTTCGGGCGGTGTGAACGTCGCCATGTCTCCGAGCATGACTTCGAAGCCGGTGTGGTCATTCCGCACCCAGGGCGCATAGTTTGATCGGACAAGAATCACGATCCGCATTTCGAGATAAGAATTTCCATCTTCAACAAATAACATACCGAGATTGTATCCGTTTCTGCAAATGCTCCGGTAATACTTTTGAGCGTTAACAACTCCCTGAGCCAGAGAATTCCAGGCGGAATCCGTTATCTGACGCAGAGAGGTTATCATTGGCAAGATTCCCCATATTTCGAAGAAACCTTCTGGGGCAAAGGCGGCCATCCATTCCCATGAACCGGTTTTTCCGATGTAGCGGCTGCCGTCCTGTTTTTCATGTTTCAAATAATCGGATAAGAGGTAGGAGCCGGTTTGATGGGAATACTCCTCAGCCCTTTTTCGCAAGAAGCGATGATTATTCGTAGCGATTCCGTCAGCGTTGATTTGAAGATGAGGATGGATCAGCGAGCCGCCGGCTGAAGGTAGATGATTCTGGGTAATCGCCATGTAAATGGCTTTGGAATCATGACGAAGCACATGGCTAAGATAATTGCGGGCGTTGACAAAGCAGTCCGCATAAGAGGAGGCGGAGGCTGTGCCGATTTCTGCAAAGTGCCTGTTATCAATAAGGCTTACAGCCGAATAGCCACCGTAGGGAAACAGATTGGGGAACAAAATAGACTCATTATAAGACAGTCGCCCGTCGGGATAGATATCGGACAAGATCTTGGGAGTTCTTGACATGACCTGCGGTCTGCAAAACGGACAATTCGACGTGTCGTCGGCATTGGGTGGCGGCGCGGGCAGGCTATCCGTCCCTGGTTCTCGTTCGTCGCCGCGTCCCATAGCGATTCTGCTGGTTCGTCCCGAAATCGGATTGGCACGGACTTCGACCAGTTTCTCAACATAGTCGCCGGAAGGAGCAATAAACCTGGCGGTCACTGTCTCTCGTTCAAAGGACAAAGAATAGTTACCCATCGTGCGCCTCACATCAAGTCTGAATCGGGATTGCCAGCGAACTTGCCAAATTGAATTCTTCCTGGCCATATCCATGACTGGAGGACTCGCTACAAACGAACAACTTCCAGAAGCCCTGGAGGCGAGCTTTTCTGAAGGCTATGCTACCGATGCGTGGCGCCCTGGTCCGCGGAGCATCACAAGTGCAAGGCCTGCTTACGATCAACGTCAACACCGACACGGAGAAGCATGGTCAGGGTATCCCCGCCTACGGCAATAAAGATATCATAAATCTTATCATTCCGATTGAGTTTACCCGTGACGAAAAAATACGGCGACTCCGCGTCGGGACACGAAACAGACTCTTGAGGTTTCCCGTCTATAACCGAACTGTTAACCCATCTTCAGACATGATCAACGGACACGAGAGATCATAGTCTTTGGTAATCCTATCCACCACTTCCTGCCATTCCGCCCCGCATCTCGGAACCGGGTAAGCCTCTCCTGTGTGCGGATTCTCTAACGGCGCTTCAGGCGCCAGCTTCTTCATGAAATTATTGCACGGGTCTCCCGGAACATAGTCGCCATCTGAAACATCAACTAGATAGGTCGCTTTAGTGGGTTCCCATCTGCGAATGTAGTCCAGGGCCCTTTGAAGGCTCATGTGAGAGGGACGGTTGTTCTGCGGCTCGTTGAGCCAATGGGATTGCATGACCAATATTTCCGGCCGCAGCAGAAAGTTGGGCTCTTCAGGAATGGTGAAGAAGTCGGAGGTATAGAGTATCTTGGTTGGCACATTGTCTTCAATCGGTTCCAGCGCATATCCGACGGATCCTGCCGCAACAGGGCCATGGAAGGTCTTGAAGGGAGTCACCTTGGTCAGGATTCCTTCAAGGGGTTCATTTGGGGAAGCAATTCGTTTTTCTATAAGTGAGCCTACGAGATAGCCGAATCTTACTTCAATGGATTTCCATGCGACTTCAGTAGCGTACACGGGTAGCGGGCGCCAAACATCAGCGGGAACAGAGCGTCGAAAAGCCAGAAGGTCGTCGAGACCCAGAAAATGATCTCCATGCTCATGTGTGATCAGAACGGCGTCAGGGCGCTCCAAATCGCACCTTATCATTTGTCGTCTGATATCCGGGCCGCAGTCCACCAGGATCGATTCGTGTTTCGTCCTGACTACAAAAGCGGTCCTCGTTCGTTCTTCGCCCAATTCCCGCATTTTCGCACATATTGAGCAGTCGCAAGAATGTTCCGGAACACACCATGCGGCGCCTGTCCCCAAGAATTGGATTTCCATTTCTATTCCTTTTGAAAAGAAGTCCCTAGGTGAATGGTAGTAGAATGATTTTGGCTACGGCATAGAGTATCGACAATTGTGTACATCTTCTTCTATTGGGTAAAGAACCGCAAACTTATTATTCATCCCGTGGTAGCCAATTTTCCGATAAGGACAGTTAGGCGATTATTATGCAGGCCGGCTTGTGAAGTGGCGTCCGTCAGGGCATTTACTTTCCTCTGTACACAATTAGACCGTGGGTGAGATCATAAGGAGAAAGCGCTACAGTAACACGGTCTCCCAGGAGCACCTTGATTCTGAATCTTGACATTCTCCCGGACAGTTTGGTGCGTATGCTCCGGCCATCTTCGGTCTCCACTTGATACATTCCGCCGGAATGAACTTTGACTACTGTTCCTTCGACTTTTACGTTATCGTCTCTACTCACTGCTTACACCTTCCTTTAACTAAAGCGATATGGAAATTCACATATATAACCCCTCTGAAAGGATTATCAATCATATATTTCTTGTGTCAAACTATCTTTTCATAAGTTTCCCGAACCCGCGTTAAATCTTCCGGGGTATCCACTTCTATCGAATCCTCACTCGTTATTACCACTTTTATCCTGTAGCCGTGTTCCAAGGCTCTCAATTGCTCCAGTCGCTCAACTTTTTCGAGGTATCCCTGAGGCAGGCCCACAAATGTCTGAAGAAAATCGTTTCGATAACCATATATGCCGTGATGCTTGTAAAATGTGCTTCGAATCTCGGCATTTCTGAAAAAAGGTATTGTGGCCCGCGAAAAATAGAGGGCGAAATAATCCTTGTCAAACACTGTCTTCACTGCATTGGGATGAGTTATTTCCTCATCTCTCACTATTTCGTAGATTAAAGTGCTCATGGGAATCGTCGGATCATCCAGTAAAGGCTGAGCCACTTCTTGGATCATTGAAGGATCGAACAAAGGCTGGTCGCCCTGAATGTTTACCACGACGTCCGATCGGAGTAATCCCAGATTCGCCGCCGCTTCCGCAATACGGTCGGTCCCTGATGGATGGTCCCGGGTCGTCAGTATGCACTTACCCCCGTGGGCTTCCACAGCGCTGAGAATTTGCGGGGAATTCGTCGCTACATACAAGTCCGTCAAAAGCTCGGAATGTTGAGCCCGCTCGTAAACTCTCATAATCATGGGTTTACCGTTTATCTCGGCCAACGGTTTGCCCGGAAAGCGCGTGGACTCGGCTCTTGCCGGGATAAAACCAAATACTCTATCGCGAACGTTATTACTCACTGGTCGAGCCGCAACCTCCGTGGAGCCTAAGCGGACTTGGGACAGATTTTCAGTCATTGCTGGAATGGCTGAAGAATTTCCGCGAATACTGGGTAACCAAAAGATCTCAACAAGAGTTATCAGATTTCTTCGGCGATGGCTTGCAACTCCATCACGATATGGCGAATCCGTTCCTCGTCCATCTGTAGGAATATTGGGATCACCACCAATTTTGACAATATCTCGGCGCTTTTAGGTAACATTTCCGGCGAATAAGACATCTCTTTGCCGTAAATAGGTCCTCCAAAAGGATAAGGAGCAGGCCAAACGGTCTTTTGCGCAAGCAAATGTTCCCAATTCGGGAGAAAATGCCAGTAATTGTTCTTGAAATATATCGCGGACATCCCTTTTTGCGTAATCGCCTGATGAAACTGGACGGCCTTTTCAGCGTCCGGCAGGAAAAAACATAGGTGCGAGTAGCTGTCTTTTCCGTTTTCAGGAAGCGTCCTCATTTCTACGGATTCGCAACTTTCCAGGGTTTCCCGGATCAACGCCTGGTTTTGGTACTGACGTTGGATCATGTCATCGAGCTTACTCAATTGAGCCAGCCCTATCGCTCCCTGGAGTTCGTTCATGCGATAATTGAAGCCCAGGAAACGTCTCCCCTCGAGGGCTCTGCTTACCTCGGGATTGTGATCGTGCCCGTGATCGGCGTACTCGGAAGCCCGCTGGTAGAGCTCTCGATCATTGGTAATAACCATTCCCCCTTCACCGGTGGTAATGGTTTTGTAGAAGTCGAAGGAAAAAGTCCCCATGTCTCCCCAGGTGCCGAGCTTTTTTCCCCCCACCGCGGCGCCGAGAGCCTGTGCGGTGTCTTCTATCACCTTGATGTTGTTCTTACGGGCTATCTCCAGGATTTCTTGTATACGCGCAGGGGACCCCAGCATATGCACCGGGATAACCGCCTTGGTCTTTTCCGTGATTTTTCGCTCGAAATCTTCCGGATCCAGGTTGAGCGTCGAGTCTATTTCCGCCGGAATCGGCACCGCGCCAGCCTCGATTATGGCCTCGAAAGTAGCTACAAACGTGAATCCCTGAGTGATGACTTCATCGCCCGGACCAATTCCTAATGCCGCCAGAGCCACTTTGAGAGCCGCTGTGCCCGAAGTTACCGCTTGAGCGTAGACCGACCCTGTATAATGAGCGAATTTTTCTTCAAATTCTCGTATTTATAGATTCCTTTGCGCTCGTTCTTGAATTCGTAGCGGAACAAGATCCCCGTATCCAGGACCTCGTTGATCTGTTCTTTTTCTGTTTCCCCCATCCATTCGTAACCTGGCATATATCCTCCTACTCCTACAGAGCCCTGATACCGGCTAAACCTTTTCGCATCGCAACAAAGGCAGTTTATGGATGACTATCATATAGTTTCGAGAAAAGCTCGTTTATAAATCTCTGTGGCCTGCGCAGATCCAAGCGTCCGTGGATTATTTTCCACCGGGCGGGTCACTTTCAGCGCACTTTCGACAAGCTTGGGAATGTCTTCGAACGGTACCCCGACGTCCTCCAACGATTGCGGTATGCCGATGTCTTCGCACAAAGTCCGCACCGAATCAATCGCTGACGCGCCGGCCATCCTTGATGGCAATCCTTCTATGGGCTCCCCAAGGGCGCCGGCTATCAACGCGAATTTTTCTTCGGCTGCGGGCAAGTTAAATTCCATGACGTGTGGGATCAGCATCGCGTTAGCCAAGCCATGCGAAATTCTGTAAAACCCGCCTAGGGGGTAGGCTAGCGCATGAGCGGCCCCTACACCGGCGTCGGCCAACGCCATTCCTCCAAGGAGCGCCCCGTAAAGCATGTCTTCCCGGGCGGTTATGTCGTCGCCTCGATAGACGGCTTTTCTAAGGCTCCGTCCTATCAATCTAATTGCTCCCAAAGCCAGAGCATCAGTAAACGGGCCGGCTGACAAGGATGTCATGGACTCCACCGCGTGGGTCAATGCGTCCATGCCCGTGGCGGCGGTCACTGACGGCGGCAATTGAAGGGTCAGCTCCGGATCCAATACGGCCACGTCCGGGAACAGGTACGGGCTGTTGATGCCTCCCTTGGCCTTCGTCTCGCGATTGGTAAAAACTGCGGTGAATGTCACTTCCGCTCCCGTCCCCGCAGTCGTAGGAACCATGAGTGTGGCCAACCCAGGCAATTCGATTTTGTCGAGACCTATGTAATCCTCGGCCTTGCCTTCATTGGTTATCAGCGCTGCTGCGGCCTTTGCCGTGTCCATGGCCGATCCGCCGCCGATTCCCACCACAAGGTCGGCCTGAAAGTCTCTACCAAGGAGGGCCGCCTCCTCAACTCCATCAAGATACGGTTCCGGCTCTACTTTTGCGAAGACTACAGTCTCAACTGAATTTGCGTTTAAGGCCTTTCGGGCCGCCTCTATGTATCCCAAAGGATACAAGGCGGGATCGGCTACGATCAGGCACTTCTGAGCGCCCATTTCTCCGGCAATTTCGCCGAGGCCGCTGAGCGCTCCTCGACCGAAAACGATCTTGGTTTTGATTTGAAAGTTCTTGAAATTGTCGATCATCGGTACCTCGGCGTGAAATCACGTAGTAACAGAAACTTTTAGTTTATACCAAAAATCCTAATGCCCGGCAAGTGAAGAAAGACCTTACATTTATTGTCTCGTTATGTTATGGAATTGAGTTTCAGGATCATTGAATTTCTCAGGAGGCTTATCAGTGCTGGAAATTCTGAGCCGGGGATTTCGCGATGTCCGGCAGTATCTTCAGGGTATGCGCACGCTCACGGATGAGAATCTGGGCGAAGCGTTGAGAATGATACGTGTTTCATTGTTGGAAGCGGATGTAGAGTTTAACGTCGCTCGTTCGTTTCTGGAAAGCGTTAGGCAGCAAGCCCTCGGAGAAATTGTCCAAGTAAGCGTTAAACACAAAGATAGAAAACTAAAGGTCGCTCCGGGAGACCACTTCATAAAGCTATGCCATGAGGAGCTAGTAAGGTTGATGGGTCCTGAGGACTCATCTCTCACCCTCAAGACCAGACCGGTCAGTTCAATTATGATGGTAGGTTTGCAGGGATCAGGTAAAACCACCACCGCGGCGAAGCTGGCTCGTCATCTTATTAAGAAAGGCAAAAAGCCTATGCTCGTGGCCGGGGACGTCTACCGTCCCGCGGCTGTTGACCAGCTTAAAAAGCTGGGATCGGACCTGAACATTCCCGTGTATGCGGATGGCGGGGCCAATCCCCCTGAAATCTGCGAAAAATCCCTGAAAGAAGCTGTTGCCCAGGGGTGTGACGTAGCCATCTTCGACACCGCAGGACGTCTCACGATCGACGAAGTGCTCATGGAAGAGTTGCGTCAGATACAGAACCTGACGGCGCCTGAGAACGTCCTGCTGGTTTGCGACGCTATGATTGGCCAAGAATCCGTGAATGTGGCCAAAGCCTTTAATGAACGAATCACGCTCACCGGATTCATATTGACAAAACTCGATGGAGACGCCAGAGGCGGGGCGGCCATTTCGATTAAGGAAGCGACGGGTCTTCCCATAAAGTTCGTCGGTATGGGAGAAGGTCTGGACCGACTCGAAGAGTTTCGCCCCGAAGGTCTTGCTTCCAGAATATTGGGTTTTGGCGATGTCGTAGGGCTTGTTAAAGACTTCGAAGAAGTCGTGGACGAAAAGCGTGCCGAAGAAGACGCTATGCGTATGCTGAAGGGCGAATTCGGCTTCGATGATTTTCTCAACCAGATAAAGGCCATCAAGAAGATGGGGCCATTGCAGGATGTCATAGAAAAATTGCCCTTTTTTGGCGGAGGACTTCCGGCGTCCGCCAATGTGGATGATTACGAGCTTGTGCGCATCGAGTCCGTTATCAACTCTATGACCCGCAAAGAGCGCAAGCATCCGGATCTGATTACTGAAAGCAGGATCAAGAGAATCGCCGCCGGTTCCGGCCGCAAAGAAACTGAAATCAAAGATCTTCTCAGCAAATTCAAAGACATGAGAGATCTTATGGTTGCCGTTGGAGGAGGCAAGGTCCGGGGAAGGTGGAAGGGAATGAAAGGGTTGCGGAAGATGTTCGGGGGCGGCATG
Source organism: uncultured delta proteobacterium (assembly GCA_963747865.1). Lineage (GTDB taxonomy): Bacteria > Desulfobacterota > Desulfomonilia > Desulfomonilales > Desulfomonilaceae > JBBSBY01. The sequence goes on along the minus strand of CAVVHK010000136.1, from coordinate 108,139 downwards.
CCCACGATGGGTCCGGATCAGGCCGGCTATGGCCCTGAAAATCCTTTCGGGTTGCCCGAAGTCCAGCGGACCAAGACTGTTTCAAAAAAGTCCGTGGAAAAACAGAGGAAGAAGAAACAAAGATGCGAGGCAAGCGCGAAAAAAAGCAAAAAAGCGTTGATCCTACACTTTCCTAATTGCCTCGACATCAGAGAACGCATACAATTCGTAAACCCACGGATGGAAGTCCGTAGCCAAATGCAGAATGGAGGATAGAATGTTCCTGTTGAAGCCCATCGGAATCATATTATTGGGATTCTTAAGCGCTCTTCTGAGCTATTACGGCAAGAACTATTACGTCAAGATCATTAACGACATTTGGGGTAAAGAAGAATACGAAAAGGCGGCTCCCAGGGTTGGACGTGGCTTCATTTACGGACTGTTGTTCCCGATTTACTTCATGCTCGTGGGGCTGGGCCTGATATCACTGATCGCTTTCGTGATCATTGCCGGAATTATTGCGGCGATTATTTTTGTTTTTGTCTGGGTTACCGAGACGATTCTACCTCACGAATTGATCGGCAACTTGGTAATCTATGTTTTCGACAAACTTGATATCAGAGGACCGGCTGCTCCGGTAGCGCCTTCCTCCTCTGAGGCGTCCGAGGACAAATAGGGCGATCGATCAACCTGTCAACAGAGACAACACATCTTGCAAACTTAAGGCGGCGCCTAAGGATTAAGGTGTGCGCCGCTCTTACGCGCCGGCTTCCCGGCCTGTAGGAAGTTAAGCGCGCACAGTCGGGATAGCTCGCTCTTGGACTCTGTTTCAGGCCTACAGCCGGTTTGTGGGGATCTTACATAAGCGGCACGTGCCGGGCCATTCCGTGCCAGTCTTCAGTACCGGATGGTTTCGGCGTCTCAGAAAAAGTCGCCGGCGCAAAGCCCGAGGAATTTTCCGGTCGCTCCATTGCGTCATGTTAACCAGTCAGTATTTGCGAAGGTTTCTCGGGAAGGAGCAGGCAAGCCCTTCCTACGAAATCTCCATCGGAAGGGAACTTCCTGAAAGTAGTTCCCTTCCGATGGCCAACCTCTGAAGACATTTTCATCCTTCGTTGTGACCCTGCGGGTCACCGGAACATTTGGAAAACCGGGTTTCTCTACGAACTCTTCGATTATTTCTTTGCTTCCCTCAGCCTTTCTTCCAACGCGTCAGCTTGGCGCATAAGCTCTTGAGGCAGTCTGACGCCAAAGCCGGCGAAGTAATCTCTAATCCGCGGCCCCTCTTCCAGCCACCCCTCAACATCGACTTCGAGCAATCGTCGCAGGTCCTCCGAGGGAAGGTCCAGACCTTCCACGTCCAATGCGCCAGGGGCCGGCAGTCTCCCCAATGGGGTATCCATCGCTTGTCCTTTCCCGCTCACCCGCTCGAACACCCATTTTAGGACTCGGCTATTCTCTCCATATCCCGGCCACAGGAACCTTCCGTCCCCATCTTTGCGAAACCAGTTTACATAGTAGATTCCCGGCAGTTTTGCGGGTTCAGCCATGGAGCCGATCCTCAACCAATGGGCAAAGTAGTCGCCCATATGGTACCCGCAGAAGGGAAGCATCGCCATCGGGTCGCGACGCAATTGCCCCACCTTCCCTGTTGCCGCAAAAGTGGTTTCGCTGGTCGTAGTGGCTCCCAGAAAAGTTCCATGTGCCCAGTCAAAAGCTTCCGTAACAAGTGGAACTATATTCGCGCGACGTCCGCCAAATAGGATGGCGTCTATGGGAACTCCCTTGGGGTCATCCCACTCCGGAGCGCATGATCTACATTGGCTTGCCGGAGCCGTGAATCTGGCATTCGGATGAGCCGCGGGCCGACCCGAATCGGGGGTCCAAGACCGTCGCAGCCAGTCGGTCAGTTCCGGGGGCGCTTCGTCCGTCATGCCTTCCCACCACACGTCACCTGCGGTAGTGATGGCGCAATTGGTGAAGATCGAGTTCTTGGCCGCGGTAAGGATAGCGTTGAGATTAGATTTTATGCTTGTTCCGGGGGCTACTCCAAAGAAGCCGGCCTCAGGGTTAATGGCGTAAAGTCTTCCGTCATCCCCGAATTTCATCCAGGCGATATCGTCCCCGATAGTCTGGACCTTCCAGCCCGGAATAGTAGGAACCATCATGGCAAGGTTAGTCTTGCCGCAGGCCGAGGGAAACGCCCCCGTTATGTAACGGTGCTCGCCTTCAGGGCTTATCAGCTTGACAATCAGCATGTGCTCGGCCAACCAGCCTTCATCCCTGGCCTGCACCGAGGCTATCCTCAATGCGTGACACTTCTTTCCGAGAAGCGCGTTGCCTCCGTATCCGGAGCCGAAAGACCAGATTTCCCGCGTTTCAGGAAAGTGGCAGATGTATTTGTGATTCTTGTTGCAGGGCCAAGCTCTGTCGCGTTCTCCCGGTCCCAGTGGAGCCCCCACGGAATGGAGCCCTCTGACAAAACCGCCGTCTTCCCCGAGAATTTCCAACACCTCCGTGCCTATGCGTGTCATGATGTGCATGTTCACAACAACGTAGGCTGAATCGGTAATCTCAATTCCTATTCGGGCTATTGGGGAGCCAATGGGACCCATGCTGTAGGGAATAACGTACATCACACGTCCACGCATGCTTCCCTTAAAGTGACCACGCAGAATTGCCTTCATCGAGTCCGGGTCTTCCCAGTTGTTGGTAGGACCGGCGTCGTCTTTATTCTTCGAGCATATATATGTGCGATCTTCCACCCGCGCGACATCAGCCGGGTCTGATCTGACATAAATGCTGTTGGGCCGTTTGGTAGGGTTTAGGGGGATGGCGGCGCCCCGGTGAATCATCAAGCGGATCATCGTGTGGAATTCCTGTTCGGAGCCGTCGCACCACTGTACCTGATCCGGCTGACACAGCTCAGCCACTTCTTTTACAAATTCCTCGAGTTTCCCATTTACAACCATATTCGCTCCTCGAACTCTACTTATTCCGGGGAGAATAGACTGTGAATCGTAGGACAGCATTGGCGTGCCGTTTAAGAATAATTCTGGGCCATGGATCAGACACGTAGCGCTACCCGGAGTTGACTGGCCGGTCTTTCACAAGGCCAAGCTCCCTGATCGAATCGCTATTGATTAAACCTATCCGGGCGCAGTTTGTCAATCTAGCTTTTAAAACAAGACCTTATTAGTCACGCATATACCTTCGAGTCCCCATGAATGCGGCAATTTTGCGGGCCGACAGCGGAAAAAAATATTTCGACGCAAGAACGCGGCCCTCGTTCTTGGCTTGGTCCAAAAGACGCCATAATCGGTTGTATATCGACCTTCCGCATGAGGCAGTCTCGGAAAGCCCGCCTGACAAAAGGCTTATCGTCCTCCAAAGACTCAATACATCGTAGATCCCTAAAAGTTTAGTTGATTCGTTGCCTTTCGCGGCAAAAAAGAGTACGAATTCATTGGTGCGTAGTTTGCGCATGATTGTGTGCGCAGCGGGCCTTACCTGGAAGAAACCGTGGGAACACGAGGGCTGGTCTTTGTGAGGTTGAAGCTTCTGATTATCCTTACCTGTGTTTTCTGGATAGCCTCATGCAGCTATTTCTCCTCAAACATGAGAATTGATCCAGCTGTTGTGAGCGACCCGCAGAAAGTAGATCAGAAGCAGAGAGGCAATAAGAACGGCGCTGAGAAGAAACCTGGGGATACAGCTTCAAAACAAGAAGCTGACGATCTCGCTTCGGTTTCTCCAAAGGACGCAGAAAAGCTCGAAAACAAGGTTGCCCAGAAAGAGTCTGGTTCCGGTAGTTCCTCTGACTCTGAATTGACGCCGTTATTCAAAAAGCACGACCATATGAAATATCTGGAAAAGATTAAAGATACCGCTACGGAGCTTGTCAGCAAAGAATCAGGATCCGTGTTCGCCCGCCTTTGCAAGGATTCGGTCACTGATGAGTGGTCCATGAGCATGTATTTTTTCAAGGATAAAGTTTACTGGTTCGTGGCTTACAAATGGGACGAAATTGACGAAAAATGGGAAGAATCCTTCAAATCCGATGAACGCCCTATCGCAGTGTGGAAAAATCACGTAAACTTTTCAGCGTCAGGAAAAGAATGCAATATATTGAAGGGAGCGAGCAGGTTAAAGTAAGGACAAGAGAAGTAGTCCAGTTCATAAATGCGGTTGCGTGCTTGGGGCCGCGAACACCTGCTAAAACGGTAGAGACGAAGGTCCCCTCAAAAGAAGTGCGCCGGAGGTGGACGAATTCACGAACGCATTTATGAATGGAGCGCCAAGGAATCCCACGGAGGAAGAGTAGTGAGGACACCAGGGAACATAGCCGCTGCAAAGCTATTGGGGGCCTTAGCCCTGTCTGCGCTCTGGCTCATTCAGATAACGAATTTCGTTTACGCAGACCAGAACAGAGACCAGTGCGACCGCTGTTGCAAGAAGACGATTCAAGATGAATACTATCAGGAGCAATGCGTGCTTAAGTGCTTCCGGAATCATGACCATTGCCGCGAAAGCGCCGCTGCTCCTGCGGAGCCCACAGCAGAGCAGGCAAAAACCGCTCCTGCGGAGCAGCCCGCTCCTCCCCCTCGTAATAGGCAGCCCGGATATGCGGGGCCGTCCGCCCCTGGAGTTCAGCCTGGACCCGCTGTCCAGGAGCCGGCGGCCCCAAGACCACCCCAGCGAGGGCCGGCTTTCCAGTTTCCGAATCCGTTAAACCTCTCTCCGGGAAAGGAATGGGAAGCCGCTGGACAGATTCTCATGGCTAACGGATTTACCCAGCAGCACCCGAACTATCAACCTGCGCTGAAGGCAATAGAGGGGGTGCTGATTAATTTCGGTAGAGCCAACCCGTCCGGGGGACGGCTGCCCAAGAGTCAACTGGAGCAGATTATTCGGCATTATCGATAATTATTTTCATGGATCACGTGGCCCACAGATTTTCAATTCTAGCGCTATCATGTTGCCTGGGGTTGGTGGCCTGTCTCAATTCCGGGGCGGAGCCACTCGTTCCTCCCGGAAGCGTCCGGACGAAATCCCCATTGCCAGGTGTGATTCCCGAAGAGCGCCCATCCGGTCCGCGTTACCCTGAATGGTGGGGGTCTCCTCCCAAATTGGAGCAACCCATTGACATCAAGGACGCGGGTAGCTGCGTCCAATGTCACAAAGACCAGGGGCGGATGGACCCGGTTCATGCCTTGCCTTGCGTCCGATGCCACAAAGGAAACCCTGACGCTCCGGAACAGGAGCCGGCCCATAAAGGGCTGATAGCGGACCCGGGCGCTTTGGCCCACGTTGCGGAAACCTGCGAAAAATGTCATCCCGAAGAGACCGAACGTGTCTTGTCCTCAAACATGAGTTTGGCTCCGCGGATGGTGAATCATACCAGATTCGCTTTCGGCGGACAGGCTTCGTCAAATCCCATCTACGGAACAGCGGATTTCAAGAATTTGAAAACGCTTCCCCTTCCTTCTCAATCCTCAAATGTGGGCGATGACTTACTAAGGCGTTCCTGCCTCAGATGCCATCTTCGTGTTAAGGGCTCGACCCGCTGGGGGGAACACAGAGGACTCGGCTGCTCGGCCTGCCATGTTCCCTACCCTAACAACGAAAATGGCGAACACCACCATCAGATAATGAGAAACATCGGAATGACCGCGTGCCTCAAGTGTCACAACTCAAACCATGTGGGCGCCGACTTCGTAGGTCTTTTTGAAAAGGATTATGACCGAGGTTTCAGGTCACCGGTCGTCAGTGGGAAGCAGCCGCCGAGAATCTACGGAGCGGAGCAGCATTTTTTGACTCCGGATGTCCATTTCAAGGCCGGAATGATTTGCACGGACTGCCACACTCTCGACGAGATACATGGATCAGGCGACCTTCCTTCATCCCCTGAAAACGGCGTGCGCATTTCCTGTGAGTCTTGTCATGTGACCGGAGATCATCCGGCTGTTCTGAAGGACACTACGGGGACCATGACTCTCTTGAGAGGGAAAGCCCGAAGAATTCCTCCGTGGAACCCCGCGTTAACAGCCCATCAAGTGAAGAACCATGTATCGAGACTCAAATGTTCCTCCTGTCACGCCGCATGGTCTTTCCAGGATTATGGTCTTCACTTGATGCTGGAGGAGCGCGCCGATTACTGGAAGTGGTCTACCACAGCCGCTCAGAACGATCCTCAAATCCAGGACTTGCTTGAGCGAAATGTTGGAACCGAGGCTGAACTCATACAACCCATGACCGGTCCGGTTCCGTCGAAACCTGAAGAGGCTTGGGAACCGCCGACTACGCTTGACTGGCTAAATGGTGAAAAGAGGCCAGGCGCGTGGTTTCGAGGATTTACTCTGAGAACGTGGTCCAGGCCGCCGCTTGGTCTGGATTCGAAAGGCAAGATTTCGATAATGCGGCCCATTTTTCAATATGTTGTATCCCATGTCGATAAAGACTGCAGACTGAGAATGGATCGGGTTGTCCCGACCACAGGCGCCGGATTTCCCGCCCTGATTTTCAACCCCTATTCTCCCCACACTATATCCAAGACCGGTAGGGCCTGCCATGAGTGCCACGGAAATCCGAAAGCCGTGGGAATGGGCGAAAGTCTGATCGACATGGACAAACGCGGAATCAAGCCGTTATGGTCTGTTGAAAAGCAGATCCCCAATTTGGAGTTCAGGTGGGACGATCTTGTAGATGAAAAAGGAGCTCCGGTCCAGAGAAGCTCCCATCCGTTCGCCGGCCCTCTCGACCAACCCACTATTTCAAAGCTTCTCAATCCGTCCAATTACTTCAAGGCAATGTGGCACAGGTATCTGTCGGGGAAATCCGCCCCTAAAGAGCAGAGTTCCAGGCCGGGCGGCCGCTCGGAAAATTGACGCCGGCCGACTATGATTCTAACTGCTTGAAAGTGAAAGGGCGCCGGATTCCGATCCGCAGTATCGCCTCAGGATATTCATAATCGTCTCTCGCTTGAAGGGTTTGGAAATATAGCCGTCCATGCCGGCGCGTATACAACGTTCGCGGTCTCCCTTCATCGCCGCGGCGGTCATAGCCACAATCGGCGCTTGTACGCCAAGCTTCCGAATAGCTTGAGTCGCCGCGAGGCCATCCATTCTCGGCATCTGCATGTCCATAAAAATAAGGTCGTATTGCTTGGAATCCGCCATGTTTACTGCGGCTTCTCCATCTTCCGCCACGTCGATTTCGTGTCCCATTCTTCTAAACACGCGTTCGGCCACCATTCTGCTTACGGGGTCATCCTCGACCAACAGTATGCGAAGACGCTGTTGCGGACGATCTTGGACTCCGAATCCGGCAATGCGGCTCTGTTCTTCTTCCGGCTTATGCCAGAAGCTTCTTAGCAGATAGGTGAGAGTCAATTTGTTTATCGGTTTGACAAGGTAACCGTCGAAGGCCCTTCCCGCCACTTTGATTGCCTGACTCTGACCAAGATGGGACGTGAGAGCCACCAAACGGGGCCCCCGCTCAGCCTGAGCCTGTCGAAGGACTTGCCCAAACTCAAGCCCATCCAATAATGTCATCCCGGAGTCCAGGAAGATCATGTCGAACGGGCGGGTCTTCAACGCAACCAGGGCTTCGCGATTGTCCCTAACTGACACACATTGAATCCCCAGCCACATAAGCATGTCCGCAAGGATTCGCAATGATGTCGGGTTATCGTCAATTAGCAGAACGGATTTCCCCGAAAACTCCGAGACCGTTTCGGCGCTTGCAGATTCACAAGGCGCTATTGGCGACTTATTAAGCCACAAACGCACGTCAAAAGTGGACCCCTCGCCGGGTCGGCTCGTAACTGAGATATCACCTCCCATAAGGCGAACGAGTCTGGAAGTTATTGCTAGTCCAAGTCCCGTGCCACCGTATTTGCGGGTAATCGATCCGTCAGCTTGGGCAAAGCTCTTGAAAATGTGGTCGATCTTATCTTCCGGAATGCCTATTCCAGTGTCACGGACGGAAATTTGAATATTGACCAAATCGCCGGCTTCGGCAATCGTGCGCACAGTCGTAAGAATCTCTCCTTCGTCAGTGAACTTGATGGCGTTGCTCAACAGATTTGTTAGAACTTGCCGCATGCGCGTCGGATCCCCAAGCACTTGAAGAGGGGCGTCTTTCAAGTCGCAAAGGACTTCAATATTCTTTTTCTCGACGGAGGGTCGAGTTATCTCGCACGCGACCAGAATCACATTTTCCAGGCTGAATGGGATAGACTCCAGTTCAAACCTGTCGGCCTCTATTTTGGACAGATCCAAAATGTCGTTCATAAACGAAAGCAGGGTATCGCCACTTATCTTGATGGCTTCCACAGCTTCCCGCTGATCGCGGGGCAGCTCTTCTTCCAACAGTATTTCTGTGAACCCCAAAATCCCGGTCAACGGGGTCCTCATTTCGTGACTCATGCTCGCCAGAAATCGACTCTTGGCATTGTCCGCGGCCTCAGCGCCCTTGCGCGCCTCGGTGAGCTCCGTGACGTCTACGAAAGAGATCACGGCTCCTATCGGGCGCCCGGCTCCATCAGTCAATAGCGCCGCGTTGACTAATGTGTCCAATAACCGCCCTTCTTTGGTCTTTACAGAGAATTCCCTGCGAAATATCGGACCATCCGAGGTAATTTGGGACAGAAAATCTTGACCGGCTGGTAGACCGCATATTTCAGCCCATCTCGCTTTCACGACTTCTTCTCGGCTGAAACCGGTAGACGCGCAAAACGAGTCGCTTACTCTGGTGATGACGCCGTCCAAGTCGGTGACTAAAATCCCGGTTGCAGCCGTGGCGAGGAGCTGAGCCTGCAGTCGGTTGGCCGCGTCCAGTTGATCATTCAACGCGGCCAGATCATTTTGCATGAGGTCGCTGACCTTTATCAGCCTCTTGGTGTTATTTAAGAGTCTCCTGTATTCAGCAAGAAGCTTCTCATAGTGCGAAGCCCACTGAGGGTCTTTTGAAGAATCCGTTTCAAGAAGATGCAGAGCCCCTTGGACCGTTTCCTCCTCTTTCCTGAAGAGAGAGTCGTTATCCATCTTTCGATCTATCCTTCCGGGATCTCCACCAGATTAAAAGTCACGGCTTCCAGATCTTCGGCAAATTCCTCTCCGCATTCAAGAGCTGTTTCATTTTCCCCATGGTAGAGCCAGTTGACTATGACCTTTCTTCCTTCTTTTGCCGCTCCCTCCAGAGCCTCGAACAGATTCAGGAAGGCCTTCGAGCTGCTGCTGTTCAGGTAGATGATTTCCATGTTCACCACGGTTGTGGTCTCCGAATCAACCGAAGCAAGGTAATTCCTCAGCCACTCCAAAACCGGGCCGTAAAACTTGGCGGCATTCTCCGGGTAGGACTTCCCCCTGATTTCCAGTAACCCTGCTTCCTCGTCAAAGGATAGGTAGGGGCTGGAGTGGGTGGCTTCAAGGACTAGTTTATCCATTCGAAAGGGCTCCTCAAATGATCGTTGTCAATGAAAAAAATGATCTGGTCTCGTCAACGGTGGTAATGCTGAACTCCAACGGTTTACTCGCCTTTCGAGCCATGTCGATAAAGCCGAGGCCGGCGCCCTTCTCTCCGCCCTGCCCGCTCTTGCGCGTTTCTTTGTACAGAGCCTTGAGTTGAGTTTTGTCCATGGTTTGAAGACCGCCCAGCGTCGTAGTCAGGAATTCCACCTGTTGATTGTCAATATAGTTCCCACAACGGACATAAAAGTTCTCATCCTGTTTGCCTACGATCAATATTCCCACCCGCAATTCTTGACCTACCGGGACCGCCACGGGAATACTTTCGGAGGAGTAGTTCACAATGTTCTGCATCTGCTCCACAAAAATCTCGAAAACCCTTCCTACTATGCTCGTATCCGTGCCTTCGAGTTCCATCCGGTGCAGAAGGGTCTCTCCAATACCTTCCACGATGAGCTGAGATGCTGATCCGCAGAAACAGAATAGAATTCTGTCGTTCGTCAAGTCCTTGTATAGCTCGTAGAGATCAAGCGCCATCTGGTTGCCCTTCCTTAAGTCTCATCCTCATTTATCCGGTCGTTGATCATTTAGGGGCTCGAGCCGGGTACGGCCCTCCTATCTCCTCACAAGCCATAGAGGTCCTGCGGAGGTTGGCGCCATAAACGGCCACACGAGTGTGTTGTCTCGTATCTTATCTGAAAGTCAGGGTTTCACACGCGTACTAGCATACCTCCGCGAAGGGTTGCCAGTCAATCACGATCTTCTTTGTGGATCGTCGCCGGGCGCAATCGGATGATTTGGGTTACATTTCCAAGATTCTGATGGCGGACTGTATGAGGTCGAACGATTATTATGAAAAAAGACTAACTGAAGAGCCGTATCGGAAATGGCGACCATAGATATTGGCTTCCAGGTTGCGGTAATAATAGGGCAGTTTATGATCGACTTCGGTAAATCCGTGAAACGAATTCTTCCCTTCTTTCCGGGGCCAAGCCGGTTAACGTTACGGTTACGGCTGCTTCAGTCTCAGCGATATAAGCCCATTAGCCGAGATCAAATGGGTCGATTCGGCTCATGCTCCTTTTGAAGGCAAATAGGCGTCGGATGTTGCGCACATAGGGTCCTGTCGTGCGCCACAATTTGATTTCGCCCCTGATTCTTGGCTTCGTAAAGTACCATGTCGGCGGTGTGGATCAGATCTTCCCGAGTAAGATGTCCCTGCACGAGTTCCGCAACGCCTCCAGTGCAGCTCACGTGGTAAGGTCCGGAAGATCCTTCGAACGGTATACGCTCGAGAACCTGTCTGATGCGCTCCATCGATTCGGTTGCGCCGGCCACCCCGGTGTTGGAGAAGGCAATAACAAATTCGTCGCCTCCGTAGCGTCCGGCGACGTCTCCGCTCCGTAATTGGGCCCGCATGATTTCAGCCAATCGCTTCAGCACATCATCCCCGGCTTGGTGCCCGTTGGCGTCATTCACTTGTTTAAAAAAGTCTACATCCAAAATTCCTACACTAAGAGGATGTCCGTACCTCTTGGAGTTTTCAAACAGAAGGCTGAGAGTCTCCAGAAAATACCGTCGGTTCGGCAGTTCGGTAAGTGGATCGTGAGACGCCAAACGTGTAAGGCGATCTTCCAATAACCTTTTTTCGGTAACGTCTCTAGCAACGTGAACGCAGCCGGTAATCTGTCCAAACTCATCGTACATGGGAGTTACCGAAACCATGAAGCAGCCACCCCACCTCTCTTCGACAATTTCGGCTACCTGCTCCTTGCCGTCCCACAGCATACGGACCAAAGGACAAAACGACGGGACGTCTTCTCTTCCGTGGCAGAGTGTATAGCAGGCCTTCCCTACTATGTCTCTGGGATGGGCCCCGAACTTGTCGGCCATGGATTTATTGAGCCGGACTATCTTGTGATCTGAATCGATGATGGCTATCAAGTCCGGCACTGTGTCGAAGGTCCTTTCCCACTCTTGCTTCGCTCTGGCAAGCACACCTTCTATTCGTTCCCGTTCCCCGATCTCCCGGAACAGGTCTCGATTAATCATCTCCTGGAGGTTTCTCGCAGCGATTAGCTCGGACTGCAACTCCGCAATCCGTTGGCCGCACCTTATCCGGGCCCGGAGTTCGCCGGCATGGACGGGCTTGACGACATAATCATCAGCTCCGGCTTCGAGCCCCAATATTATGTCGTCTTTTTCTCGCCGTCCCGTCACCAATATCATGTACGTGTAGCTTTGCCGTTGAAGTCTCCTGACCTCACGCACTATCTCGATCCCTTCTATTCCAGGCATCATCCAATCCAGGACGGCAAGGCTTGGAGGTCGTTTGGCGCTCAGAACCCGAAGCGCTTCGCCGCCATCGGACGCCGATATCACCTCGTAACCCCATTTGGTCAGCGCCACTTCCATAATCGTTCGACTGAAAGAGTCATCGTCTGCTACCAGGACTTGCATAAAGGACTCCCCGAGCATGCGGCTCATAATATTTGGCCTTGCCTAAACTCTAATACCTACGTAAGGTCTCAGTTGTGTCTTTCCGGCCTTAACTCTTAAGGATGCGCGCTATACGGGAGCCGCATCGTTCGATGCCTTTCGCAGCCAATGCGACTCGCTGCTTCCTACAAGGACACTTGACCGAACTTACGCAATGGAGCGCTTAGTAAGCCCCTCTTCCTTGGAGAACCACCCAAACGGTCTTTAGTAGAATTTTGATGTCCATAAGAAGTGAATAATTGCGTACGTAAAACAGATCGTATTGCGTGTTCAGATGAAGGGGCAAGTCGCTTCGCCCGGAAACCTGCCACAATCCGGTAATTCCCGGTGGAACAGCGAGGCGCACGCACTGGGAGCTTCTATAATTCTTGAGGATAGATGGTTGCTCGGGGCGCGGACCCACCAGCGACATCTCTCCCTTCAACACGTTTAAGAGTTGCGGTAATTCGTCCAAGGAATATCGTCGGAGCCATTTCCCCACCGGCGTGACCCTGGGATCGTCCTTGGATTTATAGATCGGGCGACCGGCTTCATCTCGCATGGTGACTTGGGACTGGAGCTGCTCGGCTCCCATAGCCATTGAACGGAATTTAAGCATCTTAAATCGCCTGCCGTTTTCCCCGACTCGATCCGCTTCGAAAGTTACAGGCCCGAATGAATCCAATTTAATAGCTATAGCTATAGCAATCCACAGAGGCCAAGTAGCCAAGAGCAAAACGGAGCTTCCCAACAGGTCAAGAATTCTCTTGAGCAAACGCGGTGTTCCGTAAATTGCCGGTTCGCGTATTCCTATGACGGGAATATCTCCGAAGCTGTCGATTTCCAAACAGAAAGTGGGCAGGTCAACAATGTCAGGGGCCAAGAAGACCCTAACCGGAATCTGGGCAAGATTCTCAATAAGACTCTTGATTTTGTCGTAGTCTCTGCCGGATTCGGCTATCAACACTATGCTTACACCTTGCGTAAGACATAAATTAGGAACGTCTTCCAGTTTGCCGAACACCTGTGACGGCAGATCAACATCGGGTTCCACTCGGTCGCCTGCAAAACCCAACAGCTCGTACACATGGAAATGATGGTCCTGGATCGTCCTGGCCAAGCGGGCTCCCGTACGCGTTAGGCCGACAATTAGCAACTTGGCGCGATTGTGAGTGGTGGGCCTGGTCTGCAGGAAACGGGTAAGGCAATAACGCGCTAGAAGTAAGACGCCATAATCACTGATGGTGAAATACACTATCTGCAGTCTGGAAATATCCCTGACGGTGAAGTATAAGAATCCGGCGAGAAGAAGGATCGCCCTTGCGTAAGCCGATGTGAAAGGGCCTATCTGTTTGCTGAAAAAAGGCAGGTTCGCTATATCGTAAACTTTGCTTTGGACGAAGAGGGCATGCCAAAGAAGCAGGACTGTGGCATAGAATAAGAGGCCCAGTCGCAGTTCGTCAGGTTGGATCGCCTTCCCGGGCAAGAAAGGCCTTAGCTTTTCCACCGCGAGAAAAACCATCCCCGTCAGCAATAGGTCTGCAAGGATAAGGACTATTTGATATCGTTTGTAACGTTTGTACACGGCTTTCCTACCAAATAAAGGCAGAGCCCCTGAGAGAAGCCCTGCACAAGGCTTCCCTCAAGTTGACGGTCCCTGCCCGCCCGGACATTTGTTGAAGCGGCAGGCCCCGGTTTTCGTTAAAACGGCTTGAGTGCTCTCAAACCTGGAAAACCTATTAGCCTTGCTGCTCCAACGCCCGTTTCCTGAAAATTGTTGTCTTCTTGCTGACCGAATTCATTGCCGGCAGAGGTCTCTGGTCCCAGGACCTTCGCCAGCCCTTTATCCATTGCCAAGATATGCTGTCTGGTCTTCTTCCACAGCCTTTTCGCTACCCACAAAACCAGCCGGGAATCAACATCGCCCGCCTCGAAAGCCCCCAGGAACCAGACTATTTCTTCAATGAAGTCCGCATGAGCTTTCTTGTGCTCCGAGGAATCCACATAATCCGGTCCCATCAACTTTTCTTCGTATCCGAAATGCTCAACGGTGTAAGCCGCGATGAATCTCAGAATATCCCTTATCTCTTGTTCTTCTCCGCCCCGTAAAACCGCTTCACGGAGTTCGCTGAACTGCTTCACCAATTCCTTATTACGTCGATCTATCGAGTCCACGTGGACGCTCAGATCGTCAGTCCACGCAATGTAGTCTTCCATAATGATCCTCCACGCTCCCGCCGGCCCGATTCCAGGGCTGAGAGCCTAGCCCAAACCGGCAATCAGTGGCCCTTAGTGGAAGCCAACCGGAGTGACCAATAGCAATAGCAAGCGGTGTGCCAAGAGAAAGAGGTTGACGTATATCGGTTTATCGTATTAGAAACAGGATAGTTTTATCGGTGACAGTCCGCGCTGGGCTAGATTTGAGAGACGTAGCCGCAAAGGCGCTTGCGTTATTTTCACGTGGCCAAATTGGAGTAAAGATCGGATTGATCCCACCTGGAGCTGTTCCCCGAAACCAAGCATTCGGGAGCGGGTCTGTGGGTTTCACGTATGGGCATCTCATTATGCGTGGCTCCAACGTGGCGACCGTCAAGCCCCTCTCCTCGGGGTTCCAAGCCTTCTGAGGACGCTACCGGGACAGTTATCGGCGGCGTCCCTTTGAATCTTGACTGATGGGCTAAGCAGCGATTATAATTTTGCGCGTCCTGATTTCCGCTGGTTGTATGTTCCTACATGGGCGGAACACGCCTTCATGAGACAAGCTCGGGGAGGCGCAACCGGATTTTGGCGACCGACCGGCGGCTATGAATATTTGACACGGAAATTTTGGCCCCTGGTTGATCGTTTCATTGGGTCCGCCGGACTCTTCCTCCATGCAGGAATGGATATCAAGGGGCGCCGGCAGCCGCACACGGGGTTGATTCCGAGTCCTCAAAATGCAAAGCTATCTACAGAGTCCCGCCGCCGGTCGTAACTCTGCGGAGCGGACAAGAGACATAGTGAACAAGCGCGCTGTCGGCAAACCGCCTGCTTGTGGCTCGTTAACCGATTATCTTCGAGGAGACGCACATGTTTAAAGAGGAGCGAACAAGCCCCCGTTTCCAGTGGAAGGATATGGGGAATATCGAAATGGGCAGGCCCAACCTCGGGCCGACGACTTTGGTCGCCGTATATCGCCTTATGCAGTACACGATGAGAGATATCCTGATTACGAAATACGATCCGCAAACTGCAAGCGAGATTCTGATCGAAGCGGGCAAGCTGGCCGGATCGGAATTCTGCAAGAATGTCTTGGATACTGGTCGAGAATTCCAAGAATTCATCGCAGACGTTCAGGAAAAGCTTAAGACCCTGAAAATAGGGATATTGAGAATTGAAAAAGCTGATTTGGAAAAATTGGATCTGATTTTGACCGTCGAAGAGGATCTCGATTGCTCGGGCCTCCCCCTCATGGGCGAAACGGTATGCGAATATGACGAGGGATTTATTGCAGGGATACTGAATGCTTACACCGGCAAGGAATTCAATGTCAAGGAAATAGACTGTTGGGCGTCGGGCGCCAGAACTTGCAGGTTTTCCGTAACCTTGAAGAGCTAGGATAACATGGCGGATCAACTGTCGAACACCACGATGCAAGCTGTGCAGGGGGCGTTTCAAAGCCTCCTTCGCGGCGAAATCCCTCAATTAATTTCCGTGCTCGAACCGGTGGAAAGCGATGAGCTACGCAAGCTTTGTGAGGCCGCGAATGTGTTGATAAAGTCGTTCGCGGAAGCTAATGATTTCATGTCCTCTCTTTCCAAAGGGACTTTAGACATTGACCCGCCTTCGAGGAATTTCCTCATCTCTCCGTTTAAACGACTGCACTCCAACCTTCGCCATTTGACTTGGCAAACCCAGCAAGTGGCAAGAGGAGATCTCAGCCAACACGTGGATTTCCTGGGTGAGTTTTCCGACGTGTTCAACAGCATGATAGACGCCCTGAGAGACAAGAGACAAGTCGAGCTGAGATTGAAGTTGAGCGAAGAGCGTCTGGGTCTGGCCCTTGAGGGCGCCGATTTGGGGCTGTGGGATTATGACGTAAAGACCGGCGATGTCATCTTCAATGAGGGTTGGGCCAAGATGCTGGGATACGCGCCGGAGGAAATCAAACCCAATATCGAATTCTGGAGGCGCCTTATACATCCCGAGGACACAACGGCCTTCGTGACTGCTTGGGAAGCTCACCTTCATGGCCTAACGCCCTCATTTTGCATAGAGCATCGCTTGGCGGCCAAGTCCGGCGATTGGCAATGGATACAATGCCTGGGACGGGTTGTGGACGCCGACGCTGAAGGCAAGCCAACGAGAATGGCGGGAATTTTCGTAGATATTACGTATCGAAAGATCGCTGAAGCAGAACTTCTCGCCGCGCACGCCAGCCTCCTGGACGCCAATACGAAAATCATGGACAGCATCCATTACGCTCGAACCATTCAGACAGCGTTCCTTCCAAATCCCCAGGATATGGCTTCCGAACTGGGTGATTATTGCATAATCTGGAAACCGAGAGATGTCATAGGCGGGGATATATACAAATTTAAGTGGGTCCCGGAAGGATTCTTGGTCGCTGTTATCGACTGCACAGGCCATAGCGTTCCAGGCGCAATTATGACTATGATAGCAGGCTCGAGTTTTGATAGGGCGTGCGAAGATGTGGGACATGCGGACCCTGCGCTTATCCTTCAGAAAATGAATTCTCTGGTGAAAAGCTCTCTTAATCAACACCACGCCGAGACGCCTTCAGACGACGGTTTGGACATCGGATTGTGCTTCGTCAACAGGTTGCGAAGAACCTTGACTTTCGCGGGCGCTAGGATCGATCTTTACGTTGTCCGTAACGGCGAACTCGACGAGATCCTGGCTGACAGGCAAAGCGTGGGCTATAAGACGTCAAGGCTGGATTTTGTTTACGCTAACCACGAGGTCCCGATCCTTGGCCAAACGAACTGCTACATGTGCACCGACGGTATTCTCGATCAAACCGGGGGCTCAAGACTTTTTTCTTTCGGCAAGACAAGATTCAAGGAGATGCTTTCAGCGCTTTCGGAAAGACCGCTCGGAGGACAAAAGAAGGCTATTGAAGAAACTATCGAGCGCTATCGAGGAGATGAACCCCAGTTGGACGACATCACGGTGTTCGGATTCAGCGTTTCTTGATTAGGGCATAGACTGCTTTTTCGACCCAAACGAGTCGAAAGAAGTTCCGTGAGCGTCGGCGCCAACCGTCATCGTCAGGAGCACATTGAATGGACACTTTCGACGCGAGCGCACTGTTGGCTCGCCTGGAAGGAGACGTAGTCGCTTTTCAGGAGATTAAGAGACTCTTTTTTCAGAGCGTGAGGTTACAGATAGATTCGGTATGTCAGGCGATACAGACCCGAGAAGTTGCCCAAATAGCTATAGGAGCCCACACGATAAAGGGCGCCTGCGCCAACTTCGGGGCAAACTCGATGGAGGACATGGCCCTGAAGATGGAACTGGCCACAAAGAACGGCGATCTTGAAACCGCTTCTGATCTTATCGTCCGGCTACAGGCCGAACTCGAGAGAATACAGA
The DNA here is from genome assembly GCA_963747865.1 of uncultured delta proteobacterium. GTDB lineage: Bacteria > Desulfobacterota > Desulfomonilia > Desulfomonilales > Desulfomonilaceae > JBBSBY01. The sequence goes on along the minus strand of CAVVHK010000136.1, from coordinate 90,617 downwards.
GACTCGTGGAGGAAAGACAAAACGAATAAGCTAGGCCTGCATGCTATAATCAGCAGACTCCGCCCTCAAAGGAGATTTGCGGTCACGGTGGCTGGAAGCGGAGGCGCGCGCCGATGAAGATACTCTTAGCTGAAGACGAGCCCATGAGCCGCAAGATGCTTGAAGCGCTTCTCACAGGTTGGGGCTATGAAGTAATTTCCGTCCCCGACGGCGATCAGGCTTGGGCGGCGTTGCAGGCGGAGGGCGCCCCTCAGATGGCGCTCTTGGATTGGATCATGCCTGAAATGGACGGAGTCGAAGTGACGCGGCAAGGTCCGTACTTCCCTGTCCATGAACGAGCGGTACATTTACATCATATTAATCACCGGAAAAGGGTCGAAAGAAGAAGTCATAGCCGGCATAGAGGGGGGCTCGGACGACTATATAGTAAAACCGTTTGATCCTCAGGAACTACGCGTGCGCATAAGGGCCGGCGAGCGCCTGCTGGCATTGCAAAGCCGCTTGATGGGCGCAAAGACCGATCTGGAGGCCGCCAACGCGGAACTTCATCGCGAGATGCAAGTACGGGAGACCGCCGAACTCGGACTGAAGAGAGCCAAGGACGAGCTGGAGCATAGGGTGGCCGAGCGGACCTTGGAACTCGCGGAATCAAACAAGAAGCTGCTTGTGGAGATTGAGGAGCGGAAAAGGGCCGAGGAGAGCGCCAAGGAAAGTGAAGCCCTACTGATGCTCTTTTTCAACACTACACCGGACTGCATTTTCATCAAAGACCACCTACTAAAATATACAGTCGTCAACCCCTGCATGGAGCAATTACTCGATATTCCGGCCTCACAAATTGTGGGGAAGAGAGACGAAGATCTATATGGACCGCAAGCGGCTGTTCATCTCGAAGAGGTGGAATCCCGGGTCCTTCTAGGTGAAACGATAGAAGAAGAAACACACCCGCATAGTCAAAGGCGCTCCCATGACTTTTCTCGACGTGCGTGCGCCCATGCGAGACACTAGTGGGGATGTTGTGGGCATTTGCGGGGTTTCGAGGAATATCACGGAACGCAAGAGTGTTGAATTATTGCCTAACCCCACACTCGAATACCGGTCCGCGGCAATGCGTTCGGTTTTAGGCTCAGCCCGCCTCGCGGGTCAGACGGACACAGTGATCCTGATAACGGGTGAAAGCGGCACAGGGAAAGACCACCTGGCCAGACATATCCATGATCATTCAAAGAGATCAAGTGGGCCGTTTTACTCGGTTAACTGCGCTGCCCTTCCCCCTGAACTCGCCGAATCAGAGCTATTTGGCCATGAAGCCGGCGCTTTCACCGGCGCAAACCGCAGAAAGCGGGGCATGGTGGAACTGGCGGAGGGTGGGACGCTCCTGTTAAACGAAATAGGAGAGTTGTCTCTTCCGCTCCAGGCCAAGCTATTGACATTTCTCGACACGTTCACTTTTACGCGCGTAGGTGGGGAAAAAAGCATCTCAGTCAACGAAAGGTTGATCGCAGCCACCAACAGAGAGCTGCTCAAGGAAGTGGCGGAGGGCCGCTTCCGCAAAGATCTATTTTATCGTATCAACGTCTTCTCCATAGCTCTACCGCCATTGCGCGACCGATTGGAGGACATTCCGATACTAGTCGAAGCGCTCCTCGCGTCGCTCGCCGAGAGACTAAGCCTACGCGAGGCGCCGAAAGTCGACCCCGAAGGAATGGAGCTGCTTAAGGCGTATCACTGGCCGGGAAATATCCGAGAGTTGAGGAACGTTCTGGAGCGCGGACTTATTCTAGGCGACATGCGTCGCATAACCGCCGCTCATATTACACTCGGGCTACAGGCTCAGGACGAGAGTCTCGACATTGAACCCAGCTTTACGATCCACCTTTCCGAGGGAATCTCATTGCACGACGCCTTGTTGGAAGCAAAGAAATTTCTCTTGACCGAAAGCCTTCGGCGCGCCGGAGGAAACATCGGGGAAGCGGCCCGACTTCTTGGAATTTCCCGCGACTCTTTTTTTCACCAGAGGAAATCAGCGGGAATTGCGGGGTGAAAGCTCCATCGGATTTCCGCGTCATTCTGTCTTACCACATCATAAACCCACAGCCACGCAAGTACTCCTTGACACCCCGAAGGGCCGGGATTATTGTTTACCATTCTACGGCTTAAGTATCTCTAGTCAAGGAGAGCAAGTCCGATGAAAATAACACTCGAGCAAGTCGAGTACGTTGCCCTTCTGGGAAGGCTGGCGCTCGAACCGGACGAAAAAGCCAAATACTTGGCGCAGCTTGATGACATCCTAAAATACATGGACATGCTGACCGAAGTCCCCACGGACAATGTGCAGCCTATGGCCGGTCCGGTGGAGCTCTATACGCCCACCAGGGAAGACGTCGTCCTGCCGTCTCTTCCCATCGATGAAGCTTTGTCGAACGCCCCGGATAAGAGCGGATATTCGTTTCAAGTGCCCAAGATAATCGAATAACGTGAAATCCGACGGCCGACGTATTCAGAGAAGGTTGAGCTAAATGAATCTCTATGGATTAACAGCTACACACCTGGGAAAACTCCTGCGGGAGAAGAAAACGACATCCGTCGAAATAGCTGAATCCGTGCTTAAGCGGATTGAAGCGGTGGAGCCTAAAGTCCACTCCTATGTTAGTTATTATGCTGATTTGGCAATGGAATTGGCCCAGGCCGCCGACCAGCGTATAGCTTCCGGCTCCGCAGGCCCGTTGACAGGAATTCCTATAGCCGTAAAAGATAACATGTGCGTCAAAGGCCGCCGCGCAACCTGCGGTTCAAAGATATTGCATAATTTTGTTCCGCCATACGACGCTACCGTTGTCCGTAAGATCAAGCAGGAAGGCATGGTCATACTCGGCAGCGCGAACATGGACGAATTCGCCATGGGCTCGTCGACGGAGACTTCGTATTGGGGGCCGACTCGCAATCCATGGGACCTCGAACGAATTCCCGGCGGTTCGAGCGGTGGGTCGGTTGCCGCTGTTGCTGCGGGAGAAGCCATTGTCGCTCTGGGCTCCGACACCGGAGGCTCGATCCGATTGCCTGCGGCGTTCTGCGGCGTAACCGGAATAAAGCCCACGTACGGCGCTGTGTCCCGCTACGGACTCGTGGCTTACGCGTCAAGCCTGGATCAAATCGGGCCTATATGCGCAGACGTTAACGATGTGGCTCTCATGCTCAATCTGATTTGCGGTCATGATCCCTTGGATTCCACATCCGTTCCCCGGGATTACCCCGATTTCACCACTTTCCTTGAGAAGCCCACAAAAGGAATGACTCTGGGCCTTCCAAAGGAGTTCTTTAACAAACTGGATAATCCCGATGTCGAGCGGGCAATCTCGGACGCAAGGAAGGTTTACGAGGACTTGGGAGTGAAATTTGTCGAACTCTCTTTGCCTCACTTGGATTACGGCATTGCCGCATACTATATTATCGCCCCGAGCGAAGCTTCTTCGAATCTCGCCCGTTATGACGGCGTCAAATACGGTCACAGAGCCAAAGAATTTGACGGCATGATAGACATGTATTGCCGGACCAGAGCTGAGGGTTTTGGTCCTGAAGTCAAAAGACGAATCATGTTGGGCACCTATGCTCTGTCTTCAGGGTATTATGACGCGTATTATTTGAAGGCGGCCAAGATCAGGAGCCTTATTACACAAGACTTCAAGAAGGCGTTTGAAATCTGTGACGCCATCTTCTGCCCCACGGCTCCTTCGCCTGCTTTCAAGCTTGGCGAAAAAATGGACGATCCGATTCAGATGTATCTGACGGACGTGTTTACCATTCCGGTCAACATGGCCGGATTGCCCGGTATGGCTTTGCCTGGCGGTTTCTCCGATTCCGGATTACCCATAGGGCTTCAACTTATTGCCCCTCACTTCGAGGAAGGCAGACTTATTCAACTATCGGCAGCCTTTCAGAAAGTTACGGATTATCACACAAAGAGAGCGCCGTTGTAGGATTTTCCAATGGAATACGAAGCTGTTATCGGATTAGAAATACACGCCCAACTGTTGACGGATTCAAAGGCGTTTTGCTCATGCTCCACCAAGTTCGGGGCTGAACCGAATCACAACACTTGTCAAGTCTGCCAGGGGATGCCGGGCGTTTTACCGGTGCTCAACGAGAAGGCCTTGGAATTCACGGTCAGGATGGCTCTGGCATGTAACTGCGCCATTAACGAAGTGAGCAGGTTCACGCGAAAGAACTATTATTATCCCGATCTGCCCAAGAACTACCAGATCTCCCAGTACCGAATTACCTGTGGCCGAGCATGGTTGGGTCAATGTCGAGACCGACGGAACCCCCAGACAGATCGGGATTACCCGCATCCATATGGAAGAAGACGCAGGGAAATTGATTCACGATGAGCAAAGGCCCGTTTCTTATGTGGACTTGAATCGAACTGGGGTGCCCCTCATCGAGATCGTCTCCGAACCGGAGATCCAGTCGCCCGAAGAAGCGGCGGCGTACCTGCGAACCCTGAGAGCGGTTCTTGTCTATCTGAATATTTGCGACGGAAACATGGAGGAAGGCAGCTTTCGGTGCGACGCCAACGTCTCCCTGAGACCCAAGGGCGAAACAGAACTCGGTGTAAAAGCCGAAGTGAAGAATATGAACTCCTTCAGGAACGTTCAGCGCGCTTTGCAGTATGAAATTGAACGCCAGACGGCGGAATTGGATTCCGGCGGCCGAATCGTCCAGGAGACTCGATTGTTCGATCCGGTTTCCGGAACGACCGCTTCCATGCGGAGCAAAGAGCAGGCCCATGATTACAGGTATTTTCCTGATCCCGACCTGCTGCCGCTGAGAGTGGCGCCGGAACTTGTCGCTCGCGTTAAATCCGAGCTTCCGGAACTGCCTACTCAGAAGAGGGACCGTTTCATTGAGGAACTGGGGATACCCGCTTATGACGCCGGAGTTCTGACCGCGTCCCGACAACTGGCTGAATATTTTGAGCGAACGGTCGAGCTTTGTCCCCATCCCAAAGCAGTCAGCAATTGGATAATGACCGAGTTCATGCGAGCGCTGAAAGGGGCTGAGGATGCCGATCTCAGCGGTTGTCCAGTGAGACCCGAGCAATTGGCGTCGTTGCTTAAACTAATAGAAGACGGAACCATTTCCGGAAAGATCGCCAAGACCGTTTTCGAGGAAATGTTCGTCACTGGAAAGGATCCTGCCGACATCATCAAGGAAAAAGGGCTTGTTCAAGTTTCCGATGAGGACGAGATAGTCGAACTCGTGAATAGAGTGCTGGATGAGAATGCAGGTGAATTGGCTAAGTTCCTTGCCGGCAAGGACAAGCTTAAAGGCTTCTTCGTTGGCCAAGCGATGAAAGCCAGCAAAGGCAAGGCAAACCCGGGAGTTCTGAACAAAATCCTGGATGAAGAACTGGCGAAAAGAAGATCCGGCAAATAGCATTTTGGAAGATTTGACTGTAGGGAAACTTCTTTCAAGAAGTTTCCCTACAGACCACCCTTCAAGAACTTCTAAAATGGCTATACGACCGATAGTCATTCCCGAACCCACGGACGCTCCCAAAAATTGCTGATATTATCGTGCCTCCATTGCTTTCAGAAGAATTGGCTTTATAATCACAACAGTCCCCATTGCTCACATTCCGCCGAATCACTGCTTCCGATTTTCCAAATGTACGGTTGCGAGTGGTGATTCGTCTAACAAAATTGTAAAGAACCCATAGAGTAGCTCATGTGGCCGCTGTTGCCTTGTGGCAAGGTCATTCCTGCGGAAAAACGTGAGTCTAATAGGGTGGTTATCGCAGCATGACCGAAACGCGGCGTAAGGCGGCGGTGGGGAGAGCGCTTTTCCGAAAAAAGTATCCATTCACTTACGCGAGGGAGATTGCTTCGCTGCGCTCGCAAAGACAAGCTCAAATGCCATTGCGAGGAGTGAAGCGACGAAGCAATCTCCAAATTACCGCTCATGAGTGAAGGGTTACCGAAAAAAAATACTTGAATTGAAAGGTTCTTTATAAGATAATTTATAGTTACGGCATTCCCACTGAAAGGCTTTATCTGCGGAAAACAATGGAGCAAAAACCGACAAAAATAGTAGTGTATCACTGCCACAACTTGCAGTTATTCAAGAACGGCCAACAAAAAGCATTCGCAAGGTCCAAGCCAGGATTGAGCATGGTTGCGGTCCCCTGCTCCGGCAAGATGGAGGCGCATCATTTACTCAAGACTCTAGCCGGCGGGGCGCAAGGCGTCCTCGTCCTTGGATGCGCTGAGAAGGCCTGTCAATATCTGGAAGGTTCAAAGCGGTCCCACAAGCGTGCCGACTACGCTCGATCCTGGTTGCAAAGGCTTGATATTGAACCGGAAAGAGTTAGATTTCTCAATGTGCCCCCCATGGACTTGACCGCGCTTGACAAGACCCTGGAGGAATATACCTCTTTGATTGAGTCCTTTGGAAGCATACCCCCCGTCGACAAGACTCAAGCCACTGTATGACATTTGAAAACCGATCGGTTTTGGCCCTAAGGAGGTCAGGCGTTTATTTGCGCGCACAGCTCATTTCCGGCAGGGCCCGCCGACAAGGAGGAAATCCGTGGTAGTAGCGGAGCTAAAACCAATAAGTGAAATTAGGAAAATGATCGACCGGTACAGTTCCATACTGGTCGTTGGGTGCGACTCCTGTGTCGCGGAATGCGCCGCCGGGGGATTCCGAGAAACGATGCTTCTCGTTGCAGCTCTCAAACTGTCTTATCAGAAAGATGGAATGAATCCCGTAATAACTGAGGCCTGCCTTGATCGGCAATGCGTCGACGATTTTATCGAAGGAATCGCCAACCAGGTCCCTGAGCACGATGTGGTGCTTTCCCTGGGATGCGGAGCCGGCGTGCAGGCGTTGGCCAGAGTCTACACCGACAAGCCCATTCTTCCGGCGCTGGACACGCTTTTCATCGGCGAGACCCAATCAAGGGGAGTGTGGCAGGAAAACTGCCTGGGCTGCGGCAAGTGCAAACTGGGTCATTTCGGAGCTGTCTGCCCTGTCACACGGTGCTCCAAGAAACTGATGAACGGCCCATGTGGAGGCTCCAAAGGCGGCTTCTGCGAGGTCAATCCTGAGACGCCGTGCGGTTGGGACATGATTATCAAACGACTCGACGCAATCGGCGAGTTGGATAGGCTAACTGAATATGTGCCCCCGGTAGATTGGTCCACATCTCATTCCGGAGGTCCACGTCGAGTAATTAGGGAGGATCAAAGACCGTGAAAACTGAAAGCCGTCTCGAAAAAGTTCTTGCAGCCGGGGAATTTGCAGTGACCGCGGAATGCGGTCCCCCGAAAGGGTCGGATGTCGCGGCTTTGGAAAAAAAGGGAAACACCTCCTCAACATAGTGGACGCGGTTAACGTTACGGACAACCAGACCGCCATCGTGCGCATGTCCTCTGTCGCTGCCTGTTCCATTCTGAAGAACCTCGGTCATGAGCCTATTCTGCAAATGGTTACCAGGGACAGAAACCGAATTGCCCTCCAAAGCGACATCTTTGGAGCCTACGCCTTGGGCGTGCGCAATATCCTTTGTTTGACGGGCGATCACCAGTGTTTCGGGAACCAGAAAGAGGCCGTCGGAGTTTTTGATCTGGATTCGATCCAACTTGTCCGAACCGTCAAAGACATGCGTGACAACGGCAAGATAATCGGTGGCGAAGACATTCAGGTAGCTCCCAAAATGTTTATCGGCGCGGCGGAAAACCCCTTCGCCGACCCCATCGGCTGGCGCGTGGTCAGGCTGTCCAAGAAGATTGAGGCCGGGGTGGATTTTATCCAGACTCAGTGCATCTTCAATCTACCCAGATTTGCGGAATTCATGACTCAGGCGAAAGACATGGGTCTTCTCGAAAAAGTGAAGATCCTGGCGGGCATTACCCCCATGAAGAGCGTGGGAATGGCCAAATACATGGCCAACAAAGTCGCCGGCATGGATGTTCCTGCGGAGATGATTCAACGTATGGCCGGCGTAGCCAAGGATAAGCAGGAAGCAGAAGGAATAAAGATAACGGTTGAAACCATTCAGAAGGTCAGAGAAATTCCGGGTGTGGCCGGTATTCACCTCATGGCCATAGAATGGGAACACAAGGTTCCGGAAATCCTGAAAGCGGCGGGCCTTGATAAGCGCCCGGTTCTCTAGCGGTCGCTTCTGAAAGTGTCCCCGGAGAGAAGCTTCTTCCAACAAGCCTCCCTCTGGGCCTCCCGTCAAGAACTCTCGATGCGGCGGCGCCGCCGGGTCGGTCGTTTCACAAGTGAGAGCGCATTGACCGAGCGGCGCGGTTTCCATCATCATCTGTGGTCCACAGCGCCATGGGAGTTCACATATAGAATCCGCCGAAACCGTCCCGACGTTTTGAACCCTAAACAAAGGATCGTGGCGCCGGCAAGACTTGTATCGCTCTGTAGTTTTACCCTCGGAGACACCGAAAAATGCCCAAGAAATACCATATAGACGTGCAACTCACCCCGAACAGATATCCCACTGTCGGACGTTCGGGAATAGTTGACTGGGGTGAAGGTTGCCTCAAATGCGCCAGATGCGTCAAATACGATTGTGTTTACGGCGTATACAAAGAACGAAGATTTTCCGCTGACATTTTCGGCGATACCATAGACGAACTCTGTAAGAGTTGTTTCAGGTGCGTTCAGGGCTGCCCAAAACGCCTTATACACAAAACCATAAACCCCGAATGGGAAGCCCTAGGGGATACGGTTTATACGCCGGAAATCATCTCAATCACATGGAATCAGGCCGAAAGCGGCAAGATTCCGGTATCCGGAGCGGGTTACGGGGGATTTTTCTCCGGCCCTGGTTTCGATTCCATGTGGACGGATATGAGCGAAATCGTTCGCCCTACCCGAGACGGCATCCACGGCAGAGAATACATTTCTACCGTGATCGACCTTGGCCGACGACCCTCGCAGCTCGAATTCGACTCCGATGGCGGTTTGCTGACCAAGCCCCTTCCGTCAGTCAGAATTCCTATTCCTATCCTGTTTGACGTTCTCCCCTTCGGGGATTTGTCTTCGAACGTCTGGAAGGCGCTTGCCAACGCCGCGGCCACTTTGCAGACCATGATGATCGCCCCGCTGGACGAGGCGCTTGCGCTCCCGGAGTATGCGGAATATCTTGCGCCTTACGTTTCCGCCGCGGTAACGAACCTGGAATCAGTCAAACATTTCAGGATGGTAGAAATACCGGATTCCCCGCTCACTCTTGATCGTGTTTCAGCTTTAAAGGCTTTGAATCCCGATCAGATAGTGTCGGTTCGGATCCCGGCGGTATCAAGTGAAGCAAATGTCGAGCGAGTCCTGGAACTCGCCCGCGCCGGCGTTGAGTTGATCCATTCGGCAGCCGACGAAACCGGCCATGAGCCTGGGGTTGAAAACGGACTTCATGTCAAAGACATTATCAGGGAGATAAACAAGGAGCTGTTGAGCGCAGGCCTTCGAGACCAGGTCACTTTCATGGCTTCCGGCGGTATATCCATGGCGGAGCACGTTATAAAATCCATGCTGTGCGGCGCCAACCTGGTGAGCGTGGATGTGCCCCTGCTGATAGCCCTGGAGTGCAGAGTATGCCGCAATTGCCGAGAAGGCGGCGACTGCCCTGTCAAGATTTCCACAATTGATCCGAAATGGGGGACCAGACGCATAGTCAATCTTATCGGCGCCTGGCACAACCAGCTTCTGGAGATGATGGGCGCGATGGGAGTTAGAGAAGCCCGGCGTTTGCGCGGCGAACAGGGCCGTGTGATGTTGAGGGAAGACCTTGAGAATGACACATTCGCCCAGATATTCGCATCTCGTTAAGCCCTAAAGAAGGAAAAAGATCCTCATGCATTACAAGAATATATGGAGTGAGGTTCCGCCGGCTACCGTAAAGGAGACGCCGTCCAGGTTCGGTCACGCCCTGGGTAAATACACGGTTATGGTTACAGATAGCTGCAATGATTGCCTCAAATGCGTGGCTGTGTGTCCTGAAAAGGTGTTCGAAGCCCATGGCGGAAAGCTTGCGGCCCCGAGAGACTACCGCTGCCTTGGAGTGGCCTGCTCCAAGAAATCGGACAGATGCGTTAGGAACTGTCCCACCGACGCCCTCAGGGTCGGACTTAATCCCAGCGCCTGCGCCCTCGGAGACAAAAGGTGGACACCGGATCTGCTCATGAGCAACTGGCATGCAGCGGAGACAGGCAAATTGCCTAAAACCGACCTCGAATATCGCATAGGCGATTCCAACGGCGGTTTTGACAAGTTACGTTTCCTGTTCCCTAAGACTCCGCCGAAACCCGATCTGGACAAGAACCTGATCGATACTTCCTTGGTCTTGAACAAGAGAAATGATTCCAGGCACAAGATAACCATACCCATTCCGGTGTACGGCGGCGGCATGTCCTTTGGCTCGATCAGCCAGGTGACCATGCTTAGCAGAATCAGGGCCTTCGCTGCTCTGGGATCTTTCTGCTGCACCGGTGAAGGCGGCTATCCGGAAGCGCTTTATCCCTTTGACGACCACATTATTACTCAGGTGGCCACCGGCCTGTTCGGCGTGCGAGAGGAAACCATCCAGCGGGTTAAGATAGTCGAGTTCAAGTACGCTCAAGGCGCGAAGCCCGGACTCGGCGGCCATTTGTTAGGACCTAAGGTTACTGAGGCTGTGGCCAGAATTCGCGAAACGGTCCCCGGATCGTCTCTTTTCAGCCCGTTTCCTTTCCACTCCGTCTATTCGGTTGAGGATCACAAGAAGCATATTGACTGGATCAAGGCCACCAATTCAAAGGCCCTTGTTTCAGTCAAGGTTTCCACTCCCACCGATGTGGACATGGTGGCTGTCGGATCCTATTACGCGGGCGCCCACATCGTTCACCTGGACGGGTCTTATGGCGGAACAGGGGCGGCTCCGGACGTGGCCAAGAAAAACATAGCCATGCCGATTGAGTACGCTATTCCCAAGGTCCACAACTTCCTGGTTAACGAAGGCGTGCGTGATGAGATCACTTTGATCGCGTCCGGTGGGATCAGGACCGCTTTCGACATAGCCAAAGCTATTGCCCTGGGAGCGGATGGCGTAGTTACTGGGACGTCGGAATTGGTGGCTCTCGAATGCGTGCGCTGCCACAACTGCGAAAGCGGCCGAGGGTGCGCCCGAGGCCTCGCCACCACGGACCGCGAGCTGGTGGCGTTGATGGACCTGGCCTGGGGCACTCAAAGAGTCATCAACATGCTTAACGGCTGGCGAGATCAGCTCCGGGAGATTCTCTTTAGACTGGGCATGAGCAGCATTAGCGAACTGGTGGGTAAAACGGATGTCCTTACCCACTTGGATTATACCTCGGACATTCCGGACGATGACATCCGGCAGCAGGTTAGATGAGGTTTAAGCATGAACAACAGAAATTCCATTGCTGAAAGACTACTCGCTTCGCGAATCAGAGAGTTCGGACGACCTGATTTCGAGAAAAACCTCAAGCCTGCTGACGAAGGTGGATGCGGGGTAACCGGTTTTGCCTGCAATATCCCGGTTGCGGGGAAGCACATTTTTGAGCCGTCTTGCCGCATGCACAACCGCGGCAACGGTAAAGGCGGCGGAATAGCGGCAGTAGGACTGAATGCCGACCAATTGGGTATCAGCCAAGAAGTTCTCGATTCCCATTATTTGCTCAATGTTTCCCTCCTGGAACCCGGATGTTTGGAAAGCCTGAAAGACTCCTGCGTGAAGCCTTTCTTTGATATTGCCGCGGAAGAAATCGTACCGCACATTCCGGATTTCAGGGCGCTTGAAGGTTTGGAAGTCAAGCCGCCGGACATCTGGAGGGCCTTTGTGCGGGTGAAGCCCAAGGTTCTCGATGAATTTATAGCTCAAAACGGCTTTCAGAAGGCCTCACGACGTTTCTCGGAAGACGAGTTCGTTAGCCAAAATTCTGTGCGCCTTAACAAGCGATTTTACAGTTCTCTAGGTGAGAAGCAGGCTTTTGTGCTTTCCCACGGCCGTAATGTCATGATTATGAAGATCGTAGGTTACGCCGAAAACGTAGTGCGCTACTACAAAATGGATGATTTCCAGGCCCACGTGTGGATAGCGCACCAGCGGTACCCCACCAGAGGCCGGGTCTGGCATCCCGGTGGGGCGCATCCATTCACCGGCCTGAACGAAGCTCTAGTTCACAACGGTGACTTCGCCAATTATCATGCGACATGTGATTACCTGAAGCAGCGCGGCCTTGAGCCCCAGTTCATGACCGATACCGAAGTCAGCGTCATGCTGTTCGACCTCTGGAACCGTGTATACGGCTATCCTCTTGAAGTGATAATAGAAGCCCTTGCTCCTACCGGAGAGTTGGACTTCGACCTGTTGCCCATCGAGAAGCAGGAGCTTTATGATCAGATCCAGACGGCTCACATCCACGCGTCCCCGGACGGGCCCTGGTTCTTCATCATCGCCAGGAACATACCTGAGAAGAATACGTTCCAACTCCTTGGAATCACCGATACGGCGATGCTGAGACCTCAGGTCTTCTCCCTGTACGACGGCGATGTGCAGATCGGTCTCGTATGCTCGGAAAAGCAGGCGATTGACGCCACATTGAGGTCCCTTGCCGCCGAAGATCCCAGATTCAGCCCTGTAGCTGACAAGTATTGGAACGCCAGAGGAGGATCGTCTTCCGACGGCGGAGCTTTCATGTTCAATGTCGAAAGAAACGGAACCGGCAATGAGCTTAAATGCTTCGATAAATTCGGCAGGGAAGTGAAGGTTGAATCCCGAAAGCCTCTTGATATAACCCAGGTGATAAAGAAACCCGAAAATGCCGAAGCCTTGCAGGCGCCGATTTCGGCGGCTCTTAGGACCAAAGATTCGGAGAAGGCTGTGGAGTTCATACGGGCGAACGCAGCCGGCTGGGACTACAACACTTTGAGATGGGTCATCGGTCGAATAGGTAAACAAGCAGTCGCAAATGACTCTTTCTTGCCCACTGCAATCGACATCCTTACCGTGTTGATTGACAGGCGGGTTCCGCTTGGCGACAAGAAGCGTTCAGCGCTGATCCTTATTGCAACCGAGGAACTAAATGATATCCTTAGGTCCACCCCCTCGGCTGCCGATACTACCAGACTTGGAGTTTACACAAGGGTGGATTTCAGCAACCGCAAAGACTTGCGGCCGCCTATAGCAGTGGAAAGAACATTGGTCATAGACGCCGGAAACTTTGAACCTGAAGGCGATGAATGTGACGCTGTGCTGATTGCGGACGCCTATCGGATGGGTTGGCGTAAGTTCATAATCTTCGATATGAAGGGGCAACGCTTTGAAGGCTGTGGGCTCGGTTCCAAGACCGACGGAGTTAGGATAGACCTTTTCGGGTCCTCGGGAGACTATACCGCCAGCGGCATAGACGGCATGGAAATTCACATGCACGGCAATGCCCAGGATCAGATCGGTCAAATCCTTAAAGCCGGCCGACTGGTTATTCACGGCGACGTGGGACAGTGCTTCATGTACGGAGCTAAAGGCGGCGAAACTTACGTCCTGGGCAACGCGGCAGGCCGTCCTTTGATCAATGCGGCGGGCCGTCCGAGGGTCGTCATAAACGGCACAGCTCTGGACTTTTTGGCCGAGAGCTTCATGGCGGGCGATCCGCTCAAAGGCGGAGGTTTCGTTATCGTAAACGGCCTTACCATGGACGAAGACGGGAATTTGGTCTTTTATGACCGACCTTATCCGGGTTCCAACCTGTTTTCGTTGGCTTCAGGCGGCGCTCTCTACATCAGAGATCCGCACGGCCAAATCGTTGAGGAACAGCTAAACGGTGGGGCGTTGGCGGAGATGTCCGAAGCGGATTGGGACCTGATCTATCCGTACTTACTGGAAAATGAAAAGCAGTTCGGGATCAAAGTGGCGGATCTGCTGAAGGTGGATGGCGTCCAGAGAAAGCCGGCGGAAGTGTACCGAAAGGTGGAAGCGGTGAAGCTGGCCGTATTGACCCAGATCCCGGAAACCGACGATTCGGCTTGGAATGCAACCAAAGTAGCGGCTGCGCAGGCCCATTAGGCGCCTGTTTGCTAATACGCCATTTCGTAAATTCAGTGTCAGATTGACGGTCAAACATCCCAATAGCCTGGTGGTGGCCAGCGTCCCCACCGGCTCGATAGCAGACCGTAACGCTAAAATATGACACCGTACTTAGGAAATGACGCACTAAGTGATCTATGGAGCGAGTTCGGTTGCGCATTCTTATAGGATGTGGTGAGCGCAGCGAACCGCGCCGTTCGAGGTATTACGACCGAACTTGCAAAAGAGAACGTCGGGCGCTCGATGGCGTGAGGCTTTCGCGTTCCCAGGCTCCAGCCTGGGAACGCGTGCCAAGAGGCTCCGCCTCCAATGCGAATCTGTGACTGTATTCCCGAAATCGAGTATTTAGACTAATAGCCATATCCTCAGCGCCTTCTCTGTGACCTCAACATAAATATGCCAACCATTCAAGACTCACTACACTCGGCCCCTGAAAATCGTGCTATGTTCCAGCGCATAGCTCAATACTATGATTTCACCAACAGACTATTATCCCTAGGTCTGGACGCATATTGGCGAAAAAGAGCAGTGAGATTGCTCCAGCCTCGATCCGGCGGAACCTATCTGGATGTGGGCTGTGGAACCGGGGATATAGCTCTTGAGATCATTCGACAATGCCCGCAATCTACTGTTGTAGGGATTGATCCGTCCGTGCCTATGTTGACCATTGGAAACAAGAAGGTTGCGGCCGGCAAGATGAGCGACAATATTCGCCTCGTGCCCGGCGACGCGTTGAACCTGGAATTCCGGGACAATACGTTCGATGCTGCAATCACTTCATTTTGCATACGAAATGTAACAGATCGTCAGAGGGCGCTACGAGAGATTCACCGAGTAGTCAAGCCGTCGGGAGCGCTCATCATATTGGAGTTGACTGAGCCCCTCGGCCCGATCATGAAACCCCTCTTCAGACTTTATTCCAGGGTATTCATGCCCCTATTGACCGCCCTGCTCTCTTCCGCCGCAGCTTACAAATACCTATCGGATTCCATGGCGGAATTTCCTTCTCCTGAGGCCTTCGAGGGGATCTTGGCGGGAAATGGATTTCAGAAGTGTAGTCATGCGCATCTGACGGGCGGGATTATTACGATTTATTCGGGCGTAGTGACGAAGGCGGAGTTAGCTGGCTTTTAGGGCCTTTTCCGGTTCAGAGTTGTTTTACCCTTAGTGGCCCGTTTCTCAATTACGGTTGCGCATTTGGCTGAACCTTGACCTAAAGTCCTTTCGGTCTTGAAATTCCCCGGCGCCCTTCCCTCTCCCGCCAGGGGAGAGGATTTTAGACCCCTCTCCCTCGACGGGCTGGGGGAGGGTGAAACAGCGGTTAACGTAAACGCTTTATCCTACAAGAATGCGGCGCCGTATTTATGAAAACGACGACTCGGCGAACGCCACTCTTAATCTCTGCCCACGCTTCTACTTGGATTTCCGAATCTCCCGCTTAATCTGATTTATTTCCTTAGTAACAGGAATCTCTTTGGGGCAAGCTCTGGTGCACTCGAACTTGTTTTCGCAAGCCCAGACGCCGTCGGTATAATCCACTTGATTGAGTCGTTGCGCGTTTTCCAGATCCCTGGTGTCAAAAATTCTCCTGAAGGCTTGAACCAAAGGAGCGGGGCCGAGAAACTTCTCGTTTTCATTAGACACAGGGCATGCGCCGACGCAGCAGGCGCACAAGATGCACCTTATGGCCTCGCCCATCTTTGCCCTGTCTTCGGGCGATTGAATGCGTTCCTGGTCTGGCGGGTCCATCGCTATCAGGTACGGGCGTATCCAATCCACTCGCTCAAAAAAGGGCGTCAAATCGACTATGAGGTCCTTCAGCACTTTGAATGTGGGTAAGGGCTCAATGAGAACCTCTTCGCCGTGGTAGTCTTTGACCAGCTTCTGGCAAGCAAGAGCGCATCGTCCATTAATTCTCATGGCGTCCGAGCCGCATACGCCGTGGGCGCAAGACATGCGGTATCCCAGGGTCCCATCCTGTTCCCACTTGATTTTGTTGAGACAGTCCAGAATGCGCTCCCACTCCTCAGCTTGAACAGTATAGCGCTGATAGTAGGCCTCTTTATCCTTAGCCGGATCAAACCGAAATATCTTGAAATTTAGTTCCATTTCGAGTCTCTTTCCTTATGAGTGTGAACTCGCCACGCTGAGGAATCTCCTCGAAGCAGGGTTACTAGCATTTAACCAGACAATATATTAGGAGTTTTTGGGGAAGGGTCCGGGAAACCCCTTTTTGCAAAAAGGGGTTTCCCGGTGATCTACCGCCCTTCTTCAATAGGTCCGCGGCTTCGGCTGAAAACGAGTTATAGTCACGGGTTTGTAAGAAATCTCGGGACCGCTGTCGGTCTTGCGGATTAGTGTGTGTTTCAGCCAGTCGGTGTCATTGCGCTCAGGATAGTCTTCTCTGAAATGAGCCCCTCTGCTTTCCGTTCTTGCCTGAGCGGATTGCAATATCGCCTCCGCGATTCCAATAAGTGATTCCAGTTCAATGGCGTCCGTCAGGTCGGTGTTGTAGTTTTCGGCCTTGTTGTCGATCATAACGCTTTGATAGCGGGCCTTGATGTCCGCCATCGCCGCAATGGCTTTGTCGAGATCTCCTTCGTTGCGGAAGACCGAACAATCGGTTGACATAAGTTGTTGAACATCCCGAGCTATGGCGGCGGATCTCTCCCCGTGCCGCACGTCCTTGATCTTTGCGATCTTTTCGTTAATCGCGGCAGCCGGTTCCTTGGGGAGGTCGTCGAAATCAAGGGACTTTAGCTCTGCGGCCATAGTCTTGCCCGCCCGGCGCCCGAAAACCACCAGATCAAGCAGCGAATTGCAACCAAGCCTATTGGCTCCATGAATGGAAACACAAGCGCACTCGCCCGCCGCATAAAACCCCGTGATCGGCGAGCCCGTATGATTTAGGACTCGCCCATTAGTGTCGGTCGGAAGCCCGCCCATCATGTAGTGGCAAGTGGGACTGACGGGGATCGGATCAACGGCTGTGTCTACGCCGAGGTATATTTTGGCGAATGACGAAATGTCGGACAGTTTCTCCTGCAGGATGGCCTTCCCCAAATGAGTAAGGTCTAGATTCACAAAATCGCGGCCATTGATTCCTCTGCCTGCGCGGATCTCAGTTATGATCGCTCGGGAAACCACGTCTCTGGCGGCAAGATCCTTGATCGTGGGCGCATATTTCTCCATGAACCGTTCGCCGGCGTCGTTGCGCAGGATTCCGCCCTCGCCTCTGGCGGCCTCGCTTATGAGAACACCCAATCCGTAGATTCCCGTTGGATGGAACTGCACAAATTCCATGTCCTGGAGGGGCGCTCCCGCCCGGTACGCCAAGTAAACCCCGTCGCCGGTATTGGCGAAACAATTGGATGTAGTGGCGTACACCTTCCCGAAACCGCCTGTGGCCACCATCACCGCCTTCGCGTGGATTACGTGGGTCTTGCCCGTGGCCAGTTCATACAATACTACTCCGGCGATCCGATTGTCCGTGACAAGCAAGTCAACCAGGTTGAACTCCGAATAAATCTTGACGTTCTTTCTGACGGATTCACCAAATAGCGTGTCCAGGATAACTCGACCGGTTCGATCCGCCGCATAGCAGATGCGTTTGATGGCGGCTTCTCCGAAATTTCGGGTATGTCCGCCGAAAGCTCTCTGGGCTATCTTGCCCTCAGAGGTTCTATTAAAGGGCGCTCCCATATGTTCCAGTTCGTAAACGGCCCGAACGGCGTCCACAGCCAGTATCTCCGCGGCGTTCTGGTCCGTGAGGTAGTCGCCGCCCTTTACCGTGTCGTAGGTATGCCATTCGATCGAATCGGGCTCCTCGTTGCCCAAGGCCGCGGCGATTCCGCCTTGAGCGGCCCCCGAGTGGGATCTGGTGGGATACACCTTGCTTATCACCGCGACATCGGTTGTTCCCGCAAGCTCGATGGCCGCCCTCAAACCTGCGAGCCCGGCGCCTATTATCACCACATCATGTTGAGTTATCATACTTAACGGCTCACTGACGGGCCCGGTCGGTCGGACCCTGATATCGATGCTTGGGACGGCATTAGCTCAAGCTATTCATCCCCTGTAACAATTTTCCGGAGATTCCCTGTGAATGTTCAGGCGCCGACCACAATTGTTGGTCAGAGTCTGCCGCAAAACCGCTTTGGGATCGGCTCCATATCTGTTTCATAGATCGGACGAGCAATGCGGTTATCCCCTGAAACAGAAGACCTGTGGAGCTGATTGCAATAA
Organism: uncultured delta proteobacterium; assembly: GCA_963747865.1. Lineage (GTDB taxonomy): Bacteria > Desulfobacterota > Desulfomonilia > Desulfomonilales > Desulfomonilaceae > JBBSBY01. The sequence goes on along the minus strand of CAVVHK010000136.1, from coordinate 72,268 downwards.
TTAGAGTTTTTAGGGAGGGGTCCGGGGAGGGGCTTTTTGCAAAAAGCCCCTCCCCGGCGCTTCCTCTGAAAGCTCATAGGTTTTGCGATTACTTCCGTGCAGTTACATCAGCATATACGCAGCCCATAAGTCCGCAGTATTGACCTACATATTCCGCTTGGGGTCTATACAATGCGGGTTTGTCCTGTGCTTCCGCAAATTTCTCCTCAATGATGTGCGAGCACCAGCCCGAAATTCTTGACATGGCGAAAATGGCGGTGAATAGGTCCCGAGGAATCCCCATCATGTGGTACACCGGAGCGCTGAAGAAATCGACGTTGGGCCTAATTTCCGTTTTCCCTCGTTTATCGAATTCCGCCACAGCCACCCGTTCGAGCTCTTTGGACATATGATCGTATTTTTCATTGCTTGTAAGTTTGCCCAATCTCGTGGCCATGTCTTTGAGGTGACTGGCTCGCGGGTCCATGGTCTTGTAGACGGCGTGGCCCATTCCCATTATTCTGTCGCCCTTTTCTATTCTGTTCCGCACCCAGCCCGCTACATCCGGTTCGGATTCAAGTTCCAGCAGCATGGCCATTACCCGGGTATTGGCGCCTCCGTGCAGACTCCCTGAGAGGGCTCCTACTCCGGCGGTTACCGCGGCATACATGTGGGCGCGAGTCGAAGCCACTTCCCGACATGCGAATGTTGAAGCGTTGAATGTATGGTCGCCATGAAGTATCAGACAGCAATCAAGGTCCCGCTCCAATTCAGGGGACGGTATTCTTCCGGTCAATTGCCACAGGAAATTCGCGCCATGGGACAGTTTCTCATCGGAAGGCAGCGGTTCCAGACCATTTCGGATTCTATCCCAGGCCGCCACCACTGAAGGCAATTTGCCGATCAGGTTAATGGCCATCCTGAGATTACCTTCTTTGGTTTCGCTCAACAGATTCGGATCGGATACGGCAAGTAGGGGAACAGCGGCTTGGAGGACGTCCATGGGGTTGGAAGTTTTGGGTAACTGCTTCATCGAAGCGATCAGATACTCGGGTAAAGGACGGGCTTCTCGGACTTCGACTTCAAATTGCGCCAATTCTTCTTTGGAAGGCAGTTCTCCGTTCAGCAGAAGATAGGCTGTTTCCATGAAGGTAGAACGTTCGGCCAGTTCCTCGATCCTGTAGCCCCTGTAAATCAGTATGCCCTGTTGGCCGTCTATGAAGCTTATCTTGGTGTCGGCTACAGTTACCCCCCTAAGCCCAATATTCTTCACTGAAACTGTTTCTTGCATGGTCCCCTCTCAATTAACGGATTTGATTAAATTGGTCGTATCCACTCGCAATGTATTGTAAATAGTATTTCTATTGAGCCGCGTTTCGCGGAAATATTACTTTGGAAGCGTCCGGAAAATCATAATTTATTTGCGTCTGAAGCTCTGTATTTCAATAAATGTCCGGATCGCCGCGCAAATTTTCGGCCAGCCTGCGATCCATAGCGCCAATTCGAGCTTAGGAGATTATTGTATATCCTTATTCTTCAAAAGTCTAAGATCGTTTTCCTCCGGATAAGAATCGTCATGAAATCCGACGAGAAGACAACAGCATACCAACGGGAAGTGCTGCGAACACGGTTCAACCTCAGATTTGGATCAGAATTTGACTTGACTCAACACTTGGCCGGGTCATAATGAGCCTGCCCAAATTGGTGAACTCAATATCATTCCGCAATAGAAATGCCTTTCGGGTGCGGGCCTTAACTCGACCAGGAATAGCGGAAATAATTTTTTGGTGAACGCTTCAACGCAATGAAATGGCACGATATCAAATAGCTGGAATCTTGAAGTGGGTTCTGGAGTTTTGTTGGAAGGTCGGCGGGAGTCGCTCCTAAAAAGTCGACTCCCTGGTATGCGTAAAGACTAAAAATTGTACAATTCTTCCCCGAACATCCTGATCCACTCTTTGGACAGGGCTTCGTAAGCCTCGGCAAGCTTGTCTACTCCCAAGAGTATTATGGTTTTATCGCCGGTCCCCTGGAAGCCGATATAAGTGTAGAGATACTCTACATTGACTTTTGCCAGTCTGAGCGGTTTGAGTATGGCGTTGAGGCCCCCCGGGTGATGCGGGGCTTCCGCTGCAAGGATATCCTGCAATGATGGAGAATATCCTGCGCTCTGCAGAATGTTCACAACTCGGGCGGGATCACTGGCGATGAAGTTTAGAGCGCCCTTTTCTCCGCTGGTGCGAACGGTCAGACCGAGTATATTGATTCCATTGGCTCCCATGAGATCACTGATCTCGGACAGAGTCCCAGGCCTGTTATCTAAAACAACGGTTATTTCCTTAACTGTTTCCATGAAGCCTCCAAGACATGTGGTAAACGGCATCGGGACTTGTGCCGGACCGAATAATGCAACTGGTAATCACCTCGAAGCATGCGGTTCGCTTTGCTCACAGCATCCTACAAAAATCCGCGACCGAACTTACGAAAGAAGCGCACTCGGTCAAAAGTCGGCCATTACGCTCAAGCGTAGGCTGTTTCTTTTAATGAGAGCATGTAATCTCGGCCTATTGCCAGAGCCTTTTGATTCAGCTCGATGAGACTCTTCTTCTTACCGCCGAGCACGGTTTCCACCGCGTCATTCAGGGCCTTTTCCGAAACGAATTCCATGGCGGTGTTCAGGGCTCCCAGCATCACCATGTTCAGGACCCGGTCATTACCCATCTCGTGAGCCAGAGAGTTTGCAGGAACCCTCGTAATTACGATGTCATTCCTGGGAGGATCCTCTGAAATCAGGTCGCTATTCAGGAACATGGAACCGGTTGATTTCACCATGTTCTGGTATTTCACCATCGACGGATAGTTCATAACCACCGCGTATTCCGGGGAAGACGCTATGGGAGAGGCGATCTCCTGGTCCGATATGACCACCGTGCAATTGGCGGTGCCGCCGCGCACTTCGGCGCCGTAAGCCGGCAAAAAGGTGACGTATTTGTCCTCTTTCATCCCCGCTACGGCAAGCACGTAGCCCATCATCAAAACTCCCTGCCCTCCGAAGCCTGAAAACACTATCTTAAGCAACATCTTTGATCACCTTTAGCGGAAAAATAGTTGTCATTACTTCATCCACCCACTTCGCTGCCGCCGTTGGACTCATTTTCCAGTTTGTGGGGCATGGAGACAACACCTCTACAAGTGAAAAACCCTTGTTTTCGAGCTGGACCTGAAAGGCCTTCTTGATGGCTTTCTTTGTGCGCATTATCCCTTTGGGATTCGAGACCGTGGTGCGTTTATGTACACGCTGCCGGCGGCTATCCCCAACATCTCGCTCAAATCCAAGGGATTCCCGTCTCTCAAAGGAACTCTTCCGCCTGGAGTCGTGGTGGTGACCTGGCCGACCAACGTAGTGGGCGCCATCTGTCCGCCGGTCATGCCGTAGACAGCGTTATTTACAAATATTGAAGTGACCCGCTCACCCCTATTGGCCGCGTGAATGGTCTCCGCTGTGCCGATAGCGGCTATATCGCCGTCACCCTGGTAGGTGAACACTACCTTATCAGGCAATACCCGTTTGATGCCCGTGGCTACGGCGGCTGCGCGACCGTGAGGGGCTTCCGCCATGTCCACGTCAAAATAATTATAGGCCAACACGGCGCAGCCGGCAGGAGGCACGCCTATGGCGTTTTCTCTAATGCCCAGTTCATCGATTACCTCGGCCACCAGACGATGAATGATACTATGACCGCATCCCGGGCAATAGTGGAACACTGCGTCTTTCAAAGATTTGGGTTTACTGAAGATCTTTTTCACTTTGGGGCTCCGTTAGTTTCGGCGAGTTTCCACAACGCTCCAATATAAAATCGTTCTCTTACCTGATTTACGGATTTCGGCAGGAATTCCGTGGGAAAAGGCTCAAGAACCCGAGGCTTTCAGGTCTTTCAAATGGATAATGTTGGAAGATTTCTGCTCTTGGCTTCCCATTCGATAGTACGTGCTTGAAAGAACTCGAGCAATCTCCTCAGGAGTCGAGACAACTCCGCCGGGCCTGCCATAGAAAGACACAGGGCAACGCCCTTCCACTGCCAGCCGGACATCCTCAACCATCTGGCCGGTGCTCATCTCGAAACATAAGATATGCTGGACGGATTTGCTGAGCGCGGCCAACGGGGCGGAAGGGTAAGGCCAAAGCGTTTTGGGCCTGTACAGGCCAACCTTGAGACCCATCTCGCGAACCCTGTGGACTCCGCCTTTGGCGATCCTGGCGCAGGTTCCGTAAGCGACGATTATCAGCTCGGCGTCGTCACAGAGATACATTTCCTGATCAGGGAGCTCTCTGGAAATGGCCTCATATTTTCGGACCAGCCGCCAGTTGACCTCCTCCTCCAGATTCATGTCGAGCCACAATGATCGGATGATCCGACTCGGTCTATCCTTGCATCCATCCAGAATCCATGATTTCGTGGGAAGGCTTGCGAGGTCCACCGGCTCCGGAAACACGACGGGCTCCATCATCTGGCCCATCATACCGTCGCCGAGAATCATGACCGGGCTGCGGTATTTGTCGGCCCATTCAAAAGCCAGAGTGGTCATGTCACATATTTCTTGACCTGAGGCGGGAGCCAGCACGATCACCCTGTAATCGCCGTGTCCGCCTCCCCTTGTGGCCTGGAAATAATCCCCTTGCGACGGGGCGATATTACCCAAACCGGGACCGCCTCGCATCATATTGACTATGATCGCGGGCAGTTCCATTGCCGCCAGGTAGGAGATTCCTTCCTGCTTCAAGCTGATTCCGGGGCTCGAAGACGAAGTCATCACTCTGGCGCCTGCCATACTGGCGCCCATCACCATATTAATGGAGGCTAGTTCACTCTCAGCCTGGAGAAATACAGCGTCCGGCATTTTGGCGAACTTGGACGCCATGTATTCCGGCAATTCGTTCTGAGGAGTAATGGGATAGCCGAAATAGGCGCGACACCCTGCGCGGATGGCGGACTCCCCCAAAACATGCGTGCCTCGCATGAGGACTTTGTCGGCCATGTCTGTAATCCTTTATCAATGTGTTATTCTTGGTCTTGGTTGGCTTCTTCTTTGGATTGACGATAGACCTCTATGGCAATGTCCGGACATGTTATTGCGCATAAGGCGCATCCTGTGCATTCGCCCTTTTGATCAGCGTCGCTTTCGGCCTCTTTGAATGAAGCCGGATAGTAGCCTTTGGCGTTCAGTTCTTCGGAAACCTCGATGTTTTGCTTGGGGCACACCATGATGCACAGGCCACAGCCTTTGCACCGCTCCCTGTCAATCTCAATGCGGCCTTTCACTTTTTACTCTCCTAGCCTGATCAGGTGAAGTTCTTAACGTATCGCTCTCTTAAGAGCCTGTCAACAAAAATCCCCACGAAAATGTAAGCATAGACGTGGGCGGCGAAATTTGAGATTGCTTCGTCGTTTCGCTCCTCGCAAAGACAACTGGTCATATCGTTGCGAGCGCAGCGAAGCAATCTTCCGAGATTAGACGGTTAATGACGGTCAAGAAATGATTTCTTGTCTGTGACGACCTTGAACTCGATTACGAACAAATTCCTTCAAGATGGGTCTATGTATTCTGCACAAAACACACCGTTATTGTCAAGATCACAGTCCGGATCATTTCTTTGTCTTGAGCGTGTTGATCCAATGCTCGAATTGAGCTTTCAGGAGCGGATTTTTCGTCAAATCTTTGCATGCCGTATAGAGCTCAACGGCCAACTGTGTCTTCCCGATATCCTGATATAGACTTCCGACCATCATAACTGACCCGATATAATCAGGGTCCAATTCAAGGGCTGTCACAAAACTCGGCGATTGGCGGTCCGCGTTGGACCGTTTCACGAACGCCGCGGGGCAAAACGCATATGCGAAAGCAGGCGCATATTGCCGCGCCTGCCCCCAATCTGAAACGGCTTTGAGCACATGGCCGCTCGCAAAGTAGGCGGAGCCACGATTTACAAGCGTTTCATAAGACTTGGGGTTACGGCGGAGATGATCGGTCCAATACTTGACAGCCTGATCCATTTGTCCCTGCAATGCGGCTTCAAAGCCCCTATCAAAATCATCCGCTTTGCACGGAGAGCTTGCCGCAGCAATCAAACCGGCCATGGCGACTAAAATGAAAACTCTGAAGTTCAATTGAAAACCTTTGTAGGGAAGAATCCTAAGGCTGCGTTTATGCCGTGGAAAGCATGATTATCGTCGCAAAGCCCTACCGTGGGGGCTAATTCCGCTTTCCCGTCATCGCTCAATGCAAATAGGTAGTTGTAGCAACTGAAGCTTTTATGTTCAATTCATTTTGCTTAACTCAAGGAAAAAAGACCGGTTCTTTCGCCTTGCGGTGCCCAAACCTTGATAAGGAGGCTCAGAGCCCGCGGTTTACACACGATACTCGTTGACATTTCTTCATTCATTGTGCTATCATTAGGGACCCTGAAAGAACTACAGGGCTGATGCAAGGTCGAGAGCCCGGCAATTCACCTGGATGTAGAAATGAACGCCGGGCTTTCGTTTGTACTTTTTTTACTTCTAGTAACAGGAGGGCCCCAATGCCGGCGTCGGCGAAGATGTCTGAATTTATGGAAAAATCGTCGTGGATCCGAAAAATGTTCGAAGAAGGCGCTCGCCTGAAAAAAGAACACGGAGCCGCAAACGTATTCGATTTCAGCTTGGGAAATCCGAATCTCGACCCCGCAAAACCGGTTAAAGACGCCATTCTGGAAGCCGCCAAAGACACTTCTCCCGGGATACACGCTTATATGCCCAACGTGGGGTTACCTTCCGCAAGAGCCGCTGTAGCCCGGAAGATCAAGGAAGACGAAGGCGTCGACCTCAACGAAAGCCATATAGTCATGACCGTGGGCGCAGGCGGCGCCTTAAATGTCGTATTGAAGACGCTTCTGAACCCCAACGATGAAGTTATCATCCTGAAACCTTATTTTGTCGAATATATATTTTATATAGACAACCATGGTGGCAAAGTTGTTTTCGTTCCCACCAAAAGTGACTTTTCATTGGATTTGGGCGCAATAGAAGCGGCCATTACTCCGAAAACCGCAGCAGTGCTCATCAACTCACCCAACAATCCAACGGGTAAGATTTACTCGGAGCGGGAAATCGCCGGTCTATCAGATCTGTTGCGAAAGAAGAGCCAGGAGATGAAGCGGGCAATAGTCCTGGTCTCCGACGAACCTTACCGGGGAATAACGTATGGTTCCGGCGCTGTGCCCAGCATTCTAAAGGCATATCCCAACAGCATAGTGGTGACCTCGTTTTCAAAGGATTTGTCGCTCCCGGGTGAGAGACTCGGCTACATCGCCATGAATCCGGAGATCGACGAACCGGCTCTGACGATGAACGGTCTGGTCTTGGCAAATCGCATACTGGGGTTCGTCAACGCTCCTGCCTTGATCCAGAGAGCTGTGCAGGGTGTGCTCCGGGCGTTGGTTGACGTGTCGGTTTACCGGAAACGCAGAGACAGGCTGTACGAAGCCCTCACCGGATTCGGATACCAATGCGTGAAACCTGAAGGGGCATTTTACCTTTTCCCCCAATCCCCCATTCCCGACGATGTGGCGTTCGTTGCGATGTTGCAGAAAAAACTAATTCTCACAGTTCCTGGTGTGGGTTTCGGTGGGCCGGGCCATTTCCGTATAGCGTATTGCGTCTCCGACGAAACCATAGAAGGCTCCCTGAAAGGATTTGAGGAAGCCATAAAGGAGATTTAGGGGCAAGTAGGTCTGTTTGGAAGCGCCAAGTAAGATTTTCTCGTTCCCGGGCTCCGGCCTGGGAACGAGAGGAGATACAGCGCTCGGCCGGTTTGGATATCGGCCTTTGTCAACTTTGAGTAACCTAAAGTTATTTTCCCGCCCTATCGCCTGGACGCAGATGGCCTGGAAGGTTCCTGAACTTCCGATACTCCCCTCAATTGGAGTTCGAACTCGTGCATTTTCGATCCCATTTCAAGCAGAAACGACTTTTGCGATGAGACTATTTCTTCAAGTTCCCTTATTCTTTTGACAAGTATCTGCACATCCTTACCACCCGATTCTGCGAGGGGGGGCTGAGATTTCATAGTCGCCAAGGCCTTTCGATCGTTTTCGATTCCTGCTTTCAAACCCGCTATGTTCTGCTCCAACGGGGCCAACTGGTTCTTCATATCCGCTACGGCGGCTTCTTTAACCTTGGGCAGGGTTTTCTTTACAGCGTTTATCACTTTGTCGTTGTTGTCCTGTAGCTCCCGTTTTATTTCTGAAAAGCCTTTTGTCAGGTCTTCGACGGATTTCGTGAGCCCCGCTATATATTTCTTGTTCGCTGTTACATCCTTAACCAGCTTACCGCCTTCCTTACCTTCTGAATCAATCTTTTTCTGCAATTCTGCCGACAACTGTTCGAGAGATTTCAGCTTCTTTGCAGCGGTTTCGCGTTCCTTCTGAGCCTCCTGGACCCAATCGCGGAATTCCTCCAATCTGGAATTCACAGGGTCCACCTTAGTCTTGATATCCTGGCTAATCCTGTCTTGCTGATCCTCAATGCGTTGCATATCGGCGCTGAAGTCTTTGGGCATAGCAAATTTAGTTGCAAATTCCCTCAAGTCTTTTTCCTGTTTCTGGAGGCGCTTTTCCAGCTCAGCGATCTGCTGTTTCAGGACTACGGATTCATCCGTGCATCCCAGCAACAAGATTGCGGCTAGTAGGAAAGGAAACACTGGCCAAAGGCGTCGAGGGCTCATCGGCAACCTCCTGAACGGTTGGTATAATCTAATGATATCAAATCCTGAATGAAACGCAAGTATTAAGAAGAAATATAATTGTCGATTATACAATAATATTGTTTGTTAGCCGGGATATATCATTTTTTAATGATTATTATACTAAACAGCGTCACATCAGGATGTTGTTAGCTAGCGCTCACCTGCGTTGACACCCGGCATAGAGTGTGTTAGTCATACCCCGGTTAATCATGCGGTCATGCGGTGTTTTTTTTCCATAGTATATTATCGTAGCCAATGCGAACCTAATTGATAGTTTCTTGTCTGTTTTAAAATATGGATCATTACGAATGCATACCTATATCTCAAATCATTCCCGATCCTGCAGCCACTAACCAAGGGGATTTTCTAATGTTTGCAGCAATTGCAAAAAAACTGTTCGGAAGCAAGAACGACAGGGACTTGAAGAAGTTAGATCCGATAGTCCGCGCTATAAATGAGTTGGAGCCCAAGATCAAGACACTTTCAGACGAGGAGTTAAGAGCTAAGACGTATGAATTCAGGCAACGACTAAATGAAGAAGAGACTCTAGACGATCTTCTTCCTGAGGCGTTCGCCGTGGTTCGGGAAGGGTCTATAAGGACGCTGGGGATGAGGCACTTCGACGTCCAGTCGATCGGTGGAATAGTGCTTCATCATGGCAAGATCGCTGAAATGAAAACGGGCGAAGGCAAGACTTTGGCCGCGACCTTACCTGTGTACTTGAATGCGATCGAGGGCAAGGGTGTCCATGTTGTCACGGTAAACGATTACTTGGCCCAACGCGACTCCGAATGGATGGGCGCCATTTACAGATTCCTCGGTTTGAGCGTCGGCGTCATAGTCCATGACCTCGATGATGAAGAGCGCCGGGCAGCCTACAATTCCGATGTGACCTATGGAACCAATAATGAGTTCGGGTTCGACTACTTGAGAGACAATATGAAGTTCTCTCTAGACGACTATGTGCAGCGTGATCTCAACTACGCCATCGTTGATGAAGTTGACAGCATCTTAATTGACGAAGCCAGGACTCCTCTCATCATATCCGGACCGACCCACGAAAGCACCGACAAATACTACAGAATAAATCGGGTGATTCCGGGCCTTCAGAGGGACAGCCAATATACTATCGACGAAAAAGCCCGTAGTGTGGTGCTTACCGAAGAAGGCGTGGCCAAAGTCGAAAAGGCCCTGGGGGTCGGGAATCTCTACGATCCGTCCCAGATGGAGACACTTCACCATGTGAACCAAGCCCTGAAGGCTCACACACTGTTCAAGCGGGACGTGGATTACATCGTTCAAGACGGGCAAGTCATAATCGTTGACGAATTTACAGGCAGACTAATGCCCGGGCGCCGTTACTCCGACGGTCTGCACCAGGCCCTGGAAGCCAAAGAGGCCGTAAAGATAGAGAACGAGAATCAGACCCTCGCCACCATCACATTCCAAAATTACTTTCGCATGTATAACAAATTGGCGGGCATGACTGGAACGGCTGATACCGAAGCAGCGGAATTCAAGAAAATCTACAACTTGGAAGTGGTCATTATTCCGACGAATTTGCCCATGGTACGTAAGGATAACGCCGATCTCATCTATAAAACCGAGGAAGAGAAATTCGATGCGGTCATCGAAGAAATAAAGGACCTTTACAAACGCGGACAACCCGTCCTGGTCGGCACTATCTCCATAGAAAAATCCGAACATCTGGCTAAGCGTCTGAAAAAGATGGGAATTCCCCACAATATCTTAAACGCCAAGAATCACGCGTTGGAAGCGGAAATAGTTGCCCAGGCAGGCCGTTACAAAGGCGTGACCATTTCCACGAATATGGCCGGCCGTGGCACCGACATAATTCTCGGAGGAAATCCTGTATTTCTAGCCAAATCAAGATCCAAGAAGGGCGAAGCATCCGAAGAGTTCGCTAAGATCCATGAGGACTTCAAGACACAATGTGAAGAAGAAAAGCGCCTGGTCATCGACGCGGGCGGTTTGCACATATTGGGAACCGAGCGTCATGAGTCGAGACGAATCGACAATCAGCTCCGAGGCCGATCCGGTCGTCAGGGCGACCCTGGTTCCAGCAGATTTTATCTCAGCCTTGAAGATGATTTGATGCGCATTTTCGGAGGAGAGAGAGTCAAAGTTATTATGGAGCGAGTCGGTATGGCCGATGGTGAGCCCATAGAGCACAAATACACCACCAGAGCGATCGAAAACGCTCAGAAAAAAGTGGAAGGTCACAACTTTGACATTCGCAAGCACTTGATTGAATACGATGATGTTATGAACAAGCAACGTGAAGTGGTTTACTCCCAACGGCGCTTCATTTTGGGCGGTCAGGACCTGAAGGAAAGTGTTCAGGACATGGCGGAGGACATGGTGGAAGAGCTGGTGGAACGCTTCACGGACGAGCGAACAGATTACACCGAATGGGACATCGTAGGTCTCGGCGAGGCCTTGTGGGGGCAGTTCGGGCTACGCTTCCAACTCAATGCGCTGCCTGATGCTGAAAAAACCATCGAAGGTATCAAAGAATTTCTGTTTGAGGAATGCAAGAAGGCATACGAAGCAAAAGAGGCTGAGATCACACCCGAAATTATGCGAGAGCTGGAAAAATTCATTATGATCCAGGCCGTCGATAATCAGTGGAAAGATCACCTGCTCAGCATGGATCACCTCAAGGAAGGAATCCACCTAAGAGGATACGGCCAGAGAGATCCCCTGAAAGAATATCAGAAAGAAGGTTACGATCTCTTTATAAACATGAGCGCTCGTATCAAGGAGGAGACGATCCGGAATCTGTTCCTGGTGAAGCTTGCCGGTCAGGATTCTATTGAGGAACTCGCCCCGCCCAAAGAGCAGTCCATCCAGTTGTCTCACGGAGATTCCGATGGAGGCCGCTCGAAACCCAAGACCGTTCGTCGCCAAATGGAGAAGATAGGGCGTAATGATCCCTGTCCGTGCGGATCAGGCAAGAAATACAAGAAATGCTGCGGCAAGGCGGCTTAGAAAAGCTAATCGTTCACCTGGCAATCGCATTTTGCGACCCCGCGTTTCGCGGGGCCCGGACCCTTTTCCAAAACTCCGAATATGTTGGTTCGTTAAATGGTTCTAGCCATTCTTTCAGTAGAATCTTCGACGCCCCGGTCTCATCAGGCCTCGTCATGGTCCATCTGCAGGATGGCTGTAACATAGCCGCAATTGTTAGAGTTTTTTGAAGGAGGGTCCGGGAGGGAAGCTCCCGGCAATGCAGTCGCCTATGGAGCGCTGTGCGAGAATTCCAGTCAGAGACCTCTAACTTTGCCGGATGTCTCTGACGGCCTACTGATTTTCTTTGTTACCATCCACCACTATGGTTTTCACGTTCGACGCCAGGCCTGTAGGCTTGTGAACCAGCCTGATTCTGTACATCCCGGGCGGCAAATTCAACCGCCCGGAATAAGAGCCGAGATCATCGGTCTGCACATCCATGAAATCTTCCCAAGGACTCTGAGAGGTTTGAAGAGTTACAACCGCGTTTGGCAGACGGGGAAACCCCCCGCTAAAGAACAGGGTGTCCTCGGTCACGTCGGCCGTCAAGGTAACTTTGGTCTCGGTTCGGTCCATTGGGAGGTCATGGCGTCTAGCCACTCGCTGATACAAACTGTCGTGAACTTTCCTGTTGAACCTCAAATCCGAGGTCCTATACGGCGCGGAAAACGGGCTGGAACCATTAAGTAGTTCATTCCAGTCAAGAGCTACATTCAAAGCGCCCTCAACATGGTAAGTGTGACCAACGCGACTATCCTGGCCTTGCTCAAACGTTACGGACCAAAGACCGTTGCGGGACCTGATATTCAAACCTGTCTTGTAGCCCGTAATGTTTGTGGCGTCCGCAACGTAGGAATGAACCTGGCCATCAAATCTTATGTCAATGGACTTGAACAAACCGGGAAATAGAAATCCTATTCTTCCATCATATCCTGTTGGAAGGATTTCTCTTATCAGCGTATTACCGCCGGATTTGACCCAATATCGATCGTTCACAGGGAAATATGCGTTAGCCGAAAGGCTTAAGTCCGAAAAATATCCGGGGAGAACGGACAATTCAGCTCCCAATCCCAATTCCCTGAGGAATTCTCCCCTGGATCGACGTGGCCTGACCCAATCCTGAAACACGTGAAAACCTACCATGGAGTCGGCGGTTATCATCCGCCGAAATCCTGCGCCAAACGAGAAACTCTCTCTTGCTCCAGTGAGAGAGACTCTAGGTGTAAAAAAGAGACTTTTGTCAGACCAACAACTTATAGGGACAAAGTAATCGATTTGCATGGTGGGTAGTCCTTCCCACCTGTCATAACCGCCGTCAAAGCTCAAATTCTTCTGGATGCTCTGGGGCAAGACCAAATTGAGACCGTATTTCAAGGCAGGGTCTATATACAGTTCGGGCATTTCCGGCTCCTTGATCTTGGGGTCGCCGAAAAAGTGATTATGCATGTTGGTAATGTCAATCTGATTTCTGATCCCTCCGGCTTGTACCACCTGAGGGGCATTAATTATGGAATGCAGAAAAATGACAAGGATAGAGCATAAAACATAGCGAAACATATTTAAAGTAATTGCTCTGGTTATCATTACAACTGCCCCTTTTCTAAAGGTAATTAGACACTATTTCTTTTGGGGTGCTTTGTCAAGGCAATAAGATTTGCCCTGGATAAAATGCCTCCCGGCAGATTGATTTGGGGCGCCAAAGCCTGTATAACGTTGATTCTCTAATTTCGATTGAGGAATACGGTCATGACTGCTGAAAAGCCTAATTGGATCGATCAGATTATAGCGCCTCAAATTTCAGGCATCCCGCCGTCCATCGCCCGGCAAGCCGGTAGCTGAGCTCACGAGGGAGCTTGGCATCAAGAACGCAATCAAAATGGCGTCCAATGAGAATCCGTTAGGACCGTCCCCGCTGGCCGTAAGGGCCATTCAGAAACATCTGGGAGACATACATGTGTACCCCGAATCATCGGCTCCCAAGCTGCGTCGGTCACTGGCAGAGGTCCTCCGGGTGGCTGAAGATTCTATCATTTTGGGCAACGGTTCGGATGAGATCATGGCATTGGCTTGCCATGTCTTCCTTCGCCCCAACGATGAAGCGATAATGGGAGCGAATGCGTTTTCTATGTACAGAATATGTGTGCAGGCGTTCGGGGGCAAGCCGGTCTTGGCGCCTCTTTCCGCATATAGAAATGACTTACCTGCAATGGCTCGGGCGGTGACGGACAAGACTAGAATAATCTTTCTGGCTGTGCCGAATTCCCCCACAGGGACCATCGTTTCGCGTAACGAATTTGAGGATTTTCTGGAGAGCTTAGCCGGCCGCAGGCTTGTCCTGGTAGTTGATGAGGCGTACAGAGAATATGTAACCGACCGCGATTGTCCGAATGGAATTGACTATCTGAATTCACGGACCCCGGTGTTGATTCTTAGGACTTTTTCCAAGATTTACGGACTTGCGGGTCTCAGGATAGGCTATGGAATCGGACCGGACTGGCTGATTGAGCTGCTCAACCGCGTCAGGCCTCCTTTTAATGCGAACTCATTGGCTCAGGTTGCGGCAGAGGCGGCGCTCGGCGACACGGATCACGTCGAGAAATCCAAACGACTGGCGAGCGACGGGGTCATCTTCTTAACGGAGCGGCTTGAAAAGTTGGGGATTGCCGTCATACCTTCCCAAGCGAATTTCGTTACCTTTTGTCTGCAGGAAAACGCTAAGCCGGTCTACGAGTCTCTCCTGCGTTCCGGAGTCATTGTCAGGCATCTCGGGTCTTTTGGAATGGAAAACTGCATAAGGGTCACCATCGGGACACCTGAACAGAATCAAAGGTTTATTCATGCCCTGGAAGAGCGCCTCGCGTAATCGGTCCTCCCTATCTTCTCGAAGCAGAATCAGGTAATAGCAGAAAATGGCTCAAGTTTCTACTAAGTCTAAGATAGTTGTCGCCATCGATGGCCCTGCTGGCGCGGGAAAGTCAACACTGGCCCGGATGCTGGCCAAAGAGCTGGGCTTTTTTTTCTTGGACACCGGGGCGCTGTACCGCGTGATTGCGCTTCACCTCATGCGAAACGGCATATCCCCCGATACGCCGGATGTTCCCGAACAGGTGTTCTCGTCTTTTGACATCAGTATAGAGCCTGAAGTGGCTTCCATGAGGATTTTTCTCGGATCGGAGGACGTCAGCCAAATCCTGCGAGAGGAAGAAATAGGCATCACGGCTTCCAAATTTTCGGCCAGTCCCAGGGTGCGTAAGACCCTCTTGTGGCATCAGCGCTCGGCGGCTGACACTTGGAACCTTGTCGCTGAAGGCAGAGACATGGGAACTGTTGTGTTCCCCGAAGCTTTAGTGAAGTTCTTCTTGAATGCCGATCTTGAAGAGCGCTCCAGGAGGCGATTCAAGGAATTGTCTGAAAAGGGGCTTAGTCCCGATTTCGCCAGGATATTGGAGGACATGCGCGCTAGAGACCGCAGGGACTGCGAAAGAACGGAAGCGCCACTCAGGAAGGCTTCGGACGCGATTGAGATGGACACGACGACTATGTCGCTGACCGAGGCCCTGGACGCAATGTTGACGCTGATTCACCAAAGATTACGGAACCATGGAATTGGGCTCCGTTGAATCTAATCGTCAGAAGGTTTAGCCGACCGGGTTCGACTGATAGAAAGAATTCTCGGCGGCGCCCCACAGGTTGCTTGGGTATCCACTAGGGATAATCTTTTTGAGGATTGATCAACCGGTTGGATCCTTCGTATTCTTTCAGAAATGAAATAAAATCGTTGGGGCTACCTGCCTCCGCTAAAGTTTCTCTTGTCAGGAATTGCAAGAATTGTTATATATAATAGATTATCCTGGGGTGAATAACCACGTGGGACAAACGAGTCTGGGGGTGGCAACTGGATGGAAAACTTGGAAACCCAAACAAACAACAACCTTCCTGTCGAAGAAAACGAGCAGGACATTTCAAGAGAAGAGGATTTTGCCGAGCTAGTAGAGAGCAGCTTCAATAAAGTCCAAGAAGGTGAGGTGGTCACTGGCACTGTAGTTCAAGTGACCAGCGAACATGTCATGGTGGATGTGGGCTCAAAATCTGAAGGTCAAATCCCCATAGAACAATTCTTGGATGAGAGCGGAGAGCTTACCGTAAAAGTCGGCGACGAAGTGCAAGTCTTTTTGGAAGACACGGAGGAATCCTCCGGCCAGGTAAGAATCTCGAAATCCAAGGCAGACAAGATCCGCATTTGGGAAGAGATAGCCGAAGTCTGCGAGACCGAAAAGACAATAGCCGGCAAGGTCATTGCCAGAGTCAAAGGAGGCCTCCAAGTAGATATCGGCGTGCCCGCGTTTCTTCCAGGCTCTCAGGTGGATTTACGCCCTGTTCGCAATTTCGAGAAATACATTGGTGAGACTTTTGATTTCAATGTGCTGAAGTACAACCGGAAACGGGGAAATATCGTGCTGTCGAGGCGGCCCGTGCTCGAAAAAGCAAAGGACAGGAAGAAGGAACTTATCCTGGGGACCATGGAGGGCACCGGTATTTTCACTGGAACCGTGAAAAATATTACCGACTATGGCGTCTTCGTGGATCTGGGAGGAATAGACGGCCTGCTGCACATCACCGACATGTCCTGGGGAAGAATTAATCACCCATCAGACGTCCTGAAAGTCGGCGACCAAATTCAGGTCAAGGTTCTCAAGTTCGACCAGGACAAAGAGCGTGTTTCTCTCGGATTGAAACAAATACAACCTGATCCCTGGGAAAATGTTGACGAAAAATATCCCATCGACGCAAGACTAAATGGAAAGGTCGTAAGCATCACGGATTACGGTGTATTTGTTGAGCTGGAGAAGGGAGTGGAAGGACTTGTCCACGTTTCCGAAATGGCGTGGACCAAGAAGCCCCGTCATCCTTCCAAAATCGTCCAAGTCGGCGAAGAAGTGGACGTAATGGTCCTACAGGTCGACAAGGAACAGAAAAGGATTTCCCTTGGCGTTAAACAGCTCAAGGCCAATCCGTGGGACATCATTGCCGAGCACTATCCTGTTGGTACCAAGATCGAAGGAAAGATACGCAACGTCACGGATTTTGGTATATTTGTCGGCATTGACGAGGGTATTGACGGACTTGTCCATATTTCCGATATCTCCTGGACTCAAAGAATCAAACACCCGCGTGATCTATATAAGAAAGGCGACACCGTTCAGGCCGTCGTACTGAACATCGACAAAGAAAACGAGAGATTTTCACTGGGTATCAAGCAAATTCATGAGGATCCCTGGGAAACTATCCCTGACAAATATCCTCCCGGAACCAAGGTCAAAGGCAAGGTTACCTCAGTTACCGATTTCGGTGTATTCCTGGAAATCGAAGAGGGAATCGAGGGCATGATCCACGTTTCCGAGCTTTCGAAAGAAAGGGTGAATTCTCCCCATGACTTCACCAAGGACGGAGAAGAGCTGACGGCTATGGTCCTAAAGGTCAATAAGAAGGACAAGAAAATAGCTCTCTCTATCAAGAGCCTTGAAAAAACAGGGGAATATGACCAGGTGAAGGGCTATATGCACAGCCAGGAAGTAGTGGCGTCGAACCTGGGTGATCTACTCAAGGAAAACCTCGGTAGCCTGAATAAGGAATAGCTTTGCGCTAGGGTGGAGTCTATCGACTTCACCCGCCCGGCCCTTCTTCATCTCAACCCATCTCTATAAATCGTTTCGTAGGGTTCGTTGCGGATTCTCCACAGACAGGGACGACTGCCTGCGCAATCCCAAGGTCGAGTTTGGTCCCGTGATTTCAAGATCTGAAGCCGTTTACGGTCAATTCGCTGAGCGCGGGCCTTTGCCCCGTTTATTTTCCCTTCATAAGAAAACCAATAGCCATCGTGTAACGTCGCAAAGTGGGGACAAAAGACAGGCGTCATTTCAAGCCTTGCTTTCTCCGAAGCATGTTTGCGGCTATAAGCGCTTGCTGAGTATTCGAGATGAGGCCTGCGTCCTGCATCCCACTGAGCCTTTTGAGCAACTTGCCGACGTCCGGACCTGGTTCCATCTTGAAAAAGTGAATGAGATCACTGCCGGTGAGCAAAGGCTCGAGTTGCTGTTCTTCGCAGTTGAAGATCATGCTCAAGGCTCGCTTGACGTTAGCCAAGGCCGTTTCGTCTGCCCCGGTCCGTTTCGCCGGACCGCGTGTCGCTCCAAGATCTCCAAGGAACAAGACCAGGAGGCCGGCAAGATCCTCTTGAAACTTTCTGAATAATCTACGAATCGCACGGTCCGATAGGCTCTTTGACGTGAATACGGTCGCCTGCATGTGAGACCGAACCAGTGCCTCGAACAATTTGTTCTCGCGTTTGGAGAGCCTTAGGTTTTCTCCGGCGACTTCAGATATCTCACCTGAAATCTTTTCGTGTCCAAAGAATCTAATTTTACCTTGGTCGTCGATGAACTTTGCTCTCGGCTTTCCTGAGTCATGATAGAGCGCCGCAAGCTTAATCAAAGCAATCTTCGGTCTTCCCGGCACAATTTCTTCTCTCAAATAGTCCAGCGCTCGTTGATGAAGCTCGCCGAAATTAACCTTGGCTTGATTGATCAGCTCTTCAATTATGCGAATTGATTCCAACGAATGCTTCCATACGTCGAGATGGTGAAAAGCATTCTGGGAGCATCCTCTCATGGGAGTCAACTCGGGAAAGATTACGTCGAAGATTCCTGCTCCGTCCATCCGCCTGATTGCTGCAAATGACCGATTGGAACTCAACGTGGCGAACAACTCATCCCTAACGCGCTCGGGTGCGACATCGGTAAGTTGTCCGACACTCGAAGCCATCAAAGCTTCCGTTGCCGGGTCCATTTCAAAGCCAAGTTGAGCGGCAAATCTGAACCCCCTTAGTACTCTCAAGGGATCTTCAATGAAGGACATAACGGAACATGCGCGGATCTTATGATCTGCGATGTCCTTCAGGCCTCCAAGCAAGTCCGTGACGGTGGGGGAATCTCCTTTCAGGAATTCCGGCAGGGATATGAGCAAGGCGTTTATAGTGAAATCTCGATGTGTTAAATCTTCCAGAATTGAAGAGGCTTTGAACTCGGAGACATCAATTGTCACGGAAGTCTTTTTCACGACTATCCGTGCTGTTCCATGACTTGGATCCAGGGGGACGAAGGTGAGGTTTTCGGGGGATTCGGATACGACCTTTCTCGCGAGTTCATAGCCGTCGCAATTAACGGTAACGTCCAAGTCTACCGCGGAAAGTCCGAGCACGTAATCTCGAACCGCCCCACCCACGAGGTAAGCCTCAGACGCATATTGGGATATTTTAGAGAGAACCTCAAACGCGCTTGCGCTGTAGCCTGTGGAAAGCTCCATATATCTTCACGAGACTGCTCAGAATAACAAGTGGCCGAACGCGGCGGTCACCTTGGTTTCACAGTTGCGCTTGTAAGAGCTCGAAACGGATGGTCCCAACTATGGGAGATGATGTTAGCAGCAGAGGAACCCGATTCTCATCGTTCGAGACCCACAGCTTGCCCGTGGCTATTTCCTTGCCGTCTTCTGCGAATTTGGCCGGTTTATCCGCCGGGTAATTCGTCGCTTTTGGGCCTACCGTCGGAATCCCGCTGCCGTCTCTCACGAGCTTGACCAGCCTCAAGTTCACGCAGACAGCTGGAAACACACCGGCCCGTACCCTTACCGGTTCTGAACACAAATAATTGACAAGGAGCCGGGATCGGTCTTTCCCATCATATATGTCCACGTACATAGGTCTTGTTAGATCCTTGCCCCGGAGCATGTAAATCGCAGTAATGGGGTCGTAAAGGCCGGAAAACTTTTCAGCGTGACTCTCCTTCTCGGAGCCGTTCTGTTTGTTTACCTGAACGAGATTGGTTTTGTGGTCGAAAGCAAGGTCGACAATTTCGGGATTGCCTAGGCTGGACCTGAGAGCGAAGTTGTACCACTGGGGTTTGAATGTCCGTGGAGTGAAGCTTGCCTGGACCCTACTCCAAAGCTCAACCAGATTCTTCAGCATCCCATCCGATACGGCCTGCGCCACTACCTTAATCTGCTTGTTTTCATGAACCGCTGTAATGTCTCCGTGCCCGGCTTTGTTCCCGTTCCAGGTAACTTCGTACTTCAACAATTCCGATTTTTCCAACGCGTCGCAATTGCCTGCACAGAGACAGGTTCCAAGAATTACACAAAAAATCGCTGCCCCAACTCTCAATTTGCTCATTTCACAGATCACTCCCCAACTCGTCGCCTCCGCATTCGATTAACGCCGTTAGCCTCAACTATCTAAAACGGCGCCAATAATGCTTCTTGTTCTCCCCTACTACGGTTATCTCCAGTGTGTCTCCGGAAATTTGGTATGGCCATGTGGCAGTGGTGCCGTCCTTATCCGTAACTGATATTTCGCCCTTGGCCAGCATAGAATATTTGCCGGGATCGGTGGTTTTCACTGTTTCAGGGGGTCCTTTGTAAGTTTTGTTAACGATTACTTTTCCGCTGTTGGTAAACTCCATCAAAGTGCGCGTTGATGCGTCGGGATACTTCTTAGTTCCTGCTTCATCTGTTAGATACATTAATTCCCAGGTATCAACAAGATTCTTGTCCAAGCCGGCAATCGCCTGCACGCCGGATGGCGAATCCGGTTCCACTCGAGCGTCTTTGGGCGCAGTCAGCGACAGACACGAAGCGCACAGCAAGACAGCCAGGAGAGCTATTCCCGCGCTCAAACATTTAATAAACCTCATAGGCAATTTCCTCGGGCAAGAGCTTCAGCGTCCCCTAGTTTACCACAAATTTCTGAAAGTTTTGTCGTCACCCCCTGATGTTTGTTCGACGCTGACGCTCTTTCGCTCCGGTTCGATTCTTGCGGCCATCGCTGTCTGGGGCTCCTCGGGTTTCTTCGTGACTTGTTTCTGGATAGGAAACTCACCCTTGGCCAGTCTTCCGAGAAAGGCCTGGTCTACTATAATGCAATAAGACCCCACCTGCATGGTGTGAAAAACAGCTTCCGCGTCTTGCCAGTCAAGCCCCAAGCACCCGTGGGTGAGTCTTCCACCGGTGGCTTCGGCATAGTGAACGTAGCGCGAACCATCAAACACCAATTTGTATCTGAAGAAGCCGGGGACTCGCCTTTCCTCCATACTTTTAGGAATGGGTTCGCCTTCTTCAATGAAATACCAGTCCGGCCTCACCCAATCGGCAACCGCAACTTTATTGCGTATAGGGAAGATTCCGACGGGCGTCTCGAAAGCGCCAACCTGGGTTTTCCCCTTCCCGATAGCCACCGGGCCTATTCTTAAGAGCTTTCCTTCCCGGTCATAAAGATAGAAACTGATAATTCCTCTTATCCACCATCAGGAACGGTTTTCCGTTGCGGTTCTTTATGAAGCCTGCGATATATCTAGCTTCTTGCATCACCGATTGAACTTGCGCCTCACCCTGGATACGATGACCGTAATAGTTGTCATAGGCCGCTCCGGGATCAGGTTGCTGATATTGCTGCTGATTGCTCGATGCTCTGGACCGTTGGACCTGCTCACGCAAAATCATCTCCGCATCGCGTGGATCATACTGGAGATTTGGATCAGGCTGGCCGTTGGGGGGATAATAGTCTTGATATCCCCTAGGCGCTTGGTTTTGGTAAGTATCCTGGTACGGCTGCTGATAGTAATTGTCCGCGGTACTGGGCACAGAGGGGGGAAGAAAGGAGGCTGAAGAGCAGCGCTATACCCCAGTATTGTCTCTTATTGTAACTAGTTAAGGTCCTCTTCTCCCGCGTCACTGCGAAAACTCCTTCATTGCATTGAAATTATTTTTTTTGTATAATGGAATTCCTGACCCATGTCAACATATCGTATATCCTTCGATCTGACACGCTATTCGGGTCGGACCAGCCCACATTTACATCAATCCATACTTCTTCATCTTATATTGGAGATTACTCCTGGAGATGCCAAGGCTCTTGGCTGCCTGGGCTTGGATATTGCCCGTTCTTCTCAATGCGTCTTTTATTATTTGCTCTTCAATCTCATCGAGCGTCTCGGCAAGGCTCTTGTCCCCGGAGATCATTCCTTCTCTACTTACGGATTTGGCGCCGCACTCCTTAACCTCGGCAGGAAGATCCTTGAGGGTGAGGCTATGGCCGTTGCATAACACCAAGCCACGCTCAACAACATGTTCCAGTTCTCTCACATTCCCCGGCCATTGGTAATTGAAGAAAGCCTTCATTACTTCAGGATCCACGTCCGTTATTGTGCGATTCAATTTGGCGGCGTATTTTTCCAGGAAATGAGCGACAAGCAACGGTATATCCGAGTGGCGTTCCCTCAATGGAGGAAGCTCAATATGAACCACTCTAAGCCTGAAAAGCAAATCGCCCCTGAAATTGCTCGCCTCCACCTCATCTTTAAGATTCTTGTTGGTGGCGGCGATGATCCGCACATCAACCTTGATATCCTTGTTGCCTCCAACCCTTTGGAATTCCTGCTCCTGTCGTCCTCGCAACAGCTTCGCCTGCAAATTTAGAGTCATATCGCCAATCTCGTCCAGGAAAAGGGAGCCCCCATCCGCAGCTTCAAACTTCCCGGGCCTTGTGAAATTGGCGCCGGTGAACGCCCCCTTTTCGTAACCGAAGAGTTCGGACTCCAGGAGGCTCTCGGTCACCGCAGCGCAATTCATGGAAATGAACGCAGCTTTGTTTCTGGAGCTGGATTTGTGGATTCCCCGGGCAATCAGTTCCTTTCCCGTGCCCGATTCTCCAGAAATCAGCACTGTGGTGGGGGTATCCGCAACCCGTTTGGATACGGTGAAGATCTTTTGCATGGCCTCGGAATTACCGATTATGTTTCCCCAGAGGTTCCCCACTTGACGATTGACAATTTGTTTGTTGTTGGTAAGAGACCGTTTCTCCAAACCTCGAGCCACAGCCCGTTTGACGTCACTATTGTCAAACGGCTTTTGGATATGATCAAGCGCGCCTTTTTTCATCGCGCTGACCGCCTGGTCCACTTCGGCGTAGGCGGTCATTAACACAACCGGTAAATCGGGATCTATGGCGTTAATATTATCCAGCAATTCAATTCCGGTCATTCCCGGCATTTTTATGTCCGACAGGATCGTGTCTACCGCATTGTTACGAATCAGTTCCAACGCTTCCGTTGCGGAAGACGCGGTCAGGACGTTGTATCCCTCATCTGACAGAAGGTCTTCCAGGACAACCAGGTAGTTTTTTTCATCATCGACTATTAGAACTGTACTCATGACTCTGAACTCAGTTAAGGTTTTGATCCGACAGGGAATCTGCTGAAGGCAAGAAAATCGAGAAGAGGGCTCCTTTGCCCTCCTTGCCGGCCACCGTTATTTCGCCGTGGTGAGCAGCTATTATGTTGTGGACCACAGACAATCCGAGACCGGTTCCCATGTCGTTGGTGGTAAAGAAAGGAGTGAATATCTTGGCAATGTGCTCTTCTCTGATCCCTTTCCCTGTGTCGGCAAAATCGATCCTAACTTTTCCGTCTACCGGGCGCACGCCGGTCGAAAAAGTTCCTCCTTCCTCCATAGCTTCAAAGGCATTCATAGCTATGTTCAAAAAAGCTTGATAGAGCAAGTCGGGGTCACCAGCGACGATTGGTTCAAATCCATTCATAGGCTTATCCACCCAGCTTATTTGCCGAGTTTGGAGCTCCTGGTCCAGGTTTTCCCTGACTCTGTTTATCACATGTTTGACGTCTATGGCTTTCAGGGCAGGTGACCTGGGTCTCGCAAAATCCAGGAAGTCAGTGAGAATGCTGCTCAATCTTGTGGCTTCCTCCAGGATCACGCCGGACAACTTCTTGATCCGGGCCGGATCCGGATTAGTCTTTTTCAAGAGCATCTCCGACGAGGAGCGAATTATGCCCAGAGGGTTTCTAATCTCGTGAGCTATCGTAGCCACCATCTGACCGATTGAAGCTAGCTTTTCAGATTGCTGAAGCTGCTCTTCCAGCTTTTTTTGCTGGAGCCCTCGTTCAATTAGTATATTTTCTCCTCTTCGGACGATAAGCGTGAGCGTTATAAAAAGAAATACCATCAACCCTGCGGCCACCAGAATTATCACCATGATAGACCGCTGAACACTGATATATTGGTCGGTTACGTCTTGACTGATCTCCAGCACGCCATATATGCTGCCCAGCATCCAGTAATTGCCGGTAACTTCCCTTAACGGGTAATAAGTCATCGTCAGCCGATTGCTGATCCAGTCAGTTTGGCCGGTCTTTTCCTCCGCAATTATTGTCCTGTCCTTGCCGTTGAAAGCCTCGTCAATCAAGTCACTGCCTGGCTCATATTTTCCTATCAAGTCGTAATCCGTGCTGTACACGATTTTTCTTTGGCGATCTATAACCTTAATGCGTCTTATTTTCAGTCCGTATGTGAAATCCTTTACCAATGAATCTAAAGTGCTGAACTGATCCCAATTTTGCAGATCCATCGCCTTGCCTCTGCTTTTGAGGGGGGCATAATAACCTATGAAAATGTTGTAGTTGAGGTTTTCGGCGAGGAGCCGGGCGTAATTCTCTGAACTCTTAAGCAGAGTGTTCACGTTCCGGGTATACAGGAATGCTCCTAACAGGAAGGTGACCACGGCTATCACGAGAAAGCCGGAGATAATGAAGTATTTGAGCAGTCTAAACGGTCCGCCGTTCTTTGCAGGCGAATCGGTTTTAATGTCCATGGCCCTCACCCAGTTCGACGCTTGGCGGAATAAATCTATCATCAGGAGTTTCAAAGGTAAAGAGGGGCCTTCGATGGCGCCGACCCGAGCGGATTCGCCGTGAGGTTCGGATTAAGTATAAGCAACTTTTCGTTAATGAATACCGAGCGATCACGACAAGAGATTATTCAAAGCCTCCTGCGCATAAGGAAAGTTGAACCGGAAACCCGCTCGTTCCAAAGCCTCCGGGATTACCCTTTGTCCCTTAAGTATAACGGATCCGAACTCCCCCAACACAAGCTTTATCATGAAACCCGGCGCAGGTATGAACGACGGCCTGTGGAGGGTTGCGCCTATCGCTGACGAGAGTTCACCGTTTCTCACCGGATTGGGAGAGGTGAAGTTGACCGGGCCGCTAATTGCTTTGTTGTCTAAGCAGAACTCCATGGCGCGGCACAGATCTTCAATATGTATCCAGGATATCCATTGTTTTCCGTTGCCTATAGGTCCGCCTACGAAAAAACGGAACGGGGTTATCATCTGCTGCAAAGCTCCTCCATGGCTACCCAGCACAATGCCGAAGCGCGTCACAACAACTCTCGATCCTTTTTCAAACGCCTTCAAAGCCTCCGTTTCCCAATCTCGAGCCAGCTTAGCCAGAAAGTCAGTTCCTCCGGGCGCATCCTCGGTGAGTTCTTCATCCTCCGTGAATCCGTAATACCCGATAGCGGATGTGCTTAGAAGCGTGATTCCTGCATCCCTGGGAATAGCGTCCACCACATTCCTTGTGGTATGGATTCGGCTGTTTCTGATCAGTTGCTTGTACTCATTGTCCCATCTCTTAAAAATAGTCGCTCCGGCAAGATTGATCACGGCGTCATGTTCCTTCAATTTTTCCTGCCAGGCTCCGGGCTCACTCGCATCCGCGGCGATAAGACTGAGTTTCTCATTTGCAGTCCGACTTCCGGGTCTTCTGGCCAGGATCGTTACCCCGTGTCCCCGTGAGAGCAAGAAATCGGCCAAATGGCTTCCAACAAAACCGCTGCCGCCGGTAATGAAAACCTTCATCAGTCCGACACCTCCGTTTTTCGTGCCGCTATCGACCTTCGACGAAGTCGTTGTGGTCTGGTCCTAGATTGCGCGGGTTACTATGTTGATGCAAAACTCAATTGAACGGTCGCAAAAAACTGGTAGCGTTAGGAGAGGAATCACTGCCGCCACATGAACCATTGTCTACCGGTTTGACATTGGCTTGAGAACCTCTTATACCTACAATAATTCTAACCTATGGAGAGGTGTAATGAAAAAAGGATCAATTGTTACTCTAGGAGCAGTGTTCGGTCTGTGTCTCAGCCTTCTCCTGCCGGCTTTCGCCGAGGACTTGAAGCCCGTCAAATTGCCCGCCCCAAACCTGGACCAGAGCAAGCTGCTTATGCAGGCCCTGAAGGAAAGGAAGACCACCAGAGAATACGCCGATGAAAAGCTTGCCCCCCAGACAATGGCCAATTTGCTGTGGGCCGCATTCGGCGTTAACCGACCGGATTCCGGCAGACGCACAGCCCCCTCCGCGTACAATCACCAGGAAATTGACATTTACGTAGCGACTGCCGACGGACTCTACCTTTATGACGCGAAGGCAAATACTCTGTTGCTCATATCGTCCGAGGATATTCGCCCCTTGACCGGAACGCAGAGTTTCTTCAAGGACGCAGCTGTCAATCTGGTTTACGTCGCTGACCTGACAAAAATGGGAGAAGGGGACGAAGCCGAAAAGATGGTCCTCGCCTCAGCCGATACAGGCTTCATAGGCGAGAATGTGTATCTGTACTGCGCTTCCGAAGGCTTGGCGACCGTTTTCAGAGCCTCGATAGACAAGAAGAAATTAGCCGAAGCGATGAAGCTGAAACCGGATCAAAGAATAACATTCGCTCAGACGGTCGGCGCGTCGAAAACTGCGAAATAAAGAGAGGAATTAGTTCAGCGGGAACCCCTCTTTGACTCATAACGTTCGACTTCTTGTGTTCACTAGAAGAAATTCACCTCACATCGCTCTAAGCTGCCGTTACCGCGACATTGAGGCTTATCGGATTTACGCAAACGGGAAAGCCTAATCCCCTAAATCCTAACAGGCGTCAACTTAAGGCCTTTTCGAAGCTTCGCATTTCCCCCATCCAACCCTCTCCCTCCATGGGAGAGGGTTTTAAGATCCTATCCCTCGCAGGAATAATGCGCTCTTGGATACCACACTTTGGCTCCATGACGATTTGCCCTCGTCCAACGGCTGGGTCAAAGACGTTCCGGCCCGTCTACAGCCAAATCATCTCCATTGCAACCTCAATGGGTCCGGTGAAGCCACGGCAGTTTGGCGAGTAAAATTAGATGGTCTTGAGTTTCAAGAAAAGATGAATGAGAGGAATAACAGACGAGGCGCTCTAAAAGTAAAGGGCCAATTCCATACCATAAGAGTAGCTTTCAGTTTGCAGCGACCAGTCGATAGAGGAGTCCTTGGGCTCTCCAATAAATGTTAGGATCTCGTTTTCAACCATGAGCTTCAAAGCCGTGTCGAATCTGTAAATCTGGGGACGGAACGCCAAAGAAGCGCCATAGGTTGTCAGTTTGAACCGTACAGAGGAGCATTATAATATGCTTCGAAGTGTACCGGAAAATTCATAATCTCGGGTGGGACGTAACGGATATACGCGCCCACCGTATTGGGTTTTTTCGCGGTAATATCAGCTTGACTGACCGCCGTCCTGAGCCAAGGGGGGGCTATGAATGTCCCTTTAAAATACTGATTCGTCAACGTGAAGTTGAAGTTTAGGCCCACTGACAACCAGTTCAATTGGATAGCGTCGACATCGAAGCCTGTTTTCAAAGCGCTGAGGTCCAGATTCCCGTAATCCAGGTCGTTGCGCCTGGTCTGCCAAAAATCATATGATAAGTTGTAGGCCAATCGCCACAATCTCAGTTTACTATGAACCTGCAACCTCAGTGGCGTCTCATCCAGAATGGCGGCACGACGTAGCTCTATTGCGCCGATATTGGGGGCGGAAAGGACGGCGCTGTTCAGGGATGCGGCCCATATGCTGGAGCCCACTTCACTTCTGAAGGTGGAGCCCAGACCATGAGGAGGGAGGATAGGGCCTATGACGCTCTCAAGGGAGCTGAACGCTGAGCTGAAGGACTGCCCGCGGCGCAGAGTCGAGCTGCACACAGACCAAGAGAGCAGCGACAACGATTGTAGCCATTCCGCTCGATATGAGAGAAATGAGTCTTTTAGCCATACCGCCCTTCAGAAAAGTCTAATGATAAAATCAACCATTCGCATTTAATCACACAAGGATGCTACTCGTCAATAAATTTAAGCCGCCGAGAGACCATTCCATCTGTTAATCCGTCACAACAGCCTGAATTGTTTAGCCAATGTGTTCAGGACATAGGAATGGCCAATCGCAGCGCCACGCGAAGTCTCAACTACGGGGCCTCTTCCGGCGAATAAGGTGAATGTGGGCTCAAGGGACTGTTGGTATGAAGGATTTGAACTCTGACCTTGTCCCCGGGCGGAAAGATTTTCTTGCTTGGCGGCAGAATCATCAGGCCGTCGGCAAGGACCATCGACCGCAGCGCGCCAGAGCTCTGGCTGCCGGTAACGGAGGCCATCATTTTCCCATCGACTTCAAATAGCCTGCATCTGATTAAGTGCAACCTGTTCGATCGAATTTTGACTTCTTCCGTCAGATATGCGTCCACTGACGGCCGAAAGAGATTGGCGTGTCCCATCATCTTCAGCAACGCGGGCCTTACAAATTGCTCAAAGGAGATCATTGCGGAAGTCGGATTACCCGGCAAACCGAACACCGGCTTGTTTCCGATGGCGCCAAATATGAGGGGTTTTCCGGGCTTCATCGCAACCTTCCAAAATTTCACCCTCATTCCCAACTGGGATAGCGTGTCTTTCACAAGATCTGTACTTTCCGACCGACACGCCTCCCGATGTAACAATTACATCCGCTCGTAGTCCTTCGGAAATTCTTGCCCTTTGATCATCTTTGTCGTCTGTCGCGATTCCGAGGGACAGAGGCGAGGCGCCACAGTCACTGACTTGAGCGGCCAAGCTGTACGTATTGGAACAGATCACCTTTCCCATGGTAAACGGCTCGTCCAGATCCACCAACTCATCGCCGGTGGACAGGATAGCCACAATAGGACGTTGATAAACGTAGACATACGCATGCCCCAGGGTGGCGAGCATTCCGACTTCAGGAGGCCTTAAAATGTCCCCTTTATGCAGCACGGTCTCTCCGGCTTTTACTTCTTCTCCGCGCTCCCGTATGTGGGCGCCCTTCCCCGGATCTTTCAGACACAGAATTTCGTCGCCCTCTTTTTCCGTGTCTTCAACCATTACCACTGTGTCCGCATCCGCCGGGACCAGTCCCCCCGTCATTATCCTGACCGATTCACCCGGACTGATATCGCCCGTGAACGGCCTACCGGCAGGAGAGTCGCCGATAACCTTTAACCTTCTCGGATTGTTTCGGGACGCTCCCGAAACATCTTCGTGCCTGCAACAATAACCATCCATGGCCGAATTGTCGGCAGAAGGCACGTCTCTTTTGGCGTCCACATCCTGCGCCAACACTCTCCCCAGGGCTTCAAGAATATGTATCCGCTCTCGGCCGAGCACCGGAATTTCTTCCAAAACCTTTTCTTGAGCTTCTCCAATATCAATCACGGTAGACCTCACTGAAAACTTGTTTAAATTTCTCTTCCCGTCCCAATTCTTCAGCTAGTTTGAAGAAGCTCAATCGTTTGAGCACCGCCTGGGTAATCGGCCGTTTCGAGTCCCAAAAGATTAGAGAATCGAAGCATTCCTTGGCTAAACGGGAATTCAGGAGCGTTGACAAGAGTTCGGCTTGCTCTTTGGTCCGGCATGGGATGAAATAGCACGTGTCGTCGAAAACGACAGGTTTTCCGGCTAGGCTCCCTACGGCCTTAAAGCTAATTTTCTTGTAAAATCCGGATATAGCTACTTTCCATGGGGTAAAGCTGTAGGCGCCTACTCCGAAGACCGAGAACCTGGGACGGTTACTATATATGACGCTTGATCTTTTGTCCAACAAATCGCCGTATTTCGTCAGGTAATCCCAGGTCCTGGGGGCTGTGCGACGAATTTCCGAAGTGTCTTCGCCAAGGCGACGTTGTGGGACGATCATAGCTCTGGTCGGACACGCATACCTATCTCCGGCCAAGTCGCTGCTCTTCAGCAACGGATAAACATGGGCCGACTCCAAGGTCACCGTTTCTCCGAATCCGTTCCTAAATGCCCCCTCTTCTTTCGTCAACTCCATCACCTTGGAGCAATCATGCTTGATACCCGATCTCCAGCGAAATCCCTGATCCGTCCCGCTCTTTGTGGCTTCCAACCGCGGATGATTTCCCCGAGTCGGCGCGTTCCTCACGAGAGAAACGTTGTCGAAGCTTATAGGGCTCTTCGGAAGTGTCTTGGACAAGCCCGTATAGACTTTGCATTCCCTGGCGCACTCTTTGTCGAGATTGGAGACGAGCAGCAAGCAAGCGTTTACCGAAGCGCCGAAATGCCGTCGGGCATCCATTAGGTAAATTTCGTTTCTGAAATTTTGCGCCTTCCACTGCCAAGAATGAAAGAGCGCCTTCCTCGCTACGGCGGTCTTGCACAAAATGGCCATCACGCCCTGTTTCTCCGAAAGCAGATCGAGACATTTGAAAATCATGGACTCTGAGATGTCAAAATTGCTCTTTCCCATCAGAGCGTCCATTCCCGCCAATCTCTGGCAGTTTGCCTTGGAGGGCAGGTTTGCTCCTTCTATTGAGCTCATTTGAGAATTTGTGACCCAAGGTGGATTCCCTACGACAAGTATCGGCTCGGTGAGGATATTTCCGATTTCCAGCGCCGAAATTTTGAAGAAATCCCCTTGAAGTATTCTCACATCAACTGATGATTCGCTTTTGCGGCAGCTCCGTAATGCCTCATTTACGTATTCCGGGTTGATCTCTACGCCGACCACTGTTGACAAGGTGGAAAATGTCTCAAGCGCGGCCCGAATGAAGGAACCTTTCCCACATGTGGGTTCCAGCAAAGACTGTGGTCTGACTCCTTCACCATGTAAGAATCCGCAAATCTCCTTGGTCAGATATTCAGGGGTTTGGAAATCACCAAACTCAATTCTTTTTCGACTTTGAGTTGTCAGGCTTAGGGCAGGTTTTTCAACTGAGTTTTGGGAACGGGCGCCCTTCATTGATCCAAGTCCTCACAGTGCTAATGGTCCAGTAGAAAGATCGCTGCTGGAAAGATATCATACTTTCGGACGGGAACACCCGGCAATCTTGAGCGGCGATCAAGCTACGGTTGATCAAAGGCGGCAGTTTGCCCGTGAACGCGCGGCGGACGCTACAGTTGTCCTGCTTAAGCTTCACGAGGACTTAAAGTATTACTTCAAAGGTACGAAACCTAACAATGTTATTGCGGGGAGCAAAGTGACCAATCAATCTCTGTAATCTGCGATTAGACATTGCTTCGCTGCGTCCGCAACGGCAACTTTACGACTCAGCCCATGCGAAAGACGCCGCAATTTTCAACCCGGAGCGCTGTAGAACGCATTGCGTCCTATTTGAGGCGCGCCTCCTTCTTTAAGGCTGACCGGGACAAGAATATATGATAAACAAAATAGAGTTTTCAATTCAATCTCTTCGATTTAGTCGAACACGGATGAAAAGCGTTCGGAAGTCTATCAATTCACAATAGGAGGCAAAATTCCATGAAATGGTCTTGGAAGATCGGCTCCATCTTCGGGATACCGGTCAAGGTGCATTTGACATTTGTCTTGTTGCTGATTCTGGTTTTCTTTGCAGGGATTCCGCTAATCGGGATTGGCGGAATAAAAGGCATGATCTTTGTGATACTTGTATTCGCCTCCGTGGTATTTCATGAACTTAGCCATTCCATGGTTGCACGATATTACGGAATCAACGTGCTGGATATAACACTTCTGCCCATTGGCGGCGTGGCGCGCATGCCTAATCCGCCTTCGGACCCGGGCCAGGAAGTTGTAATCTCATTGGCAGGTCCCTTAGCCAGTTTCCTTTTGGCCTTCTGTCTGTGGATGATGGCTGAGGTTTTCGGCTTGAATGCGGATGACTCCGGCATGTTCGCCGGCAGGGGCATGGTGAGCCAATTGGCTCTCATCAACGTAGTGCTGGCAGTCTTTAACCTCTTGCCGGCTTTCCCCATGGACGGCGGTAGGGTGCTAAGAGGGCTCCTGGCCATGCATTTGAAACCCTTCACGGCGACTCGTATTGCCGTTGGGGTCGGCCAGGTTTTTGCCATTCTCTTGTTCTTCTGGGGACTTTTAGCCCCCAATTTGTTCCTGATCCTGATAGCCCTATTTGTATATCTCGGAGCGGAAACCGAAGAAACGTCAGATGGGAATCATGATGTCCTTGGGCGGAACTACGGCTAATGCCGCCATGATCACGGATATTACCGTGCTCGCGCCGGATAACACGGTAGGCCAAGCTGCGGAACGTTTTTCCAGAGGGTTTCAATCGGACTTCCCGATAATGGAAGGCAGGCGCCTCGTAGGTCTGGTTACCGGTGAGATTCTCCTCGACACACTTCACAAGAAAGGGCCGTCTGAACCCGTGGGCGATATCATGACCCGAGATTTTCCCACCGCTCTTGAAGACACCCCGCTGGTGGAGATTCTTGGAAAGATGGAGAGTTCCGGAACAAAAGTTGTCCCCATTTTGAAGACCGGAGAACTTCGCGGGCTGGTTACCTTGGAACAAATAGGCCGATATAACATGATGTGCTCGGGGTACTCGTGCGAGTTTATGGAACCCCGAAGATCGTCCACCCCTTCGGGAACATAAAGAGGCCTTGAAACCGTTTACCGGGAAACTCCTGTTTGCAAAAAAGGGGTTTCCCGGACCTTCCCCAAAAACTCCTAATATATTGACTTGTTAAATAGTCTTAACCTTTAAGCCGGCAGAATGTTCAACGCCGTGGGCTCATAAGGGCTCGCCACGGACCATCGGCAGCAGGCTCAAATGTTGCCGCAATTATTAGAGTTTTTGTGAAGGAAGGTCCGGGAGGGAACTTTTTTGCACAACAAGTTCCCTCCCGGCAAACGCTTACGGAAGCTCGCCCATGAGCCCAAATAATCCAGGAGATAACATGCTTCTCGTAACCGCCGACCAAATGCGAACCTTTGATCGAATCGCCATAGAAAATTATGGGATTCCCGGAGTCGTCCTCATGGAAAACGCGGGGAGATCCACCTTCGAGCTCCTCAAGAATTATCTGGGGGATGATCTCCAAGAAATGCGGGTCTCCGTTGTGTCAGGCCCCGGGAACAATGGCGGCGATGGTTATGTCATAGCTCGATATCTGATTAACATGGGCGCCGAGGTCCATACTTTCGTGCTAAGCCCAAGGGAGAAGATTCGGGGAGACGCTCTGGTCAATCTGCAAGTGCTGGAAAAAATGACTGAGAGCATTATTCATGTAACTAATCCGGAGGAGCTGGAGCAGGTTTACCCGATATGGGACGAAAGCGAGATAATTGTTGACGCAATTCTGGGCACAGGTCTGCGCTCGGAAGTCCGATCACCCTTTAAAGAAGCCATCCTGGAAATCAATAAAGCCGACGCAGTGCGAATCGCCGTAGACATCCCCTCCGGAATAGACGCCGATACAGGCCGAGTCCTTGGATGCGCGGTGAAGGCCGATTTGACTGCAACCTATGGTTTTATGAAGCTCGGGATGGCCGTTTATCCCGGCAGAGACTATTGCGGTCACATTGAATGCGTGGACATTTCTATCCCCAGAATAGTGGCCCACAACCAGCCGGCGGCGGCAGTTCTTTACGACACTCCTGATTTGTCCGGCTATCTGGATCTGAGGCTTGACCCGGACGCTCACAAAGGAGCCTTTGGTCATCTCCTTATAATCGGAGGGTCCCCCGGAAAAACCGGGGCTCCGGCCATGGCTGCAATGGCTGCTTCAAAAATAGGCGCCGGTCTTGTTACCGTGGCCATTCCATCGTCGCTTAACAGCATCCTCGAAATCAAGCTCACCGAAGAAATGACTCTCCCGGTTCCGGACGACGGAATGGGTTATTTCTCCGACGAATCGATAGGTCACGTTCTCGACTTTGCTTCGGGAAAGCGGTGTGTTGCGCTGGGGCCCGGAATCTCCACGGAGGGCCGGGTAAGTTATCTGGTCCGAGAACTGCTAACCGATTATGACGGCTGGCTGCTAATCGACGCCGATGGACTCAATGCGATAGCGGCAGATCCTACTGTTCTCAAGAGGGCCAAGCCAAGAGTGGTTGTAACGCCTCACCCCGGAGAGATGGCTCGGCTTATAGGCGAGACCACAGCCGAAGTTCAATCGGATAGAGTTAAAATTGCGAAGGATTTTGCTCAAGAATACGGGGTGTGGACGGTTTTGAAGGGGGCGGGGACCATCACCGCTTCTCCTGACGGCCTGATAACGGTCAATGCGACCGGCAACCCATGGATGGCCTCAGGCGGTCAAGGGGACGTTCTCAGCGGAATCTTGGGCGGTTTGCTTGCGCAAGGCCTGGAACCTGATTACGCCATCCCATTGGGAGTATATTTGCACGGACTAGCCGCTGATAATCTCGTGCATAAATCTGGACCCGCTCCTGTGACCGCTACGGACGTGATTAACGAAATCTCTAATACGCTTAGGGAGTTATCTGCCGCTCCTGAAGAATAGAAGCGATCGGAAAGGCGCTTCTCACCCGTCCGGAGCCCTTCAAAACGAAATTGCTTTTATCACGTCGGCGTCAGCACAAAGCCCAGTCGGTTCTGCTGGAAGCACGGTTGGGGTCATTTTACCAACCAACATGCAAGGAGTTTTTGGGGAAGGGTCCGGGAAACCACTTTTTGCAAAAAGGGGTTTCCCGGTGAACTATTACCTTGCGACCTTTGTCGCCTCTATTTTTCCAGCGCCGGGGAGTCCAGCCACAGACCGGTTACCTTGGGGTTATCCCCTGCCCCGTCCAGAATCAACTTTACCAACACATCATCTTTTTCTTTGGCGAATCTGGCCTTGAATAAGGTAATGACACTTCCGAACTGAACATAATAGCCCAAGTATTCCGAGTTCTTGAACTTCCCTAAAGATTTTTGTATGTCTTTTTGGAGTTTTAAGAAGCTCTCTCTGTCCAAGGATTCCTTTAAGATGCCGGAAAAATTCTTGGTGTAGAGGTTGTAGTCCCCTTGCGCTAAGCCCTCGATAATGTTCTCCAAGATTATAGCGGCCTTTGTCTGCAACAGCTCCTGGTCTACCGCCTTCGCTGTCGATTTGGAGCACGGAACGAGTAGACTAAGACAGATTATTGCGAACGTGACCGCGTTTCTTCTGATCATGGCAAATTCAATCCTGAGCTGCTAACAGCCTCAGCCTTGTTGCGATATGTCGAGGCAGCGTAAGAAAGTCCGTCCACGTCAAGTCGCTTATTGACTCCCGCCACACCGGTTTTGGAAGAACCTCCGGCGACAATTGAGCGATTTATCCGGCGCAGACCAGCCCAATTCTTCGAACTGACCCACTACCGGATTTTGGCGGAGCTTTCGAAGCTAGCTCCCCTACTTCTTCTTGTCGTCCTTCACTTCTTCAAAATCGGCGTCCACGACGTCTTCATCACGTTTGCCGCCCGCGCTCTGACCGGGGCCGCCGCCTCCAAAAGGCTGTTCGGGTCCGGCGCCCGGCTGTCCCGTTGCTCCCGCCGCATGCTGGTACATTGCTTCTGCCAATTTGTGAGAAGCCTGTTGCAGGTCTTCAGTGGCGGACTTTATGCTACCGGCGTCGGAACCTTCCATGGCGGACTTGGCGCTCGTGATTGCAGACTCGATGCTGCTTCTAATTGAAGCGTCCACCTTGTCTCCATGCTCTTTCAAAGATTTTTCGGTCATGTAAATCAAAGAATCGGCTTGGTTGCGAGCGTCGACAAGTTCTTTCTTCTTAATGTCCTCCTCCGCGTGCGCTTCTGCGTCCCTGACCATCCGTTGGATTTCTTCTTCCGTGAGGCCGCTGGAAGCCGTAATCTTGATGGACTGCTCCCGCCCCGTGCCGAGATCCTTTGCGGAGACGTGAACGATGCCGTTGGCGTCAATGTCAAAAGTAACTTCCACCTGAGGAATACCTCTTGGGGCCGGAGGAATACCCACCAGTTCAAAGCGTCCCAAAGTCTTGTTGCCTTCGGCGACGGCTCTTTCGCCCTGCAACACATGGATCGACACCGAGGGCTGATTATCGGAAGCCGTGGAAAATATCTGGCTTTTCCTAGAGGGAATAGTGGTATTCTTCTCTATTAGCTTTGTGAAAACTCCGCCGAGTGTCTCAATGCCCAACGACAGCGGCGTAACGTCCAGCAAAAGGACGTCTTTGACATCGCCAGTAAGGACTGCGCCCTGGATTGCGGCGCCCACAGCCACGACCTCATCGGGGTTTACCCCTTTGTGCGGCTCTTTTCCGAAAAGCTCCTTCACTCTTTGTTGCACGGCCGGCATCCTGGTCATACCGCCCACCAGAATGACCTCATCAATGTTGCTAGCCGACAGGCCGGCATCCTTCATTGCGGTCTGACAAGGTTTCACGGTGCGTTCAATCAAATCGGCAACAAGCGCTTCAAGCTTAGAGCGGGTCAGTTTCATAGTCAGGTGCTTCGGCCCTGCGGCGTCCGCTGTTATGAAGGGCAAATTAATGTCGGTTTCCATGGAAGAGCTGAGCTCTATCTTGGCTTTTTCGGCGGCTTCCTTGAGCCTCTGCAACGCCATTTTGTCGTTACGCAAATCTATCCCTTGGTCCTTCTTGAACTCATCGGCAAAATGGTCGATTATCCGCTGATCAAAGTCCTCACCGCCCAAGTGAGTGTCACCATTTGTCGACTTAACTTCAAAGACGCCTTCCGCAATTTCCAAAACGGAAATGTCGAAGGTTCCGCCTCCCAGGTCGAATACCGCCACCTTTTCTTCTTTCTTCTTGTCCAGACCATAAGCCAAGGACGCTGCAGTCGGCTCGTTTATGATGCGCAACACGTTAAGTCCGGCGATTCTACCGGCGTCTTTAGTCGCCTGTCGCTGCGAATCGTTGAAGTAAGCGGGAACGGTGACGACGGCGTCGGTAACTTCTTCACCCAAATAGTCCTGGGCGGTCTGCCGCATTTTTTGAAGGATCATCGCCGAAATCTCGGCAGGGCTATAGTCTTTTCCCCGCACTCTAACAGCGGCGTCCCCTGCTTTTCCTTCCACTATTTTAAAAGGAATAATCTTTGTGTCCCCTTGGACTTCGGGGGAGCTAAATTTGCGGCCGATCAAGCGCTTAATCGCGAACAGAGTATTTTCTGGGTTTG
This sequence comes from uncultured delta proteobacterium, assembly GCA_963747865.1. Classification (GTDB taxonomy): domain Bacteria; phylum Desulfobacterota; class Desulfomonilia; order Desulfomonilales; family Desulfomonilaceae; genus JBBSBY01. The sequence goes on along the minus strand of CAVVHK010000136.1, from coordinate 35,359 downwards.
TAATGGCTTGTCTTTTCGCCACTTGGCCAACGAGCCTCTCGCCCGAATCCGAGAACGCAACCATGGAAGGGGTGGTTCGCCCACCTTCCGAGTTGGGGATCACCACGGGGTCACCATGATCCATTATGGCGACGCAAGAGTTGGTAGTGACCAAGGTCAATTCCAATAACTTTTCCCGGCATATTATCCTCCCACAAGTCTTGTAACTTAAGATCTCATAATCTATGTGTTTTATTCTTCAGCCATAGAGACCACGACCTTAGAGGGCCTAAGAAGCCGCTCATTATAGAGATAGCCTTTTTCCAGGACGTTTATGACTGTGTTGTTCGGTTTTCCAGGCTCTTGAACCTTCGCTATGGCCTCGTGGAAATGAGGATCAAAGGGTTTGTCCAAAGCTTCTATCTCTTTCAAGCCGTGCTTCGCAAGCAGATCTCTCAACATATTCAATATCATGCCGACCCCCTTTGTCATAGGGTCAGACTGTCCTGACTCTTGAGCATGTGTCAGAGCACGTTCGAAATTGTCGACCACCGGCAACAAATCCCGTAGCAGATCTTCATTTCTGTATTTAAGATAATTGCTTTTCTCGGCAATGGTCCGCTTCCTGTAATTCTCCAAGTCCGCGACAGCGCGTACCCACCGGTCTCGATTTTCAGCGGCTTGCTTAAGGGCTTCCGCCAATGGGTCCGCCGGATGCCCTTCGGCGGTTTGGCTGTCTTCCTCAGTTTTTACCACCGTCGGCTGCGTCGGAGGATGCTGCTGGACGGCGGTCTCTCTATCGATTGTATCGGTAGCTTTCGAATTGCGGTCGTGTTCAGTCACTTACACCTCCCAAACCGCTTGTAATGGATAAATTCCGCAACGATATCCGGTATAGGACCCGTCCCCGTTGCAGTTACAATGTAGCTCGGCGTTCGATCCTAGCCGTTGTATTTGGCCACACATGTTTTACTTGTCAAGTGCCCTAATCGCGTTCTAAGGGGGCCCCCGTAGGCAGACGCCGATAAACATCTTCACCAAGCAAGGCCCCCCATAGGACCTCTGATTTCACTGGTAAAATACGCCGCAGGTCCTACTGTCCGGTCAATTATGGCTTGGAACCCGAACTTTAGACTGTTCCTGCCCGTCAATCGGCCTTGTGGCCGCCGCCGTTCCGAGAGGTCTGAGCCTGTTCGCGATGGTAGTCCAGTAGCTCTTTCTTCACATTATGAACCCTGTCCGAAAGTGAGACTTTGTATATGTGAGGATTGGAAAACCTCTGGTATTCGGGCTCCAGCCTCTGTATGTCCCTTTGGGCACGCGCCCTGATGGCTTGCAGACTTGGTGATTCGTAAACTTGCTCGCCGCCCAAGAAAATCGGCTCCATAAGGTGTTCTGCAGTAAATGGCGGTTTATACACTTTTTTCATATAGTCGTACATTGGGTGATGCGCCCTAACCGGCTCATTGGAAGGCAGAGGCTCTTCCACTTGGGTCAAAAGATCGCCTACCATGCGGCTGTTTCCGTTGTAAAATCGGACTATCTTCTTTACCCCGGGATTCGTAATCTTTTGAGGGTTCTCTGAAATCTTGATTCTGGGCGTCAGGACACCGTCTCCGCGATCCACCGCCATAAGCTTATATACCACTCCAAGCGCAGGCGTTTGATAAGAGGTGATCAAACGAGTCCCCACACACCAGACATCCACACATGCTCCCTGATCGCGTAAACTTTCGATAATCCATTCATCAAGATCGCTACTGGCAAGTATCTTCACCTCGTGGAAACCGGCCTCATCGAGAATGGCTCTGGCAGCTTTCGAAATAGTAGGCCAGGTCGCCGCTGTCAATTCTGATTCCGGCTAAGCGTTTCCCCTCTTGCCGCATTTTGCGGGCTATTGAAACGGCCTTTCTGACGCCTTCGATGGTGTCGTAGGTGTCCACCAACAGCACGCAGTTGCCTGGAAAAACTCTTGCGAATGCGTCAAACGACTCTATTTCATCGTCAAAGCTTTCAACCCAGCTATGCGCGTGAGTTCCTCTAACCGGAATACCAAACTGTTTTCCGGCCTTTACGTTGGATGTGCCGTCACATCCGCCGATGTAAGCGGCCCTGGCGCCGAAAAGCGCAGCATGAACTCCATGCGCCCGTCGAGTTCCGAAATCCACAATAGGCGTCCCTCTACCGGCTATGCCCAACCTGGCGGCCTTGGTCGCAATTAGCGTTTGGTGACCGACCATGGCAAGCATCGTCGTTTCGAGGATTTGAGCCTCGTCAATAGGGCCGGTCACTCTAATTAACGGTTCATTCGGAAAAACGACAGACCCTTCTGGCACGGCCCAAATATCCCCTGTAAATTTTATCCCTGCGCCCAATTGTTCAACGCATTTTTTGGAAAATATGCCCAAGCTTGCCAAATAGTCCAAGTCATCCGGATAGATCTTGAGGCTATTCACGTAATTGATGACGCTCTCCAGACCGGCAAAAACGCAAAAAGCTCCTTGGTCCGGATTTTGTCTGTAGTAGAGATCGAAACAGGCGGCTCGTTTGGACCTCCCAAGGGTCCGGTACCCAGCGACCATGGTCAATTCGTACAAGTCGGTATCCAGAGTATAATTGTGGCGCCTGAGGCCCGACAGAGCCTGGTCGGCGCCTGCCGAGCCCAGTGACATCCCGGTGGTCTGGTCTATTATCTCAACTGAATCAAGCAAGCGACCCGTTGTCGGGTCCTTCAAGACAGGTTTCATAAATTGTTGACCTCATTCCGAATGGAGAACTCCCTAATTCCCCTGGATAATCATGATGACTGGCGGAGCGCGTGCAGGGGAACACGTGTAATCCCCATATTGTTTCCTAGAGTAGGTTGCCCCCCGCTAGGACTGGTTCCAAGGCTGGTGAACTGTCGAGACGACCGAAGGTAGCGCCCGCCCTAATCTCGGAAGCTATGGAACTAGTAGCAAATACTAAAGAGTAGCGACGGAGAGGCGGAGAGACAGACTCATTGGAAAAAGTCTCTTCGCTGCCCCTCTGCCCAAAGCTCCTAAGTCTTGCGCCCAATATTTAAGAGCGGCGCCGGAAGCAGTTACTCAAGGATTCCAGATACGGAGCGGTGACTACCCCGCATTCGGTCACGATCCCGGCGATTAGGTCTGCAGGAGTCACATCAAACGCTATGTTGCGAACCTGGATGCCGTCAGGGGCCACTTGGACTCCGCAAATGCATGTAACCTCCCTCGGATCTCGTTCTTCAATGGGGATCTGCTTTCCGGAGTCAATGGACATGTCTATTGTGGACAAAGGCGCCGCCACATAAAAAGGAACTCCGTGGTACTTTGACAATACAGCCACGGAATACGTGCCGATCTTGTTGGCTGCGTCGCCATTTGCCGCTATTCTGTCAGCGCCCACTATTACCTTATCGATCTCGCCCCGTTGCATCAGTGCGCCTGCGGTGTTGTCCGGTATCAATGTTACCGGAATTCCAAGCTTCTTTAGCTCCCAGGACGTGATTCGAGAACCTTGGTTCAACGGTCTGGTTTCGTCGGAAATCACATGTATGCGCTTACCTTCCTCGAAAGCCGCTCTGATCACTCCTAACGCAGTGCCGTATCCGCAAGTCGCCAGACCGCCTGCGTTACAATGAGTCAACACCGTATCTCCATCACTAATCAAATGTTTTCCCGCTTGACCAATTTGCTCGCACAAAGACCTGTCTTCCCGCTCCATCATGACGGCTTCGTCTATCAATCTGCGCCTAATAGAGAGTATATCAGCCTCACGGGAAGTTTCGTATAGTCGTTTCATTCGCTTCACCGCCCAGAACAAGTTTACAGCGGTAGGGCGTGTCGAGGCTATTTGAGTGCAAATATGATTGAAAGCTTCGTCAAGTTCATCCTTACTACCGACTCCGGCATTCAGCAATCCGAGAGCGATTCCCATGGCGGCGGCGACGCCTATGGCGGGCGCCCCTCTCACGGCGAGTCTGACAATGGCGTCGCACATTTGGTCTACTGTCCGGATTTCTATATACTTTTCCTGCAACGGAAGCAGGGTCTGGTCCAGAAGCCGTATATGGTCGTCTTTCCACTCTATGGTTCTAAAAGGGTCCTTCACGTCGCCTCCCGAGGCCTACGGATGAGTTGCGCCGCCCTCGCAATGAGGGTCTTGACGCCAAAGAGAAACTATAACACTATGCTGATCGTAGGGCAATAATTATGGGGAATTGAGACGAGAGGCTGATTCGTGAGGAAGAGAAGCCGCGAACATCATAGAACGTTCAAGCGCTGGAGTTATCAATCTAAGCCTGAACGTTGGTAGTCGAATACTTCCATCAAAAGTGTAGCCGTCGAGCACGAGGAACAATAATGACGAACGCGGATATCCGATGGAAACAGCGCTTTGACAACTTCGATCGTTCTGTCGCATTGTTGCGTGAACCCTTTGGCGTTGGCGTCGACAAACTCTCCCTATTGGAGAAAGAAGGAGTTGTTCAACGTTTTGAAGTTGCGCTCAAATTGGCCTGGAAAACGCTCAAGGATTACCTGGAATACCAGGGCGTCGAGATTTCCCCCGTTACCCCACGCAATGTCATCAAGGAGGCCTTTTCAGCCAAGATAATAGTTGACGGCCAAGTGTGGATAGACATGCTGGATCATCGCAATTTGCTTTCCCATACCTACACCGTAAGGTATTCGAGCAAGCCGTAGATACCCTCAGCAGCCGTTATTTGGCCGCTTTCGAAGGTCTCCACCAATGGTTTATCCAGAGGATTAACGAATCGTGAAGCGGGTCGGGTTATCGGCGAAAGATTTGGCTTTGATTCGTGATGTCCTTGATCGACATCCCGAGGTTACCGAGGCCGTGCTTTTCGGGTCCCGGGCGAAAATGTCGCATCAAGCGTCTTCCGATATTGATTTGGCGCTGCGCGGCGATATCGACTCCCTCCGAGCGGAGTCCATCGCGGCTGAACTGGACGAACTACCGTTACCATATCGGTTCGACATCAAGGCATATGGGGATATGCGTTCCGCCCAACTGCTTGATCATATTCATCGAGTGGGAGTAGTAATCTTCGTGAGAGCATCGTCTTCATGAATCCGCGAAGCGTTGGGGGCTCGCTCCAACGGATCTGTGAGCGGCACACGAAAGGACGGCGCAAGAACCTATACTTGAGGCAGGAAATTCAGCTCATCGATCCAAAAAAGAAACTCTAACCGCTGAATACCCACTTGACAAAATCAGCCGACGCCGGTAACAATTATTGAACCTTCGGGCGGGTAGCTCAGGGGGAGAGCACTGCCTTCACACGGCAGGGGTCGGAGGTTCAAATCCTCTCCCGCCTACCATAAATACTTGGTAAAATCAGGATGATAAGTTTAGCAGCTTCATCCTGATTTTTTTGTCTCCACCAACTTTTGGCACTTTTTGGGCCCCTTTTTCGCCGGGGCCGTCAATTTAGCCTTCCTCGACCATATCGAGTTCACTCCATCCATTGTCGAACCTCATGCTATCTACGGCTTTTAGGAGTTGCTCATCGGATACCCGAATGTATCTGTCCGCAACGGATCTTTCGCTGGAATGACCTACGATTAGATCACGAACAGTGGGGTCGATTCCCGACCTTTGCGCGTTCGTCTTCCAAGTATGTCTCAGATCCCTTACTTGGAGGCCGTCCAAACCAGACTTTTTAATGGCGCGGTTCCAAGCCTTACGAACAGTGGAGTGGGCTATGGGCTTTCCTTGATACGTCCCGCAGTGATCATGGTATCGTCCTTCGTAGACAAATATCAGACCGATTGCCCGCACAACTTTATGGGCTTTACACTTGCGCCTTTCTTCGAGCATTTGGATCACCTCACGACGCAAGGGAACTCTTTTCGCCTTTAGGCGGATTTTGTTGGCGGTTTTCCCCTCCTTGGTAACCTCTGGAGGAAGCACCAACATTCGACGCTCAGGCTTGTACATCTCCCACCGCAGATTAACCACTTCGCCGAAGCGCATACCGGTGTAATACATGGTCGTGAGAATGTCCCTCAGCCACCAAGAGTTATCCAACAGACAACTGTAGTCCTTCCAAGAGAGATAAGAATCCCGCTGCTTCTCGGGCAATCTTTTTGCCATAGCGCACGGGTTCATCTCTATTGCCTCCCGCTCTAATTGGTGGCGGAATATTCCTGAGAGAACACTGAATTCCCTGTTCACTGTTGAGTTTTCCACTTTTTCGCTGCGGGTTCTTTGGTACGTCCTTATGTCCGCGACCTTAATGTTCTTCACCGGGTAGTCCTCACCAAAATGAGTCACGATATGATCAATAGCGTACAGGTTCCTCTCGCTACGATGCTTTGGGTCGGCTTGTAAGTATTCCTTTACAGCCTTTATCAAGGTCAGCTCCTCCGCTGGCTCTATACGCGCAAGTTCAGTCGGTAATGCCCACCCTTTGTTTTCATACGTCCTGATGACCACATCCAGACAATCAGGATCCAAGTGAACAAAGACGCCAATATTAAAAGCTGTTTTGACTGCCTTTTCTATTTTCTTCGCTTCCGTCGAGTTTGTGGCCGGGGTTACCGTCCTGATGCGGTGCCCCTTCCACTTGAATGAAACATAATATTTCTCACCGATTTTCATTAGTCCCATGACGAAACCTCCTGTCTAAGGTCTCGCCAAGATTCCCCTGTATGTTTCTTACCACCTCCCTTCTTCATCGGTTTAGGGCTATAGGTCTTCCGCCCTGCCCTTCCATGTTCAGTCGTCTTTGATTCTACCTCATCCACGCTACGCTTCAAGAATATATCGATGCCCTCGGGAGTGAAAAGCACCAGCTTGCCGGAAATCTTCATCCGCTCAATTTTGCCTTCCCTCGCCCATCTCAGTATCGTCCTTTTGGTCACATTCAAATAAGCCGCTGCTTCAACGGCGGTCAACAACTCCTTTCTTTCCATTCATGGTTCCTTCCTCCGTTATCGATTTACCCGCAGCATAATTGCCTATGGGGCACCCGCCTTATGCGGATAGACCTGCGGCCCGTCGGAGGGTACAGACCGCAGGGGTTAAGAGGGGTCGGACAAACCACCATCGGACGCTGCACTAGAGGCGCCCGGTGTGTTGTCCATACAGACGGAAGATTAATTCAGAATCGTCACCATCATCTCTTACGGAAGGGGTATACAATCGAACCAAGACTCCTCAACCGGTTCAATCGTAAGGACTTCATCGAAATGGATTCGATCACTTGAACGTGTAAAGAGTTTGAATGCCCCTAAATGACGGAAAGAGTCCCTGGCGTCAACCATGATTCCTTCCTTTCTGTTTGGGTGAAGAGAAAGGTCGGAAGACAAGGCCACATCTTCGTCCACGACTGCCCATGAGTCGTTAGCCACCATGACGCACTGAGCATGTCCCCAGGCGGCCAACATATAGGTGATCTTCTCCAATTCCCCTTCGTGTTCTTCGTCTTTTATGACTTCAGCGAACATCGTAGAGCTATCTTTGCCGACAAAGGCTGCTATCCATAGCCGTTCCATCCCTTGCTGCAAGAGATACTCGACGAATTCCGTCATCATTTTTATCCTGGTTTCAAGATCAACTTCGTGGAGCCTCTCCGACATTGTCCGGACCATCTTCCTAAACGTCTTGTTCAACTTTATTTTGCCTGCTGTAATTTCAGTCATTTTGCTCTCCTGGCTGCTGAGCGCAGTCGTGCTATTTTCGGTTTAGCCCGCCGCCTTTGAGGAATTAGCAGCGGGTAAAAACTTCTGCCGATATCAGTTTTTCTTTTTGGGAATCCGTGTCTTATTGTGGGAGTATCTTTGGAATGTGCTTGTGATCGTGTGTGAACGCCCGTTTGTCTGTCGAGCGTGTCCGTGTTTTCCCTTTGTCCGCAAAAAGATCGAAAAGTGTCTCTACATTCGCAGTTCGCCGATGATCAATATCAGTATTCCGACAGTCCGCTCAATATCTCGTCCATCCAACTGTCCAAACTTGCAAAGTGACGTCTGAAGCAGATTATGAGAAGATCGGCGGCGATATTCTTGAGTTCAGGACGCAGATCAACCATTTTGGCAAAAACCGCCCGTTCATCTTCCAACAAACGTAAGCGCCAATTCCGACGGTCGTATGCTTCGATTTCTTGACGCTCCGCAGCCACTGTTTCTATAGCCCTTTTCACTTCAGCCTCTATCTCGGTCTTGTCCAGCGCCATTATTGTGGGATTTGCCGCATCTTTGGTCCAATAGACGTTCAAGAAATCGAAGCATTCTTCCTGATATCGCAGGGGTTTCTGTCGGCGATCTGATCTCACTTCATTTTTGTCACGGTCGAAGTCCACAGCATGTTCTATTAGTTTTGCCATTGTTTCCCTCCTGCGTTTGGGTCTTCCGTCCGAGATCGCGCCCTTCTCTTTTCAAAGAGCGGCGAATCGGCGGGTATTGCGAGCAACCATGTGAGGTAGCGTTCATGATCCGACTTTTCCAAAATCCGCTCCAATTCGTCAGCATCCGCGATCATTCTTTCGGCGGTCGCTTCAAGATCCTTTTCTATAGAGACTATTTCCGTCGCCGGTAATGCCTCGATCAGTCCGTTGATTCTCGTGGATGTTTCCTTCAAGTCCCAAAGTGTTTGTTCAAGCTTTGAGTAACCTTTCTCATTGTCCATTCCTTTATTCCCTCCATACGGCGACTGTGGGCCTATACCCGTCCGGCGCCCTGCCGCCCTGCCAAAGCAAATAGGGTAAGGGGCGGCGATTGCTTAGTTTGGTTCAAGGTCAAATAGACTCTGATCCTAATCAATTAGCCGAAACGAAGTCGATCAATTTCTTCTTCCAAATCGCAAATCAAGCTGTAGGCGCCCTCTGTCCTGCCCGATAATAGAAACCAAACCTTGCGCAAGTAGAAATCCAGTTCAGGGTCTTGCCCGTCAATACTGGGGAGAATCTTTCCTAACTCGTCGCATGCTGAGCAGCTAAGATCAAAAATTTCCTGAACGCTGCGTAATTCCTCCTGCTTAGCTTTCATCGTCCTGTAATCGTGCATCCGTATGATTTTCCGAGAATTGGTCATAGTCCACCTCATTACAATTGAAATAGAAGGGTTAGGCGCATTCCAAGCCCTTGTGGTCGAGGAGCGCGAATTTCCCCTTCAGGTCGATCACCGACTGCGCCCGCCTTCCGTTCAACCTATCGGTCTGGACACAGTTACATTGGTGTGTTGTTTGAAGCGCGACTGGGTCGCTGTCCGACTTGCCTATAAACCAAAATCTTTGTGCGGTGTTTGGAATCTGAGTTTTAGGGAAAGTATCTATTGGTGTGTCTTTGTCTCGGTTTGACGCCCGTCTGTCTGTCGGGCACATTTTTCTTTTCCCTTACCTTAGAATATAGTACGCAGAATCATCTCCAAATAAGAGCGCACTGGTCAGTCGCCTTTCAGATCCGTTGGGGTCTCCCCGCCCGCATAGTAATGGTCTTCGTAGATTCGGATATGCTCCTCGGCAATATCCTTGTGTTCCGGCCACAGGTCGGCGTTCCTGCTAAATAGCCCCGCCTCCTCTTGAAACAAAAGGCGCCGTCTGCTCTGAATTCCGCTTGCTTCAGCAGTGAAATGCCCGGCAACAGCCTTTGCTACAGCGTCTTTCACCACAGTCTCTATCGTAGCCTTATCCAACGTCATTAATCTAGGATTTATCGCCGCGCCCTTTGTCCAGTAGGCGTTCAAAACATCGAAGCACTCCTTCTGATACCGAACGAGTTTTTCGCGGAGATCGGGTCGCACTTTATTGGCGCTGATGCTGAGCAGCCATCCTTCTGTCTCATCCAGCGGCAGGCATAACATCTTGTAATATTTACCATCATTCCCAGTTGCAGACATATGCCTACAGTTGAATCTGGCGTCCTTTTGCAGCTTCGACGTTTGTCGATTGTGATCAATTCCCAGATGTTCGCACAATCTCTTCACAGGCACATAAACAACGCCATCAGCAGTTCGGACTGAGGTAATTTGGTCGCCGTGGAAGTCCGTTATGCATTCCATTTTTTCTCCTCCTATGGTGAAGCTCATTTTGCGTGTTTCACCCAAACCGATTCCGTTCTTTCCAGTCTCCGAAGGTTTTCGTCCTTTGGTAACTGCCTGTTGGCTCTCATTCCTGCCGCAACAGCACAAGATGTCTTGAAATCGTATCTTTTCCAGCCCGCCCGCTCTAAGGGCGCATATATGGGATTGGCGTAACCCGAGAGCAGGGCTTTACCTTTCATTCCCAGCAAAATCTCCACCAACTGCTGGTGATCATCATTGGACATCTCATGGTCATACGCTTTTCCCTTTCTCGTGGACAGCACGTAGGGCGGGTCAAGATAGAAGAATGTTTCTTTGTGGTCATATTTCTTGATCAGTCTTCGGTAATCCACATTCTCAATCTGAACGCCACGGAGGCGTTTGTGTATCTCGGGCAAACGCTCAATAGCTGCGAGATATCCGCTTACACCACTGGCAACACCGTTTCGACCTTGCTTGATGGAAACGCCGAAAGCGCCGCCTATCGCTCCGAAGGATTGCCGCATAACCACAAACCAGCGGTAGGACTGTTCCACATCATCGGTACAATCACGCCATGTCGCCTTGCAGAAGGAGAACTCTTCACGGCTGTAGGGTGTTAGATTCACCAAGTATTCAAATCTTTGGAATTTTTGCGAATCCCGCAGCACCCGGTAAAAATTCACGAGCCCGGAGTGCAGGTCGTTTATCACTTCGAGGGGAGAAACATCTTTTGCGAAAAACAGGGCGGCTGACCCGCCGAAGACTTCCACATAGGTTTGATGTTCAGGAACAAGGGGTAACAGTTTCTTGACTAATTTGGTCTTGCCTCCGTACCATTTCAGAGGCGATTTCAATTTCTTTGCCACGATTCCTCCTGGCGGAGGACTACGAATTATTGGGCCGCTATCTCGTCGTTAAATTGGGAATCCGCTTTGCGCTTATATCCGTATGCTTGGCTATGTATCTTGCTTCGTGTCCTTCCTTAGGCAAATGTTTGGTCTTGCTATGGCCGTGGGATCCACTGACGCCACAACTGTATTGGTTGCTTTCTCAGTCTTAGCAATCGCCGAACTCTTCTTGATCGCTTTCCCATTCCTCTAATTCCTGCTCCGCCCGGAGCATATACAGGTAACGCTCGATTGCCCGCTCCACGTGTTCTTCCAACCTGCCACCCAGCTCCTTAAGTTGGCCATAAAGGTCATATGGTATTGAAACTGTCCTGTCTTCATCGTCACCGGGCTGCTCTTCAGAGAGGTCTGACTGCGTTTGTTCCTCCACTGATTCCAGGTGGTCTGTTTGTATAGAAACAGCTTGTGTCTCCCGTGCGTTGGGATTATCGTCTGATACCGGCTTCCTTCTTTTTTCGCGAATTTCCTTAGTGGCTCGGTTTATCGACTTCTTGCCCTTCTTTACCTCATCGATAGTCTCCGGATCTCCGTGATTCAACAGGGAGCGTGTCCGTTCAACCTTGGTGGTGCTTATACCCAGCAGCTCCGCTGTCTCTGTGGCAGACTTGGATGGAGAATTTTCAATAGCGTCACTTGACGCTTTTGATTTTGCTTCGTCACTCCTCCGGTCTCCGCCCCTAATTCGCCTTGAATCCAATGCGGCGACACATACCGTGATATCCGCGTCGGTTAAATTACGGCGGTTTTGCTGAAGCTTAATCGCCTTTTCAATGGCTTCCTGTTCCGAATCAAACTCGTGAGTCCACACCGGTAGGTCTTCAATACCTGCGTTGATTGCCGCTTTTAACCGAGTATGTCCATCGATGCATACCGGCTCTTCTTGCCCCTGCCATGTAGCCAAAATTACGGGTTGAGAAAGGTCGTATTTTCCTTCTCTCATGTCCTGTTCGATCTTATTCACAAGCTCAGCTCTTATCGGGAACAACTGTTCAAAAGTTTGATGCGTCCTGATTTCTGCAATTTTTCTCGTATCCAAGGCAATTCTGGTGTCCATGATTTCTCCTTTCTTCCGCGCCGCGCAGGATACACGGACGGACCATTAGTAAGGGGGCGAGCGCGCCGCCGAAAAAGGGCGCTGAGCCTCGGTAAAATTAAATTGATATATGACGAATCATCTTTGTCGGCTGGTCCTTGCGAGCGTTCTCCAAATGAGAAAAGGTTCAGCCTTTTGGGGTGAGTATCTGTGTGCTGTGGTAAACATCTGGAAACTAAGTTGAAATCATCTGTGGGGTCAACTTGATACAGGGACTACCTACCCGGCTCTCCATCGTGGAGCTTTGCGGTCTTATGCCCCTACTTATTAATATGGTACGCAAATTCATCTCCACCCTCATTTTTAGAGGGGCTCCCAGACTAGGCTTTGATGTAAGACACCGATATGATGGGTAATCTTTTTTTGAAAAAAACTGAGTCTGTCCAGGAAAAGCACTGTGGATGCCGGTTTATCCTTAGATTGTTGGTCGCAAGCTGATTTACGAGAGCAAACAGTAGAGAATTCGGCTTCTTTTGGCCGTAGACTGCTTTGCCGCTCAATATCCGGGGGCATGCGGGATTCACAGAGCCGAATCAAAAGACACCTAGGGCCTTTAGCACTACCCTCCCATGCTTATCCTTCGCGATGGTCCTTGGTTTTACGGGAGCTCACTCTGCAGCAGGTTGCGTCGCTGGAACTGTAGACCTATGTATTGCGTCAAGCAGACTTTCAGGGTAGGCACCTGAAGTGGTTACCTGCGTATTCGCCACGCCCCAATATGAAGGATCTGCCCCGAAGTTAAACTGGGCAGCAACAATGTGCGGCAGCAGATCCCTTTGCTCTGGGCAAGTTTCCGCATATTCGACTTTCCTCTCCTCGATTATCCCTCCACCATGGACATGTGTTCTTTTCACAATCTAGGGGCACAAACTCTATGGGAGGCTGCTCGTCCGCCCGTATAATGCCCCAGCCCCGGCTTAGTAAGAGGACGGAAGGAGGCGACTTAGTAAACTGCTCAACGCCTCACGGCATCTGAGGTATTCTCACTACCACTTATATCGTGCGTGTTGATATCAACATACAGTGCTCAACGCCTTTCGGCATCTGAGGTATCTTCAGACGGCGCAAGGGGGCCTATTCACAGGACGTCAACGAATGACATTAAAATATCCTCCTCTCATTCTAAGCCGATTGCCGCTGATTATCGTCCAGTGAGGCTCGAATGGCATATCCAAATCGAAAGAGACCTTCTCTATTGATTGATCAGCCTTCATTGCCGCTCCTCCCGGTTAAGGCAATTTTGCAACCGCAACCGCTTTGTTCAACATCACGTCTAAAGCGAGCTTCTCCTTCGTGACGCCCGAACCATTCTCGATCCCTTTGCATGAACTTCTTCATTTGATCTGACGAAAATACTTAACTGAAGTATCTGCCTGTCTAACTCAAGTCCTGCTCCAATGACTTCTGGGGAGTCCACCCGCAAGTCATTACCCAGAGCCACCGATTTTCTCATCTCGACCTGAGCGTTTTGAGCGGCTTCCATAAACTTAAAAGCTTTGCTTTTCAACGATTGATTAGAAGGCTTTTCTTTAGGTTGAGTAGCCTCCAAAGCGTCCATGACGTAACTGTTCACTAGCTTGGAGTGAGTCTTGCTGAATGTGTCAAACTTTCCCAGCATCTCCATCCCGGCCACTTCGCCATCTATGAAGACTATCATCCCGATCTGTTGGCTCACTGGATGGAATGCCGTCATGTATTCACTGCTCAAATCCTTGTGAGATTCATAAAGATCCGCCATGGCCATGGTTGCAGAACGGTCAGCATCCATCCGAGCATATTTGTTCTCTATTTCATCCCACACAACCCCCTGATCAGAACGGAATTGCCTTCCTTCCCTCAAGCTGGCAGCCACGGTCTCTGACTTTCTCTTTTTCAAACCGGCGCTCATCACCCTTGACTCACTTCCGAAATGTGCGCTGCGATAAGACCATCTACCTTGTTCTACACAGGACACAGGTATGACCGTCTCGGAATTGGGCGCAACGAGAATGGTTACGTTCAACACTCTGTTTTGCTTCGCCCCTACAAGTTCTTCCCCGTCCAGAAGCAGAATTTTGTGATCCGACTTATTGGTTACCTTGAGTTCCGGGACGGAACCACCTTCGTTGACCTCCGTAATGATGAGGGCTTTCATTTCTAAGGCTTCGTCCAAAGTAAGCAAATCAACAGGCGCCTCATGAGCGGACAACAGGCAGTACAGGGTCATATTCTTGTGGCTCTGCTTGGCTCCGATTTTAATTTCACTCAGGAAATTTTTCATTCCGGTTTCCATTGGCAGTCCCCTTTCTTGATGATACCCCCATTGTGCCGTACACGATTGTCAAATCAGGACAAACAAGCGGTAATTTTTTCGTGAATGCTTCACTTATGTGCACGGCGTCTTCAAGGAAGGAAAACTCTTCGTGGTAACCGGTGAATCCATTATTAGGAGCCTATTTAGGGTCTTTTCCTATCGAGAATGCTTTACCTAGAAACTCACCAACGCCGTAATAGCCACGGTCATGGTCAGGAGACCACAAGAACGGCTTCACTTTATCTATTTCAGGCCCTTTCTCCCCGACAACAGACTCGTCCGCCTTTATGTCGAGGATTTCACCAATGAATTGCGTATGGATGCCAATCTTGTGGGTATGGATGACCTTGCACTCCAATACCAGCGGAAATTCACCTACGTACGGCGCATTGACCACGTCGCTTTTCACCGGTGTGAGCCCGGTAGCTGAAAATTTGTCCGTGTCCTTCCCTGAAGCAATCCCGATAAAATCAGACTGCTTTACGTACTTCTCCGAGGGGATGCTTATGGTAAACGCTTTCTGCTCCATGAGATTGCCGTAAGTGTAAGTGGCTTCACGAACCGATATTGAGACGCATGGTGGAGTTGAGCAGCAAATTCCGCCCCAGGCTACGGTCATTACGTTGGGCTTACCGGACTTATCGTAAGTCCCGACGATCAGAACAGGCGTGGGGTATAGGATTGTTTTCGCGCCAATGGATTTCTTCATGAGATACCTCCCCGTTAATCGGATGAATAGACTAGCAAAATCAGTATGCCTGAAAGTTCGGCAGGTCACCTATCCTACTAAGTCAGCATAAAACGCACAAAACTTCAAACGAAATCGTCTTTTAAGCTCCACGATCTCCAACACCCCGCATTCCTTGGACGCACAAAGATTCTGTAACCTGCTGAAATGCCTTGAACAGGTTTTATCTGCCCGCTGAGTTCCCCTAAAAGTTCCAGAAATGACCATCCACACAATACCTACCCTGACCGGGAACTTCCCTCAGAATCGTTCTCAGGTTTCATATCGTGCGAATCTCACGAGAGGCTCATGTCTATGGCTAACCTTTGCTGAGCAATTCAACATTGGCTCCGAGTGAGAGATGAAAGCGGTTCCAAGTTTCGCCTGTCATATATTGCGTCAGACGCTGTTTCCGGGTAAGCACTTTAAGAGCATACTCTGTGGTTTCGTCCGCCGCAAAGAAGTTCTATGGCTGAGATGGAAACATCGCAGTGACCGGCTGCCCCATCAAGCATTGGGAAGCTTGTGAACTTACCAAACGGCTTCTACTGTTTTGTTCCCGAATATTCTCCTGCTGAACTCTGGACGCGATAAACCGGATTACGCTTCAGCAACCGGTATCAGAAACTCTTGCCTGAAACGTCCTGAAGCTATTGGTCTTTTCGTATTGGATGAATAATCGGCGGTTTAGTACAGGAATGCTTCTCTGATGGAGCTGAACACAATGGACTTGTAAACTGCTCCATATGCCTTTACAGTGATAGTTGGCTTTATAACTTCCTGATGCTCCTTCGAAAACTATACTGTTGAGGCTTCTAAGCAGCACTATGCCCAGCAATAACAGACTGGACACCCTAATGCCTGATGAAGGACACCCCCAGCGACAAGAAGGTGTCCACCTGAAACTGTTATCATATCAACTGGCTATAACCATCAGGACACCTGGACACCCTGTTTCTGGGAGAGGGGGTATCGAATAAAAAAAATGATATGCCGGCAAGGCCTGATGGCTAAAAATTTCTGGCGGGGGCTACCCCCCGACAGGGTGTCCTGGTGTCCACTACTATATTATATTTCTTTTATTTGTATATATATCCAAGGTTTACGCCGCCAAAAGCCTGGACACCTTACCCTTATTAGGGTGTCCTCCAGGTGTCCTTGGGTGTCCACTATCCGCGAAGATGATTCTCCAACTTTTTGACAATGACTTCAGGGTCCATCATATACAGAGTTACCTTCTTACCATTGAGATTACCTCTTTTAGTCTCCTGGTATACTTTGAGAGCCGCTAAACGTTTACCCAAGCGATCTTTATACATTTGCCCCTGCAAAT
This sequence comes from uncultured delta proteobacterium, assembly GCA_963747865.1. Taxonomy (GTDB): domain Bacteria; phylum Desulfobacterota; class Desulfomonilia; order Desulfomonilales; family Desulfomonilaceae; genus JBBSBY01. Next base: position 19,001 of record CAVVHK010000136.1, on the reverse strand, counting down.
CGAGACCCTGAGATGTCGCCATTTCAGTTAGCCCGTCATTAAGCTCTCCCAGCTCATACCAGTCGTTTCTGCTAACAGTCTCCGACAAATACTTGAGGATGATCATATCAGGAGAATTGTCCTGGTCTTTTTGAACCTTGGAGGCGTGAGTATCGACTGCAAAAGAAATCACAGTCTCCCAAGTTTCATTGCTTACAGCATCGGCTACAGTCAGGACTCCTTTGAAGATGTCCCAATCTCGACCGGAGAAGTAAATCTCAGAAGGCTTTTCCATCGAGTCATACATGGTCTTGATTGTCGCTCCCTCATTCATGGCTACCAGAAACAATTGATCCCTAAGTTGTTGCCACACAGGATCATCAGCATTTACCGTCGTGTTCTTAATTTCCTCATTGAAAGACCGTTCCATGATTATTTGCACTGACCGGGAACCTATAACGTCTTCCATGCCTTCAATGGAAGCGAATGCGCGGGGGCAATAGACAGACCAGCAGCTCATTTCCATGCGGTTACCTGAGTTCTCCATGCGCCATACTTCCGGCCCATTCTTCTCGAAACCATATTTCAGCATCCGGTGCAGTTCCGTATGTTGAGTCTGTCCCAGATTTTCCATTTCATCGAACACAAAGCCGGCTGAAGAGCTCCAATAATACGAAACTGGACAGCCAATGTCATGGAGCCTGCTATCTTAGCGTTGTGACATAGAGTGCTGAGCACATGCAAACACTGTGATTTACCCGAGCCTTTTGGCCCGGTGAAATGGACGTAAGGATAATGGCTGAATACCGGGAAAAAATACGTGCCGATAATCCAGCAAGTGACAAAATCGTAAGTCCTGTTGTCGCTAAAGTCGATGTGCGTCAGGATCGCATTGCGGATGTCAGTGTATGTCTTCTTCAGATCGCATGACAAACCGCCATGTAAGAAGCCGTTTATTATTCTCTGTGGAGTATCTCTCTTCAGCCACACGAATGTCGGAGCGTTCCAGCACAGGCACCTTTCAACCCCTCTTGAGCAATTCCTCATTGGTTAGTGGGAATCTTTCCTTACCGGATGTAACTACAGTGTTTTGCCAACGTGGAACCTGACTCTCAGAATCAATGACCCGTTTAGGAGCCATAATAACCATCGTTCCATCCACAAGATCCAGAGCTGGACTAATTGTCTTGAGCGCGCCCACTTCCACGAGCTTTTGATCCTCATCTGCGTTTACCGTTTCGCATTTTATCAGCTTGAGTTGCTCATTCAGCGCTTTTACAGGAACGTCCAGCCGTTCATGAATTCTCTTGATAAGGTCGGGCTGCATGATGGGGTAGGCGGTATTAACCCTCGGCAGCAAATCATCTTTTATCCTCCGCAATTGGTCTTCTCTGGTTTGCACGGCGCCGATCTGTTGAATCTGATGGTCGAAGGGCGATAATGCCGCATCAATCAGTTGTTGAAAATCCTCTCCGGACTGCCCCATCAAGAAATCATTAAGGGTCCATGTCTTCAGGTAATTGGACAATCCGGACGTCTTTACCGGCGTCTTCCAACGATATGCCGTCACGTAAAGCTGCCTCACGGCCTGAATCATCACCATCGTAGCAAATGAAGACCTTCTTGATGTGCGAGCTACCGATGAGCTGACTGTAAGCCTCCTTCAAGCCCTGAGTGCCGAATGTGGCTACAGTATTAGGGTATCCATTCTGTATGAGGGCAAGAGCATCAAAGATTCCTTCAACAAGGATGATCTCATCTGCTCTCGGGTTCCAATTGAACAACCCATGCCCGACGGAGAAACGATCATTGGGTAATCTCCAATGCCGATGACCGTTATCACCGTTACCAGATCTGCCGTAGAAATCAATCACTCTGCCGTTCCGTAAGATCGGCACAACAATGTGGTTTTGAAAGAAATCAGCGCCATCCTGTTTGACAAGCCCGCTGTACAGCATTGTTTCCGGAGCAATTCCAAGTCCCTGCAAAGCGATGCGTAGATCGTCTTTACCGCGAGTGCGTCCCAACATAAACCTTGCGGCGGTATCGTGGGAAATGCCTCTTTGGGTAAGATAAGAATCGTCAGGCTCAAGCCAACTCTGATAAAGCTGGGCGGCGGCATTTAGGCAATCACTTACCCGAACATAGCCCTCAGGATTCGAATCCATTAGGGTTTTCAAATGGAGCAATACCGGCTTCACTGGCAAGAGCTCCAATCACTGCCTCCGCAAATGAAACCCCATCAATGCGCTGTACCAGACTGATTACGTCACCGTGGTCGCCGCAACCGAAACAATGATAGCTCTGGGTATCCTCATAGAATTTGAGACTTGGAGTCTTTTTGTCGTGACCGGAGAAGCAATCCGCTTGTCCGTGGTCGTTGACGTTGACGCCGTGGAGCTCAGCCACCTGGATAATGTCCAATCTGTTCTTTAGATCATCAATATAGCTTACGAAGTCATACTTTTCGTCCTTTCTGCCCCTGACGGAGCTCGCATGAGAATTAACCATCTTGGTTCCTCACATAGATACGTTGATGTCTGGGAAGCTACGCCGTCAGGCCAATGCTTCCCGCTTTTTTCTGCAGACCACCGGCTAAACCGGCGGCCCGCCGCTCAATTCCTAATTCGCCTCCCTCCTGATTGAAATAGCCTTTTAAAAAAGCGGCTCGAACCGTTAGTCCTTCTTTTTTCAATTCCCGAAAGCACTCGCCTAAGAATCGGGAGAGCTTCCTCTTCAATTACTCTTGCCCTCACTTTGCCAAACTGAATCCTTCTTTCAGGGATATACCCTTTTTCCATCCAGTTTTTGAGTCGGCTGGGTGTACATCCGACTATCTCCGCTGCGCTTGCCAATGTGTAAAGTTCCATAGTGTTTCCTCCAATTTTCTGTCCGTGGTATTCGAAAGCCGAATTGTCAGCTTCACACTCTGGAGATGGATAGTTAAATCCGCTTTGGGCAGATAATCCTTGCTGAGCAATGTCCTTCGGTATGACGGGGGGAAATCTTAAAGGAGGGATTTTTAGACGATCAGTTCGATGATTTGCCCTCTACATGTAATATAGTACGAGGATTCATCTCCAATCTTAAAAGCTAGGTTTGTCCAATGATTACATCGAATATAGAAGGTTGCAGGGGATAGCGTTGTCTGTGGCTTAAGCCGGAACTCAAGGTTACGCGGCGGCGAATAAGATATCAAAAGCGTCAGGTGACGCTATTGAAAAAGCGGTAAGGACTGGCATGGATATGGGAGGCGCTGGACCAAGGTATTTATCACGTAATTATAGGGGCCGGAGCACGCTATGAAGCTCACGGCATTTCTGGTCAATCCTGACGCCGGGGACAATCGGTTTTGGCGGGGCGATGTCGGATTGAATTCCAAGACTGACCAGTCAATCCTATTGTGTCAGATCACTTTCCAGAGTATCCACTTTAAGTCGTTAGTCTGAATGAAGCGTTGACGCAATATAAGAGCCACTGTAGCTTGATGGGGCCATCATGGAGGATCTACTCAAGTGCTATCACTTCCGAAGATTCACGGAGGGGCATATCGCCCACAGTGGAAATGAACGCTTTACCCGAGTAGCTCCCAGCCCCTATTTCACGCACGGGCATATGACCGCACGTACCAAGTGACCACACTGTCTCAGTAGCTTTCTTGAATACCATTACAGGGTACATATGTCTCCAGCTCAACCTTTGCTGGTTGCACATCAGCCGGTGTTCCCATTTCAAGGTCTGAAGGCTACGGACAAGAATGACGACTGGCACAACTGAGAAAGGATACAACTGGCCTGAATGGCTTCACTGCCCGAGGTTTATGTGGACACTTAGGTTACCACACGTCTAGGAGGCGGGCGAGATCCAGCAGAAGGCGGATCACTGGATTTCAATTGGACCTCTTCGGCTTAATGTAGTTGTGGCCGGAGAGTTTCAGTTGAACGCTTACCGTCTCACTGGGAGAGACTGAGGGTCTAACAGCTTTACAGATTTTCAAGGATGGCCTCATAGTTTTTTAAGGAGAGAGAATTGACCTGAGTTCGGTCTGGAGCGAATGTTTCCTTTAGATTGACTGCGCTCCGCAATATCATTTCTTTCGCCGCTAGGTCAGCCGTGGTATACTCCGTCCAATTGTTGAAATCAGTCTCTGACGGCGGAATCCTCCATGGAATCTGGGGGTAAGGTTCACTCACTCTTGAAATAGGCATCAAATGTCCTCAATCACCATAACCAAGAAGACGCTCCACGTTGCAGTTCTCATACTGGTTTCCCTCTTGGTCGGGTCCTGTGGCTTAATGGATTCTGCAAAATCCCGCTGGCCATCCCGCGAACAAAAGGAGATATCCAGGCTGCAAGCAGAGAACGAGCTGCTTAAACGCCAAATTGTCGAGCTTAAGAATGCCAAACAGACTAATAGTTGGGACACGGCCAACACCGTTGTCTTCATGATCGTATTACTATTGGTCCTATACGGCATATACAGGGGTGGGGAGATGTATTTAACCATTTGGCAAGGATAGCGAGAGAAAAGGAAGAAGCGAGGATAGCAGCCGAATTCTCACATAAAGAAAGAATCAAGGACATTGCGAGAGAAGAAGCCCATGGGGTCTTAGGAGGACAGATAAAGAAAAAGGGTGAACCATGATTCGCCGTCATGAGAAGCTCGTGTGAGGGTGACCCCTCTGTTGAAATGGACTGATAAGGTAAAAGGCTCGCTGCCCTGCAAGGCGAGATCCCACCGCCGCAGGTTGGTGTGATATGATAGTATACCGCAGGACTCCTCGAAATAGAGCTTCAGCACTGGTATTGCCGGAGGGGCAACTGAACGCTTAACCGCATGGCTGATCCATGGTCTCGCTGCCAAGAAAACAAACATCCAAACATCGAGATATTTCGGCAGTTAGCCAGCTCAGTAGTAAGGCTATCCTTGTAACTGAATCAACTGCTTATTTCTTGGATAATGTGCTCAGGGTGGCTCTTCTGAGAAAACTCACGCCGGATATGCTTTACAGTCGCTAAAGGAGCATCTTCCTGTTTCCATCAAGCTTTGCAGTTCTCAAAAGATGACATCACGTCGATAGTGTACCCGAAAGAGCCTAGCCAAGCCCTTGCCATGATCCGCGTTCTCGCGTGCCCAGAACCCCGTGAAAGAACGAAAAGCATTCTTGAACACCGAAGCACCCCAAAACGTCAACATCGCGGACAATCGTTTCGGTTGCGTTTGCGACCGAATCTCGTGAAGACCAAGCGGAACAACAAAGACAGGACTGTGAAGCGCCGAGTGGGAGTGTTTCTAGGGTCTAACTACGATAACTCACCGTAATCAAGGAATAATTAAATGGGAGAGGTTTCTCCCGCCTGCCGGAATCATCGTTCAATTAGCTATACTCAGGGACGGCGGCAAAAATCATTCCGGCAACGTAGACGGTGAGGCGTGGAATGGTTGCATTTCCAGAGTTCAAATCGGGTAATCCCGCCCCCGCCCGAATAATTCAGTGGTTGCGTTTTTGTGTTCGCCCGGCATAATCGTCGTTCTATTCGGGATACTCAGGACAGTGGAAACCTCTCAGCCCCAAGTGACGCAGAATATAAGGCGCAACGTGTCCCCAGTTCTGGGGTTAAAGTCAGAGATTAGCGCCTCCTGCCTGAAGAATTACGTGTTTACGTTTTTGCCCTCCCGGCACAATCGTTCAATTCGGGATGCTCAAAGGCGGCAAGAAAGATCATTCCGGTAACCTAGACGGTGAGGCGTGAAGGGGTCTCAGATCAAGGTCCAAAACCCGGAAACTTCTTCTGTAGACTGAAAAATCAAGCCGTCCCGGTTATATGGCTCCCTGTGGAATCATCGTTCAACTCAGCATACAGGACGGCGGAAAACATTATCCCGGTAAAGCAAACGATGAGGCCCCACGTGATTGCAGTTCCAGAGTAGGAATGCCAAAAACCCGCCTCCTGTGCGAACAATTACATGATTGCGGTTTTGCTTTCCCCGAATAGTCGTCGTTCAATTCGGGATGCTCAGGGCAGTGGAAACACAGCAGCCCCAAGTAACTCAGAATATGAGGCACAACGCGTCCTCAGTTCTCTGGTTAAAGTCCGGAATTAGCGCCTCCTGCCTGAATAATTACGTGTCCCCGGTTTTAACCCTCCCAGCATAATCGTCGTCGCAGGTGGGGTAACCAAGCAGGCAAGAATTGCGTGGTGAAACAGGATGTGTAATATTAGCCTCCCCTTTCGGCCTCTCCAGACTCCATCATCATTGTGCGTAATGCGTGCATCTTCCCCTCTTTCTATATTTGAGGGTTAGAGGGTTTTCATTGAGGGAATGAATAAAAAAGGACGCATACCCGCTAGTGTGCTGGAACTGTGAACGATCCGAGCAACAGATCTATTCAGCCTGCAACCGGACATTGATCCGACATCTGCCGATAATGCCAAGGAGACCAAGGGAAGCGCTTGCTTTCTTTATCACAATTCCAAAACCTCTGATATAATCCGGAAAACCCGTCCTTGCAGTATATTGCACATACAAGGAGATGCCCGCTATTCAAGAGGATGTTTGTTGGCTACACCGCCACCGAGACCCTGATCTTCCTCGGCAAGTGTGTATTTGGAGCAACGAAAGCCTAAACGTGGAAAAATTGAAGTGAAGAAGCCACAACTTTAAAAAGGCTTTTTCAATCATCGCGTATAGGAGGATTGAGATGAGTAAGATGGAAGAATTGTCAAAACTGTGGGCGGGCGTAGGTCCATGGGACAAATGGTTCATTATCTGGGGGCTTATCTGCTCCATCCTCACAATAGGGGGATGGATAATAGACGCATTCGAGAAACCCAAAAAGAGTTGATGTATAAACAGATGCACACCTTATACGCCTAAAGTGTGTGTTAGTTTGTATATCAATAAAGGAGAAGCCATGAGTATTTTTACTACCAAACCTTTCGATAGGTCATTTACCATTATCCCCACCAAATTGTGGGGAGGGAGTTATCCCGGTTCTAGAGACCCCGAGGTGATGGATAAAAACCTTAGAGGACTCTTAGAGCTGCACGTGGGAGCAATCATCAACCTAATGGAAGAGGGTGAGATTGACCATGATGGAAAGCCTTTTGTCCCGTATGAAGAGAGAATCCATGAACTCGCACCATCATATGGATATACCGATAAAGAGTACCCGCTCTGTATTAGAATGCCTATTCCGGATGTGGGAGTCGTCAGCCCTGAAGTGATGGAGCAATACCTTAACAGGATAAACTGGTGTCTCCGCTATGTGCCTGTATTCATCCACTGTTGGGGAGGCAGAGGAAGAACAGGGACTGTAATGGGCTGTCTACTAGCGAACCTTGAACTGGTAACGGGAGAAGAGGCGTTAGTTGTAATCAGAAAGATGCGAACAATGTCTGAAGACCCCAAAGCACACTTACCAGCGCCACAGACTAAAGAACAATGGGATATGGTGCGGAATTGGACAAGTGCTAGGGAACGATTCAACAAGAAGTGGGAAGGTCGGATGGGCAATCAATTTTTCACACGAGCATCTTACCCATTCAATTTTGATGCTGTAGCCAAATGGCTACAAGATATCGCAGCGGGGAGATGATGGAAAAACAAAAACATTATTTGGGCACTCTCTTTGGTCTGGCTGTAGGAGATGCTCTCGGAACTACCGTTGAGTTCAGTCCACCAGGTACCTTTAAACCGCTTACGGATATGGTAGGTGGTGGTCCTTTCGGGCTAAAGCCTGGGCAATGGACTGATGATACATCTCTGGCTTTGTGCTTGGCTGAGAGTCTTATTGAAAAACAGGGATTTGATCCCGTAGACCAGTTGGAACGTTATGTGCGTTGGTACCGGCACGGGCATCTCAGCAGCACAGGTAGGTGCTTTGATATTGGTGGCACAACGTCGCACGCTCTACATACTTTTGAGCAAACCCGAAATCCCTTTTCTGGGTCAACCAATAAATGGGCTGCGGGGAATGGGAGTTTGATGAGGTTGGCTCCTGTTCCGTTGTTTTATCAAAACCAACCTGATTTGGGCATCAAGTTATCTGGAGAAAGTTCCAGAACAACTCATGGCAGCATTCTTTGCGTAGATGCGTGTCGTTACTTTGGCGGGCTAATCATAGGTGCGGTGGCGGGGGCTAGTAAGGAAGAACTCCTATCAGAAAGATACAGCCCCAGTCCTAGTTATTGGGAACAAAACCCGTTGGTCGCTGAGATTGATGAAATTGCCTGTGGGTCATTCAAAACTAAAGAACCACCTGACATCAAAGGATCTGGATATGTAGTAAAGTCTATGGAAGCTGCTCTATGGGCTTTCTACAAAACAGAGTCCTTTGAGCAAGGGTGCTTAGCAGCCGTCAACTTAGGTGACGACGCCGATACCACCGGAGCAATATACGGACAAATCGCCGGGGCATTTTACGGTATAGACGCAATCCCCAAGAGATGGAGAGAGATTATTGCCTTGAAGGAAAAAATTGAATCTCTGGCAGAAGGGCTGTATCAAGGGGCGAATGGGAAATGATGGCCACAAAAAAGCGCCTCCGATTATCGTCTCGTGTATTCCAGCCTATAGTTAAAAATCTTTTGAATCCCCCTTCGGTGAGGCTGGGCGTCTGATTATCCTTCTTTCTTGCCTTTAAGGGTTTGTGGGAAGTCCTTACCCAGCCTCAGATCGTCCCCGCAAGTCCATACGTTCCGGCCCTTTTCTTTCTTCCCCGCGCTGAATTGTCGAGTTTTTGCCGTTCAGAAACAGTTTTGCTGAACGCCCTTTTCATGCGCTCCCGTCCGCATCTTCCCTTCTTTTCTATAATTGAGGGTTTAGAGGGTAAAACCTTGAAGGATATGAATCAAAAGAAACACGCATAAAAGGAGGCTTTTGCGATGAATGGTCAACAACAACATCAGGGCGGGGGAATCGGACTCATTATCCTTTTGGTCATTCTCTACATCATTTTCAATCCTATTCCCGGTCCTATCGATGACATTGCGGTGGCGTTATTCGGAGGCTATCAAGCCCTCAAGCGTCAGTAACGCCTGCGCACACGTTAAATCTATAGAGAAACAGTATATCAAGAAAGGAGCGCTAATATGGGCACAAATCAATTCCGTGACGATGAACTTGTAAGTCGCAAAGTCAAAGTCGGCAATGAATGGCAAACCAGAGTATTCCCTGTGGTCGGCGGCAGGCTGCGTCTGGCGCATGAGGAAAACCAAAACCTCCATTTGCAGACTGAGATGGTAAGTTGGGACGGACAATACGCCATCTTCAAGTGCCGGGCAGTTACCTCAAAAGGAGACTATGTCGGTTATGGGACGGCCAACAACCAGAGAGACGCTAGGCTGGCTGAGAGCCTCATAGAGCTGGCGGAAACCAGAAGTATCGCTCGTGCTTTGCGATTCGCCGGTTACGGCATGGAGTTCACTTCCGCCGAAGAAGTCTCTCACGTCGCCGCCGCAGAGCCTGAAAGAGAACAAACCACAAACAAAGCGGTCGAGCCGGTGTTCCGGGAAGACAATGGCAACGGCAAACCACCCACAAAACCGTCAAGCGGGGCGGCGGAAATAACAAAACCGCAAAGTTGTAGCAATGGAAAAGCTACACAAGCCCAGTGTCGAGCCTTATTTGCATTAACCCGCAAGGCCAATTATCGAGACGAAGACGTTCAATCCCTCATCAATCCATTCAATGCATCCCGCTTTGAGGACTTGCCGAGAGAAGCCGCATCCCAATTGATCGGCTACTTGCAAACCGAAATCGCAGCGTAACCTCACCGAGACAAACACAACCATGAATAACAAGGGGCGGGACGCTACAGCTGCGTTCTAGCCCCGCCACAACAAAGGAGAATTCAAATGTTCAGATTTCCAGCTTTATTCATGCCGCCCAAGCCCAAGCGCAGGCGAAGCAAACTCATCAGTGAACTGCGGAAGCTCGTCCATCAGAGAAACTATTGGCGTAACCGCACTAAAGAACTCCGGGGAAGGAGAAGAAGATGACAACAGTACAAGAGCATGACCACCTGTCGTATTCACAAGTCAACATGTACCTGAGCTGCTCACTACAATACCGGTTCAAATACATAGACCAAATTCCGCCTGCTTTCACTTCAGCAGCGTTGGCATTTGGCTCAGCAATCCATGAGTCTGTGGCTGCCTTTTATCAAACAAAGTTGGAAGGCGATGAACTCAGACCGGATCAAATGCTGGACGTTTACCGTGATGAGTGGCGGCGGGCGGGGCAGGTCAAATTCTTCAACGGGGATAACGAAAATTCACTGATGGATAAGGCTAAGGGAATGCTCAATGTGTTTCATGAGTCGGCAGATCCGAACGCTCAGGTCATAGGCGTTGAGGAATTCTTTGAAATACCCCTCGGCGGACTACCGTTATTTCAAGGTTACATTGATTTGATAGAACAGTCACCAGAGGATGGCGTTACGCTTGTTGACCTGAAGACCGCTTCAAAGAAAATGTCTCAAACCAATGTGGACGCCAACCTCCAATTAACCGCATATGCTTTGGCTACGGAATCCATGGGCTTCAATCCCGATGAACTTAAACTCCGATTGGACGTCCTGCTCAAGACCAAGGAGGCGGGGCTGGTCAAATATGAAACCAGCCGCACCCCGGATGATAGATATCGCTTCATAAAATTGCTTTACAGCGTATGGAACGGCATTCAGCAGGACGTGTTTTTCCCTCGGCAGGATTGGCAATGTGGACAGTGCGCCTGGGCGACTAAATGTAAAGAATGGTAGAAAGGAGTAATGAGAATGGCGAAACCAAAAGACACACACCGCATATCCAATGAGCTGATTACGCTGCAACCAACCGACAACATTACCGTCCTACCTCCGAACTCAGGAATAGTCGGAACGTTCCTGGAACAGACCGCCAATATGTTCAAGGCCAGAGCAATGAGAATGAATGGTCTGCTCAGGAGAATAGACGAGACTGGACAAAGGACTGAGGCAATGTTGCGTGCTGCTGCTGAAAGAATGGAAGCGGCGGAGACAGTTTTGCAAGATCAGTTCACGAAAGAAGGGCTAACCGATAGGAACGACACGGAGTCGGAAGATGGCGTTTAGCTAGACCAGGACAGTGAAAAGTCCAACTTTCCATGAAATGCTATAGAGACCTAAGGTCTCTATTTCGCCGGTCTCGCCTGCCAAATCCCTCACTTTTTGCTAATCGGGAACGTAGCAGAATGGGACTTTTCCCGCACAGGGAGTACCAAAAGCCCCACCCCCCCTTTACTTCTTTGGATTCCATTTCGCCTCCCCCCTGGACCCCTTGGGCAAGGCGATATTCGGCAAGGCTAAAAAAGTTAAGCCCATTATCCGCATGGGGACTAGATTTACGGCTTTTTTGCACCCGCTATTACTATTGCGAAAAGGGAGTTTTTCAGCACGGCTACCAGCGAAAGCAACTTCCGGTAGGCGCCGACCTCCAAAGTCTATTGTGTCATGCCGAAAACTGGAGTAGGCACTTAAAGTGGGTATGCAGAAATCCCGCTTGACGCAATATAGAAGCGATGATTGCCCAAAGGTCTATTCTCATCGATTCAGCCGTCCGTATGAAGTTCCCGCTGATTGTGCTTTTATCCTGACGGGGCTAGTAGTCCTCCTCTGAAAAAGGATCACCCGGAAAACGAACCGCTGGGATTTTGAAGGTCAAAGGGAAATCCTCAGCATAAGAATGAAGTCTCAACCGAAAGTCCATTCCGTAGGCGCCACAAGCACGGGGGCGGCGGCGGCCAACCGAGATAAGACACGGGGAATACTCTCGTCATTCAGCCATTCTTGGATGTATTCACTTACTTGCAGATCTCTCGGTAACATCTTTTGAAAAATGGATTGCTGGGAGCTAGGGCGAAACATTCTTTCAAATACCGTCTCGTAGTCTTGCGGGGCTGTCGGGAGCCGTTCCCATTCAATGGGAGAGTTGACGGTGAGCCAATGATCTCCGATCTTGTAATCGCTTTGCCCCGTGAAAAGAGCTATGGCTTCGTTGACCAAGAGGCCTCCAAAAGTGAAATAACTGATCGCTCCGTTCATTTCATAATAGGGAATTTCATCCACTCGACACAAAGCTCTTGCCCTATTTCTCGCATCAAGAAACCTGTCTCTTAATGAGGAAACAAGCGTATCCTCCGAGAAATGGTCGGAATGAATCAGGCGCCACATGCGGTCCACTAGGAACGTCTCAAGCCCTATTCCTCTTCCCGCGTAATCGAACGTCAGACATTCGACCGGGCCGTAGGCGGGTTCCACTTGGATGAGACGTTCCGTTATCTTAATCACCGTCCATTTACGCCCTGCAAATGAAACGCACGCTCCTACCGAAATAATCTTATCGGTGTTAAATTCAGGCACTTCTCCCAAAAGAGATAGGCCATCTCGAATCTCTATCATCTGGTTTGTTACCGGAAAATTTCCGTAGATGCGTTTTCTTCGGATGAGACTGTAAAGCAAATCTCCAGGGGCATACTGATTCTTGAACTCATGGGGCGTAAAGTACCCTATCCGGGCCAACTCGGTAAGTATTTCCTCCAAGGTTTCACGGTCCAAATAACCCAGTCTTCCAAAAATCTCATGCAAACGCTTGACGGAGGTATACCCCTTACTCATACCGATAATGGACAAACTCTGCTGAGCCACAGCCCCGAATAATTCGTATCGGCCCTTAATCGAAAGCTCTCCCCGTGTAGCGGCGTCTATAAGGGCGACATAAGCTGAGTATCTCCATAGTCCATTGAGGTCCCTGATCATCGAGGCCGACGAAGCACACGGCCTTGGTTTCATTGGACCGGCGATTTCCCCTGCCGATACGTTGCAGAAAAGATTCCGTTGTAGCGGGAACTCCACAAAACATCACGTCGTCTATGTCTCCGATGTCGATTCCCAATTCCAAGGTGCTCGTAGCGACGCACAAAGCAGTCTCGCTCTCGGCAAATGAACTCTCTATTTCTTCTCTTTGAGCTTTTGAAAGAGACGAATAATGGGTGAAGACCGAGCCCATGAGTCTCTCCTGATCGGAAACCATTTCCGCCAGAGTTTCACAGTCCTTCCGTTTATTGGCGAAGGCAAGCATTTTACGCGTGCCTTTCCCGGTTAACCTTCCGACCAGCTCCGCAAAGCCCCCCGATCTCACCCTGGCCTTGATAGATCTGTGCGGAGGGAAATTCAAGAAATCAGTATTCAGATCGGATCCGAAGAAGAAAGTTCCGATATCCTCCAAGCGGGCAATTGTTGCCGATAAAGCAAGGAATTGCATATTTGCAATCTCAAACTCTCTCCTTAGCCGTTCAAGCAAAATCGAAAGCTGAACGCCTCTTTGCGTGTTATAAAGGAGATGCGCCTCGTCAATCACCACGGCAAGAATGGTTTTGAGAGCCTCTTCGCCTCGGAAGAGCATAACGTCAAGCGATTCCGGAGTAGTTATGATCACATGCGGCGGCTTCTTGCGTCGTCTCACGTTGTCACGATCTCCATGGCGTACGCCTAAACGGAGATCCAAATAATGGAGAGGCTCTTCCAGGCGTTTTACAAGGTCATTCACCAAAGCTTTCGTCGGGGCGACATAGAGAATGACTGTGGAATCGCTTGTCTTTAACTGCTCCCCATATCTGCTCACAAGCGGGGCCAAAGCCGCCTCGGTCTTTCCTGACCCGGTTCCGGAACACACCACGATGTTTCGGCCTTGGATGATAGACTCTATGGCTTTCTCCTGAACGTCCGTCAATTTGGAGAATCTTCCAAAAAAAGCCTGAGCTACTCCGGGGTCCAAGAGCTTTTTGTTACTCATTCGGCTTCCTCAAATACTTGATCCAGAAACTCCACTATGGCCTTTACGGTCTGACGTGTTTCTGTCCGTTACGGGCGTTGATGAGGTTTTTTCAACTATAGCGTCAAGATTTTTCATCGCGTCGCCCATTCGGCCCTCACATCCGTAAGCCGTCCCATAGGTCTCAGCGATCCTACCGGCAAGCTTTTTCAAATCCCTTGTTTCCAGTGGACTCAAGTGAAACTTTGCGAGGGACTCCAGAGGGGCAAAGTCTACGGACCAACTGTTCCGTCCAATGAGCAGGTCGCGACACTTTTCCTCAAAGTCAGGCGTAACCGCAAAGAAGCTCAAGACCGGTGTCTCGTCCGAGAAGAACCGCAGCAAGTTCCTGAAGGCTGTTTTCTGCCACCTCAGGTTTCCCAGATTGGAAAGAATGTCTTCAACCTCATCGAAAAGAACTATGACCTTCTTGAAGTCCTGCTTCTTTGGAGAGAGTTTGCAGGTCATGAAAAAGGTCCCAGCATTGGCCGTATCCGCCCAGATCAAACCTGAAGATTGGATTTCTCACATTGTACAAGGAACTTGGCGGCCTAGGGTCAGTAAAATGGGCATGCAGTCCTTCCACAAGCTCACGGACTAGAATTTTGCGATTATCGTAATAATTCCAGGGATAGCTTAGCCAGTCCTCGATAAGATCTTTTTCCGATTCCCCTCCGCACGACCAGGAGCGAAGGGCAATGTACAATGCGGGAGATTTCAAAATGTCCGACGCGTCCCATTTCCAGTTGCTCGCCAAGCGGTTCCAAAAGTCATCCGGATCTCTAGTGAACCTTGAATCGGCCATTTTTGAGGAGAGCATATCGAAAAAGGATCTGACACCTTTCTCCTTCGACCCCGGCCATTCCAGAGTGCGAAAGACGGCTGCTATTATGTGATCCATTCGGCTGAGCTTGACCTCTGTGGACGAGTCCAAGACCACCGACCCTATAAGGATTCCCTCTTCTAAAGCCTTTTCCTTGATGAATCGCAAAAGGTGAGTCTTACCCGATCCGCTGTTGGCCTGAATGAGGAGAGAGCCGGAACCCTGTGAATCGCCGAGAAGTTTCATCAACTGCCCTATTTCAGCTTCTCGGCCCACGGTAAAACGGCTTACCGCATTTTCAGGAGGCATGCCGTTGCGTAGAGCGTAGATAATATTCAGGGCTTCTCTGCGGTCCACTGCTTAGTCCTCCTCCTGCAAGTTTTCCAAAGTCTCTTCATAATAGTCCTCCGGGGGCCGCACTTCTCTTTCCAAGTAGTCATCGAAATACCGGATGAGAGACGGCATCATTACCCTCCAGAATCGCACTTCTCCGGTTTTGGGGGGATTCTTGGCGAGCTCTTCCACAAACCGATGGATCTCCTGTTCGGAAGGCATTTTCGCTTCGACGTTTTCTTCCTCGTCTTCATAAGCTTGCACATAGATGTCCATAATTTTGACGGCGGCTTGCTTGTGGAATTCCGTCTCCTTAGGTAGGGCGTCCAAGTTCCAAATCATGTCCCGAGCGGTGGGAGGACGCTCCGTAGGCATTCCGAGTCTACCTGCAAGGTGAGGGTAGTTGACGATTCCGTAGCGTCTGTTGGTGAAGAAATCCGGTGTGGCGGCGTACACGAGGAATAAGCCCGCTGAGTTTTCGATGTTGTTTATGAGGTGGAATAAATTGGAATATGCGTAATTCAGATCCTTCTTGCTCAGGGTCTCGTACACCCGCGTCCCTTCATCGAACAGAATCACCAATCCCCGATATCCGGCAAGCCTGATAAACGCCGCCAAAGATGGGAGCATCGTTCTTGCGGTCTCTTCCGTGATCATCTTGTTTACCGAGAACTGCGCTCGGAAGTTTTGAGGAGTTCCTTCCCCGCTTAACCATTGTAACGCCTCTCCTCGGATCTCCTCTCTAACCGTGGGATGTGACACGGGGCGGTGCGGCACGTAGGTCTCCCAATACTTTGCCACGATTTTCTTGAAATCAATGTCGATCCGACGATCCTTCATAAGAAGGTCATGCGCTTTGTTGTACTGGTCACTGCTAACTTCTTCGAGAGGAAAGGTTTCGTCCTGCGCCAACACTGCTAAGCCTCGATCAAGGACGCGGGCGAAGGGCTCCGCTTCGATAACCGCCGAGCTTCCATTTTGACTGGGGATGCGGATATTGCGCACAATGGACGAAAATACTTTGTCGAATTTGCTGAAGGGGGTTTCTTTGACTTGTAATTCGACATTTGACGCCAAAGCGCCGGTCTCGAAAACTGCTTGTTGAATAAGACGAAACAGGTGAGTCTTCCCGGAGCCGGAGGAACCATTGACAAAAAGAATATGCCCACGGTCCCCGATATGCTCCATATGATTGGTTTTGAAGCCTTTAATGAGATTTTCATATCCGATGGAGAAGCGCTCAAAGCCGTCCAGAGGAGGTTGCCCTATTCGCAAAGAATCAATGATCCGTCGGGCCTGCCGTTCATTCATGGATTCACCTCCCTGAATCTCACAAAGCCCACATATCCTTGGATATTGAACCCGTAAAGCAGCACTCCCCGCTTGGAATCCCGAGTATGCTCAAGTTCCAGCCGTTTGCCCTCGATTTCCAACGGTCCTTGTATCGCCAACCGGGACAAATCCAAAATGAACTGATCGATCAAATATCCCTTTTGTTCGGAAGTGATTCTGCTTGCTATACGCCTGATAACTATGCTCGATCCTTCCGGCTTTCCCTCTCTCTTCAGCACTGCCTTATAGTGAACGTGGATCTTTTCCAGAAACATTTCTCCATCAAAGGTTCGTCTGAACACGCGTGTATGCTCTTTCTTCACTTTGGCTACCACGGCCCCGATGTCGCCGGGGAATTCCGCCGACTTTCGCTCCGGGTTGGAAAGCACGGCAGTCCCTCGCTGGTCGATAGTGAGTTCAAAGAAACCTTTTTCGAACGTGTACGCCGGATGACGGCTGCTCATGTCCAGAGGCAGTTCATTGTCACGGCACGCTTCCTCCAAAAGGTTCGGGTACCATATCCATAAATTCTTCGCCTGAGCCTCCGCTGCCCCGAAGATAGCTTCCAGAGCATGTATCTGGAAAAACCCGTCTGAACACTGTAGCCGAATGAACTCTCCTTCTCTTTGCCGCAGATCCAGCACATGAAGGGGCCACCCCCGAGAAACGTAATCCCTAAGCTGTTGCATCAATTGTTCAAATCGTTCTAGGGTCTTGAGACTTGCTTTGACCGCTTCTTGTTGTTCATGGACTCGGCTCAATACTTCGGAAATGGAGTGCTCGGCGTCCTCGGAAAAGGAGATATGTTTCGGCATTACTGCACCTCATGTTTAAGCGATTGCTGCTTTCACCTCTCCTATTTAGGATCAGGAGGCTTGGAAAGGACCCTCTTGAAGCGTTTTCTTAGATAGACGAACATCATCAAACAACAACGGGTCGCCCGAAATACGGAAATCTGCTGATCCCATAGGTAGAGCGCAGTCACGGTAGCGCCCGCCGGTAGATTGTGGCGCACAGCGTCGTTTACTTTCTGAACACCACTGGTTGAACTTTTGTAAGTGTTTTGAGCCTCTATTCGGCCGGGCTTTTGAAGTGCCATTTCAATCGCCTGCGCCAATTCGAGAAAAGTGACCGGCTTTCCGATAACAGCGTCAACTCCCGATTCTAAGAGCCGTTTGTCTCCACAGATCTGGTCGGCCCATGCAGTGACAAGAAGAAAAGGCGGTTTAGGAACTCCTTTTTCCTCACTGGCATTGCGTATCGCTTTAGCCACATCCCACCCGTCCATGTGCGGCATGCACAGATCACAGAGAATTACGTCCACTGGGTTTTCACGTAACAGACTGAGCCCGTCTTGTCCGCACAGAGCCGTAATTACTCGATAACCTCCGGCTTCGAGGACTTCTGCCATCACATCGACGATCGAGTCCAGGTCATCGATTAACAGGATGGTGATGGGCTCATCCGGAGCGTCTCCAGAGCATATGCCAAGGTCGGTGATGTTACCCTTGTCGGTCATGTCCCCCCTGATGTTTAATCCTGAGATCTCATGGCAGATCCAAGGTGAATGAGAGCACAACGACCGAAGGGGGTGCGGAAGAGATAAAAACTGTTTAAGGGACTTGATCGGCCCCAGATTCTCCGAGCATGGTCTTTGCCCCCCTTTAGCTTAGTCGCTTGTTCCTTCATGTCCGTAGTCTAAGCGGCGTGAATGTCAGATCCGGTCACACGAGTTTTAGTTTTTTTGTTGGATTGCAGAATTTTTCTGTGCGGGCCGCCTTAAAG
This sequence comes from uncultured delta proteobacterium, assembly GCA_963747865.1. GTDB lineage: Bacteria > Desulfobacterota > Desulfomonilia > Desulfomonilales > Desulfomonilaceae > JBBSBY01. The sequence goes on along the minus strand of CAVVHK010000136.1, from coordinate 916 downwards.
GCAAAACTGTTAAAGGCTCCAGCAGTTGGTTTTATCCATTCAGGTTCATCAAATGAGCTATTGAGGCAGGTTTAGGGGTTTGGACGAGCGGGCGTATGAATAATAGGGACTCCGGGAGCTTAATTTACGCGTATACAAACAGCTCACGTATGTGATAGTGTGCTAAACGGGCTAATGATAACTCCAGAGAAATGGGGGTCTCATATGCGCGGTGAGCAGCTTGCGCGCCAGTGGAAAATTATCCGCCTTCTGGAGGCCAGAAAGCACGGGCTCACTGCGGCTGAAATTTCCGAGTCTCTGGACTCCCATGTACGCACAATCTACAGAGATCTTGAAGCTATCCAGGAAGCGGGCTTCCCTCTCTACATTGAGAAAGTAGAGAAGAGTTCATATTGGAAGCTGATGGATGGTTTCCGCACTAATCTTCCCTTGCCATTCACCGCCACCGAACTGATGTCTCTCCACATGAGCCACGATATTATAAGAGTTTTTGTCGCCGGGTGCTTCGAGGCCGTGGGCGGACGCGCTCGCGTTCATCCCGCCACCAACTTCGGCGACAACCTGCAGATCGATTTTCCCGCAGCCGATCAACGATCCGAGATTCAAGGACGCGAGAGCCGGAAGCCTGTTCTCCTCCTCGGCCACTTCGACACCGTCTATCCTCTCGGCACGCTCGTACCATGCCCTGCCACGTCGCCGACGACCGCCTCCACGGCCCCGGCGTGCTCGACATGAAGTCCGGCATCGCGCTCATGCTCTACGCCATCGCCGCACTGCAAGCCTGGCACTCCGGGATGCCGCGCCCCGTCACCGTCTTCCTCGTTTCCGACGAAGAAGTCGGCAGCTACTCTTCCCGCAAAATTACCGAAGCGCTCGCCAAGGAATCCGCCGCCGTGCTCGTGCTCGAACCCGCCGC
>CAVVHK010000135.1:0-54801 GCA_963747865.1 uncultured delta proteobacterium | reverse complement strand
TTCGGCCTGGGTGATCAAAGGCCAGGTGCAAATGCCGCACATAGTGGGCTCTTCGGTCTGTTGCCGTACACGAAGCCTGTCCCGTCGTGATTGGGACGACTCCGCAAGACAGCGTAAGCCAGTTGTCGTCGGAGCTTTTCCAACAGAGCCGTGATCTGGTTTTCCGTTTCGTCCGCTACCACTTTGTACCGTGTGTTTCCTGGCGGGTCTTAGGAATCTCGAAAGTTTCGGCGTGAATCTGGGTGCCGACTTCCCTGAAGGCCCTGTCCAACGATTGCGCGTCGGTCGCGTCCCGATAATCGGACCATACCTCTGAAATGATGTCCCAGCTTCCGGGCGCGGCGTCATCGCTCAACACGCTGTTCCCGTAGCCCGCCACCGTCGCCGTAAGCCCGTTCAGTGATGCCACTTTGATTTGCGCTCCGTCGGAAACTCGCTCCAGGATTGTTCCAGGACGGATCACCTTGCCCAGGCTATCCGAGGTGACGCTTTTTCCGAAAAGATGTCCGGAAAATGTGAGGGCGCCGCCCACTAGACGGGCGTTAACTTGAGATGGATAACCCCACTCCTCCATCCACCTTACCACTGGTCCTGCGACAGGCGATCCGACCTGAACTTTCGCCAGGGCATCGCTTTGGGCCTGAACAACTTTGTCCAGCCCGGCCAGGAGAATTTTCTGAAGCTTGCGTTCCGAATTAAGATCGCCTTGAGTCCAGAGTTTCATGAAATCATCGACCGGCATTGACTCTCCTTTGTTTAGATGAGCGGCAGCCTCGGGAGGCTGAATTCAGCGGGGCGGGGCGCTTTCTACGACGTCTTCAGCAGGCCCATTTTCCGGAATCCGGCAAACATCTGATTCAGATTCTTCGACTTCTTCACTACGTTGTTGAATTCACGTTCCATGTTCAACGGCTCTCCCACTTCTCCTTCGCTCTCCACCATTGACCGGTTTCTGACCTCCTTGGCCATTGAGGAGATTTTCTTGGCTGCGTTTTCGTTCTTTCGGCGCACCTGGTTTATCAGATCCGCCGCTTCTCGTGGGTTGAGGCCTCGCGCGCGAACGAGGTGCTCAAGCTCTTCGCGGAAAGGTTTGAGGCCCGAGTAGTTGGGGTCGTCCGCCAGCGAACTCATGGAGTCTTCGATGTGGCGGTTGTGGTTCACTGCGTCATGCAGTCGTCGCTCCATCTCCTGAAAAACATTGTCCTGAAACCTTTTGAGCATAGCGTCGGTCGCGCCGAGCGGATCTTGGTGATACATTGCCCGCACATCTCGCATGAAGGACTCGTCGTCGGAGTTCTGGGCAAGGGTCTGGTTTTTGGCCAAGAGATCGTCGAGCATCCCTCTCAGGAGCTCAATCTCATGGGATTGCCGGCTGATCAAAGATTTGGCTTCATCAAAACCGTTGGACGGGTCTGCGGAAGAAACCGGCTGTTCCTGGTTCGTCTCCGACGCAGGCGAGTCTTGAATTTGATCGTCGCCGATCAATTCCGGATGATTCGCAAAGAGCGAATCTTCATCCTGCGTGTCGTCCATAGACACTGGCGTGCCGTTGATCATGATTACCCCTTTCAATGAATGGAATTGTAGCTCCTATGAAACGGCATTGGAGCCGGTTGCAATAATTAGAGTTTTTGGAGAGGGGTCCGGGGCAATGCTGTTGAATTAAGGAATATCTCTTCATTGACAAGGATGCCGGATCGTCACCCCAGCGAAAGCGGGGGTCCAGGAAGCTCGGAAAAGAACTGGATTCCTGCTTCCGCAGGAATGACGGATAGTGAGGCTTCCGTGGCGCATGAAATGTACTTCCGGTGTAAGTCAACAGCATTGGGAGTCCGGAAAGATCCTCTTTTGCAAAAAGTCTCTCCCCGGCGATTCTTCCCGAAGCGCTTAATGGGCGTTTTAATAAATACGGTCATGCATTTTCATAGGATGTGGTGAGCGAAGCGAACCGCATCGTTCGAGTTTTTTTCTCGACAGATGCGCTCCACTTCACCGGCGTAGGGGCGGGGTTTATCCTCGCCCGCAATCTACTGACCCAGCGAGCGCCGGGTTTTACCGGATATATTGTGCGACTGTGTTCACGGATTCCTCCTTTCGCAGGGCTTGGTCATGACAGTTGCGACAGGGCGGGTGTAAAACCTGCCCCTACAGGGTCAATGCCGGCGCCTTACCCCAGTTAAATCCGAGACCGTATTTGCGAAATCGTGTAATTAGTTTTCAAGCCGCTTCTAGCGTTAAGCGGTCCTTGACTGCTTCTGGAGCATTTGCGCCAGTGCGTTCGCGTCTGTCGGCTCGGATCCCATCGGGCCGCCGTTCTCTACGAGGGGCTTGGGTTGCGTTTGGGCGCCACCGGTTTCCTCAAATCCCGGTTGAGGAGGACCGGATTTTGCTGGGCTGCGGGTGAGAACACGCTCTGCGCCGTCTACTCCGATCAGATCCAAGTAACGCTTGAGCAACTCGCTGAAGGAGACCTCGACGCCTTCCCCGGCAAGCAAAGGCTGGAATTTCGCCAAAGTCGGCAATGCGCGTTCTATACTCTGGGCCTTGGCCAATCGAGTGGAATCCTGGCGAGTCAAAGTCGCTGCGACCTTGTATTTGCCCGACTGAATTTCCCGGGGGGTGACGATAAGAGGGACGGATGATCCTCCGGAACCCCGGATCGTTATGATTTGCTCTTCCAAAACGAACTGCTGGAGCATCGCCAAGGCGATCTTACCCAGAGGTTCCAGGAAGCTCCTTGCGAAAAGGTCCGTGCGCACGGAAAACGGAGTTACCGCCGATTCCTGTAGCATATGGGCCTCCGTAGCCGTCCGTCCTCCCGAGGCCATTCCCAGGGACATGTCGTTTACGGAAGTTCTCCTTTCGAGCATCCCATTAAGGTAATCGATTAGGAAATTGACCTCATTCTGAGGAAATTGAAGAGCAGGGAAGGGCTGAATATCGCTGGGATCATCTACCGTCCAAACCTTTCCCGGGAAAACGGCGTCGCTTTCCGTGCCGATCTGCCGAGCCGTTGATGAGCCCCTGCGAACGATAAGCTGGGCGTTTGCCGTTAATCGAGCGTTGTCCTGGGATTGACTCAGAAACTGAGATATCGAATGGATCAGATCCAGATTGCTTTCCAACGCTCCCATTCCCAGCGGGCCAGGCAAAGGGATATAATGGGCCGCGACGAACGGCCTGTGCCCGGACCACAAAACAGGCCCTTCGGTAAGGCGAACCATGACGCCGTCTTCCGGAGTCTGAGCTTCTCTTTCGGTAACGATGGAGCACAGACATTCTCTTTGACCCTCGTCGGTGGGGACGCTTCCGTGCCACTCCCAAACCGTGAATTTCAGCGGACCTTCCTGGAAGTAGCTCTGATCCGGGTCTACGGAAGAATATTCGTCCGCGCTGTCGTCCCCCGCCGTTCTTTCCCAACGGCTTACGAACTCCGCTTTGTTAAGGTTATAAACACCGCGTTCGAATTGCTCCATGATGTGCTCGTAGGTCTTGTCCACGCAATGGCCGATTCCCCTATGTCGTTGCACATCATTGTGCGTGGCGGTCCAATCGGGCAGAAGCTTTCCCAGTGGGATCAATTGCACAATGGGGCAATCGTAGAGCCTCTCTGAACCTTCAATGATGTCCAGCGTTTCGTAATCCCACTGCTGCGTGGATACCTGCCTGGAATACCAGAATATTTTGCCATATACGGATCCATAGAGCACCAAATGCTGGAGGATCTCATAGAGGCGCATATGAATCCGGCCTTCCGAAAGACGTGAGACCAATAGCTCCTGCAGCTTGAACGATGTCGGATAGTCGCCTGATTCATCCGCCGCCGGATGTTCGGAAATCACGGTTAACCATTCCGGGCCGCTGAAGATCGATTGGTACGCTTGTCAGCCCAGGTGTCCACTATGTAGGAAGGCGACAGCACAATGTCCGCCTGCCACCGGTCTCCAGGCCTGGGCGCATCATTCCAAGCCTCGGCGTCGCGAGAACGAGCCGCCCATGACCTGAGATCCAGTCTGTTGTGATAGAGGTCCTCGAGCAATCTCCACCGATGGATCTTCTTGGACACGAATTCCCTGGATTTCCTGCACCAGGTTCCGACGAACTCGAAAGCCCGCTTCTCGAACGACGTCTTCGGCAAGTCCCCACGTTGAAACTCTTCTTTGGCGATTTGCTCTTCCCCGTCTCCTGATTGGCCGATTGTCATGTTCATAGCTCTTCCCAATCGGGCTCTTCATCGAGATTGGGCGGTTCGCACATCTTTTCGAAAAGACTGGCCATGGCTACTTCGATCAGTTCCTCCGAGGACATATCCATACTGTTATCCGGATGATCCTCGTCGTACCGGGTTTTGGCGGCAAGAATCGCTTCCACTTCGCGAGACAACTTCTTCCTCGGGAATGAGCAAGCGTCGGGTACAAACCTGTCCATAAGGATCGACATGGGCTCAACCTCTCTACGAATTTGATGAAACAAGGGTGTAGACAGTTGGACTCAGCGGCCTGAAAGATACGAAAGGCTCGGGTCAGGTTCGCAGGAGCCTTTCGATTACTGCCGGCAAATTAGAAGATTGTTTCGGAGCTCGACTCCCCGCAATCATAACTCGACGTGTCATTGCGGGCGTAGCAAAGCAATCCCCAGGGCAACCGAACACATACAGGTAACAAGATTGCAAAATTTGATTATCGGCGGATCGTTCCGAATTATGAAGTATCTCTACCAACAATTACAGTATCTCAAACAAAAGTAGACTCGTCAACCATTCGTTGAAAAACCTCGATCCTGGAGAGCAACATTGCAATTTTATTTGAAGTTTCGGGGGAACTCTATTTGACAATCTGGAACTCATGGGCATGCTGTAATTAGTCGGTGGAATAGCCGACTCGACGCCTGTACCGGTATGAGGGGGGAAATAGTGAGATGGTTGGCGCTTTAGCGCCTTTCGGCGCAAATCGGATGACGCATTGACGGTCTATTCAGGGGTATTTTTATCGGAATTGATAACGGACCAACCAAAAAGAGAATTGAATCTTCGGAAATTAAGGAGACGAGACATGACGGGAAAACAAGTATCTTTGATCGCAGTGATGTTAGCTCTCTTCCTGGGGTTTACTCCGGTCTTCGCAGAGACTTACGGACAAACCGGAGGCAGTGGCCAAACGCCCCAGAATTTTGGATATGGACCGGCGGGATCCGGTTACCAGCAGCAGGGGGGACAGGGAAGTCAGACTCAAAGCTACCAAGGTAATCAGAGCGGACAGGGGAATCAAAATTACGGATCTCAATCCCAGGGGACTTCCGGAAATTATGGACAGTCCCAGAGCCAATACGGCTACGGCAATCCTGCCGGCCAGGGCGGTGGCGTTCAGGGGCCACAGCTTCAACCTGTAGGTTACGGCGTGGTGATCCGTGTGGATCAACCGGACAATTGTCTGAGAGTTCGCAAGGGGCCATCGGGTTCCACGGAGATGGCTGGATGCGCGCCCATGGGTACCAGACTGGGGCTTAGCGGAGCGTGGAGCGCTGATGGCAAGTGGGCCCAGGTAGCCGACGGAAACTGGGTTTACGGGGACCAGATCCAGACCGATCTGAAGCGACCTGCCGTGGCCAGATCCTCGTCGGGCGGTTCAGGCGGATATTCCGAGCGCATGATGGTGCACGATGATTCCGGCGGTGGAAATTTCACTGACACCGGCATAGTGTATGGTCCCGGATTGGGTTACGGATACGGCGGCTTCGGTTTTTACCGTGGGTTCCGTCATCACGGCAAACACTGATGAAGACCGGCGCGTAGGATGCGGCAAGCATCCTACGCAAATCCGCGACCGAATTTATAAAATGGGGGGCAAGCGCTTTATTCCGAGTTGATTGTTGCATTGGAGAAGGAGGCGAAGCCTCCAGGCATTCGTTCCCAGGCTGGAGCCTGGGAACGAAGTAATATGTTAGGAGTTTTTAGGGAAGGGTCCGGGCCCCGCGTTCCGCGGGGTTGCAAAAAAGGGTTTCCCGGTCAACTATTACGTTATTTCTTGAGCGCGGCCAGTCTTTCCGATAGGCTCAGGTCTTTTGTTTCGCCTTCCCCGGAGACCAGCTTCAGGGCCGCTTCAACATGATCATCATGCTTGGGCTCTTCCACCGAAAGCAGCTTGGCCTTCATTTCAGAAGCGGACGCTTTTGCTTTGGCCTCCTCAGCCTGTCTGTTCATGGCCTCCAGGGCGACGCCCAGGCTCGAGGTGTCTTTCCGCAAACCGGCCAGATGTTCGGCTTTCTCAGCACGGGCCTGGCCGCGTTCCTGCTCGATTTCGGCCCTACGCATATCGCGTTTTGCGCTTTCGAGCTGGGCGCGGGCTGTCCTGACCTTATTGGCGGTCATTTCCGCAAGCCCTTTGACCTCTTCATAGTAGGCCTTCGCCTCGTCGGCTTCTTTTATTTCCCGTTCCACTTCCGGCTTCATTTGCTCAAGTTCCTTGAGCAGCTTGTCGATGCTGGCGCTCAACTCATTGGCCTTTGCGGTGTCGCCGGCCGTTTTCGCCTCGTCCATTTGACGGTTGAGTAGCTCCGCTGCAGACATGTATTTGTCGAAGTTTTTGCGGATGGCGTCCGCTTCTTTCTGCTCCTTTTCATATTCCGAGAGAGCCTTACCCGCTTCGCCTGTAATCTTATCGAGTTCGCCGATCATTTCTTCGATCTCCGCCTGGGAAGCTGTTTCCGGGTCCCAAGAAACTATCCTCTGGGTGATGCTTTGACCGACCTGGTTAAGCTTCTCTTTGCCGAAGCTGCCGAAAAAAGAGAGAATGCCCATGTAATTCCTCCTGAAAAGAGTTCTAGATTACTTTTATCGCTACAGGTTCCAACTGGATACCAACCATAATTTGGACCGACGCGCCGTCTGTGGCTTCAACCGAGGACACCAATAAGAATTCATTCGTCTGTTCGGTTATTTCCCTGCCATAAAGCATTGTGTCGTACTTCACGACTTCGGATTCCTTGCCATATTGGTCAAGATAAACGGTCTCAAGGAACTGAACCGGCGGAATCCGTGTGATCTTGTTGCCCTGATCGTCTTGTTCGACTACTGTGGCCCTTTCCGGGTCTTCCCAGATCCTGTAATAGGTGGTTTGATCTTTGGTCTGGAAGACGCTATAACCTATGTACCCCTTCTCGATCATCCAGCCAGAAGCCCCAATCGTCCGGGTAAATCTCGTCGAAGGGCATGAAAAGCTTGCAATCTTCAACTTGCTTGCGCTCGTCGGTGATTAACTGGAGCATATATATTCCACCGGAAGACTCCAGATAAAACCTGTGGAATGTGGATTTTCCAAGGGGAATAACTCCATAGGACAGCACAATATTACTGAGCCCGGGATGCTTTATCTTCAATTTGTCCCCTGCAAGTATGAAGTCCACTTGAGGAATCTCCACCATACCTCTAACACGAAGTCCCAAAGGAAGGTCCTTGTCGATCCGGTCACCGGTCCGCTGAAAGGATTCCTTCAGGTCGTCCATCTTCTTCATTCCGATTCTGGTCAGTAAGGACCACGTCCCTGCCATTGCGCCTCCTGGCTGATGCAAAAGATCGTCGTTTTGGTTGTAACCAACCAACGTTAGCTAGATGTAAAGGCGAGCGCTTCTTTCCCAAGCCCCGGCATGATCAACCCAAGTCGATATTAGCTAAGTATGCCATTTCATAAATATAGCCACGGATTCTTCAGCCCCGAAAGTAGATTCGATAGGATGCGGTTCGCGAAGGGCGCCACATCCTATACCAATCCGTGACCGCAATTGCGAAAAGCTGTACTAAGTAATCGCACCCCGATGCTCGCCCGTCAAGGGGGAGTGAGCTTAACATAAGGTTCTCGTTGGGCTTTTGCTATACTTCTGTTCGACTCGTTACCAGGGTCCAGCCCGGGAACGAGTCGAAACGGAGCCTCTTCGCTCTCCCTATATCTGTGGGTCAATCTTCTGCGTCATTCAGCGTTTACATATTTTTCAATTTGCGGTTTCGCCTTGAGTATCGCCGCGGACAACGCGTCCATAGCTTCGGGGCCGAATTTCTCTGCCCAATCAGTCCGCAGCACAAGCACTGCCTGAACAGCCAAGGTGTCTACACTTCCGCTGAAAAACCATCCCTTTTGAAGCTCCGGGTAAGTCTTTCTGCCGATCTCAGCCAACTTGTAAATTGGGTTTCCGTGTTCGTCCGCGCGGTCAACAAATCGACGATCATCGAACTCGACCAGACGGAGATTGCCTGTTTTTTCGGCGTCTTTCTCCGCTCTCTTGAGGAAATCGCTGTTGAGGCCCCCCACAAAAAGCATCACAACGCGCGGGTTGCGCTCCACTTCAGCCAATCCTTCAGAATAGTCGCCATATTGGACTGGAATCTTTCTGTACCAGGCGCTTTGGTCGGATAAGCCCTGCCAGGTAAGAGCGGTTCCGGAGCCCTTAGGACCGACAAACACGATGTTTTTCTTAGGATTAATGTCCTTAACCGATTTGATTCCACTGTTTCGATTGGCTATCAACTGCGCATATTCCGTGTACAGCGACGCCTGTTCCGTTATGAGTTTTTTGCTGGGTTGCATTAAGGCCAAAGCGTCAGACTGGATTATGGCCATGTCGGCCTGTCCGTCGGCCAGGAGCTTAAGATTGTCTATGGACCCTGAAGTGCTCTTTACCTGCACATCCACACCGGTCGCATCAGATTTGAGCATTGAGCCGAATTTGTCATAGACGCCACCCGGTTTTCCGGTTGCGAATCGAATCACCGGTTTTTCAGGTTTCTTGGCCGCCAAAACACTTGGGGCTAGAGCGACGTCCGCAGGGACTCCCGGGGGTAAATATCCGGGATCTTTTGGGGTACCCTGTAAGCTCTTCACCTGCTTGTCCATTTCGGCCAACTTGGCTTTGAGCTCAGCGTTGTCCTTGGCCTGCTTTTCGGCTTCTTCGCGCCATCTCTGAAATCCGGGATCGTCCCAATGGTTGTACGCTGTGGCCGCGACGTTTCTGTTGGTCATATGATCCAACATCCAGTACAGGAACAATCCGCTGAAAATGCCGTAACTCGGCGAGCCGCCGAAGGCGTACGGGGGTGGCCGATATCCCATATTTCCGAAAAAGCTGTCCCTGTTATGATAATAGGAGCCGTAGTCAAAATTTGAGTAGACTTTTGCTTTGTCGTAAAGCGGGTTCGACTGAAAGTTCTGGCCCGGCGAAGCCTCAGGATTCTTGAATTTGGCCTGCTCGGATTTGTAGCGGTCTAGACTTTCCAGAGATCTTTTTTTCTGGCCTCGTCTATCGCCTTCTGGTCAAAGGAAGAGACACCTGCCGGTTTCTGAACGCCTGTCGCTGAAAGATTGGGCTTCGCGTACCCAGCGGGCCCGCTGGTGGAGCTTCCGGTCTGAGAAGAGCCGGGAGGAGATCCGGGCGTTCCCAGGGAAGGTTTTCCATAACCGGAAGATTGTGGTGTCTTAAATCCGGATGGCCTCGGATACTGGGTTCCCGGCTTGTCATCCAAAGACGGTTTAAAATATCCCGAAGGGCTCTGGGATTGTTGAGAGCCCGACCCGTACGTAGGCTTTGAATAACCCGACGATCCGCCGGTCGGCCCGCTTCCTATGGGCTTGGAATCGGGTATGGAACCCGCTGAGGGCTTTGAGTAGCCTGATGACGAGCCGCCGAAGATTCCCCCGCCGCTACGGTTCCAGGTGCTCTTTGTGGGGCCCGACCAGTTCGAGCTTCTGCTGAAAGACGGTTTGGAATACCCGCCGCCGCCGAAGGACTTGGCCATAAGGGAGCTGAATGTGAAAGCGTCCCCAAAGACCAACAATGCGGACAGCAGCATTGCCGTAAAGAATTTTGTTCGGTTCATTGAGCCTTCCCGTGAATGCGGTCCGGGGACCTTAAACTTAGCCCGGTCCATGTCCGAGATTGAGACGACCAGCGAGTTTCATCTCCGCGGTCGAAGATGCGCCATCTATTACACAAAGGACTCTATCATGCAAAGTGTCCGGTTCTCGAAGAAAGTTCCCGGTCCTGTAACCATCGCGCCGAGGGGCGGTGTAGTGGCGCCGACGCAAACAAACATCAATTACAACAAGGGCATAGGTTTTGTATATTTAATTCTGTAACAGTGGGTTTTCTATATCGAATTTCAGGCGCTGAAAATCCGTCTCCGTCGCCCCCACGGAAATTTGCGGCGTTGATCCCCGCTTTTCCAATTAAGTAATGGTTGAGAGGAGTGACAGGATGTACATATTAGGATCCGGCGCCCATGACCCACAGCTTAGCATCTAGCCGAAAAAATACTTGACATAAAGGCTCTATGGTTGGTATATTGGTCAATGTTGCGGGAATAACTCAGTGGTAGAGTGCAACCTTGCCAAGGTTGAAGTCGCGGGTTCAAATCCCGTTTCCCGCTCCACCACTCAACAAAGTATTCGTCATTGACCCCCGAAAGAGCTTGGCTTGTTCGGGGGTTTTTGGGTTTCTGCGAGCATGGGCGCTCATGGCTGGAGCTTGTGACTTAAGAGTTGGACCTTGAATATTGGTGTTATTAACACCGCAGGACCGTCGCCCCGCGAAAGCGGGGGTCCAGAAAATTCCAAGAAGAACTGGATTCCCGCTTCCGCGGGAATGACGGATGAAGACCTCTTCGTGGCCCATAACGTTGTTTTCGATAGTTAAGTCACTAGCATTGCCCAATAGGGGTTCCCCCTTAAGAGGAACCGGCGTCCGTTAGGTCGCTGCCGACTAATTCTCGGATTGTTTGGTCGTTGCCCTTACTATAACCGCGTCTACGGAATCAGCGCAGCCCCGGCGCGCAGATAACTTGTCTTCATCATGGTCAGCACCTCGTTCGCTTTTTCCAGCGGAAATTCTTCCACCACGGTGCGGACCGGAACTTCCGCGGCGGCCTGGAGCAGGTCTCTGGCGTCTTGCCGAGTGGTGTTGGCCACGCTTCGGATTGTCCTCTCCTGATATATTAGACTGTACTCCATTTCCGGGATGGGCGTCATGGTGATTCCCGCTAGCACGAGTACGCCGGCTTTGCCAAGCGCGGACAGGGCTTTCGGAACAAGGGCGCCCGAAGGAGCAAAAATGATGGAAGAATCCATCGGCTTGGCAGGCTTGTCATCCGCAGTCCCAGTCCACACGGCGCCAAGTTGTTCCGCTAATTGTCTATGCTTCGGGCTCCTCGTGAAAACGTGAACTTTGCACCCCATCTTGGCGGCAATCTGGATTACCACATGAGCGGAATTGCCGAATCCATAGAGGCCCAGGTTACCTCCAGAAGGAACACAACTGAGCTTGAGGGCCCGGTATCCTATGACTCCTCCGCAGAGCAGGGGCGTGGCTTCGGCGTCCGAAAACACGCTTGGAATGGGAAACGCCGAAGACTCGTTGACCACCATGTATTGCGCGTAACCGCCATCCACGTGCAAACCGGTAAACTTAGCCTCTGAGCACAGGTTTTCACGACCTCGCCGACAAAACTCGCAATGGCCGCAGCTTGAATGAAACCACGTGACGCCGACTCTGTCTCCGGGGGAGAATCCACCGGATTCGGGAGGCGTGATTACGGAGCCAACCACCTGATGACCGGGAATCAGCGGCAATTTTGGTAAAGTGAGATCTCCCTCGACGGTGTGCAAATCCGTATGGCATACACCACAGGCCCTGACCTCTATCAAGGCTTCGTCTGGGCCTGCTTCGGGTTCCGGAACGTGTTCCCAGGCAAGGGGGTCTTCTTCGACAGGTCGCGTTTCTCGCAGCAGCATGGCCTTCAAAGGGCGCCTCCAGGTATGGGGCCTTGATCTATTCCGACCGTTCGTCGTGAATCGGTGTCCCCCAGCCTTCCCAGGCATGGACTGGGGGTATCCTCGGCGCCATCTTCGGGAAGGAGTTACGGACGGATGGGAAACCGCGGTTCTGGTAGGCGTCATATCCTACCGGAATGCACGACCGAATTTACGAAATGGACCACTTAGTCCCGCGTTCGCGCTTAACGACTACGATCTATTTAACTATCTCTGTCTTGAGTGTTGTTTTATCGGCAAATGTGACCGTTAGTGACAACGCCGCCTTGGGATCGGATAGCATCCCGTTATCGGCGGCATACAGGTAAAAGGTTTTCTTGCCTGCCACAAGCAAATGCATCGGCCCTGGCTTCTCGTTAACCAGATTGTATATCTTGGGATAAATAGCCACACCGAGAAGCATCGTCGGCTGTTTCGGATCACTTGACCAACGCGTCTGTCCGTCGCTTCCGCTTATCTCGATTTTGGAGATCTTCCTGTCCTCGGCTTGCAACCTCAGCACAAAAGTCGCGTCCAAGTAGCCGTCTTTTCCCGGCCGGGTCGAAGTGTTTACCAAATCCAAAAAGAAACCCTTTGAATTCGCAGGTAAGCTCCCCTTTGGCTTTAGATGTTTCCTCGACATCCGGCACGACGGTGGAGGTCGAACCTGCGGCCTTGCGGACCATCTGTTGGAAATAGGAGCCGTCCGAAAGCCGCACGATGACCTTGTAATTCTGGTACGTATGGTCTAGGTCCCCTGGGTCGGCCGCATAAAGGTAAAGCTGCGCCCTTCCTTCTATCGGGATACTGACCGAACCGTCCGGTTTGTTAAGCAAGGTAGTCTGAGCGGTTTTGTATGCGACGGCTAAGCCCCAGGCTGTAGGATTGATCCCTGCCGTAGCCCAGTTTGCGCCCATACCGTCGGCCCTGTTTATTTCGACGCCCGTAATCGTGCTCCTGGGCGAGACTTCTATATCAAGGCCGAAGACCGTGTCCGCCACTCCATCGGGTTTGAGCCCCGGATATTTGCCGACTGCGTCCGTGGTGACCCAACCAAGCCAGGTTGCCAAAAAGTTGACCTTCGTGACGCCGGTTTTGGGGGCTGTTCCGGCTGCCGCGAGTTGAACAGGGCACCAGGCGATCTCTCCGTCGGAAAACGTCACCGCAATGCGGAAATTGGCCTTGCCTGCCGCTACGTCACCGTTATCGCCAACATATAGATTCAGATCTATACGATCCTTAACCGGAATGGACACGGTTCCATCCCTGTGATTGAGCAACTTGATCGGGTCGGAGGCCAGGGCTACCCCAATTGCCCCTGTCGACGTCCCGGGTATTGTGTCCCACAGGGAAGAAACGCCGTCGGTCTTCCTGATTTCTATCGCTGTAATAGTTTTGTCCTTGGCTTCCACTGTAAGCTGGAACAGCCCATCAGGAACATCGTCCCCTTTTATCTCTTTGCCGGGGTTAACCGCGTCGTATTCGGATATCCCCCTGTTGACCGCGGTCATCTTTACCGGTCCGCCGGAGGCCGATTCAGCGCTTCCTTCCGATTTGTCCGGCGCGTCGTTTCTTACGGGCAAAACCCAGGACTGACCGTTGGTGGTGACGACTTTGATTTGATATTGCCTATTGGGATCCGAAAATGATCCGTCGTCCGTCGCGAAAATAAGAAATTCGTTCGATTCCTTTAGATTTATCTTCAGGGGGCTCGGTTTAGGATTAATGATTCTGGAAGGTGTCTTAGAAGAGGCTAGCCCAATGTACCGAAGCCCCGGCTTTAGACGAGGTACTCCAGAGACCTTTTGGAGAGCCACTGATATCTATCTCACCAATAACCACGTCCAGGTCTGCCGGCAAGGTGAGAGCAAATACCGCGTCGGGTTTGCCGTCGGGAACTGCCCCTGATTTGCCGACGCGATCGTTGGTCTTGACGCCGAAAAAAGAGGCGTCTCCTTTTGGCTGAGTCTGAGCCACGGCAAAATCAGCGGGAATCAAAAGCATCCCGCTAAAAAAAACACTCAAGATTAGATTTAAGACAATGTATGCAGGCAGAAGGGGCCTCCCGTCCGTGGAAGGTGATTCACATAAATTCCTCTATAAATCAGAATCTAGTTGACAAGAATTATCACTGTCAATCAAAAAGTTAGCGCATCCTCGTCTCATGACTGTAATTTTTTAGCCGGCGGGAGACTTTTTGCGCAATAGCCCACTAAGGGCCTGTCTCCAAATAAATGCGCAAAATCAAGTCACATCGTCGCCCTGGACTTGACCCGGGGCCCGGAGGATTTTGAAAAGCCTGGATCCCCGCTTTCGCGCGGATGACGGAAGACGCTTCCGGCTCAGCAATTATCTCTGAGATTTGTAACGCTTATCTTGAGTCGAGCCCTAACGGCATAATCCGTTGCGCAAAACAGTTTCCTCCAGGACTCTCCTTCAAAAAACTCCAACTACGACGTAGACATTCCAGGGGCGCGCCAACGCTCGATCCACGGGGCCTCTGAGGTTGAGATCAGCCTCAAAAGGCGCTGCGCCTGCTCAAAGCATAGCTGGAGCGTCTTACCAATCAATATATCCAAATATCTTGGGAAGGAACCTGGAACCAGCTTTTTGCAAAAGGTCTCATGTCCTGCGGGATGACAACGAAGGATTAGAATCCTCCTATCGGATTGGCGCCTGCGCCCATGGCTACCCGAGGGAACTCCCCCTTTTCGGGGAATGCAAGGGAGACCGTAAGGGTAACTTCTTTCAAGAAATTCCCATCAGAGGACATTTTCGTAGGAAGGGTTTTCGAGGAGAACTAATACAAATACTTTGACTTTTAACTTTTCTCAACTCTAAAATCGGTCCTTACCAACTTCTAATAGAGGAGTTCCGTGTGACAAAAATAGCCATGATTGGCGGATCCGGATTTGACGATCCGGACTTCCTCACCAACGTCAAATCCATGAAAATGGGCACTCCGTTTGGGCCGTTGTCCCACGACCTTATAACGGGAAAGTTCGGAGAAACCGAAGTCACCATAGTGCTCAGGCACGGAAAAGGTCACCGTATCCGACCTTCGGCCGTGAACTACAGGGCGAACATTTGGGCCTTGAAGGAAATAGGGATTAGCCACATTGTAGCCACTACAGCCTGCGGGTCCTTACGGGAAGAGATCGAACCCGGCCATCTTGTGTTCCCTGACCAGTTCATTGACCGAACCGCAGGGAGGAAGAGCACATTTTACGAAGGCGACCAGGTTGCCCATATCTCCATGGCCGACCCGTTTTGCGAACAACTTCGGCAAATATTGATCGACACAGCGGTACAAGAGAATATCCCACACCATCCTACCGGCACGATGGTCACAATAGAAGGGCCCAGATTTTCAACAAGAGCTGAAAGCAAGATGTTCCGACTTTGGGGCGGCGATATAATAAACATGTCCACCGTTCCGGAGGCGGTTCTCTGCGCGGGAAGCAGGGATCTGCTACGCGTCCATAGCCATGAGCACGGACTACGACGCCTGGCATCATTCCGAAGAACCGGTGACCTGGGAGATGATTGTCAACGTGATGAACAAGAACGTGCAGAACGTAAAGCGGATATTTTTCAAGAGCTTGCCCAAGATTACTTTCTCAGAGTGCGGTTGTCGCAGCGCAATAAATACTGCGTTGGTGTGATGGCAATCCGACGGCGCCATGGTAAAATACCGTCATCGGATCGGCGCCTAGCTGTGTTCGGGAATAACGACTAGTGGCGCCGCCATTATAGAAGTTCTTGATGGGAGGTCCGGAGGGGAGCTTCTTTCCAGAAGTTCCCCTCCGGCGGCCCGCTCGAGAGGAATTCTTTTCCGCCAAACTCGACTGGAGGAGCGCGCAATGGATTTGGCTCAGAAGATCAGGACTGCCCTTGGACAGGAACCTGTTGATTTATTACTGCAAAACGGTCGGCTGGTTAATGTGTTGTCTGGAGACATACATCAGGTCTCCATAGCGATCCGGGACGGAATAATAATCGGTTTCGGGGACTACGAAGCCCGGGAAACCATTGACCTGGCAAAACGATATGTTTGTCCGGGACTTATAGACGGTCACCTCCATCTTGAATCAAGCATGCTGGCTATCCCGGAATTCGCGGCAAATGTCGTGCCCCAGGGGACAACAGCAGTAGTCGCGGATCCGCACGAAATCGCCAATGTGTTTGGACTGGAAGGCCTTCGTTACATACTACGAACCAGCCGAGGCGGACCATTGCGAGTCATGGTTATGTTTCCTTCCTGCGTGCCTGCGACACCGTTCGAGACCTCCGGGGCGGTCTTGGGTCCTAAGGACATGGAAACCTTCTTGAATGAACCCGGAATCCTGGGCCTTGCCGAGATGATGAATTACCCGGGTGTGCTGTTCCAGGATCCCGACGTGCTGGCCAAGATAGAGACCTTCAAAGGCCGAATCCTCGACGGTCACGCCCCGGGACTCACAGGCAAGGAGCTTGCGGCTTACGTTGTGGCGGGCATCGGCTCAGACCATGAATGCACCACCTTGGCGGAAGCCAAGGAGAAACTCCGATCGGGCATGCGGATCATGATACGCGAGGGGTCGGCCGCGAAGAACATGGACACTCTCCTTCCGCTGATTAACGCCCACAATTCCGTGAATTGCTTTTTTGTTACCGACGATTTGGACCCCAGCGACATTATCGAGCGCGGCCATATTGTCGCCCTAGTGCGTAAAGCCGTTAAAGACGGCATGGATCCGGTTCGCGCCGTCCAAATGGCCAGTATCAATACCGCCCGGTATTTCAGGCTGAAAACACTGGGAGCAATTGCGCCCGGGTACACCGCGGATCTTGTTGTCGTCAATAATCTTGAGGAATTCAAAGTCTCCAAAGTGTTTCATTCGGGTCGCCTGGTGGCGGAAGATGGAGCGCTGGTCATCCCTAAATCGAATGCGCAGGAATTTGCGCTGCCTCCGAGCTTCAGCGTCAACTGGGAAAAAGTGAACGATCTATCCGTTGGATTCAAGAACAGCAAGATTAACGTTATCGAGGTCATACCCGGACAGATCGTAACCAAACACCTTGTGGTCGAACCATCCACTTCGAATGGCCTCATAGTAGCTGACCCGGCCCGAGACATACTGAAAATGGCGGTAATCGAGAGACACAAAGCAACAGGGAATTTTGGAGTTGGCTTCATCAAAGGATTCGGACTGAAGAAAGGAGCCATAGCGGGCAGCGTCGCCCACGACTCTCACAACCTTATTGTTGTAGGAGTCACAGACGCCGACATGCTTACCGCGGCCAAAGAAATTGCCGATATGGGCGGGGGAATGCTTGTAGTGGCCGACGGGAAAACGCTTGCCCGATTGCCGCTGCCGATTGCGGGATTGATGTCCGACCGCGGAATTAACGAAGTCGTTAAGAATCTTGAAAAGATAGACCTGGCGGCAAAATCGCTCGGGTGCGCCCTGGAGCGGCCTTTTGCAACCCTGTCGTTCATGGCTCTCACTCCGATTCCGGAGCTAAAGCTTACGGACCTGGGGCTGTTCGATTCTCAGAATTTCAGGTTTGTCTCAGTGCATGCGGATGAAAATCCATGAGAAGGGTGAGACGCTTAGGGGGGCTGATCTTAGGTCTTTTCAAAGGGCCGGTGAGTAAGTGTTTTCCTTGGTTTCGGCTCTGATTAGCCGACGAATCTATTGTCCCACAGGCGTCTTTCCGGGTTGCCTAATCGCGTGGATAGGAAAATGCGGACCTCTACTGTCTGGTGGTCACTATATGAAGCAGGCCTTACAATGTAATAGTCTGCCTCTGCTGATTTTCATACGTGTAGAAATGGACCACTTCATCAATATTTATGTGAAAGATGTGGCCCGCTCGCCTACGTTTGGTCCTAAAATCAGGGTTGCGGAAAAGGAGGCTCAAAAGTGATGGGATTCGCCGTACAGCCATGTCCGACAGGCTTTTTCCCGACCATGGAATTTGGGTCTATCCTCAAACATAATCGACGGCGTCGCCGGCCTTTACTTCTCCTCCGGTAATTACGATGGCGAATATCCCCAACTTGGGCATGATGCAGTCACCGATCTTGTGGTAGATAGCGCACCGCGTGTGGCATTCTTTGCCAATTTGGGTTATTTCGAGAATGGCCGTTTCCCCGACCTTTAGTCTATCGCCGACTTTGACGGCTTCCAGGTCGAACCCTTGGGTGGTCAGGTTTTCCGCAAAGCTGCCGGGCTTGACGTCGAAACCTTTGTCTTTCATGGTATCGATCTGTTCAATGGCAAGTAGCGACACCTGTCTGTGCCAGTCTCCGCCATGACCATCGCCTTTCAAGCCGTAACCCACTTCCAATATACCGGACCCCACGTCGGTCTTTGGGGTGCCTTTATGCTTGCTGGAACAAACTGCGATAATTTTGCCTTGAGACATGATTTGTTAGGTAACCTTTGTTTGATGAAATTGATGAAACTCGAGGTAACTGCGGGATGAACCTGGATAACTTTCGGGAAGGCTTTGGAATCGGGCGGCCTGGGATACCGATTGGTTCCTCATAACGGAAGAGTTTTGGAAGTGGCTCAATAATAGGAGTTTTTGGGGAGGGGTCCGGGGAGGCCCTTTTTGCAAAAAGGGCCTCCCCGGCGTCTCTTCCAAAGGCTCTTGCATTCCGTATCCGCTTCTAGTCTTCTTCTTCCGGTCTTTTCCCTGAGGCTTCCACTATCTTTTCGGTAATATTTGCCGGGACTTCTTCATAATGAGAAAACTCCATGGAGAAGATCCCACGGCCTGATGTCATGGACGTCAGATCCGTGGCGTATTTCAGCACTTCGGCCATGGGCACCTGGGCTTTGACCACTTGACTGGTCCCTTTCGAGTCCATGCCGCTGATGCGGCCTCTGCGGGAATTCAGGTCCCCCATGACGTCCCCCATGCATTCTTCAGGGACTACAATCTCCATGTTCATGATGGGTTCGAGGATGATGGGGTTAGCCTGAAGCACACCTTTCTTGAAACCCTTCGACGCCGCAATCTTGAAGGCCTGTTCCGAAGAATCCACGTCGTGATACTTGCCGTCAAACACGGTGACTCTAACGTCGATTACCGGGAAACCCGCCAAAGATCCGCCTATCATCGACTCCTGGACACCTTTTTCCACAGCGGGGATGTACTGCCTTGGAATAACGCCACCCACGATCTTGTCTACGAATTCAAATCCCGTGCCTCTGGGCAATGGCTCGAGCTCCAACCATGCGACGGCGAATTGGCCGCGGCCGCCGGTCTGTTTCTTGAGTTTGCCTTCCACTTTGGATTTGCCTTTGATGGTTTCTCTGTACGGCACCTTCGGGGTCTTCAGGTTAACGTCCACTCCGAATTTTCTTTTGAGTTTCTCGACCGTCACTTCGATGTGAACCTGCCCCATGCCGGAAATCAGAAACTCGTTTGTCTGCGCGTCACGAGTGATGGAAAGGGTGGGATCTTCTTCAGCAAGCTTTGCCAAGCTTTGAGTGATTTTTTCCTCATCGCCTTTTGCCTTCGGTTCGATGGCGAACGAAATTACCGCCTGAGGCAAGGTAGCCGGTTTGATCAAAATAGGGGCTTTTTCTTCGCAGAGCGTATCTCCGGTCAGGGTTTCCTTCAGTTTAGCCACAGCCACAATGTCCCCCGCATGGGCCGAGTCCAGCTGTTTTTGCTGTTTACCCTGGATTTGGAGCAGTTGGCCGAAGCGTTCTCTGGTCCCTCGAGTGGCGTTGTAGAAGTTTCCGTCAGGGGACAATTGGCCTGAGAAAATTCTGAACAGAGTAAGACGGCCCGCATATGGGTCGGCAAGGGTCTTGAAAACGTATGCGCACAAAGGCTCAGTGGCGACAGCCTTTCTAACCTGTTCTGCTCCGGAGGGGGTAACGCCTTTGGTGGCGGGCATTTCCGCCGGCGAAGGACATGCGTCGGCTATAATGTCAAGCAGTGGCTGAATACCCTTGTTAGTCATACCGGAGCACAGAAAAACCGGCATGAAGACACGGTTGAGGATGCCCTGTTTCAGCGCATTCGCTAATTCGTCGGGGCCGAGTTCTTCGCCTTCAAGATATCTTTCCATCAGAGCGTCATCAACTTCGGCTAGATCTTCTATCAGGACTTCCCTGCGGGCATCAGCCTCTTCTTTAGCCTCGGCTGGAATATCGGCTCTGGAGATGCTCTTTCCATCGCCATCGAACATAACCGCCTTCATGGAAAGCAAATCCACAACGCCTTTGAAGTTGATTTCTTTTCCGATTGGGACTTGCAGGACCAGCGGCTTGACTTTCAAGACTTCTTTGACGTCGGCCAGGACCTTCTCATAATTGGCCCTTTCCCGATCCATTTTTGTGATGGCCAATAGACGAGGGGCCTCTTTCGCCTCTATGGCTGCCCATACCTTTTCTGTAAGGGGCTTTAAGGAATCTACTGCGTCAATAGCCAATATAGCAACATCAGCAGCCATGAGCGCGGCCGTGACTTCCGCTGAGAAATTCGGGTCGCCTGGGGTGTCTAAGATGTTGATTTTCTTCTTTTTCCATTCGACCGCGTTCATTGCGGTGTTGATGGAAAGGCTGCGTTTGACTTCTTCGGGTTCGAAATCAAAGTTTGAGGATCCATCTATGACTTTGCCCAGACGATCAACGGCTCCTGCGTCAAAGAGCATGGCCTCGCACAAGGTGGTCTTCCCGGAGCCTGCATGGGAGACGACAGCCACATTACGTAGGTCTTCAGTTTTATGTTGCTTCATATGAACCCCTTAAAGACGGGCGACCGGAAGAGAGGCGGCGCCCAATATGATACCACTAAATTATCTAATTAATCATAAGAAAAGATTATGGTCAAGAAATGTATGAGCCCAAATGCGCCGATTATGTCATATGGATTGCGTTGTGATTCTGGATTACTGAAATGGGGGTTGCGGACATGTTCATGACCGGAAGATTCGGCGGAAACGCCGGCCCCGGACCCAGTGGCCTATTCACAAATACTGTGTGAGTAATATTCGGAAGATCCCGGTCCCGTAGGATGCTGTGAGCGCAGCGAGCCGCATCGTTTGAGGTCTTTTCAGGAGCGACGCTGTTTGGGCCCTTGCATTTTGCGCGGACACGTGACCGCATTTGCGCCTGTGTTTGGGGATCATGGTGACCCGTACGCTGACGATATGATATGACTTGAAACAGCCCAAACGACCTGAACCCACGAAACGCGGATTCGGCGTCGAGCGACCGCAAGGGAAGCGCCGCATCATTGCGCCGGAGAATCATACCGATGCCATTCTATGGGGGAGCCATATGTTCAAACGAATTGTAAGAGTTTCGGTCACGGCAGCCGCAGTCCTTACCGGAGTTTTCCTGGGCTTCGAGAGACCCGCCGAATGTCGGGGCGCCGAAATGCCTGATCCGGCCTGGATCAACTCGAATGCCGTCAAAACGGCGCAGGCGCATAGCACGACTGATCAGGGGCGTTTGAAAATCGCTGCCGAAAAAAAACGACCAAAGCGAGTCAAGCTGGTGAAGCCTGTTCCGGACAAAGAATTGGACAAGGAGGCTCTTGTTGAACAGCTCTCTGAGAGGATGGACGCGACGGACATTAAGAAGGTGAAGGCCCTACTGGCCAAGGGCGCCGACATGAATGTCTACGATAAGGACGGCAAGCTCCCACTTGAGACGGCGGTCGAGACTGGGTCCATGGAATTAGTCAAGCTCCTCCTGGACAACGGAGCCGACCTGAAGATCAAGAACCGGGCCGGTATCCCTGCCCTGGAGGCCGCTTTCACAGTAGCCATGCTTGAAATTGAGGAACCTGCTCAATACTTCGAAATCGCTGAATACTTCTTGAATAAGGGGGCCACTGTCAACGCGGCCGGTCTGAATAATAGGCCTGCGCTTCAGTGTGACGGGAGGATCGGCTCTCCCGAATTCTTGACGTTGCTTCTTGAGAAGGGCGCGGACGTCAACGTGAAGGCCGCGAATGGCCGGACAGCCCTCATGCATGCCGCGTATTGGGGCAATCCGGACACGACAAGGTTGCTTCTAGAAAAGGGGGCCGACATAAACGCAAAGAATGACAGCGGAGAGACCGCACTTATGATGGTTGGCGGCGATTATCGATTGTTTAGGGAAGATCCGATCAAGGATCATCTTGAGGAAGTGAAACTGCTTCTGGAGAGAGGCGCCGGCGTGAACGATAGGGACCAGTACATGGGCGGGCGCACAGCCCTCATGCGCTACGCCGCCGGCGGTTTCCATGAAGGAATAAAGCCGCTTTTGGAAAAAGGCGCGAAGGTGAATGCCGTTCTCGATGACGGTTCCAATGCGCTTTTTTGGGCCATGATTGGAGACAAAGACTTCAACGCCCTTGGCGGTCTGGAGAGCCTGAAATATCAGACCCGGAGGCGACTGAAGTGGAAAGACCAGAATACGGACTTTAATGACCGCCGTTCCGAAACAGTGAGACTACTCATAATGGGCGGTATCGACGTCAATGCAAAGCTCAAAACCGATGGCTCCACAGCGCTCGCCTGGGCCGCGTACCTTGGGGACGTCGATTTGGTGCGACTCGTGCTGGACAAAGGCGCGAATGTGGACGCCAGGCTAACGGACGGCGGAACTGCTCTCATGTGCGCCATAACAAGTTGTTTGGGGGGCGAAATCCCGAAGAAGTCACGGAATGGGAGTAAGCCGGCGCCGGAAGTGTCTCTTGCCAGCCGACGAATAGAGGTGGCGAAGCTGCTCCTTGACCGCAAAGCCGACGTGAATGCGAAGCGCGCCGACGGCACAACGGCTCTCATGTGGGCTATGATTCTCGGCCAAACGGATATGGTGAAACTGCTTTTAGAGAGAGGCGCGAATCCGAAAGCGGCCCTCGCGGACGGCTCAACGCCCGCGCAGTGGGTCGCTCTACGCCGGCCCTCGGATGTTGGGAAGCTCTTGACTGAACACTGGAGCGGAGGCACGCTTGCGACAGTAGCGAAGAGCGGCCTCAGGAATGAGGTTAAACGCCTGCTCGACCAAGGCGCGGACGTGAACGCCAAAGATGGCCGCGGCGCCACCGCGCTCATGGAATCAGCGCGGGAAGGCGACATGGAGACGGTCAAGCTGCTTCTTGAGAGAGGAGCGGACGCGCGCGTCAAGGATGACAGGGGCTGGACGTCCCTCAATGAGGCGCTCTGGAACGGCCGTCTCGATATAACCACTCTGTTGCTCGACAATGGGGTGGACCCCAACGCCTCGGACGACCTGGGTTGGACGCCTCTGATTCAGGCCGCGTGGAAGGGTCAGGCCGATGCTGTGAATCTCCTTATCGCAAGAGGCGTGGATATAAATGCAAAGGATGGCTTCGGCAAGACGGCTTTCATGAGAGCTGTTGAAATGGGCCGCAGCGATATTGCGTCGCTGCTCCTGGGCAAAGGAACCGAAGTCACCTATTCGGGGCCTGACGGCTGGACACCGATGCTGGCCGCCGGCGCTCGACAGAAACCTGGAGATGATAGAATTGCTTCGGGAGCGAGGCGCCAAAATGACCGTAACGGCTGCCGTATTGATGAGGGACAAAAAAGAAATGCGGCGGCTCATTGATGAAGCGGCAAAGAACAGTGCGCAGATGCCCGACGCGCCCATGGCCCTGCTCATTGCCGTCAGGGCCGGCCGCGAAGATATAGCCAAATACCTCCTGGCCAACTGTCCTGATATTGACGTCAAGGGACCATGCTGCGACAAGGCTCTTTTGTTTGCTGTCAAGAATGGGCGTGCAGGGTTAGCGGAAGCCCTCCTGGAAAAGGGGGCCGATGTTAACGTGTCGGACGATTGGGGAGAATCCGCCCTTCACCATGCGACACGCACTGGAGATTTGAACTTAGTCCGCATGCTTCTCGAAAAAGGGGCCGACGTCGATGCGGCAAATGTGAGGGGCAACGCCCCCCTGATGCGTGCTCTCGAAAAACCTCCGAACGTAGAGATTGTGAAGGCCCTTCTAGAAAAAGGCGCTAGTCCCAATGCCGGTGTTACTTTCCACGTCCTGGGAGAAGCCGTCAGAAATAGGGAAATCCTTGAACTTCTCAAGGCCTATGGTCTGCAGCAACTCAACGAAAATGAACCGCCCTCGCAAGGGGACGATTGATCGGTCCGTCGATGGATCGAGGAGGAAATCTCATGAGTCGCAGCTTCGGATTGCCTCTAACTTTGCTTCTCACCGCAGTCCTTTGCTTTCCGTGTACAATCAAAGCGAATCCTGCCCCGATGCCGATTTCCGGTGGAACAGTCTCAGCGAAGTGGCCCCACGGGACCATTCGAATGGAAGCCGAAGAAGTGACGATCCGTCTGGGAGCAAAAACCTATATGGTGGAAGGCGTGTACCACATGGTCAATTCCGGAGATGAGACAACGGAATGGGTCGGCTTCCCCAAGAATTCACATAAGATGCACGATGGCATGCATTATCAGGACTTCATCCAGTTCCATGCGTGGGTTGACGGCAACATGATTCTCCTGTCAAAGGATGGCAAGCAGTGGCTGGCGGGACAGGTGACCTTCCCGGCCCACGCGACCACCATCATTCGCGTCATGTACGAGGTAAAATATCCGGAAACATACAAGTGGATGGCTTCCGCGGGCGACTTTGCCGAGTACATCGTGGGCACCGGATCTCTTTGGAAGGGTAACATCTGCAAGGCCATTTTTACGGTGGACGGGTCGGCGTTGGACAGTGCAACGAACTTCGACGCCGACCTCAAGGTACCGCAATGCCGCAAACTCCGTTCGGGACAGATTATCAGGTTTGACGCAAAGGACTTCAAGCCGGAAAGAGACGCGACGCTTCACATCAATATCGGATACGGCAGACGGGGTGATGCGCTTCCGGCCGCCGAAAATTCTGAATCAGAATAGAATTCGTATGCTCTCAAGAGACTGATACGAGAAACCGCAATCCATGTTAAAGTCGGTAATACGAGCTAATTTGAACAAAATGCGAATTCGAGGGAGAAACTGAAGATGAAAAGATACATCCTATCGCTTTTTTGCGTTCTGTTGCTGTTCCTGAGCTGTCAGGCCCAAGCGGAGCCTCTGGCGGCCTATCAAATATCCACCATGTACGCCCTGGCTAAAGGCGGGTACGACGGGACGAAAACATTCGGGGACTTGAAGAAATACGGCGACTTCGGCATGGGAACGCTGCAAGGACTTGACGGAGAGATGATCGCAGTTGACGGCAAGTTTTATCAGGCGGACGTCAAGGGCAAAGTCAGGGAGATAGGCGACGCCGAGAAAACGCCCTATGCGCTGGTAACCTTCTTCAAATCCGGTCCGGTTTCAAGCATGAAGGATTTGGATTTCGCAGCCTTCAAGGACAAACTCGATTCCTTGCTTCCCGACAAGGACAACGTTTACGCGATCAAGACATCAGCAGTCCTCAAGACTCTGAAGGTGCGCAGTGTGCCCGCGCAGGCGCCGCCATATCCTTCGCTGGACGACGCGATTAAACATCAGGCCGTTTTCGATCTTGAAAACATCAAAGGGACTTTGGTGGGCTTCCGTTTCCCCTCCTATATGGCGGGAGTAAACTTCCCTGGATATCATTTTCATTTCATAAGCGACGACAGGATTCATGGCGGGCATGTATTGGACTGCTTAATCGAGGACGCCGACACACAGCTTCAGGAAGTCCGGGAATTAAGCGTGAATTTTACGGGGGCTGATTCGGCAGGGGGGCGGAAAGGGAAATAGGTTGGGCAGAAGGTGAGTCGGGAGCAAAGAGCGCGTCTCTTATGAGAGAAAGGTTATTCTCAACGGGGGAGCTAAGCATATGGAAATCAGACCGATTCGCATAGAAGAAGAATATCAGGTTGCGCTAACAAGACTCGAAGAAATCTGGGATGCCGAACCATGTTCACCTGAGTCCGACGAATTAGATGTCCTTTCCGTTCTGGTTGAAGCATACGAGGAAAAACACTATCCGCTCGATCCACCCGATCCAATTGATGCAATCAAATTTCGGATGGAACAGATGGGCCTCACCCGAGAGGACCTTGAACCCTACATAGGATCCAGTGACGGAGTTTCCGAAGTCCTCGATCGAAGAAAAGGACTTAGCCTGGATATGATTCGGAATCTGAACGAAAAGCTTGGCATCTCGGCCGAGGTTCTCATTGTCAGATACCCATTGGAATCCCGAAACGCTCTGTCTAGTCAGAATACTGCGGATTCTCTCTAAAGTCAGAGGGTCAAAGACCGGCAAGAGCAATCCAGACTATAGAGCAATATGGAAAGGCCGGAAGATGAAGAACCTTGAATACTTCATGAGTCTGCCCTATCGGATCGAGATCGAACCAATCCCGGAGAACAGAGGGGGAGGCAATGAGGCCTCGATTCCTCAGTTGGGCAAATACGCCGTATGCGCGGATGGGGATACAATTGAAGAAGCGTTGGACAATCTGCAGGCCATTAAGAAAGAACGGCTTACAGCATATCTTGAGGGAGGGCTATCTATTCCTGAACCTGAACCCGATGAAGATGAATACAGCGGGAAGTTCCTAACGAGAATCCCAAAATACCTACACCGGGAATTGGCGCTCAGAGCAAGAGAAAACAACGTAAGCCTCAATCAGTTTCTTTCTTGCATGCTTTCCGGCGCGCTTCACATCGACAGATCATCCGCAACCCTTGAAGACGTAAGAAAGTATCGCGGCAAGACCGCTTCAAAGTAGAGTTACGAACCCATCCTCGGTAAGCATTCAGTGGCCCGTTGCGCCGACCCTCGCACAACCATAGGGAGGCCGTTTTCGATCCACCATTCTTTCAACAATCCCCGCATCTGTGATAAAATCAATCGTTACGCCGCCCTCAAATTGCACGACTTCATATTCAGGGCAGCTTTGAACACAACATTCAGGGAGCAATTGTAGTGTCGGAAAAACGGGCGCTAATTACGGGAGTAACCGGACAGGACGGAGCTTATCTACTCGAGTTTCTTCTCAAAAAAGGATACACGGTTTGCGGTATCAAAAGGCGAAGCTCGCTCATCAATACCCAACGAATAGATCACTTGTACGAAGACCCCGCTGTGGAACATAGACGATTCATGATGGAATACGGCGACATGACCGATTCCACCAATCTGATAAGAATCATTCAGAATTTTCAGCCTACGGAAATTTACAATATGGCCGCGCAGAGCCACGTGAAGGTGTCCTTCGAGACACCCGAATACACGGCCAATGCCGACGCTTTGGGGACTTTGCGGCTGCTTGAGGCGATCAGGATCCTCGGATTGGGCAAAACCGTGCGGTTCTATCAGGCGTCAACCAGTGAGCTCTTTGGCAAGGTCGTGGAAAGTCCGCAAACGGAAACCACACCGTTTTATCCCCGCAGCCCCTATGCCGTGGCTAAACTTTACGGTTTCTGGATCGTCCGGAATTATCGCGAAGCGTACAATTTTTACGCGTCCAACGGCATTTTGTTCAATCACGAATCCCCTATCAGGGGTGAAACTTTCGTCACCAGAAAAATCACACGCGCTGTCGCCAGGATCAAACTGGAACTCCAGGATAAATTGTATCTCGGCAACATGAACGCCATGCGCGACTGGGGATACGCGGGAGACTACGTCGAGGCCATGTGGTTGATCATGCAACATCCGGAGCCTGACGATTTTGTTGTGGCCACCGGCGAAACCCATTCCGTGCGAGAATTTGCGGAACGCGCGTTTCGAGAAGTGGGCATAAATATCGTCTGGGAAGGGGAGGGGGTCAACGAAATAGGGAAGGACGCAGACACCGGTAAAGTCCTCATTGAAATCGACCCCAGGTACTTCAGGCCCACCGAAGTGGATATGCTTCTGGGAGACGCGTCTAAAGCCAAAAACCTGCTCGGCTGGAAACCCAGAATGACCTTTCCTGAACTGGTCAGAAGAATGGTTATCTCGGATCTCAGAGAAGCCGAGAAAGAAAGGCTCTGCCAGTCCGCAGGGATGCGTCTATGAGCCCAAGGCCTTCAGTGTACGTTGCGGGTTATTCCGGAATGGTAGGCCGAGCGTTGACTCGCAAGTTCCGGGATAAAGGTTATCCGCTCTTATTCAACCCAGGTCCCAGGGTTGATTTCCGGGATCAGAGGGCTACCCGCGAGCTGATTGGGCATTTGAAGCCCGAATGGATGGTCCTTGCAGCAGCGAAAGTAGGGGGGATTTACGCCAATACACAATATCCCGCGGATTTTATTTATGATAACCTCATGATGCAGGCAAATCTTTTGCGGGCCGCGGCGGACTTCGGGGTGCGGAAGCTCCTTTTCCTGGCCAGCTCATGTGTGTACCCGCGTCTTTGTCCTCAGCCCATGAAAGAAGAATATCTACTCAGCGGGCTCCTGGAACCTACCAACGAGCCATACGCCATAGCCAAAATTTCGGGAATAGTAATGGCAAAGGCCTTCAACCGACAATTCGAGACAAATTTCATATCCATCCTGCCACCCAATCTTTACGGGCCTGGAGACAGCTTCAACCTTGAGAATTCACATGTAATATCAGCTCTCATCAGAAAAATGGATGAAGCCAAGGACACAGGTCGCAGCCATGTGCAAGTCTGGGGAACAGGCTCCCCGAGACGGGAGTTCCTCTTTGTTGAAGATCTAGCCGACGCTTGTCTATTCCTGATGGAGAATTATGATTCCACAGAGATTATTAACGTGGGAGCCGGAAAGGACATAACAGTCCGTGATCTCGCCGGCCTGATCAAGAAAGTTGTGGGGTTTGAAGGCGATATTGAATTCGATCCGTCAATGCCGGACGGGATGCCGGCCAAGCTGCTGGATATAAGTAAAATTACTGCCCTCGGCTGGCGCCCGAACACCGGTTTGGAAAGAGGTCTTGAGTTCACCTACCAGTATTATCTCGAAGGTAAAAGTCCAGCGTCATAACCATATTGGAGGTTCTTGAGGGGTAGTGCGGAGGGGAACTTCTTTCAAGAAGTTCCCCTCCGGCGGCAAGTTCATAGGAGGCCCATGATTGAAGGATTTGACCCCAAGGTCGTTGAGGATCTTTCTGAAAAAGAAGCGGCTGAAAGGCTCGAGAAAGAGGGATACAACGAACTTCCTTCCACAGTGAAGCGACACATCCTAGTTATGGCCTTTCAAGTGGCTTGTGAACCTATGTTCCTTCTCCTGGTAGGGTGTGGAGCCATTTATCTAACCTTGGGTAATCCCAAGGAAGCGCTCGTCCTGCTAGGGTTTGTGCTTGTTGTAATGGGCATAACTCTGTATCAGGAACGAAAGACGGAACGGGCCTTGGAAGCGCTGCGGGATCTTTCCAGTCCTCGCGCCCTAGTCATTCGTGACGACAAACTCCGACGAATTCCGGGACGAGAGGTTGTTCGTGAGGATGTAGTGGTGGTTGCTGAGGGCGACCGAGTTCCTGCCGACGGGATTCTTTTGTCGGGCCTCAACCTTTCCGTGGATGAGTCACTGCTCACGGGGGAATCAGTCCCGGTGCGCAAGGCGGCCGGCGAGGATACCGCTGAAATGTGTCGTCCGGGAGGAGACGACCTGCCATGCGTCTATTCCGGGACATTGGTGGTTCAAGGCCAAGGAATTGTGCGTGTCCGGAGCACAGGAATCCATACGGAGATCGGCAAAATAGGCAAGGCCTTGCAGACCGTCAAGGTGGAAGACACTTATTTGCAGCGAGAAACAGGCCGCCTGGTTCGTAACTTAGCATTTGTCGGACTGTTCTTGTGCGCCATTGTTGTTGTAGTCTATGGGCTGACGCGAGGAAGCTGGCTCAATGGGGTTTTGGCAGGCATTACGTTGGCCATGGCCACACTCCCTGAAGAATTTCCCGTCGTCGTTACAATATTCCTGGCCTTGGGAGCATGGCGGATTTCGCAAAGTCAGGTGTTGACCCGGCGCGTGCCCGCTCTCGAAATCCTGGGCTCAGCTACAGTATTGTGCGTTGACAAAACCGGCACGCTTACCCTTAACCAGATGTCGGTAAGTCGCCTTTTCGCCCAAGGAATTACCCACACAATAAGGGAATGTGACGACCGAAACGGCTTAGACCTGCCGGAAGCTTTTCACGAGTTGGTCGAATATAGCATTCTAGCAGGTAAGCGAGACCCTTTTGACCCGATGGAACGGGCCGTTAAGAGGGTCGCAGACCGTTATTTGTCTCAGACCGAACATCTGCACGAACATTGGGCTTTGGCGCAGGAATATCCGCTGTCGAAACATCTGCTTGTCCTTTCACACGTGTGGAAACCGTCCGCAGGGACCAAGTCCGTAGTCGCAGCCAAAGGAGCCCCTGAAGCCATATTTGACATTTGCCATTTGGACGAAGCTGAATCGCGGAACTTGGAAGTCTCGGTCAGCTCGATGGCAGCCGAAGGATTGCGCGTGCTGGCTGTGGCCAAGGCGTCCTTTGAGGGAACTGAGCTACCGGAAGACCATCATAAATTCTCATTCGAGTTTCTGGGCCTGCTGGGTTTTGCCGATCCCGTGCGTTCAACCGTGCCCCCAGCGGTCGAGGAGTGCTATAGAGCCGGAATCCGTGTGATCATGATTACCGGTGACTACCCTGACACCGCCCAAAGCATAGCTCGACAAATTGGTCTTGCGCCGGCAGACGAATGCGTCACCGGACCACAAATGGAGCTAATTGACGATGGGGAGCTCAGGGAGAGAATAAAGACCGTCAATATCTTTGCTAGGGTAGCGCCGGAGCAGAAACTACGTTTGGTAAACGCGCTCAAAGCCAATGGAGAGACCGTGGCCATGACCGGAGACGGCGTCAACGACGCGCCGGCTCTCAAGGCCGCGCACATAGGAATCGCTATGGGGGGTAGAGGCACGGACGTGGCCAGAGAAGCGGCGTCACTGGTTGTGCTTGATGACGACTTCTCTTCAATTGTTAAGGCAGTGAGACTCGGACGGAGAATCTTTGACAATCTGAGAAAAGCGATGGCCTACATTTTGGCAATACACGTGCCCATTGCGGGCATGTCCCTCCTACCGGTTTTGTTCGGATGGCCGTTAGTGCTCTTACCGGTTCACGTAGCGTTTCTGGAATTGATCATCGATCCCGCGTGCTCCTTCGTTTTCGAAGCGGAGCCGGACGAATCGGGGATCATGGACCGACCTCCCCGCAATCCGCATGAACCCTTGTTTGGTAGCCGAATCATTATCCTGAGCCTGTTGCAGGGGTTAGCCCTCTTGACGGTGGTTTCCGTCGTCTTCGCCTCCGCGTTGTACCGAGGGCATTCTGCCGCCGACGCTCGCGCTCTGACTTTCACAACACTCATAGTGGCCAATGTTGCGCTTATTATCACCAATCGCTCATGGTCGCGCGTCTTCCTTGAAACGCTCCGTATGCCCAATTCCGCTCAATGGTGGGTTGTCGGCGGCGCAACTTTCTTTCTTGGGTGCGCTCTTTATGCGCCTTTCTTACGCGATCTCTTCCATTTCGAGGCCCTGCACCTGATTGACCTCGCAATTTGTTTGATAGCGGGCCTTGCAAGCGTCTTGTGGTTCGAATGGCTTAAATGGCGGAGGAACAGAAGGCGTGAGACATGGCCGGTGTGACTCCTCCCCGTACGATACTGTTGGCGCAGCCGCACCCTACAGCAATCAGCGATCGAACTTACGAAAGCCGGCGCTTAGTCCAATCTCCGGAAGCGACTAACGCGCTCCGAACTTGCGGAGAACCCCCACAATACACTGGCTACGCCCGGGTTCATGACGGACCTCGAACTTATGATTTCAGGGCTCTTGGAATAGCGGAGACCATTGGACGATACGGGTTATGAAGTTTCTCTCAATCGACTAGCCGCAGTTCCGAGCTCGTCGTCGAGCCACGCTTCCGCATCGGCAACATTGTCGAATTCCTGCCTTCGGTAGTCGTATGCCCCCTCGGACGAGTGAACTCTCAAGGCGGCCTTGCGCACAGTCATACGCGCCAGGAGTTGGGGTCCCCAGACCGCCGCCACCCTGCTCATCCCTGTTTTCAGCATCATTTTCTGCACGGTCTCGGCAATGTTGTCCAAAGTCAGGAGTTCGACCTTCCTGAAGTCGGCGAGGCAGGTGAACCGCGGTTGAAGGAGTCCTACGGCTATCTTAACGGCGTCGACAAACGGCTCGTTTACTTCCCCCGCCGTGATAAAGCCGTAGCCTTCCATGTAGATTCTGTTCTTTTCTATATCCACGGACACTCGAAAGGTTTCTGATGCGGCTACTTCTTTCAACATGATCTTATTCCTTCCCCCTAAAGCAAAGCGGGTAATCCACGCCTAACTATAATACGTGACATGCAATCCAGCGCAAGGCTTTAACCAAAATCTCACAATTTAGGGGAAAGGTGCTGAACCTGAGGACGATTGCGTCAGACGTGAGTTATAGCGGTTCCCGCTGATCAAGCATAAGCCTTATTCGAGCACAATAGAAATTGATTAGTAATAGCTCACCGGGAAACCCCTTTTTGCGAACAGCGCTTTCCCGGACCCTTACCCCAAAACTCCTAATATATTGGTTTGTTAAATGATCTTAACCTTTCTGCCGGCGCCGAGGATGTGAACGCGCAAAGACGGAAAACGTGTCCAAATGGCGCCTATCGAAGGCTTTTGTAGGTTGGATTTAAGGAATATCAGCGGAACCCGACAACCATTCGGTTATGAGCGGCCAAAACTGAGATTGCTTTCCCGCGGAACGCGGGATCTCACTCCTCGCAATGACATTTGGACTTGTCTTTGCGAACCCGCTTCCAGCGGGTGAAGCAATCTCTCCCGCGCAACTGAATGAGTACGAAACTCGACCCCTTCCTGGAACTTTTCCGGGGTTGAAGAAGGGATCGGGAACCGCATATGCTTAGATGGGGAGGCTGAGAGATTATCGTGTTACTAGAAGCTCACATTGTCCTTGCCCTTCAATCCCAGAATCCGCCTTGCTTCGTCCGGAGACGCTACTTCTCGATGCAGCATTTCGGCCAGGCTCACCACCTTATCCACTAATTCCGCATTGCTCTTCGCTAACACGCCGCGGCTCAGGTAGATATTATCTTCCAGGCCCACCCGCACATGGCCGCCCATATGTATAGCCATTGTGGATAGGTTTATTTCCGCCGCGCCTACTCCTATTACGGACCATGTGAAGTTTTCTTTTCCGAAGAGCACGGTGGCTTTGGTTACCAGGTAAGTGAGGTCCTCCGCCGTGCCGCGGATTCCGCCGAGCACTCCCATGACAAATTGGAGATGCATGGGCGGTTTCATCAGCCCTTCCGAAACCAGATGATCGAGATTATACAAATGGCCCACATCATAGATTTCGAGTTCAGGCTTGGTATTGTTTTCCTGAGTAACTTTACAAAGGTAATCAAAGTCTTGAAAAGTGTTTTTGAATACGAAATCCTTGCTCATTTCCAAGTATTTCTTTTCCCATGGATATTTGTATTCTTTTATGGTTCGGGCGGCGGTATGCAAAGCAAAATTGATCGACCCCATGTTAAATGAGCACATTTCCGGCTTGAACAACGGTATGGTGGCAGCGCGCTCTTGGACGGTCATCAGCACCGAGCCTCCTGTGCTGACGCACACCACGGCGTCGCTGTTGGCCTTAATCTTCGTGAGTATTTGGCTGAAGTGTTCGGGGTGGGATGACGGGAAGCCATCTTCGGGCCTGCGGGCGTGAATATGAACTATACCTGCCCCGGCTTCGGCGGCCTCGAGGGCGGAGTCGGCAATCTGATCGGGAGTGAGCGGCAAATAGGGCGTCAGTGAGGGGATCGTTGCGGCGCCGGTAATTGCCGCGGTAATGATCAGCTTTTCCATATTCTACTCCTCATATTGATGATCGTATTTTTTTGGGATTGCTTATTGTCCGACCGGGAGTCGAAGTCAATCCTCTTGGATGATGGCCACAGGCCTAACCCAACCGGCGCTTGCGCCCTTTATCTTGATTGGAAAGCAGCATATGAGGAAATCCTTTTGGCGGCCGATTGCGGACAAGTTGGCCATCTTCTCCATATGGCGGTACTCGATGTCTATCCCTGCAAAATGAGCTTCCCATATGATGCTCGGGTCGCCGGCTTCTTGAAATTCCGCTGCGATGAAGGGTAGGGGTCTGTCCCAGCTCCAGGCGTCCGTGCCCATGATCTTGATACCTTGCTCGGCCAAAAACAAGGTGCCTTCCCGGTCCATGCCGGCGCCCTTCGCAAGATATTCCGGAGTTCCCCAGGCTGCGTCGGCGCCTGTCTGAATAATGACGATTTCAAAAGGCTTGAGCTTGTGATCTATCCGCGCAAGCTCAGCTTGGACATCTTTGACTGTGATCCGTTCTCCATCGGTTTTATGACGGAAATCCAAAACCACTCCGTCGGCCATGAGCCATTCCAGCGGAATCTGCTCAATGGTTGACGCTGGTCTGCCCTTATCCATAGTGGGATGGAAATGATAGGGGGCGTCCAGGTGTGTTCCGCTGTGAGTCGTCAGACTCACATACTCCATCGCCCAACCCAAGCCGGAGGGTAACTGATCTTTGCGGACGCCCGGAAAGAATTGAAGCATGTCCTCGGCTCCACGGGAGTGGTCCGAGTAATCAATCTTCGGGATCATTTGAGGTGGATCACTGGGCAGATCCGATTCTATCGTTACGCTGAGATCTACGATTCTCCGTCGAGGCATTACATTTCCTTAGCGCACTGTTTCGCAAATACGTGTCATATTCTGGGATTACGGCCTACTGTTGCGCCGGTAGGGGCCGGCGTTCCGAAACTGTCTCAAAATTATTGCCGCCTCGTAATTCGTAGCACGATCTCTATCTGAAACATGATACATTGCATGAGGATTATTATTGCGATCCTCGTTATAATCTCGGAAAACATTTGTAGGGGCGGGGTTATCCCCGCCCGTTATTCACCAACCTGCTACGCTGGCGGGGATAAACCCCGCCCCTACCATCACCGTGCCACGATTCCCGACAATTCGGGAGTTTTGAGACAGTTTCTTCCTGCCGGCCCAAGGACTATGACCGCCAGGGACGGCGGAAGGCGCCAAGAAGAAGAGCATCCGCGGTGGAGAACGAATACGTGACCGTATTTACGAAAACCCTCGAACGATGCGGTTCGTGGGACTCACCGCATCCTACAAGAATCTGCGACCATTTTTATGAAATGCAGCACTTATTCCTTTGCGCTTAAGTTCATCATACGGCTATGCCCTCCAGAAAAATCCTAGCGCAGTCCCGGCTCAACTCCTGTATGGTCACGAAATCCATTTTCTTCATTACGTTCTTGTAAATCGCGAGATTGGATATCATGGCTTGATAACAATAGATTATTGTCCGTGAGTCTATTTCCTTGAATCCGCCCTCCTTGATGCGTTCGTTCACATACTCGGTCAGGCGGCTAATCATAAGGGTGTCTTTTCTGTGGAAATGGACTTGATGAAAACGGTCCTCTTTCAGTCTAGCATACATCAAAATCTTGAAGATTTCCCGGTCTTCTTTGTTGGTCGTGTGTTCGAGTATGTGGGCCGCAAAGGCTCTAAAAACTTCAAAGTCGTCCTTGCGCTCCATGGGGTCGACCAAATCTTTGTCCATTGGATGCGACTGGTATGCGGCTTCCGCTATGGCTTCATAGATGTTTCGTTTGGACCCGAAAAGCTGGATGACTCTAGGCCTGCTTATTCCTACTCGGCTAGCGATGTCGTCCAGCGTCACCCCTGAATAACCGTCTTTGGCGAATAAGCTTCGCGCGGCGTCAAGAATCTGATTGCGTCTATCTTCCGAGGAGTACTTTGGGGATTTCATGGCGTTTATTCTTCCCTGGCGCACGTTTTGGCAAGTCATGTGACAGTATGCGCAAACCTGCGTATAAAGCGCTCTCAAAGCGTTTTTCCTATAAATCGATTATTTGCGGTACGCCTTTCAGCAATGGAGAATATTCAATAGATGATTCCACCACTTAGTCTACGGCGCCACACCCGACCGCTGCGCATAGGCAAAACGGACACCCTGTCCCGATTGCTCTTTAAGCCTGGAACGGCTCGTGAGAGGATCGGAACCTCAGCCAGTCGGTTTCGTGAGGAGCCTGAGATGTGCTCTCCAATTCTAGCGGCGAAAGCCAGGCAGCGATAGAAAGACCAGAACATCTCTGTTTAAGCCCAACAGAGGTCTATAGCAATCTACATCAATGCCGTTCTCTAAGGCCCGGACATGCTGGAATGGCAAAAATCAATTACCGAAACTAACCCTATTATTCTATTTTTCGTACATTCGACTGTTTGTCAATTTAAAACACAAACTTATTCACATAATTCGCTGTGCGTAATTTCGAGGCGTCCGCCACAACGAAGGATAAGAATGCCTGTAATATAGTGCTCCGCGTTGAAAATTGCAGCGTTTTTCACATGGGAAGAGCGATAAAGTCGTCCTTGCGAGCGCAGCGAAGCAATCTTTAATTCCAAATAACCGGCAAATTGCTTCGTCGTTTCACTCCTCGCAATGACATCGTTAGGGTTCGTACCCTTGAAGTAATACTTTGAATCCTCCGCGAGGCTCGAGTAAAACGACTAAAGTTCACCGGGACCCCCCATGACACCGGACGGCCACAACGAACCATGAAAATGCTTTGATTTGTTCGTTGCGCCCTCAAGTTTGGGAACGATTACTCGGCATGTCGCGATATTGAAAGTTCTTTAGCGCCATCCGTTGAAAACTGCGGGAATCCTGAGCGGTTGATTGAAGCGCATCAGGCTACCACAACCATAGAACGGCTCCCCAAATCCGCGACCTATTCTCGCGGGGATGCTTTTCCGGGTCCGGCGAACCTGTTTGAAACCGAAAATCCCCTCCAAAGTTGTGTGACGAGAGCGTCGTGCCATAATTGGTTTAAACGTATACACTACGCGCTTCCCCCCGGAACTCATGTCGCCCCCTTCCGACTACGAGGTTGCCTCCCCCCGAGTGCTCGGTACTAACCTGCACCACGCAGAATCAACATCCTCCTGCTCGCCTCAAGTAGTATCTCGTTCTGACGGGTCGCCCCCATACAGTCGAACAACGAGGGTTCGCGCCTTCTCCAGCACTCTCCCCGGGATATTGATCAGATGAAACCGGATCGCCTTAAGGCGGCGGTTTACCTAGTTTTTACCCAACACCAGCCGCTTCATGGCGACGTTCAAGTTGTGAGCGAGTATCATAATTTGCCACCACGCTGCATTGGCCCCGAACAGACCTGAAGGGAATTTCCCCCCTGCCAAATCCTCCTTAATGATTGAATGGGCCTCCTCGCTCTTGCCGCAGCGCTCCCGGTACCACGAAATCAGCTCGTCGCCGGGTATCTCTCGATTCGTCACTATTCCCGTGATGTTGTACCTCACCGGTCCGAAATCCATGGTCGGGAAGGGTAACTTCCCTTCTTGTCACCATTGTCGGCCTTCAGAGGCTCCCGAATCGCCCAAAAACGATACACCGGGCCATCCTTTTTCGTTTTCAGCCAATTCGGCACAAAACAGACCTCGGCATACTCTTGCCCTGTCTCAACACGTTTACCGTCAACGATCCGGAAAAGCCGCTTGCAGGCGGTTTTCTGCACCCCGGCCGCCGCCTTCTTGAATTCTTGGATCACGTCTGCTCCTACCGCAAACTCGATGACGCCGAACCGTTTATTCTCCGCCTCAGCGCAATACTGCAACAACTCTATTACATACCCGGCAGGTGTCGGAGCGCAGGAATACCTTTATCACTCCGTGCGGCACGAGACCCACGGCCTCCTTAAATACAGGCAGACGACCACAGTAGGCAGGAACGTTGCCGTCCCGAAACTCGCTATACAACACAACTCCCTGTTCAAACCAGTATACGTTAAGAGGCTGATAAGCCTAGTGTTTCTTGTAGCAATACAGCGACTCCCTTTTGTAGGTCTGAACCAACGTGACGTCCATGTCCAAAGTTGCCGTCTTTTGAGGGGACCAACGCTGAACCACTGCGATAAAATCCCTGATTACCATCATCAGCCCTTTCAAAGGTTCGGTGAGCCGAGGAACGAACGCCTTGAGCGGCTCTCGCTGCTCTTCTTGGTCTTTGTCGTGAAAGCGCCGCAGAAAGTCCAACTCGACTGTCGGAGACGGAAGCGTCCGGATTCGCTTTATGCGCCAACGCTTCTTAAAAGAACGCCTCGAGGACGACGTACGCCGGTAATTCTCATCTTCTCTGAGGAAGCGACACAATCCCTCATCGGCTTCTAGAATCCTGATGTCGTCAACGCAATCTCCGCCACAGATATTCAACCGCACGAGCGCAGTTACGATTTGTTCATCTGACCACCCCTGTTCATCTCCGTGCGCTTTCACATGGCGGGCGATCAAGCGACCCAAACCCAACATGTGGGACAATTCTACGTATGCGGGCAAACCCGCCAACGCCGTCATACTCCCCAACTTTTTTTCAACTTCGTAATGGAAAGGAAGTACCCCTTGGCGCATAATATGATCAACCTCGTTGGTGATAGGACTCTTTTCCAAAAATCATTCTATCTTCTTGATCTCTCAAGAACAACGAGGTTCTTTATTTTTTTAGGTCACGGATTAAGGCCTACGAGGTGCGTTCACATGCTTTTTTCGTCCAATTCGGGTTGGGCTACTACCACCATCTGTGTTTTTGCTTGGCTTTGCATAGTCTTGTTTGGCCGGAGTCAAGCCGCCGATCTCGAACAATTGCTTAAGAATGGCCGTGTACCGGGACTCGCCTTTGCGGTCATTTGTGACGGCAAAATTGTCGACCTGAAAACCCTTGGTGTCCGCGATGCGTCATCTGGGAATCCGGTCGACGAGAATACAATCTTTGAGGCAGCATCCCTGTCGAAACCTGTGTTCGCCTATGCCGTGCTGCAACTTGTCGATTCCGGGGTTTTGTCGTTGGATACTCCGTTATCGAAATATGTCCCCGACTACGTCAAGGATGATCCGCGCGCCGCTCTGGTCACCGTGGGCGATGTTCTCAGTCAAACTTCCGGTTTGCAGAATTGGCGCAGCAAGACGAGCCCCTTAAAGACATATTTCACGCCGGGAAGCCGCTTCAGCTATTCTGGCGAAGGCTTTATATGGCTTCAGCGTGCGGTCGTTGTGGTCACTGGCGAAACATTGAACGACGTGATGGCACGCTTGGTGTTTGATCCGCTTGGAATGAAGCAATCGAGTTACATCTGGCGTGCAGACTTCGAGGCAGACTACGCGATACCGCATGATGGCCAATTGACACCCGGCACAAAAAAGCGACCGGCCAAACCCCTGGTCGCTTCGACGCTGCATACAACGGCGGCGGACTATGCGCGTTTCCTGCAAGCGGTTCTGTCAGGCGCGCGTCTCAAACCTGCCACGGCGGACCAATGGCTAAAACCGCAGATCAGGCTTCACCAGCGATGCATCGAATGTGTCCTGTCGGACGCGCCGGATGCAGATCAGCACGTTGCCTGGGGCTTGGGCTGGGGGCTTGAACCCGATCAAGGCTTGTTTTTCCATTGGGGCGACAATGGGGGATTTAAAGCATTGGTGGTCGGCTCAGTGGCAACCCGGTCTGCCGTCGTTGTCTTTACGAATGGTTCCAACGGAATGGCGATCATGCCGGAGGTCATTGGTCGATTGATGCCGGGTGAACATCCAGCGTTCGCCTGGCTGAACTACGATCAGACTTCACCGGCCGGCGGGTGGCTCGATTGGCTTCGCACACATTAACTTTACTAAATCGAACGGAATAATCTGCCGAAGCGAATCTAAACGTTAATAGAACTACCTAAGAACAATGTTCGTAACTTCTCAATAAGTGTGGTAGAAAGACCGCGACATAGCCGGAGAAATATGCTTTAATAGCCTCATGCTGGCCATCCCTAAAATCCCTAAGATTCCTGAAGAGGAAGTCAGCCTTTTGGTGGCGGCTCTTTTGGAGATAATTCACCTTCAGCAAGAGCAGATTCAAGAACTGAGAGACGAAATAGCCCGGCTGAAAGGTGGAAAGCCTGAGCCCAAAATCAAGCCTTCTGCACTTGAGAAGAATCCCGAGAACAAGGATAAAAAGGGGAAGGGTGTAAAACGTCCGGGTTCCGCAAAGAGAAAGAAGACCGACACACTTTGGATTGATGAGGTCCGGTTCCTCACAGCCGAGAATGTTCCGCCGGGGAGCACTTTCAAAGGGTGGGAGGAGTTTACGGCTCAAGGTCTGATAATACGGTCGTACAATTATCTCAACTTTCGAGAGCGTTGGACGACCACGGAGGGCAAAAGCATCACGGCGGCATTGCCGGAAGAGATTAGGATGGTCGGCGGGCACTTTCATCCCTCGGCGCATCAGTTCATTCTCTACCAGTACTATCACTGTCATGTGACCCAACCCTTAATTTTCGAGGAGCTTTTGGAACTCGATATTGATATTTCGGCCGGTCAGGTCAATCGTATTATCACCGAAGACAAAGAACGGTTCCACGAACAAAAGGACGAGATTCTTCGGGTTGGCCTGAAGGTCTCGAGTTATGTAAATGTGGATGACACGGGAGCACGTCATCAGGGCAGGAATGGTTATTGTACCCACATCGGCAATGAGATGTTTGCTTGGCTTCAAAGTACGGACCGTAAAAGCCGCATCAATTTCTTGGAATTGATTCGGGCGGGAAACACCGATTATGTGCTCAACGACGCAGCCCTCGAGTATATGAATGGGCAAAAGCTTCCCAAGACCCAGCTCAAGCAGCTCGCTCCGTTTGTCAAAACCGTCTTTAAAAATGAAGCAGAGTGGAAAGCGTGCCTTGATTCGGCGGGCTTCACCAATAAACGACATGTGCGTATTGCCGTGGAAGGCGCCTTGTTGGGAAGTCTTCAGGAACCGGAGAGAATAAATCCGGATTTGGCCATCCTCAGCGACGATGCCGCTCAATTTTCCTAATTGACATACTCATCCAACTGCAACCTCCAGTCCGGAAGTGTCTACAAACGCTGACCCGGACTTGTTGAAAAGTTACCAAAAAATCATTCTATCTTCTTGATCTCTCAAGAACAACGCGGTCTTCTATTTTTTTGGTCACGGATTACGGGCTCCGGATAGGTTCACCGATCCCGCAATTTTCAAGGCGCTCCACTATTGAAGGGGAGGTTTGGGGGGAAACTTCGTTTAAGAAGTTTCCCTCCGGCGGGGTTTCATAGAAACCGTCAGCGCAGCCCTGGAAGCTTTCTTCCCGGCAATTGTGAGGGCAAAGTCGGCATGCGAGGGCCTTGGGGCGGTTCCGCTGGCTCCTCTTCCACCTGAGGGGCGATGTTCGGTTCCGCCGTGGGAAAACCGGAATCCTGGGGTTGCAAGTCCCTGTTGACTTGGATGGTGTCGAAGGACACCGTGGCATACACTTCGCCCGTCTCCATCAAGAATCGAAAATTCACGGGAAGACCCGACGATCTCAAGGCCGTGCGAATCCCCTTGAGGCGCCTCATTCTTTCGTCCTCGGATAAATCGGCCCACCGTGGACCGGCGTTGAAAGCAGTGTAACTTGCGTTTGTCGAAGCCAGGATTTCTTCGCCCACTAACCTTTCAACTTCCGATTTGATTATGTTGTGCGAGGCGATTCGAGCTAAGTCTTTGGCCGCTTCCATGGGGGCCTTGCCCTTGGGAAGCTCTCTGCGAAGGGCTTCAGCCCTCTTATCCGCGGCCGACTGGCTCATGGGAAGGATAATGTCTCGGAATAGGAAAAACATCATTACACCGATGGGCAAGGCTATGATGCAGCCGAGCGCAAGGGGGGGAATCCGTTCCCAAAAATGTTGTTTGGGTTCAACGTCGGCCCATCTTT
The DNA here is from genome assembly GCA_963747865.1 of uncultured delta proteobacterium. Classification (GTDB taxonomy): domain Bacteria; phylum Desulfobacterota; class Desulfomonilia; order Desulfomonilales; family Desulfomonilaceae; genus JBBSBY01. The sequence continues at coordinate 13,216 of CAVVHK010000135.1, read as the reverse complement.
GCTCTCCGGATAAGACGTGGCCACATTCGGGACAAGTCAAAGCCTTCTTATTTACCTTGGCCCCACATTGGGGGCACAGGTCAGGATCCTGGCGCTTCTTTTCGACTATAGGTTCGGCGTAAGTTTCCTGCTGCCTAAGCTGGGGAGGAGCGCTCGCCGCCGACCGTTTTACCCCGTCGAGCTTCCTCTCTTCCAGCTCGCTTATCTCTAGAAAGCCTTTTGCTATCAGCGCCTTGAAAACCTTTGCCAACGAGGTTTTGTCCAGTCCGTGATCACGCATCAAATCCGAGTCATCCAGGCCGGCCCTGAAGTCGGCCACAAACTTCTTTGCGTTTATTTTTCTATTCTTTTCCATGGCTGCCACGGAGGTCCCCGGTCCCATAATTGGTGGGAGCCGGCGTTTCTTTCCGGCCGTTTTTAGAAGAATCACCGCCATCAGGGCGCCGCGCTCTGAATCAGCTAATTAATATGATAACATCGGCCCGGCTTCGCGCCAACCGATGTTTTGCTCCAGTTCCAGGTCTTGAGGCTGAATCGTTCACTGTGCAATCAAACTCGCAATGAACTCCGGGCGGAAGGGTCTGGCTAGCCGTCTCAGGTTTATTTGATGACATCTGGGACAGGAGCTGAAATGCAAATGTGAGATGTACCCGCAGACCACACATTCGTAAATCTTGTCATCGTCAGCGGATATCTCAGCGAAAGGCACGTGTGCGGCGTTCTTGCCTGCCCGGAGCCAGTAACGCTCTTCGAGGTCGACTCTGCTCAAATAGCCTCCGTAATACAGTTTTTCATAAACCTTTCGTAGCTGAGCCCAAGTCAGGGAGTATTTCTCCAGCAATTCCTCATCACTGACGCCGCCTGACATATCTTTGAGCAGCTCTGAAACCTTGAGAACCAGGGTAGTTTTGACGATTCCAAAGACTTTTCTTTTCACTAGCCTTGCTCCACTTAAAGTGTTTTGGTAATTATATCTCACAACACTATTAATAAACAAGCTTAACATGAGAAAAAAGCAAAGAAATGTCTCATTATGAAATCTATGGTCGGCTGGTTCACGTGAAAATTCTCTCTGCCTTCGGTAAATATGTGTTCCCCCAAAATCGGCCGGTAGATCGTCGCCATCTCGAACGCCGGAAAATATGTAACGTTGGAGTTTTTTTGGCAAAACTCGTCGGCGACAGCTCTAAGCGTGGATTTAGAGGCGCAACTTGCGCTGATGACATCGCAATCCTGCCTGAACGTGGCCCACAGATGCACAGGTGAGACTGTCACAATAATTTGGCAACCGGGATTGTGAACGGCCATAATCTCGCGAATTCGTTCCAGATTCTTGAGGTTCTCCGCGTACCGGGTCACTTCGAAACCGATATCTGGTCATGTCCCCGCCTTCGCTCACATAGGGTCCCGCCGGCAGGCAAATTACGGAATTATCGACATTGTCAACCCAGACTTCCGTCAGTCCTAGGGTTATAATGAGCGCTTCGGCCTCTTCAAGAACTTTTCTTGAACATACCACGTGCGCTCGAAAGTCGTCCTCAGCTTCCTGCAAATCGTCGTAAAGGATTATCCTGCGATAGGGATCCTGTATTTTCCCCGAGACCGGGCGCGCCACCAGCGCAAATCAGGCTTCCAATCTTCAAATGAATATTCGAAGATTTGCCTCATGGAGAAAGTGTTGTAAACGCGTTCCCAGGCGGCGCCGGCATGTTTTGCAGCCGGCTTATCGGCTTCTTCCTGGACGTAACGATATCCGTCTCTCAGAAGAACCGTTTTTATCTCTCTGGCAAAGCACGAACCCATGGACGTGATGCGGGTCGTTTTGTCGATCTTAAACGGGCCCTGCTCCGGCAACGGATAATTCCCGTCAGGCTTCGGGTTGTCGTAGGAGCCGGGCCATACTTGCCATTTTTTGAACGTATGAACAGGATGAACGTCTGATTTAGCCATGATATAATTAAGTTGGACTGCCGGCGGAACCGGTGTGCAGTTGAAGAATGAACGTAGCCGGAGGGGAACTTCCAGTAAGAAGTTCCCCTCCGGACCTCCCCTCGAGAAACTCCTACTATGTCGACGCCGCGGTTTCGCCTTCTCTCCTCCGAAAGGGGGAATTTCCTTGGTTAGCGATGGGCGCGGCCCATGGCGCCGGGGGCGCGGGAAATGCAGAAAGAAACTGGATTCCTGCGTTTGCAGGAATGACGAAGAGCCGAAGCTGTGCAAATATGGGGTATGCTTTCCAGTCAGCCCCACAGGGCTGGAGCCATCTGAAATAATAAGAGTTTTTGAGGAGGGGTTCGGGGAGGGACTTTTTGCAAAAAGTCCCTCCCCGGCGCTTCTTCCTAAAGCTCTTATGCCTTGCTTCTTCCTCAAGCGCCGTATTTTACCTGCCGCCTGGCGTAAGCTGTCGCCAGATTCATGAGTTCCGCTGCCCTGAATTGACCCAGTGCGCCTTTAAGGCACTGTGTTTCCCCGAAGCCGGTTACATCCGGATTGGCGCGGGAAACGCCCGGAGCCCAGAGGAGTAGGGGAACCGGGTGCCAGCTATGGGCTCTGAGGATCGCAGGAGTCGAGTGATCCCCCGTGATTACCAGAAACGTCGGGCTTCAGGTTCAATATCCTGGGAATCACTGCGTCGACCTTTTCAATCTCTCTGGATTTCGCCTCAAAATCCCCGTCTTCTCCCCGGCTGTCCGTGTACTTGTAATGGACGAAAAAGAAATCGAAGCTGTTCCATTCCCGTTCCAAAACGAACAACTGATCGTCGAGATTCTGTAGCCCGTTGACCAGAGTCATACCAGCCAGGCTTGCCAGACCTTTGTACATGGGATACACAGCTAGAGCCGCCGCCTTTAGCTTGTAAATAGTGTCGAAATTCGGTAGTCCGGGCTCCTTTGACCAACCGCGCAAAGTGGCCATATTGGCGGGATGCTGATCCTTGATGCGCTTTCGCACTTCTTCGATCCATTGGTTCACCACCGTCGCCGTAAAGTCCGCCTCTTTGGACCCGTCTTGAGCTTCGACGGTTAGTGGCTTTACGCCGACCTTTTGGGGGTCGGTCTCATTCAAAGCGTGGGACAGGCCGGGACTTCTCAAGATCAGGACGAAACGGTAATCTCGAACGGGCTCCACTGTGATTTCAACGCCTGGTATCGTGATATCTTTGATCAGCCCGACCATTCGGGCGCATTCCTCTGTCGAAATTCTTCCCGCTCTGCGGTCGGTTATGTTGCCGTCACCGTCCACAGTGCAGAAATTTCCGCGGGCTGCCACGTCGTTGGGTCCCAGATTTATCCCTATTCCAACGGCCTCCAGGACTCCTCTACCAATAACGTACTTCAATGGATCGTATCCGAATAACCCCAGATGGCCCGGACCGCTTCCCGGAGAGATCCCGATATCCACTGTATTGATCAGGCCAAGCATGCCCTCACGAGCAAGTTTATCCATGTTGGGAGTTCTTGCGGCCTCCAGTTCCGTTGGGCCGCCGGGCTCTTTCGGCAAGCCCCCAAGCCCATCCAAGACCAGCATCACAATTTTGGTGTTGGATGGCTGCGTCAGAGTCTCTAGTAACTTAAGGTCCGTCATTTTCCAGCCTCCCGAATAAGTGACTAATTTTCAATATGATTCAAGCAAGATCCCGAACATGGCGCGGAAGCGCCTTGTGGTTGATTCCGTGTCCAACCCTCCCCGGCGGCGAGAATCCACACGCCATAGAGATCTACAATTGGTACAATTTTCACTTTATAACATTCCAGGGGGCGCCTGCACCTGTTAAAGAACTTTATTCGAAAAATCCGGCTCGTTATCCGGGGGAAACGGCGTCTCTTGAAGATCCGCACGGATGGGACTATAGTGAAAGTCATTGAGAATTGCTGGAGTCAAGGAGCGCTCCGCTGTGACTTAGAGCCTGTCACAATAATAGGAGTCTTTGGGAATGGGCCCGGGGAGCCGCTTTTTGAGAAAAATCGCTTCGCGACAACACTTCCTGAAGCTCTTAAGATTTGCGGCCGCTTCTAGTCCTCATTGCCGCGGGCGACAAGTCTGAGTTCGCAGTTTTGGCTGTAACCGGCCTCGCGTAAGGCTCGTCTAAACCTTGGCATGTAAATTAGTTCAAACACATCATCTTTGCCCGGGAAAAGGTTGTTCGCCAAGTCTCTTACGCCGCCTATCATACTCTCAGCCTCGGGGTAACTGACCTTTCGGCTGAGGACCAGATCTATCAACATATCCGACGAAATACGGAGCAGCCTTATGCGTCGGTTTTCTTCCATAATATCCTTGGTTGTCATTAAATCTCCTTAAATAGCTGCGAATCCTCCCAGGTAATGAAGCATAAGATTTAGTAATCATCCTAATGGGCTACCATTGCAATGAAAACAGCTACGGCCTTGAAGGAGTTTTCATTTTACTATAACAGTCCATTATGTTAAATAGTATCCTTTAGTTAAAAAATGAATAGGCTAATCGCAATACAATGAACTTACTCAAGCCGGCAATAAAACTGCTGCGACCCGCTCAGTGGATCAAGAACGGGTTCGTGGCTATGCCCCTGATTTTCAGCGGACGATTAACCCATGCTCAAGATGTGACAAGCGTCGCAGGCCTGATGCTAGCGTTTTGCCTCGCTTCTTCGGCCACTTATATATTTAACGATTACATGGACATGGAGCAAGACAAGGTCCACCCGTTGAAGAAGAACAGACCTCTGGCCTCGGGGGCCATCTCTCCCTTTATGGCTTTCATTATGATAGCCGTTCTTTTGGGCGCTGTATTAGCGACGCTTGTCGTCGTCAAGTCCCCCCAATCCGCCTATTACCTCTTGGGAGGATATCTGGTCCTGCACATCGCTTATTCGACAAAGCTAAAAGACGTGGTGATTCTGGACGTGTTAGCGATTGCCGTGGGTTTCCTTCTGCGCGTCACCGGAGGGGCCGCGGTAATAAGCGTGACGGTTTCCAGTTGGCTAATTCTCTGCACTTTCTCCCTGGCCATATTTCTGGCTTTGGGCAAGCGTCGCCACGAAGTGGTCATCTTATGCGGTGACGCCGTTTGCCACCGACCCGTCCTCGAGAATTACAATGTGGCATTACTGGACCAGCTCCTACAGGTGGTTACGACGTCTACATTCATATTTTACTGCCTGTATTGTGTGCATGGCACGGGAATGCAGTCCGAAAAAATGATGTTCACTATACCCGTGGTCACTTATGGTATTTTCAGATATTTATATCTAATATTCTTGAAGGAAGACGGTGGATCGCCGACCGTTCTTCTGCTCAATGACGCGCCGTTGCTCGGATGCGCCATAGTGTGGCTCGTTTCGTGCGTGGGCATTATATACTTCTGACAAGCAACGGGAGTAAGATGTTCAAAGCGCTAAAATACGTCGAGCGCTTTGGTATTCTTGCCGGTGTGGGCATACTGCTGGGTTGCTGGATACACGGAGCGCGCACGAATCAACCGATGATCATGAGCGGCGTAGCGTTTGTCCGAGAGATGCCGTATGGAGAGCGGACCGTGGGCGGCGTAGAGTCGGTCGTGTTTCTATCGCAAGAAAAGTGGGCTCTTCGGAAATTCAAAAAAGAAAACGAAGTTATAATCGACCCGGAAGTGTTGAAGGCGCAAAACGCGTTGTTCAAAAAGCGCGCAGGAAATTAAGCGGATAAAACCGGCTAGTTAAAAGCCCTTATGTTGTAAAATAAAACCAACGCTTTATGTTTTTGCAAGCAAGGGGAGTAAGATGTTCAAAGCGCTAAAATACGTGGTGTACTTTGGTTTTCTCGCCGGAGTAGGCATACTGATCGGTTGCTGGATACATGGAGCGCGTGTGAACCAGCCGATGATCATGAGCGGCGTGGCCTTCGTTCGGGAAATGCCGTATGGAGAGCTCGTCGTCGGCAACATAGAGACTGCGGTGTTCCGTCGGGAGGAGGAAAAAAACCTTGAAACCTTCCGCGAAGAACACAAGGAGATCAAAATCGACCCTGAAGTGTTGAAGGCGCAGCAAGAAATGTTCAAGAAAGGCGCAGGCAGGTAACGTCCTAAAACTTACGTAATTTAGAATTATTATGACAAAATATAAAACCAACACTTGACAAAGCGATATTAAGGTGTTAACGCATCTCCCCGAAGCCTAAAAGTTTAGGCTAACAAGCTGCCCGCCACACCGGAAGCATACAGGGAGATCATATGAAAGCGGATAAGACTGCCCCGGAAGACGATCTTTCCAGCATACCCGGAGAATTTAGAGAAAACTACCGTTTCTTGAGCGAATTGATCAACTGCAAACACAAGAACGACTCCCTGACCGGAGGCCTGGAAGATCTTGTGGACCAACGCTTGTCCCAGATCAGGGGGCAACTGAATAGAAGGCAGTTGAAGGTCCTTAATCAGTTCATCGAGTATGCCAACACCAGCGACCAAGAAGCCGTCGCGCCGCCGGTGCCCGCGGAGCTGGAAGCGGCCATCCGGGTCAAGAAGAGATCCACCTGGCTTCCATGGGAATCTGAGGCCATCCGAAAGATTGAGAGATGGCGGAACGATCTACAGCGCATCACTGTAATATGGAACACCGATCCCATCCCACAAACCCTTCCTCTACCCAGGAAAATCACCTCCGCCGCCTCCGCCGGAAAAAATCCTTCTTAGTGTCGTCGCAAATAGGCAGACTTGATGAATGATACGACCTGGCAGGTCTGCCTCCCGGGATCGAGAGCCCATGCTCGCCGATACGCGTTCCACAGAACGACCCTGAGACGCGCCCGATACCGACTCCCCTCAAACGAATAACGCCTGGTTACAAGAGGGGAAGGTTCGGGGGGAAACCTTTTTTGGACAATGGATCGGCGCCCTGGCTCCCCACACTAGGTACAGGTTTTCTTAAATACGGTCATATATTACCGCAGGGCATCTGCTACAGAATACGACGCCGTATTTAGGAAACAGTGTACTTAGCTGGTTTTCTGGGCAGAGGCGCCCAAGACAGGCTCAATACCGGACCCAGCGCTCCATTCCGGAAGCGCAGTCGGGAATTCGATTCGGAGGCGGAGCCTCCGGGCACGCTGTTCCCAGGCTGGAGCCTGGGAACGAGACAAGCTTAAAGCGCGCGGGGACCGCACGGAATTCTAAATCCGGTTGCGGAACCTTTTTCCGATGATTTTTAGCGGCCTCTAGACCTCTAGACCACGAGGACAAGTGGACGCGGTTGTAACCGTAATCGGATTAGGTCTGGAGGCGACTGTAGTAACAAGAGTTTTTGGAGAGGGGTCCGGCGCATAGGCGCTAACTTTGGGCTATTTCCCGGGTTTGGAGCTCTCCGGCGACTCGTAGTGGCGGGTTTTACACCCGCCCGCCGCAACTTGTGGGAAGGTTCCAGGATTTTGCTTCAGTAGATCGCCGGCGGGGATAAACCCCGCCACTACGCTGGGTCCGTAGGAACCCAGCATGATACCGGCACTGGAGGATGGGGGTGAAGTAAAATATGTGTAATCACGAACCGTCGAAGGTTATGTTAGCGCCTATGGGGGTCCTCCCCGGCAATTCGCCGAAAGTTCTTACGTTTTACAGCGGCCTCTAGGCCCTTCTTATGGACCGTCCGCACGCGTCGACCATTGCCCTGAACTTCTCCGATATTCCGACCGCCTCTGGATCGCTCCTCAATTCTTCGACGGTGAACTTCATTTTGGTTACCCAGTTGGGGTTTTCCCATGTGGTTCCAGGCAGGTTCTGCTGGCGTGGATCCAGGAAAATGTCCTCCTGATTGATTACCACCAATTTAGCCGGGGTATTCAGCACGAAACGCAATACCGCTTCGTGCAACGCGTCGGTGGGGAAGGGGGATTCCCAGGCCGCATGGGCGACATCTGCGGGCAAACAACCATCATTTACAAGGCGTTCGATTATTTTCGCCTTGTGGTTTGCGCGATCTTGCTTGAAATCAAGCTCTCTCTTTTCATTTAGGACCCCAATGGCTTTTCGGGCTTCGATATCCGCTTCCTTCCAGAATCCGGCGAGTGTGGGCAAATCGTGAGTGCTTACTGACACTAGCGCTGATTCGGGATAATCTCCAAACGGAGTATGGTTTTTGGCCAAATCCCTTTCAAAGTAGAAGAGCCTGTAAGAGAGAACCCCTCTCGCCATAAGCCTGTCCCGAAAATCGAAAGGAACTGTGCCTAGATCCTCTCCAATGATGATTGTCCGGCTTTTCCGACTCTCCAAAACCAATAGGTTGACGAGGTCCGACTCATTATCCTTGACGTAGACCCCATCTTTGGCTTTGCCGTCCGAAGGTATCCAAAACAGGTGATGAAGCTGCATAACATGGTCTATTCTTAACGCGCCGCAATGATTGCAGCTTGTGCGTAGTTTCTTCAGAAAGGGTTGGTATCCGGATTCTCTGATGCGCTCCGAATCGGGCGGGGGAAAGCCCCAATCTTGTCCATCCGGAGCAAATGGGTCCGGCGGGGCTCCAACACTGAAGTCTTCATGGAAGAAGTGGCTCCAGGCCCAGTAATCCGCTCCATTCCGATCTACGGCCAGGGCTTCGTCATGATAAAGCCCCACGAGCATGCCTTTACTAAGGGCGTAATCCTGGGCCGTCTTGAGCTGTTCGTCGAGTTGCCATTGAAGATACATCCAAAATAGGATCGATTCCTCATTGCTGCTTTGAAATTTTGTGATTTCCGGGGATTCGGGATCACGGTAGCATTCCGGCCATTTCCTCCAGGCTTCGACCGCGGGGCGCCTGGACTTGAAGTCTTCTTCCAGCGCGCAAAAGGTCGCGAAGCGTTGGAGATATAGGCCTTCCGCTTCAATGTAAGCCTGGAACGCGGTCCATCTGTGATGCCCCAGATGAGTTCTGGCCTGGTTCTCCATGAAGGACCTGAATACTTCTCTTAAAATGTTCAACTTGAGAGAAGCGACTTCTTCGTAATTGACCTGCTCTTCGCCCCGCAATCGGGCGATTTTGGATTTTACCACCGGAGATTCGGTTATAGAGGCGGCTTTGGCTGAAATGGCGTAATCAGGAACGGCCGTGACATCCAAGTAAATGAGATTCCGATAAAAGCGGCTCGATGGATTATAGGGGCTGCTATTGAACGGCCTTTTATTGCCGAGGGCATGGAGAGGATTCAAGCCCACAAAATCCACATGCAGGTCTTCGGCCGCCCAGTCTATGATCCGCAAGAGGTCGGTGAAGTCGCCGACTCCCCAATTCCGACTAGATCGGACACCATAGAGCGCGACCTGGACGCCGGCGATTTTACCTTCCGGTTTAAGATCGTCCAGAGTGAAAGCCTTGTCCGGGCATATGAAGCAAAGGATTTCGGTCTCGAAACGCATGTCGTTAATTTTTGTTTCAGCCCGGATACGGTACTCGCCGATTCCCATACCGTCTGGAAACGGCGCTAGAACTTGAGACAGACCTGTTTTGGAATCTATCTCGATTTTGACCGAGCCTGATTCGAAGGACCAATGCTGGGGGAGGAATTTACCGGTTTCTTCAACAAGCTTGACAAGGCCTTGCGTCTGGTCCGCGCTCGGCGGGGCCACGAGTCGATTGAGGCTGACCGGGAAGTAATCCGGCAGATCACCGACGGAAAACACCAATATTTCCTCTCCTGAGCGCATACGACTCGGAGACACGTCCACTCCCTTTATCGCCAGGATCTTGGCTGCCGTGCCTGGATCAGTGTAGTGAACCTTGCCGAGAGTGTCGGTATATTCGGGTTCGATTCCAATGGAATCCGCCAGGTTTTTCAACATTTCGCGTATGCTGGTCAAATTCATCCTCCAAACACAACGTCCCGCTTTTTCGGGGGCGTATATCTTTCCTTTGAGGGCGGAAAGACTCTACATGAAACGCGCCTCTAAGGGAAACTCGTTGAGCAAAGTTCTCAGGTCCTATTTTTAAGTACCACGTCGCGCCCGTCAGGTCACGTGTACCAGGTAATCCTTTACCAGAAAGAGTATGCTCCTCACCTTCGACCGCCTCTCCGAGCCCGGAGAAAGTGTGATCGGTCCCCTTCTCAAGACTGGGGTAGGGGTTACGAGCAATGCCGGCGCCGTGAGAATTGGACCTTGAACTTCCTAAGTGGGGAAGACTTTGTAACCTGCCGATGCTACGGATGAATGAACCGCAGGCTGGAAAGCCTGCTCCACACATATTTCCTTGTGGCGTCGACATGGAGGATCAGGGGGATGGGGATCTGGAGGAAGTTTGCATGTCCCCGGTCCCAGAGTTCAGGGACGAGAACCCCAGGGCGTCGGTCCGGCCTCACAATTCCGGCGCCGACGCGGAGGGCTACAAATCGGTAGCGCCCGTAAACACACGTTCGCAGAGAATCTCCACGCATTCTCTTTCGAATGGATAGGGTCATCCGCTAATTTCCATTGACTGAATTGTCATTTAACCGGTAAGTAAATTCCATGGATCAGTTTCCACGCCGGCCCTTAATTGGTCGTAGAAAATCTTGCCCGGGCAGTTTTTGCCGGATCAAGAAAATAGACGGCTCGGAAAGCTCTTTGTAACAGATCTCCGGGAAACCTTTTGGACGATGGATCGGCGCTTTAGTTCCGCACGCCGCCCACTGTGGTCACCAAGCTCTTCCATTCTCTCTGTGATCACAGCCTGACCATAACCCAACCGGTATTGACCCGGTTTCCGGTTCAGTGGCGGCCTGGGCAGAGCGCATACCGGCTTTGGTTGCGCCTCGGATATTTTCGGCCTCGTTGGCCCGGCGAAGAAGGGTCAGCGCTTGGTGCGCGTGCGGAGCTAAGGACGTCGTCGGTTGAGCAAAAAGGTTCCTCCCGGTGAGCGTTTACAATTTTCTTCTGTTCCATTAGCAATCGACCATGAGTCACGGGAGGAGTTTCATGGATTTTAAGCTGACAGATGAGCAACGCCTGATCAGAAAAGCGGCGCGTGACTTTGCGACCAAAGAATTGGCCCCCCATGTCAGAGAGTGGGAGGAGTCCGCTACCTTTTCCAGGGCGATATTCGACAAAATGGGAGAATTGGATTTCACCGGTCTCTATGTGCCCGAAGAGGACGGTGGAACGGGTGTGGGCCGCTTGACGGCTGCGATTATCTTTGAAGAGTTGGCCAAAGGTTGTTTTGCGACCGCCGTGTACGTCAGCGTCCACAACATGGTGACCAACTTAATCTATTCGTACGGCAATGAAGAACAAAGACAGAAGTGGGTAAAGCCTCTAGCGATGGGGGAGAAACTTGGAGCCTACTCTCTTACCGAGGCGGAAGCCGGCTCCGACGCTGCTGCGCTGTCAGCGCGAGCAGTCAAGACGGAGGGCGGCTACATTCTCAACGGGACTAAGCTCTACGTGACTAGTGGCGAGGTGGCCGACATTTACGCCGTCATGATGAGGACGGATGAGGCTCAAAAGCAAAGGGGCATCAGCGCCATAGTGGTGGAAAAGGGCACGCCCGGTTTTACCTTTGGGCCTCACGAAGCTAAAATGGGTCTTAACGCCTCACCTACCACGGAATTGCATTTTGACGATTGTTTTGTTCCTGAAGGAAACCTGGTGGGAGAAGAAGGCAAGGGATTCAATATGGCGTTGTCGGCTCTGAACGGGGGCCGGATAAGCATAGGCGCATGCGCGACCGGTTTGGCTCAGGCGGCCTTTGATTACGCGCTGTCCTACGCGCACAAGAGACAGCAGTTCGGGAAACCGATAATCTCCTTTCAAGGTCTTCAATTCCTGGTGGCCGATCTTGCCACCGACATTGAAGCTGCGCGTTTGATGGTGTACCGTGCCGCCTTTCTGATGGACGCCGGAGAGCAGTCGGTTATGGAAGCCGCGATGGGGAAGAAATTCGCCACGGATATGGCCATGCGCGTGACCACGGAAGCAGTGCAAATACTAGGCGGTTACGGATACATGAAATCTTATCCGGTGGAAATGTATATGCGGTTCGCTAAAGTCGCCCAAATCTTCGAAGGCACCAATCAGATTCAGCGCGTTGTCATAGCTAGGGAGCTGGGGAAATATAAAGGAAAGAAGAGGCCCGACACCTATTAATCCGGGGGACGAATGGGACGACCTGTGGAGTTTAATCCGGATTTCCGCCCACGGACGCTTGATGTCCGACAACCGGGGCAATTACCGACTACCCCGACTGAGTAGCGGCACAGTCGTTACATAAGGAGTATGGCATGGCCAAGAAAGCTGCAAAAACCGAAAGTCTGGGGGAACGTATTCGCAGGATGAGAGAAAGCCAAAACATTGAGCTGGAGGCTCTTGCTCACAAGACCGGATACGCGCCCGAATATTTGCAGGAGATAGAAGAAGGAAAAGCCGCGCCTCCGGTGGGCGCGTTAATTCAGATATCGCGCGCTTTGCAGGTGGATTCCGCTTCCCTTCTCGCCGAAACCAAGAAGAAGGAGCGACGCGAGGGCTACGAGAAACGGACCAAATCTTATTCTTATGAAAACTTGACGCCTGAAGCGGAAGACAAGCACCTATGGGCCTATTTGATCACCCTGGACCCGAAAAAAACGCACGAACGGGTCGCGTATCAGCACGATGGTGAAGAATTCGTCTACTGTCTCGACGGAGAAGTGGAAATCCAGGTTGGAGGCGTCCCTAGCGTGCTCAAGGTCGGTGAATCGTTGCACTTCAATTCGGGCGTAGAACATAATCTCAAAAATTTGAGCGACTCCGAAACGAAGTTGCTGGTGGTTGTCTTTACTCCCTGACACACGCGTCGCCTCCAATAACTCTCAAGGTAAACGACGCCGGGAGGAACCTTTTTGCGCAATGGATCATTCCGTGTAACCATTCAGTTATGAGCGGCGAATACCGAGATTGCTTTCCCGCGGAACGCAGGATTTCACTCCTCGCAATGACATTCGGAATTGTCTTTGCGAGCGGAGCGAAGCAATCTCACGCGCGTAACTGAATGAATACCATTCCTTTAGCTCCGCTGATCGATGGCGGCTGTGAGATGACGGTATCCGCCCGTAAGAGCCCCCACCCCCGGCCTTCCCCGCCAATGGGGAGAGTGTAGTTCCCCCCGTTGACGGGGGGATACAGGGGGGCGCTTGTCACTCAAGAGTTGCATTCTATATTTTCTAGGTGGGGCAGGCTTTCTAGCCTGCCGATTTCACAACCGAATTAGCCACAGGCTGGAAGGCGTGCCCCACATAGGCCAATCAAAGCCCAATTCTTAAGCCGCAAGCATTGAGGCTTCGAG
>CAVVHK010000134.1:0-88771 GCA_963747865.1 uncultured delta proteobacterium | reverse complement strand
TTCGGGTTATATTCAACAATTAGCAAAAATTAAGTTTCATGATAATTAAGAAAAATTCTTGAAAACGTGGAGATTGTAATATAGGTTTAAGTTAATTATTAGCTTCTCAAGAGTGAGCCGGCATGTCCCTAATAGATTGTTTGTTTGCGGTCTTTTGTTCGCAGTCGCACTCCTGCCCCGGACCGGTTCAGCGGCCAACTTGTCCGAGCGATTGCTGTCAAATAATTTCAACCTTTATTGCCCCATTCCCGGCAGGAAACATGATTCTGCAGGATTTCAAGGGCAAGCTTATCGACCTTTCGTCTCTAAGGGGAAAAGTTGTGATCCAACTTTTGGAAAATCGACTGCCCCCCTTGTTCCGTAGAAAAACCGATTTTAGAGAGAGTTTATCGCAAATACAGTAATCGGGGGCTTGACATTGTATGCGTCAATCTCTTCGATAATCACGAGAAACTGAGGTCTTACCTGTCGAAGACCGGTTTTTCTTTCACTTTGGCATATGATCCGGCTGGGAGACTCTCCATAAAACCGCAAAAACTGGCTCAAGGGACTAGGACCAATTTCATTGTCAATGACAGGTCTGAAGCCATTTATGAGGTTCCGGGAGTTCCAACGACTTATCTCATTGACCGTAACGGCAAAGTATTGGGAAGCTCTGCAGGTCTCGTCAACTGGGAGGAAGAGCCCTTTGGCGAGCTGCTTGGAGACGACGCTTGGGAACGCCGGCGGGGCTGCTGAAGCGCAAAATGGATTTAACACTGCGGCAAAGGCGGGCATGGGACCGGTGGCGAACCCCTCGGGGACCAAGGTTATTCCTGCGCCGTTCAAGAAAAACCGGAAGAGGAACCCCGGTTTTCGAGCCTCCGCAGGAACCAAGCCCCAAGCAGACCAAGAAGAAGCAATCCGGCACGTCATTGGAAAAAGCCGCCAAGCCCGTACCGGATGAAGCCTGCTCCAGCAGTCAGAGAAGAAACCTGAGCCTGTTCCAGGGGAAGCAACCGACCTGCGTAAACCGAGGCCTTTTTTGCCATCCGGAACGGCCAAGCCTGGCGGACAGACCGCTCAGACGAAAAAGGGGGCTATTAAGCCACAAGGGAATCCCGCCGGCAATCTGCAATCCGAACCCTCATCGAACTTGCCCGCTCTGCCGCCGGCGTTACCTTACACGCCTCCGGGCCGGCAGGCAGCCCCCTCCTGCGGTAGCCCCCGACGATTCGGGGAGCGTTATGGCGCGCATCCCGGACAACAATCCGCAACCGAGGGCTCTGCTGCACCCGTCCGGTACGAACAACTCTCAGGCGCAAGGCCAAAGCGGTGGAGGCAGAGCTCCATAAACGGCTTCATCATGGATTCTTTTGGACAGCCAACTCCCCAACGAGTCCGCGACTCCTGTTGCGACGCCCCGGGGCGACCCGGCGAGACCCGCGTCTTCAGCAGTGGATCAAGTCGGCCAGGATATTAGAAGTCTGGGGACCAGTATCAAAAATACATTTTCGAGATTTTTGCCGGCGAAGCAGTAGGAGTGAAAATCGGATGGGTAGGCCGTGAAGCAGCCTTCTTTACGCACCCCACCCCGCAGTTTTTTGTCCCCGCACAGCGCTTTGTTATTCCCATGTCGATTCAGGTATGCTTCGCCTCAGTCTGCGAAGGCCTATCGGTTGGACGGACATCTTGCCCGTCATTCATGGACAGGCGAGAGGCCTGTGGCGCTGAACCTCTGGTCGGAAGCAAGTTAGCGGATTAGTCTTACCGGACAACGTCTGGAGCAGACTGCAATGACTAGAGTTTTTGGGGAGGGGTCCGGGGAGGGTCTTTTTGCAAAAAGACCCTCCCCGGCGTCTGTCCGAAAGTTTCTAGGATTTGCGGGGGCTCCTACAACTTCTCAGCGATCAGCTCAGCCAAATCTATCACTTTGAGTTGATCGGCTTTGCCCATTACGTTGCAGGAATCTTCAAGCATGGTGACGCAGTAAGGGCATGAAGTAACCAGGGTCTTGGCGCCGGAGTCCACCGCGTCGGCTATTCTTAACTCGGCGAATCGCTCACCGGCTTTGGTCTCCATCCATACTCGACCACCGCCGCCACCGCAGCAGACGCTGTCTTTCTGGTTACGCGCAAGTTCCTTCAATTCCGAGCCCGGCAACGCGGAGATAAGGTCTCTCGGCGCGTCGAATATCTGGCTATGCCGTCCAAGATAACACGGGTCGTGCATCGCTACCGCGCCCGCGGCGTCTCCAGAGAACTTTAGCTTGCCGTCCGCGACGGCCTGAGCCAGGATTTCCGTGTAATGATAAACCTCGAACTCGCCGCCTAGGTCAGGGTATTCGTTCTTAAACGTGTAAAGGCAATGTGGTGAAGTAACTATTATTTTCTTAACACCCTTGCTCTTGTACAGGTTAATGTTCGATTCCGCCAGCTTGTTGAAAAGCTCCTCGTCGCCGATCTTACGGATGGACTCTCCGCAACAGCTTTCCTCATTGCCGATGATTCCGAAACTCACGCCTGCGGCGGTCAGAGCCTTGGCGACTGAACGCGCTATCTTCTGACTGCGCATGTCAAAACACGAAGTGCAGCATACGAAAAGGAGGTACTCCGTGGCCTCGGAGAAGGTCGGGACTTCCGCATCTTTGATCCAATCCGTACGATTGTTCCTATCTCCTGACCAGGGATTGCCCTGTGAATGCAGGCTGCCCGCTATGGGTTTAAGACTGGGGGGAATTGAACCCACTTCAGCCATCATGCTGCGCATGCCGCGCACATTGCCGATTATGTCCACGCCTCTGGGGCATCTGTCCATACAGGCCCTGCAAGTGGTGCAAGCGAAAAGGCAGTTTTCGGATTCAAAGCCTTCCAGACCGAGTTGGCCGAGCCTTTGGACCCATCTTATATTGAACTCTTCGGACGCTTCGCCGGGGACCAGACGCCACGGACAGGTGCCTGTGCACATGCCGCATTGCATACACCAGTATAAAGTGTCCGCGCCTGAAGCCAGAATAGCGTCGCTGACTTCCAGAAAAGGTATTCTAGTTTCCATAATTGATCCTTATATATTTCAAACTCTCTGAGGTTGATTGTCGGATCCATTCAGTCTCGCGGGGAGATTGCTTCGTCGCTTCACTCCTCGCAATGAAATTTGAGCTTGTCTTTGCGAGCGCAGCGAAGCAATCTCCAGTTTTCCGCTCAAGCCTGAAGAGTTACCGATTGACTTAGAATCCCTTGTAAGGGTTGGGGCCGACGGCCTCAAGTCTTTCGGCAAATTCCTGCAAGATTCCGGGAACCCTGTGGAAATCATCAATCGCGATCTGCTCGAACCTGATTCTATCGGATTCGAGCGCCAATCTGTCCAGTGTTTCCTTGATCTTGCTCATACGAGTGTTGGCCAGTTCGCTGCCCTGCATGAAATGGCATTGATAGTCATCCCCATATCTGCACCCGAACAAGATGATGCCGTCGATGCCCTTGGACAACGCGTCAGCGATCCAAACCAGGTTCAATGAGCCCAGACAGCGCAAAGGAATGAACCTGAACCATGCCGGGAATTGCATTCTGTGCAAACCGACCATATCCAGCGCGGGGAACGCGTCGTTCTCGCAAATCAGGACTATGGCTCTGGGCTTTTCGTCGTATTCATCCGGAACGTGAATCGATTTGATCATCGAACCGATCATATCCACGGAATAATTGTTAAAGGATATGATACGTTCCGGACACGCTCCCATGCATACGCCGCATCTGCGGCAGCGCGTCGGATGGGGCAGAGGGGTGCCTTTCACGTCTTCGTTGTACATTCCAAAGGGGCATTCCTCGGTGCAACGCTTACACTGAGTGCATCGGGTTATGTGCAGCTCGGGATAGGACAGGTCGCCCACGCGGGGATGGACCGCTTTGCCCTGAGATGTGAGTTCCACGCACTGGATCGCCTTCATCACAGCGCCGGCTCCGTCGTTTGTGGACCGGGTGGCCGTCATGGGCTGCCGGACGCAACCTGCGGTATAGATGCCGGTTCTGCGAGTTTCGTATGGGAAGCACACGAAATGGGAGTCCGGGAAGCCGTACTTCAGTTGCGGAAGGGCGGGGCCTTGCCGATATTCCAGGTTCAGTATGGGATCCTCCAGCGTAGCGGGCTCCATACCGGTGGCCAAGACCACCAGATCGGCTTCCATCATCACGGGCTCTCTCAGAAGGTCGTCTATCGCTTCGATGCTGAGCTTTTTCTCGGATCCTTCGCCGATGGTGAGCTTGGAGGTATCGGTTTTGATAAAGACCACGCCGTCTTTCTGAACCTTTTTGTAAAACTCTTCCTGCTGTTCGGGGCTCCTGATATCTTTGTAGAAAACAAGGACTTTGTTTTCTTCGTTTTGCTCTTTCACGTATTCAGCTTGTTTCAGGGATACGCGGCAGCATACGGCGCTGCAATAGGGCAGGTGATTTTCGTCTCTCGAACCCGCGCATTGAACAAAAGCGACAACCGAAGGCTCGGAGCCGTCAGACGGGCAGGTTATCTTCCCGGCCTTGGCCATTTCTTCCAACTGGACGCTTGTGATGATGTCGGGAAACTTTCCATAGGAGAGGTGTTCGAGCTTGTTGGCGTCGTACAGGCTTCCAGCCGGCGGCCATGACGATTGAGCCGATTTTGTGGGCGCCGCCGCCATTGGATAGGGTGACATCAAACATACCCGGCGCGCCGGCGATTTTTTCAATCGTTGTTCCGGTAAGAACCTTGATATTGGAGTTCGCCTGCACTGCGGCAATTGTCTGATCGATGGTGATTTCCGACAAGTCATGGTAGTTGGGGCCGGTAGGTGTGCTCTTATGCCATTTTACCATGTGGCCGCCGAGTTCGTTCTCTTTTTCCACCAGCATAACCGAATAGTCCGCCTGCGCCGCTTCTAGAGAAGCCTGAAGACCGGCAGCGCCGCCGCCTACAACAAGTATAGTCTTTTCTACACCTTCTTGAAAGGGCTTGGGCAGCGTGGATTTTAGGACTTTAGTAACGCCCATCCGGATGTAGTCTTCGGCCATCATCTGGGTGTCTTCGTGCCCGGCGGGCTGGCACCAGGCCACGTGTTCTCTCAGGTTTACCCTTTCGAGGATCGTAGTCATGGGATCGAAGGAGAAGACATCGCTCTTCACGCGGCCTGAGCAAGCGCCCACAACCATACAGTTAACCGCGTCCGATGCCAGGTCTTTGTTGATTATGTCCACGCCTTCGGCGCTGCAAAGGGCGGGGTGACTTTCACATTTGGCTATTTTGAACTCTTTGGCGACACCACCCAGCGCGTCAAGATCAATTGACTCGCCGATGCCGCATCCCGAGCATAGATATACACCGATCTTCTGATCCATTAATATTTACCTCCCCAGTGTCCGTTGGATTGCTTTGAGAGCCGCAGCAGTGGAATCTTGCACAGACGCGGCCACTTCCATGGGCGCTTTTACGCAGCCCGCGGGGACTATGCCCGAACTGCCGGAGGCTGTTACGAAACCGAATTCGTCATACTCCATTTCAAGATCAGGTTTCACTTTAGCGGTTCCGGGGACCATTCCGACCGCCAATACGGCCAGATCGACCACTTGCTTGACCATTCCGCCTTCGGTGATGTTTTCGCCCTGGACTAAAACCCCGCCTGTTTCCGGATCAGGGGAAATCCGAGCAATCTTTCCTTTAATGAGAGTTATATTGGGGTCCTGGTCGACCTTTGTATAGAAGTCCTCGTATTTGCCCATCAGCGCGAACGTCGATGTAATAGATGAACGCGGAGCTATCGGGGACACGCTCCCTCACGTACGTGGCTTGCTTTAGGGAAGCCAAACAGCAGATTCCCGAGCAGTAGGCCAGATGGTTTTCGTCTCTGGACCCTGAGCACTGGACGAACGCGACGCTCTTGACCTCTTTGCCGTCCGAGGGACGAACCAGTTTGCCTTGGGTGGGGCCGCTGAATGAGGCCATTCTCTCGAACATTACGCTTGTGACTACGTTGGGAATCTTGCCGAAACCCAAATAGTCGATCTTGGTCGCGTCGTAAGGATCCCAGCCGGTAGCCCACACAACTGCGCCCACGTTGTATGTGATTGTCTCCGGTTTCATTTCCAGATCAATCGCACTGTACCTCGCAGGCCGCCTGGCATTTTTTGGCTTCATCCGTGCCGATGATGTCCTGAGATATTACATACTTGAATGGATATGCCATTGGATGCGGAAGATAAGCGGCCTTCATGGCGTCCATTTCATAATTGAAGGCGTTGGGGATCAACGTCTCGGCGGCTTCTCCGCATTTGCCGCAAGCTGTGCAATTGTCGTTAACATAGCGGGGGTTGACCTTCACGTTGACTTTGTAATTCCCGGGCGCTCCTTCGACGGACTCTACCTCGGCTTGAGTGTGAAAACTGATTTTCGGGTTGGATTTGATTCTTCTGAAGTTGATTTCCAGACCGCAACTGGGGGGGCAAAGCTTCGGGAAATATTGATTCAACATGGCTACTCGCCCGCCCAGGAAAGGGTTTTTTTCTATGATTACCACTTCGGCTCCCGTCTCGGCTGCCTCGATAGCGGCTGTCATGCCACTTATCCCGCCGCCGACCACCAGGATTCTTCGCTCTTCATCACCCATGGATTACCTCCGTGAAAATTTCCGGTGTGATTCTTTAGGTCTGATCAATTTGGGAGGGCTGTGGGGGATAGATCTTTTGCAAAAAGTCCTTCTCCGGCCTCTCCCCAAAAACTCTTATTATCGCGCCCAGCTCCAACACTCATCCGGGGCGAGACGACAAATTTACTTCATCGTCCGCTTTGTGCGCATGGCTCTGCAAACAAACCTGAAAAAGGCCTTGTAGCCGGCTCCTCTTAACCGCATCGGAATCGCCCCGGTCGGCAAGCGGGCGTCGCCATATTGCAGGTTTCAAACATAGAAACTCGGCGATAGTCCTTGCGCTTTTCGGCTGATGATGTCGGATTGGCTCATCCTGCGTACTAGGAAACAGTTGATTAATATCCTATAGTTCCGGCTATTTGTCAACGAGAAAGGCCAAATATAACGTAAGCTTTCACTTGCGCGAGGGAGATTGCTTCGCTGCGCTCGCAAAGACAAGCGCAACCGTCATTGCGAGGAGTGAAATCCCACGTTCCGCGGGAAAGCAATCTCCAGAACTGCCCTTCATGAGTCAAGGGTTACAAATATGACAACAGGCCGATCTTTACCCCAAGCTCTAGAAATGATAAGAATTATGCATGAAAGCAAAGGTCAGCGTTAGAAAATGTGAGTCCTACGACAGCCGAAGCGTTGCCGCAGCGGTCAAGGCATGCCTGGGAGATATAGGCGGTCTGGAATCACTGATTAAGCCGGGCGACAAAGTTCTCTTGAAGCCGAATTTGCTGAAATCCGCCGGCCCGTCCGAAGCCGTAGTCACGCACCCGCGGGTGGTGGAAGAAGTCGCCAAACTAGTGATCGACCTCGGCGCCAAACCTTCAATCGGGGACAGCCCGCCTTTGGGAAACCTCGCCAGGGTTCTCAGCAGGTCAGGGTATGACGCCTTTATGGCAAAATTGGGTATCAAGCCTACTCCCTTTAAGGAGAAGATCACTCTGGAATTTCCGGAAAATAGACTCTTCAAGCGTATAGATTTAGCTAAAGAGGTTTTCGAGTTCGATGCGGTGATCAATCTCCCGAAGCTTAAGACTCACGCTCAAATGGGGCTGACTCTCGGCGTCAAGAATCTTTTCGGAACGGTTATCGGCGCCGACAAAGCCTCCTGGCATATGCGCGCGGGCAAAGACCTTGACAGCTTTGCCACGGTTTTGGTCCAAATTTACGAAAAAGTAGCTCCTGCAGTGACTATTATCGACGCGGTCCTGGGCATGGAAGGGTACGGGCCCACCAGCGGCGACCCAAGGCCCCTGGGTTTCATAGCCTCTTCGAGAGACGCTGTGGCAATGGACGCTGTAGTTTGCTCTCTTGTGGGCTTCGGAGTCGAAAACTTAAGGACCTGCGTGGTAGGCGCGGGCCAAGGTGTGGGTATTGCCGACCGAGCGCAAATCGAGGTGTTGGGAGACAAGCTCAAGGATTATCCGCTGAAAGATTTCCGACTTCCCAAGTCGGTTAACATTAGGTGGGACTTGTCCAGATGGAATCCGGTGCGTAGGTTTATGGAAAATCACATAATCACGAAGCCGGATATCGATCTGACCGTGTGCAAAAGTTGTGGCGTATGCATGGAACATTGTCCGCCGAAAGCCATCCGGGAATCGAAAGGCTCCATGATCATTGATAGGGACAAATGCATATCGTGCTTCTGTTGTCATGAGCTATGTTCCAATCAAGCGGTCAAAATCGTTCAACCCTTTCTGGGAAGGTTTTTGAGTAAGATAAGTCAGTAACGAATTAATCATTCATGTTTGAGCGGCGAAGAATGAGATTGCTTTCCCGCGGAACGCGGGACTTCGCTTCTCGCAATGACATTTGGACTTGTCTTTGCGAACCCGCCTCCGGCGGGTGAAGCAATCTCACCACGTAACTGAAAGAATACGTGACGAAAGATGGATTTAGCAGTCCTTAAGAAAATAGCGGAAGAACTCAACGGGGAGCTGGCCGGCGGCTTCATAAACAAGATACATCAGCCGTTACCTCGGGAGATAGTCCTGCGGACACGGGGAAATTGGAGCGGCGAAAAGAAGCTCGTCATCAGCGCCGATCCTCAACTCGGCCGTATGCACCTGACGGAGCTGAAAATTCCCAATCCTCCCGCGCCGCCGCGCTTCTGCGCATTCCTGCGCGCTCATCTACAAGGGGCCAGGATTGACGGAGTCTCTTGCCTTCCGGATGATAGGGTGATCTCCATCTCCGCGGGCAGAGGCCCCGCGGACCAGCGCTCCAATATGCTTTTGATTTTGGAGTCGCTGGGGAGGGATTCCAATATTGTGCTCGTGGACGCAGCCACAAACAAAATAATGGACTGCCTTCATCACATCAATGAAAAGGAATCGTCCACCCGTCTGATGACGCCCGGGAGGATTTATGAGCCTCCGCCGACAAACCCGAATTCGTCAAAGATAGGCGCCGGTGTTCCCGCTGCTCCGCTCACTCCTTGCATCATTAGCGACTCCCGTGGCAAGCGTCGCCTTTCGACGATATTCGAACCGATGGACGCCAATGTGGAGAAGTTTTCCTCCATGAACGCGGCGGCAGACAGCTTCTACGGCCTAAAGCTGAAACACCTCCTTCTGGAATCTTATCGACGCACGGTGGCCGCGCCGCTGGTTTCGCGCATAAAATCCCTGGACAAGAGGATGACCAAAATTAAAGAGGATTCTAAGCGCCTACTGAGATTTGTGGAGATGCAGGATGAAGGCGAATTGATCAAAGCCAACCTCTTCCGAATAAAAAAAGGAATGACTTCCGTTGAAGTTGAAGACTGGGCAGGCGGAAAGAAAGTCGTAAAATTAGACCCCACATTGGACCCAATAGGAAACATGAATTATATCTTCAAGAAGGGCGCTAAAGGGAAGAGGGGGAAAAAGAAGGTAGAAGAAAGGCTGGAAACGACCGCAGAAGAAAAGAGGGCCATCGAGGACTTGCTGTACTTCGTGGAATCGGCCGCAAGCATCGAGGAGCTTGAGGCCCTGAGCGCTGAGTCTATTGGCGCAAATCACAACACAAAGAATTCCCGCGTCCGGGAACACGAAAAGCCGGCGGAGCCGTTTTACAGGTTTTCAGCTCCCAGCGGAGCGATGGTGTTAGTGGGAAAGAGCGGCAGGGGAAATGACGCGTTGCTCCGTTCCAAAGCCTCTAAACAGGATTTATGGTTTCATGTTAAGGATTATTCAGGGGCGCACGTGGTGCTGAGTCTGCAAAAAGAGTCGCCTGATCCAGATGACTTGGATTTCGCCGCCTCCTTGGCCGTGGATAATTCAAAGGCCAGAGGAAAAGGCAAAGTGGAAGTAATAGTCGCCACTGTCGGAGATTTGTCTCGTGCCAAGGGAGCCCATCCGGGACAGGTCAAGGTGCGCAAATTCAGGACGGTGGTATCCGCCGGCGGGCAGGCAGAGGGCTGAGATGGCGATGGATTTCAAAGCAATTTCGATCCATGCGGCTATTCGTTGTCATGCTCTTTGCAGAGCAGTTCAGGGGAATGGGATGTCTTCAGAATCATAGCGTTCTTTGATTTTCTCATTCAGCAGGACCTTGGCCTTTAAGTAATCCCGAGATTTAACCCACACCCTAGTTTCGATCTTAATGTTCTTGTCCCCAAGCTCTTTTATGGTAATAGTCGGCTTTGGCTCTTTTAGGACTAGATCTTCCGCTTCAACGATACCTTGTAAGACCTCTCTGATTTTCTTCAGATCCGCCTTGTAACCCACTCCGATAACTATTCTGAGTCGTCTTGTACGTCTATGTGAGTAATTGACGAGCTTGTCCGCTGTCAGTTTCGAATTGGGAATGATCACGGTGACGTTCTCGGGCGTGCGAATCTCAGTGGACATCAATTCGATCTTCTCGACCGTGCCTGCGGAGCCGCCGCCTTCAATGTAATTGCCCACGCCGAATGGGCGGAAAATTATGATAAGCAAACCTGAAGCAACGTTCGACAGTTGTCCCCTCAACGCCAACCCTATGGCGAGACCAGCGGCCCCAAGCATTGCAACCAGGGAGCTGATTTCAACTCCCAATCTGTGGAGGGCGGCTATGAGTACCACACCGTGCAAAAGAATGTTAAGACAACTGTCCGCAAAATAGACGACCGTAGGGTCTAGTTTTCGAATTGTGAGTACCCGTGTCAGGGACTTTCTGACCAGTCTTACCAGCCACAAGCCGACCAGGATAATGATCAGGGCTCCAACTATCCTCCACGAGTAGGCGCCTAAGGTTTCTTAGCACCTCTGATACGATGGCTTCCCACATAATGCGCTCCACCCGCCGCCGGAATCACGCCTTTGATCATGAGACTGTTATGATGAAGCGGGCGCCGCTTCAGCCGCGCCCGCCATGTTGTTAATTCTGCTATTGCCCTTCGCGGTTTCTGAGGGCCTCCTCAATTTTTTGCTTTATAGCGTCAAGATTGAATGTGGCCGGCGTCTGCATCGGTGGAAACTCAATCGCCGTTTTCGCGAGCTTACCCACATATTCCTGAACCATCACAAAACGCCAGAACTCGCGAGCATAAAAGTCATTCATGTAGCCGCCGCCAAGGTCGTTCAGACTTTGCCCACCAGTTGCCGGGGTCCGCTCGAATGGATCCTGTCTTATATTCACGATTGTGGGCATGTCTGTTGTAACCTTCGGACCAGGCCAGCCAAGTGGCTGCTGAAAGAACTGGAACTTGAAATCGTCTATACGGATGGCGCCCAGGTGTGGACCACCAAAGTAGAAGATCTCATGACGCGCTCGAGGGTCCTTTGCCAAGCAGGAGGTCCATCTGATTGTAGCCGTCGAGATGGTTCTTGTATGTGCGGTCGCCGAGCTTTACTCCCTTCAGGAGTTGCTCGGTGATGTCGGGGTTACCAGCCGCCGCCACGAGGGTAGGGAACCAGTCGAGTCCTGAGAAGATTCCGTTCTCGACGGACCCCTGTTTGACTTTGCCCGGCCAGCGGATGATTGCCGGCACGCGGAAGCCGCCTTCGAAAACCGTGCCCTTAGTGGCTTTAAACGGCGTCATACCGCCGTCCGGCCAAGTGAACACCTCCGCCCCGTTATCGGTGGTGAAGACAACGATGGTATTGTCGGCCTCGCCGATGTCTTCCAGGTGCTTCAGAAGCGCTCCGATGTCGTCGTCCATCTGGGCCATGCCCGCCTCTTCCAGACCATAGTTGCTTTTCGAATTCATCAGGGCCTGGTACTTGGGAGAGAGGTAGGTAAAGACGTGCATGCGGGTGGTATTGTGCCAGATAAAGAAAGGCTTGCCTTCTTTCTTGGCCTTGTCCATGAAACCTTTGGAATGGTCGACCAGCACGCTGTCGAAAGTCTCCATGTCGTACTTGGCCTTGCGCCCCTCTTGCCAGTTCTGACGACCGGCCATGTTGGGGAACGGAGCCAAGGGGCCTTCATCTACTATTTTCTGCTTTCCGACCTTGCCCCAGCGCGGCATTTCGGTAGGGTCGTCCACATCCGTCGCCCAGCAGTGCACCAGATCGCGAGGCCCGTATTTATTTATCCAGTCCTGAGGGTAGTCGAACCAGTACGGGTCCGACATGGCGTCAAGGTGATACAGGTAGCCGAAAAATTCGTCGAAGCCGTGAACCGTGGGCAGGTATTTGTTCAGGTCGCCCAAGTGATTCTTGCCGAACTGCCCGGTGACATAGCCCAGCGACTTAAGGGCGGTGGCCAGAGTGCAGGCCTGAGCTGGTAGGCCGACGTCGGCTCCCGCTTGTCCTACAGTAGTAAGGCCTGTACGGATCGGCAGTTCTCCGGTGATGAAATTCGCTCGACCCGCTGTGCAGCTTGCCTCAGCGTAATAGTCGGTGAACATCATCCCCTGGTTTGCGAGCTTGTCCAGGTTTGGCGTCTTGCCCGACATGATGCCGCGATGGTATGCTCCGATGTTGAACCAACCTACATCGTCACCCATGATAAACAGGATATTCGGTTTCTTGTCGGCAGCCCAGGTTGGACCGATGACGATCGCCAGTACCAATATGAGCGCGGCGCACACTATAGCGACATTCTTGGCGCTTCGAATCATCTCCCTCTCCTTCCGCAATTTAGTTTAACGAGAAAGTGGAACTATCTAACAATGGTTAGCCGGATTTACGCGGCGGTTTCTCTAATTCTGAGATGTTTATCCCGGAATGCGATCAGGCTACTATACCCCCAAGAAGCAGGCGGACGGCAAAACTGTCCTATTATAAGTGAAGAATACTTTACCCCCTTTTTTCAGCCTAATTGACGCTACGCTCCTCTGTCAACCAAAATGTCTTCGCCTCTCCGCTTCCTCTAACGCCTTTGGGGCCCCTTCAATTTAACCAGCGTCGCGCCCCATGATCCCGCTTCCAAGGGAGCTTCCTCAAAGGACGCCACGGAGGGGTGTTTACGGAGGATGGATCTGACGCGATCACGCAATATCCCTTTTCCCTTGCCGTGAATGATTCGCAAATCAGTGATTCCCGCATCCAGGCAAGCCTCAAAGTAGTCATCCAGAAGGCTCGGCAACTCCTTCGGAGAAAAGGTGTGCAAATCGAGAATCCCATCAATCGGTATTTTCAGTGGTTGATCCGAATCCTGAAAGTCATCATTATCTTCATAATTATTAGTCATTTATATCACACGAGTTGTTTGAAACCACGGCCTTGCCCAGCGATCTCTTGTCTTTTTGTGGCGCCCGTGCTAACACCCTGTCTGCCAGGTGACAAAGATGAATCGTTGGCGCGTCAAGGCATTGTCGAATAAACCGGAAGTTTTCAGCTTACCGACCGTCCTGCCTCGCCGGGCTGCTAATAGATTGCAAGCCCATCTGAAATTAAACTTCAAACCGCTTTCGGCTGCGTTTTATAAGGCCATTGGCCTGTTGTGGGGAGATTCAAAATGATTGTCCAGGGCACGACACCAGCCTGCCAGGATACAATACAATATTCTGAAACCGTTGAAGATTCTTCTTGTTTTCTAAAGAACCGAAATATTGAAAAAAATGGGATAGAGAATTTGGGGTTCTTGGATCTTAAGGAACTTATCGAAATTATTGAGCCGCTTAAAGTCCTGGGCCCGGGCCAGGGCCCTATCTCAGGTGTCTCCATTGATTCCCGAAAGCCAATTGGCGAGGACTTTATCTTCTGGGCTCTTAAGGGGCAGCATTTCAACGGTAACGATTTCGTGGAGGACGCTCTCTTGGGCGGCGCCAAAGCCGCTGTAGTAAGCCGAGAAGACCTGTTCCGAAAATCAGTTCCTGAAGACGTAACCTTGATGCTTGTGGAAGACCCTCTTGCGTCGTTACAAAAACTCGCCGCGGTTTATCGCAGAAGGTTCAACTTTCCGGTTGTGGCCATTACGGGAAGCAACGGCAAAACGCTCGTGAAGGAAATGCTGGCCTCGATACTGTGTCTCGACCGCAAGACTTACAGATCCCCCTTGTCCTACAACACTCAGGTGGGGGCGGCCTTGGGCTTGCTGGGAATGAGAGCGGAACATGAGGTGGCTCTCATTGAAGCGGGCATAAGCCTACCAGGTGAAATGGATCGTCTCGAGGCTATGATCAAGCCTGATCATGGTATTTTGACGATTATCAGCAAGGCGCACATCGGCGGCCTCGGAAGTCTGGAGAACACCCTCAGTGAAAAAAAGCGGCTCTTCGGAAATCTGACCAAAGATTCCTTCCTTGTTCTCAACGCCGACGACGATCTTAGCATGAGCGCCGCCGAATCCTCGCCCGCAAGGATTGTGACGTTCGGTTTATCCGAAGAAGCTGATGTCAGGGGCGCAAATATCGTTTCAGTGCCGGAACAAGGTCACAGTTTTCAGATAATTGTGTTTGGAAAAAGCATCCACATAAACTTGCCCGTCCCGGGCCGTTTCAATGTCCACAACGCTTTGGCCGCGGCCGCGTCGGCGACTCTGCTCGGGGTGTCGCCTGAGGATATCAAAAAGGGGCTTGAGCAGTTTCATCCCTCGCCCATGAGGCTCGAGATCCACACCACCATAACAGGGGTGACACTGATAAACGACACTTACAATTCCGACCCCGCTTCCGTGAAGGGAGCTTTGGATGTTCTCGCCAAGGTAGGGAAGGGCCGAAGAAAAATCGCCATCCTCAGCGAAATGCTCGACCTGGGCCTGCATAGCCGTGAGGAGCATCTTGCCGTGGGCAAAGAAGTGGTGCGCACGGATGTGGATCATCTCATAACCGTTGGAGAAAACGCTGCGCTGATCGGCCAAGCCGCTGCCCTGGAGGGCATGAGCACCCGCAAGATCACCAATACGCGAAGCTACAACGAGGCCGCCGCGGAACTTGAAAAGACCATGAATCGAGGGGATGTGGTGCTGTTCAAGGGATCGCGCTGGTTCAGATTGGAGAGGATCGCCAAAGAGCTTGTGGGATCAATCGGACCCACGAGATTGACAGTGAACCTGGATTCGATAGCTGCGAACATAAAAACCATTCGTGGGATCGTGGGGGACGATGTCTCGATAATGCCTGTGGTCAAGAGCTTCGGATACGGCAATGATTCGATACGCGCGTCCAAAATCGCCCTTGAAAACGGCGTCAGCAATCTTGCGGTGGCCTTCCCCGATGAAGGAGCCACGCTACGGGAAAACAGGATAGAAGCCCCGATACTGGTTTTCAACGTCCTGCCGGAAGAAGTGGACAAAATTGTCAGATATAGGTTAAGCTCAGTGGTCCCCTGTTTGGAATTGGCCTACGCTTTGAATCGCGCCGCAACGGGTCACAAGAAAATCCCCGTGCATCTGAAAATTGACACCGGCATGGGACGTTCCGGAATCTGGGCGCGGGACGCTGCGCCTTTTGTGGAACAAGTCCACTGTTTCAAGAACCTTCAAGTCGAAGGCATAATGACGCACTTCTCCAGCGCCGATGATCCTGAATCCGACGACTACACTCTTACCCAAGCGCGCCTGTTCGATTCTCTGCTGACTGAGCTTGAGAGGAGAGGATTTTCGTTCAAATACGTGCATGCGGGAAACACGGCCGCGCTGGTGCGGTTTCCCCAGACGCGTTACAATATGGTAAGGCCCGGTCTCGGCATTTACGGACTGTATCCGTCCGACGCTGTTCGCAACATATTGAAGCTCGAACAAGTGATTACGTTTTCCACCAAGATTGCGCAGCTCAAGGAGCACCCCGCGGGGCGGGCGATTTCTTACAATCGTAGATTCGTTACTCAGCGTCCCTCCAGAATAGCCACTTTGCACGTGGGGTATAATGACGGCTATCCGCGGTTCCAGTCAAATGTAGGACAAGTGTTGGTGCGGGGCAGACGGGCGAATGTGGTTGGTACCGTGTGCATGGATACACTGATGATCGACGTTACGGATATACCGGAAGCCCGTGTGGGGGATGAAGTCGTGCTGATCGGTCGCCAGGGCGCCGAAGAAATCTTGGCCGATGACATTGCAGCCAACGGTAACACAATCAATTACGAAATAATTTGCAAAATATCACCGAGAGTCACTAGAATATTCGTGCAGAGCTAAGCGCTTTATTCCGGGATTTGAGTCACTCCCCACGCGGAGTTCGGAAACAAGGGACAACTCAAGCCCCCTAAGTCCCCATAGGCGCTAACTTTTGACCTTGTCGGACGTGATTTCAAATAGTTAACGCTGGCAGAATTACGTCGCCCCCGCGAAAGCGGGGGGCCAGAAGGTATTGAAAACACTGGATTCCCGCTTGCGCGGGAATGACGGCGCTGGTCACAACGCATCTTTAAGTCAGCGCCTATGCCCTAAGTCCCTCTTAACGGGGGGAATTTCTACACCGCAATAAGCGGGGCAAGGGGGTGGATTCTATCGGCCCCTTCGGCCCTTTCGGAGTGGTCCACATGCGTCACCTGTTGTTGGCCCAACCATTATGACGAGATACATGACGCCCACCAAGTCTTCAAGAGTCCTTATCGTAGAGGACCAGCCTGTTAGCCGCAAGATTCTGGAAGCTATGTTGGCTAAGAGCTACACGGTGATTTCTGCGGCTTCAGGACGCGAAGCGATCAAACTGGCCCAGGAAAACAATCCTGATCTTGTTCTTCTCGACATAGAAATGCCGGAGATGGACGGATTCGAGACCATGGAGGCCCTGCGAAACCGCATAATAGATGAGGCGGTTCCGGTCATCTTTCTGACCGCCAGAGAAGATTCGGAGAGCAGAGAAAAAGGGCTGGAGGCGGGCGCCGTTGATTACATAACCAAACCCTATGATAGGCAGGAATTATCCATAAAGGTCAAGAATCATCTTGCTCTCTACGAGGCGCGAAAGGAGATAGAACGGCGCAACAGGTCCTTGGCGAGAGAAATGGAAATGGCCTCACAGCTTCAAAATTCTCTGCTGCCCAACTCATTTCCACGGACCGAAGGAATCGAGTTTTCGGTTTACTACAAGCCTTTTTCCCGCGCCGGCGGCGACTTCTACGACGTGATAGAATTCGCGGACTCGAGCGTTGGGGTTGCGCTGGTTGACGTCGCGGGTCATGGTGTGGCTTCGGCCATGATCGGGGCTATGTTCAAAATGTGTTTCCAATCCTTCGCCAAAGAGAATAGATCCCCCGCTCAATTGTTATCCATAATCAACGATGAAATGGTCAGAGTGCTGCCTGATTCCGATTTCCTAACCGTATTTTACTGTGTGATCAATCCGGATTCGTTGGGGTTATCCTTTTGCAACGCGGGGCATCCACGGCCTTTCCTATACAGGGAAGACGACGGCTCCATTGACGAACTGACAGTAGGGGGTCCTCTGGTCGGAGCGTTTCAGGGAATGGAATTCGAAGACGACTTCAGAAACTTGCGAGCCGGTGACAGGATACTGATCTTTACGGATGGAGTTACCGAAACTAGTCCCCTCGAGGGGATTGAGGATCTTTATGGACTGGATAGACTGCAAAGGATCTTTGTCGAGAATATATCGGCCCCGCCGGAAGAGACCGTCCGAAGAATAGTCGATGACCTCATAGAATTTCGCGGCGGCGATGTTTTCGAGGACGATGTCAGCCTTATATTGATATCAGTGGGCTAGAGGCCGTCTTTCAGTAATAATTCACCGGGAACCCCTTTTGCCGAAAGTGGTTTCGCTGAAAAGTCTCACGCGCTTTGTTCCTCGGACAGTGAATCCTTTATCTCATCTCTCTTTCTTGCAGCCTCCAACAAGACGAACTGGCCGGGCTTATCTATTGTCACTTTCTCCGGTTGGCGCCAAGGCTGGCTTGAAAAGCTGCCTCCGTTGAAGGTCAAGCACTTGTAAAGCGCTGATTCACCCTCGAGCTCTCCGCAAACGGCGTGCCTGATATTCCCTTCCTCGATGTACAGCAATCCATACACGCCTTGTCTGGACACGACCTCCAGCACGGCCTTTTGCCCATTGAGCAACAGCAATTGCGTGTATTCGAGTAAGTCTATTCCTTCCACTCGGCCGGTGAAATTGGCCGTGGAAGTAACTCGGGCAATTTCTTCATGGATTACTTCGAGTAATTTAGGCACCTTGATGGGCTTTTCCAGAATCCTGTCAATAACCTTGCCTTCGGGTATTTCGTCTTCATCCAGTTGCCTTGCGACCCCTGTCAATATAAGGAAGGGAGGTTTGAGCACGTTTCTTGCCTTGCAGATCTTGGCAATGGACTTCGCGACTTCCAATCCGTTGAGCCCATTCATCGCGTAGTCGCAGACCACAGCGTCGATCTTCTTACTTTCTTGGAATATCTTCACCGCTTCCTTACCGGAATGAGCGGGGATAGGATCTTGGCCGAGTAATCTCATCCCCTTCTCGAGCATGGTGACAACGGGCGCTTCATCATCCACCAGCAGGATAGTGTAACCTCGGTCAAAAACAGCGGGCGCCAGCGCCTTACGTTTTTGTGAGGGGTCTTTTACAAACGGCAGCCTGGCCATAAAAGTGGTTCCCCTCGGTATTAACCTCTTGAAGCCCATGGTTCCGCCATGCTGACGAAGTATGCCGCAGTTAAACGCCAGTCCGGTGCCTGCGTGCGCATCTTTGGAGGACCAGAAAGCCGTTCCTATGTGTTTGATCTCGTCGTCCTTTATCCCTACTCCGTTATCTCTGACCGACAGGACTACCATGTCATCCTTGACGGATGTCCTTATTTTGATCTTTCCGCCAAGGGGCAGGGCCTCGACAGCGTTCTTCAAGAGGTTGAGAAGCACCCAAGCCATTTGGTCCCTGACACCTTCAACGTGGCAGCCGGGGGTTGCTCTCACATCGTATATGATGTGAACATTTTTGCGGTCCAGTTCCAGTTTTGACCACAATTTGCATATTTCTACCGCTTCTTCTACAAGCGAGCTGACGTCGAACACATCTTTTTTGGCCGGGGCCTTCTGGAAGCGCGCTCTGCCGAATTGCTGAAGCCATCTGACGACTTCCGTGGCCGATTTGGTTCCCTCCAGAATTTCCTCCAGGCATTGCCGCACCCCTTCGTATTCCTGCAAATCCAGGTTGGTGATGGCCATGTTGACATTGCCGGAGACTATCTGCAGCAGATTGCTGAAATTATGCCCCACACCGACGGAAACCTGCCCCAGGACCTTCAACCGTTCGGAGCTGACGATGAGTTCTTCGGCCCGCTTTTGATCGGAAATATCCTGCACGAAGGCATGGGCTGCGGCTATCTTTCCGTCGCCTCCTTTGATAGGCACTACATGCAGCCGCGTGTACACCTGACGGTCGCTTTTGCCTTTGTACTGAAACTCGCCGACTCCGGATTCTCCCGATTCCAGACATTGCAAAACCGCTTCACTAATTCCGGTTTCCACAAGCGGCAATACGGAAAATAGGTCCTGGGCGTCGGTTATTTCGCCGCGGGCGCCCAGAATACTGAGCACGGCAGGATTAAACTCGGTTATGTCGCCATTCATGTCGAAAGAGATCATTCCGACAGGGGAGTTGTCCACAAGGGAACGATACCTGGCTTCGTTTTCCCGAAGAGCCTTTTCCACCCGCCTACGTTCAGTAATATCTATCCATGTGCCAAGGATTTCCGAAGGAGCGCCGTTGTTGACTATGAGATTTCGTTCGTCTCGAAGCCAACGGTAGGAGTCATCTTTGTGTAGAAAACGGAATTCCTGGATACAGTGCCTTTGTACGGACAAATCGTTAAGCGCGGTTCTAACGGAATCTATGTCGTCGGGGTGGACGCGATCAAACCACAGGGAGGGGTTGGCTGTGAATTCATCGGCTTGGAAGCCTAGCTGGGAATAAACGTTATCGCTTAGAAAAGCTATGTCGAAATCCCCGCGTGGTTCACGAGTGTAAATAATTACCTCCGCTTCCTTAACCTCGCGGTAAATGGAGGTATCTCTTTCCTTTGGCGGCTTTTTTTCGAGCTTATTGCTCTTAATGGCCACCATCAAACCGGTAAGCAACTCGTGAACGCGATTCTCAGCCATGGTTCGGCTCTCCCATCAACTTGCCCTTAGGCAGGATGGCGTCTGACTTTAGTTAATCTATAGAAATTGGCTGCAAACATTGGACACTGTCAGCATGCAGATGGATTTGAAAGTCTCTTTCACACCCTGCCCGTTTATGGCGCTGGCTTCAAAAAACGGCCATTTCATGTAGGGATTCAAATCCTCCTGCAAGTCAGCGATAGGTAATACCGCCGCTTCGCCACCATTGAGGTCTCTCTTGTTGAACTGGAGCACCATGGCAACACTTGACAGGCTCGATCCCTGATCTTTCAGGTTGTCCTGCAAGTTCTTGAAACTCTCCAGGTTTTGCGCTCTGCGGATATCCAGGGAATCGGCTACGAATACTACGCCGTCCGCGCCCTTCAGGACCAATCTTCTAGTTTCGTTATAAGTGACCTGACCAGGCACTGTGTAAACCGAAATTTTTATGCTGAAATTCTTGACTTGACCCAAATCCATCGGGAGAAAATCGAAGAATATGGTTTTGTCACCGGCAGTGTTGATGGAGATAAGATCCCCGCGAACCCTAGTGCCGACAGCCCTGTGGATCATGATGAGATTTGTAGTCTTTCCACATCGACCTGGGCCGTAGTAGACTATCTTGCACTGGATTTCTCCGGTTTTTGCCCGTATAATAGCCATTAAACTTAGCCTGACTACCCGCCGGCTCACCATGCGACTGAAATTTTGCCGGACAGTTTGCTAACCATGCTAATCCAGCATTTGAATAATACACAAATCCATGTCATCTGCAAAGACAGAATGCCAAAGGAGTCGACGTTGCCCGGTGGAAAGCCTAACACGGGCCTTCTTGATGCTCGACGTACGGCAGCCGTACCGTGATGGACAACACCCCGTTTCGGGTATCCGTTCCCAAGCTGCCCGAATAATTGCGGACTATCGTAGAAACCAAAGCAAGTCCCAGACCGGAATGAGTTGTCTTGGAATCAAAAATTGAATCCCAATAGTTGGACGATTCATCATCCACTCCCTCGGGGGAGCCTTTGATAGAGAGGATAGCGCTGCTATCCGTAATCGTTGTCCTTATCACGATCCTGCCTTTGCCTCTGAGCCCTGCGCTGACACTATTCAAAAGGTGGGTTATGGCTCCGGTTATGTGTTTCCGATCCGCTCGAACGCAACAATCCGGGGTAACGGATAGTTCAATGGGGCACAGAGAAAGTTCGCCTCCGGGTTCGAACAGAGTTGCGGAAAGCTCCATGGCCTGGGCGGCGGCTTCGTTGAGATCGAAGATTTCAGCGCCTTGCGTGGCGGAAGAGTGATGGCCTCGTGCGGATTGTTTCAGCAGTTCAATAATTTCGGCGGTCTGTTCAACCTTTCTAATAATGTTCTCCATCGACGATCTGACCAGGGAGAAATAACCTGATTCGATCCTCATAAGCGCCCTTTGGGCTTGTCCTTTTATGGACGATAAGAATCTTGCGGTGTATTGGCCGGTCAAACTCAAGAGTTCCTGATTGGTTGAATAGGGTGTCGGTTCCCCATGGAGCCGCTCGGCATTTCGCCTCCTGATGGTTTCATCGCGAAGGAGTTGGTCTTTGCTTGCAAGATTAGCGGACATCTCTTCAAGCTGCATTTCCAGTTCTCGGACTCTATGGATTATCTCCGCTGTCTGCTTTCTGTCCGGAACTTCTTCTATAGCGGCGACAATTCTGTTGCCCGTTATTCCAAACGCTCGTATTTTGAAGGCCTTCTCGACACGTCCTCTTCTGAAGTAAGCCTGGGGAGTCTCAAACGGCTCACCGGTCCTGGCTGTATTGAGAAAAGCGGCGGTTATGCCCTGGGATCTGGCGCTAGGCCACATTTCGTCAAATTCCATACCTAAAAGACTTTCTGCATCTATTCCGGTAAGCAGCCCCGCATGGGGATTTCCCGTCAAGCAGAAAAGTTCTCCGGGAGGCTGAAACTGGTAGATCAACAGACCGATAGGAAGGGTTTGAAAAATGTCCGCTGTCGCGTCAAATCTCTGTCTGAGGATTTCTTCTTCCCGAGCTCTCTTGTCTATCTCCATGCGGAGATCTTCAATTACGCCCTGAAAGATTGCGCAGTTGTCACACAGCCTGCCCTTCGGTTGGTCAACGCCTGCCTTTGTGGGCATCTACAGCCTCTCCTGTCGCAGTTTTAGGGGCTCCTTACCATCGAGTTTCGGCTCCGCTCGCCTCAAAGTATCTCGTCATCGGGGTTGCACTCTCCCCATACCTCATCTCTCTTGTGTACCGCTTCCATTAAAAGGAATTCATATGGCTTATTTATGGTTTGCGATTCCGGACTCTTCCAGGGCGCATGGGAAAATTTACCCTGTTTGAAACACATGCACCGGTAAAAGGCGGCCTCGCCGTCCAGAATGCCACAGCGGGCGTGTACGACCTTTCCATCATTTATGTATAGCCGGCCCTTGGTTCCGAAGCTGGAGGTCATATCGAGAATTGTATTCCTGCCGCCCAACAAAATGAACTGAAGATATTCGATTATGTCCACTTCATCGACTGTTCCGGAAAAGGAGCTCCGGCTTTTGGTTGGGGCCAAATATTCGCAAAGTTTATCCTTGTCTAAGGGTTTTTTCAGGAAGATACCCGCGCCGCGCGACAATATCCTGTTTTCTTGGCCCGAAGCGGAATTACTGCCCATCGCCACTATCCTGGGCTTGGGACAGACAGACGAGGCGGCCCATTTGATCACATCAATTTCGCCTACAACGGCATGTTGCACATCGATTATTAGGACTTCGAAGGCCCTGAATTGCATAATGGAGAGGGCGTGAGCCCCGTCTCTGGCCATTAGAACGGCATGACCCTGCGCTTTGAGAAAGGCGGCGACGAGTTGAGCATTTGCTGGATCTGTGTCAACAAGTAATATGCTGGAGCTTTGTTTTGTCATTAACGAAAGTCCCTTTTGTCTGGAGCTTTACTCCGGTATGCGCTGACCGGTTCCTACGATCTCCCGGCTCACCCCGGTTCCCATTCAAAGAAGTAACACAGACGGGGTCAGGCCGATCGCCGTTGCGGCCCGTAGGCCATGGGGCTTCATATATGTCTCTTGGCGCCACAGCCTTGCATTATGTGCGAATTGTGAAGAAGGGGAGGCAATGGGGTTGGTCAAGCAGAGTTCATCTGCGGCCGCCGGCTCGGAGGGATCCTGATCGACAACTGCGGAGTTTATGACACCTGGGAGTGCCACGGCCGCCCCGCCGGTCGCCCCTCCCTTCTCCTCACTCATTGTCTGAGCACGTTCTTCGGTCAAGTGTAGCGTTAGTTTACCACGTTTGGTCCACAAAAAGCTACATCCGTTCGCTTTCTTTTCTCTCCGTGACGTCAATAATTATGCCCTGGTAATGTGTCACGGCGCCCTTGGAATTGCGTCTGAGAAAGGTTCGATCATCCACCCATCTAGTGTCGCCGTATCCTGTAACTATTCTGTATTCCAGGCTGAATTCCTCCACATCTTTGTTCGCGGAGAATTTTGCCATTTCGTCCAATACCCTGGCTTTGTCATCAGGATGGATGATGTCCACATAGCTCATTTGCCCGGAAAGGAGGTCTTCCGACTCATAGTCGAACTGGAGGACGTTGTCGGAGACGAACACAACCGGCAGTTTGTCTTCGGCTTTCTTTATAAACGCCACAGCCGGACTGATTTCTATGATGGCTTCCATCTCCTTCAATTTGTTCACGGTGATTCTTAACTTTTCCTCAACCTTTTTACGCTCGGCGATCTCTTTCTTTAATTCACGGTTTATTTGGATTGCGTTTTCATAAGTTGACGCTAGAAGACTCAGTGACCGTTCGGGTTCTACTCTTACCGAGTAGGTTTTTCCCCACAAATTCACTTCGATTTCTTGCAACACCGGCTGGGTTGTCCTATCGATCGGATTGGCTATTATTGACGCGACCTTTGACAGCAGGAAATCTTCGTCATAAGGTTTGGTCAGGTAGAAATCTCCGCGTGCTTCAAGCCCCTTGATCACGTCCTCGGGATCCGACAAAGCGGTCAGCAGGATGACAGGAATATTCCGCAATTGCCGGTCGTTCTTGACTGCCAAAGTCAGTTCATATCCGTCCATCTCGGGCATCACGATGTCGGAGATTATCAAGGACGGCGTTTCAACCGAGAGAGCTTCCAGCGCCTCCTTGCCGGATTTGGCCACCAAGACTTCGTAAGAGTTAGTTTCCAACAGGTGCTTTAGCATCAAGGCCTGGGTAGGACTGTCCTCCACGACCAGGATTTTCGCGCCCGTTTTTAGGCCTTCGTTATCAGTCAACTCGTCGTTCCTCCGATTTGCATGAAAGCGGCTCCTGGAAGCGGTCGCAAAATCTGAGAGCTTCAGGAGTAAGCGTTAACCGGGAGGAGACTTTTTTGTGCAAAAAAGTCTCCTCCCGGGCCCTCCTTCAAAAAACTCTAACCATGACTCCAACATGAGGGCTTATGCCGATAAGACACCCCGAGGGCTTATGGGGCTTCCGTCAGCACAAGGCGCTCGGTGATTTACTCGAAGCACAGTTACGGCCATTTGCCCGACAAAGATGTTAGAAGTTTTTGGGGAAGGTCCCGGGCCCCGCGAAACTCGGGGTTGCGGAAAGGAGTTTCCCCGTGAACCATTATCTTCAGGAAGCATTTATGGGGCACGTGTTTTTGCGAAAAGGCCCTCCCAGAGGCTCAAATGCCGCATATTTGGGGAAACTTTCGCAATCGACGCCGGCTACAGCGGCGCCTCAACCCGTTGATGCTATTTGGCCAGGTTTTGTAGGAATCCGGCAATCTTCTCAGGCGAAAAAGAATATTTGGCAGCGTCTAGTTTTGCGGCTTCTCCGGGCATGCCGTACACAACGCAGCTTTCCTCATCCTGGATAATAGTGATGGCGCCTTTTTCCTTCAATGCCGCCAATTCCTCGGCTCCGTCACGGCCCATACCGGTGAGTAGGATTCCCAAAGCCCTGCTGCCCAGCGACTCCGCTGCTGACTTAAACAGGTTGGAAACCGACGGTCTTATACCGCATACCGGTTCTTCTTTGGTTAACAATATCCTCAGGAAATGGTCAATTTTCATGTGATATCCGTCCGGGGCCACGTATACGTTGCCTGCGCGGGCGCGGTCACCGTGTACGGGGAGGCGCACCTCAAGGGCAATCGACCGGTTGAGCCACTGTACAAACCCGGCGGTGAAACCGGGTGAAATGTGTTGAACCAGCAGGATAGGGGCAGGGAAATCAGCTGGCAGCTTGGCCAATATCTGATGCAACACCTGAGGTCCGCCGGTGGAGGCCCCAATGACCACCGCCGCAACGTCTTTGCGGGGCGGCCATTCCTTGCTTAGAGGCGCTTGTGGCTTCGCTGGAGCCGGCTTAAGCTGCGGCGCCGAATTCTGGCGCTTCCATCTGCGCACGAGCTTAACCTGGGACATCAATTTCACAGTCTGAACGAGTCTGGCTGATTCTTCGCCCGTGTATGGATACCTCGGCTTCTCGAGCACAGCCACCGCGCCGGCCTCGACTGCTTGCCAAGTTCGATTTACCTCCTCTTGAACAAGGGTCGCTGTCACCATGACTATAGGAATCGGCTGAGTCTCCATGATTCTTCGCGTCGCTTCAAAGCCGTCCATTTTGGGCATAATTATGTCCATGGTGATAACGTCTGGTCGGCTCTTTGCCACGAAATCCAGGGCTTCCTCGCCATTGGCGGCGGTTCCAATGATCCGGATCTCCGGATCCTCGGAAAGGATATGCTTTATGAGTTCACGGGCCACACCCGAATCTTCGACTACTAACACTTTGATCATTAGCTCACCGTTTCAAACTACGGATGGAACGACATAGGAATCGCATTTTACAGCCCGCGGCCTGTCGTTCCCGCTAAAGCGTTGTCGGGAGCAAAGCGGCTGGATTTCTGCTTCTCAGGAATGACGATGAGAGCCGGCGCGACGGACACAGAGGGCTTACACAAGTCGGGACTCAAACCAGCCTTTGGACGGTCTCCAGCAGATTGTTCTGATCGAAACTGCCTTTTACTATGTAAGCGTTGGCGCCGGCTTCTACTCCCCGTTCCTTGTCCTCACGTGAACCCAAAGAAGTCACCAACACAACCGGCATTTCGGACAGCTTTTCATCACTTCTGATGTTCACGGTCAGCTCAAAGCCTGACATTTTTGGCATTTCGACGTCCGAAACCACGAGGTCAAACTGTTCTCTTTTGAGGACGTTCCACGCGTCCTGGCCATCGACCGAAGTGGTGACTTGATAACCTGAAGATTCCAGGATGTTTTTAAGCAACATCCTGGAAGTTATGGAATCTTCGACAACCAGAATGGATTTTGCCTTGGTGTCCTGCACTTCCACACTGATGGCGGAGCCGTTTCCGGCAGCCGCACGCTTTAATGCGGATTTAATGAGATCAGGAACGTTGAGAATGGGGACAAGTCGTCCGGATCCCAGCACAGTCGCGCCGGCTACGTTGCGGACCCGCGACAATTGCTTCCCGAGAGATTTCACCAACACTTCCTGCTCCTGGAGAATCATGTCGGCGTTAAAGGCCACCAGAGACTCTCCGGATCGCAGAATCAAGACCTGAAGAAATTCAGTATCCTCCACACCTTTCTTGGCTATCCTGGACAATTCGAGGGTGTCCGCTAACTTCACGAGTGGGATTGTCCTGCCGTTGACTTCTACGGTGTCCTTGTTTCCAACGGTTTTAATCGAATCTTTCCGAATACGGGCCACTCTTTCGACGTTGGCCGTTGGAATGATTACCGGAAAATCCGCAGCATGGACAAGAATACCTCTAAACGTGGCCAAGGTCACAGGGAGCAAAATCCGAAAAGACGCGCCCAGTTGTGGGGTCGTGGACACAGTAATGCTTCCGCCAAGGTTTTCAACTTTTTCCCGGACTATTGCAAGACCCAAGCCTCGTCCCGATATATTGCTTATGATAGGGCTCGTGGAAACCTCTGATCTGAACACCAAGGCCAAGGCGTCCTGCCCTTCCAATCTGGTTTTGTCCTGATCTGAAATCAAAGCCCTGCGCTTGGCGGCTTCCTTGACTTTGAGGACGTCTATGCCCCCTCCATCGTCGGACACCACCATTTCTATCTGATTCCCTGTGATCTGAGCAATGGCTATAGTAACAACGCCTTGTCTCGGCTTTCCTTTTCTCAATCGTTCATTGGGGTGCTCGATCCCGTGGTCGATACAGTTGCGCACAAGGTGAATGAGCGGATCCTTCATTTCATCAAGGATTCGGCGGTCGATTTCCAAATCGCCGCCGTATATCTCCAGGTTGACTTCCTTGTCACTTTCCCGGGCAAGATCCCGCACCAGCTTGGGAAATAGTTCCAGAAGAGAGGAGCACGGCAGCATAAGGACATTCATCATGTCCTCGAGCAGGTCATCAAC
The DNA here is from genome assembly GCA_963747865.1 of uncultured delta proteobacterium. Classification (GTDB taxonomy): domain Bacteria; phylum Desulfobacterota; class Desulfomonilia; order Desulfomonilales; family Desulfomonilaceae; genus JBBSBY01. The sequence goes on along the minus strand of CAVVHK010000134.1, from coordinate 61,300 downwards.
CATCTGTCCGTGAAGCCTTGAATCGCTTTCCGCTGCCTTTGTCAGCCCTTTCAGCCTAATTTCGAGGTCTCTTATGCATGCCTGATTCCATTCGAGGAATTCTATGAGCTTGGTTATTTGGGAGTCGCTCCTGCCGGAATCATTGTACGTTGATTTCCCGCTAAGCAGATTGCCAAGGGTCCTGCCCTCGGAAGAAACCCCGGCCCATTTTTTCTTCCACTGATCAACGGCTGCGACTGCGGCTACCAAATCTTCAAGCCGTTGAGATGCCGTGAGCTTCACCGACACCATCTCTCCGACTTGGCGCAAGAGAGGGTCGAGCTTGCTCACGGCGATTCTTACTGTGTCCGTTGAACCGGTTTGGAGAGTGCGATCCTTTCTCGGAGCGGCTGACGGGTTCTCCTTTGCCTCCGGGAACTCAGCTTGAACAACAGTCCTGTCGTCATCCCTGAGCTCAGGCGGATTTTGCGTAGCGATCAGCTCATCCCCAACGTCATCCGGCGAATATGATTCCTCTTGCTCCGACTCGACGCCAAGCCGTCCGATCAAGCGGTTCTCGGAATCAATGTCGGCGGCCTCGTTGGAGGCCTGTCCTGATCCGGCTCCAGTGGGCGGTTGCCGCAAGGTGATCGCATTAGTTGATTCCAGCCGCAGCAACCGATCTATCAGGGGCTGAACTTCGACTAAATCTTCGCCCACGAGCAGTTCTCTCATCGTGTCCACTGATTGGTGAAAGGTGTCGAACAACTCGGTAGACGGATTAAGCCTTTTATTTTTGAGACCGGCAAAGATGCTTTCTACAGCCTGGCACACGGATTCGATCTGATCCATGCTAACGGAGCGGGCCGCTCCCTTGAGGCTGTGGGCTTCTCTGTACATTGTCTCAATGATCGTCTGCTTATCGCCATCATCGGACGATTTCTCCAATTCCACCAATCCGTTGGCGATGTCCCGCAGGTGTTCTTCAGCCTCGGCTCTAAAAGCCGCTAAGAGCCTTTCCAGGAAAAGATCGTCCTTCTTGCCCATCTGAGCCTTTCTCCTTAAACTAGTTCGCTTTTACAAAATGAAAGTGGCGGGCGCTGAGGGCCGCCGGCGCCAGAGTTGGGGCCGGGCCCCACAGGAACGATTCATCAGGTCTTATACCGCCGAACCAATTCCCTGAATTCTGATTCCAAGTCCTGCAACCGCTTGGCGGCTGCTTCCAATTGGTTTGTTCCCGCAAGGTTCTGTTCAATGGCTCGCTCGATGTTTCCCATGGCCCCGGCGACTTGATCCACCCCCACAAATTGTTGAGAACTGGACGTGTCGATAACGGCCGCAGCCTGTGATGAAATCGTGACGCTGTCGGCAAGGGACTCTATAGCGTCCCCCGCGCTTATCGATTGGGCTACGCCGGCGTCTACGGCTTTGCTGCCCTGCTCCGTCGCCATTACAACGGCGCTTACCCATTTCCGGGTGTCTTGAAGGATGGATTTGACCTGTTCGGTGGCTTTTTTCGACTGATCGGCCAGGTTCTTGATTTCCTGGGCCACTACGGCAAAACCTTTGCCCTGGTCTCCGGCCCTTGCCGCTTCGATGGACGCGTTCACCGCCAGCAGATTCGACTGTTCGGCCAGATCTTGAACTGCTCCGATAATGTCTTCTATGGTGCGGGTATGTTCAGACAGCCTTACAACCGTCTCCCCTATGGAAGCCATCTGCTCCCTTATCAGACGCATGCGTTCTATGGTCTCTTCCGTCGCTTTTTTCCCGGATTCCGAAATTTCGACCGCTTGAAGAGACGCTGCGGCCACTCTCTTGGCTTTATCGCTGGAAACTCTGGCGGCCTGCTTTACTTGTTCTACCGTGGTTGTCGTCTCCGCTATGGCGGAAGAAGTCTTTGATGTGCTCATAGCCAACTGCGCTACCGTAGCCGAGATCTCCGCAGCCGAAGAAGACAGCACATTTATACCCTCTGTGGTCCTTTGGATTTGCGCTTTGAGATTTTCGGTCATGGCCTGAAAAGCCTGGGCCAACTTGCCCAATTCGTCTTTTCTGCTCAGTGAAGGCATTTCTATTCTGAGATCACCTGAGCTGACCTTGGCAACCTGGTTCGCGATTGCGGTGATCGGCTTCGCCACCGTTCGGGAAAGGGAAAAAGCCGTCAATGCGGCGATAACGCCTACAATCAACGCCATAAACATGATTTTACGTTTGAGAGCCAACGCTGGACGTATAGCGTCTGATACGGCGATTTCGGTGATTATGGCCCATTTGAAATCCGGATTCAAATCTCTGACCTGGTCCAATCCAACTTCCGCAAAACTGGTGTAAGTGGGCTCTTCCATGAAACCGACGCTGAGACTGTTTCCCTTCTTACCCTGGAAAGCGTGGCGGACCGCTTCCGTGTCTACTGTCTTCTTCAATATTGCGGACTCGGTTTGAAACCTGGAGTTGGTGCGCATCAGGTAATCTTGACCGACAAGATAAGCCTGTTCCGTGTTTCTTCCGGCTTGCGTCAGCATCATAATGTCATCGAAGGGTTTGGGGTTACACCTCAAAAGAAACAGACCAAGGAGTTTTCCGGCGCCGCTGAATACGGGGGCCCCAAAAAACGAGGCCGGCGCGCCCACCGGCTGATAAATAAAGAAGTCGCAGCAGGCCGGCTTCTGGGTCCTTACAATTCTCTCCCAGAGGTCGGCAAGCTTACTATTAGCAAGAACTCCGCCTTTGAGCCCGGCGCCGAAGTCCGGCAGTCTCTTTTGTGTGTAAAGTATGTTTCCGTCCGGGCTTATCAGCAGAACATCGTCGTATCCTGCGGCTGAGCCTTTGACTCCCAAAAAAGCCTGTAACGCTTTTTCCAGATCCTCCACTTTGGCTCGGGCTTCATCGGAGAGCTCTTTAGTTTCGGCCCCCTCCGATCTCAATGCCGCGAAGGCGTCGCGAACCCTGTTTGTATTTGACCAGAAAAGAGCCTGATCGATGGTATCCAACATGTATGTTCGAATCTGGTTAGCTCTGGAGTCTCTGACCAGGTCGAGGGAATGGGTTTCGGCGGATTCCAGGGAAGATTTCGCGGTGTAGTACCGATAGATACCCCAGCGTTGCGACCGGAACCAACGCAACCAACAGGAAGAAAAACATTAATCTTCCTTTTAGACTTTTCACCGCAAAGTCCGCCACATTATCACTCCTTAGAATTCCGGCTCTAACGTGCCGGCGCTATATCGATTGCCGGGAGCTGAAATGCCATAACGAGTCGCATAGTATACCAATTCGTAAATACGGTCGCGATTCGTCCGCTCTCGCTGGAAGCTCCTTTTCTTGGCGCCTTCCGCCGGCCCCCACCGGATCAATAGTAGGCCGCTACCATAAAACATAACACCGTATTTATGAAACGGACCACTTAGTACGCCTTGGCGTAAATACGGCTACATATTCCTGTGAGACGTGACGACTTCACGAAACTCGTTGATCACGAGAAGGCCTCGAACGATGCGGTTCGCAAGGTTCACCACATCCTATGAGACCTGCATTCGGGGATGAAGAATCCGCAACCGTATTTGCGCCATCGAGCACTTATTACGCCGTTGCGGAAATACTGTCAGGTATTCCTGATCAAGGCCGCGTTCCCGCTGGGCTGTTACTCATTCTCCAACTTCCTGATAGACAACAATGCTCTCGTCCGAAAGGAACTTCTCCATATCCATAATTATCAGGCGCTCTTTGGTTACGCCTTTGATGTAGCCTTCCTTGACGGACTGAGACGCCAGAAGTTGCGACTGAATATCCTCCAATGGGACTTTGCGCTCGCCCACAACCGATTCGGCCAGTATCCCGAGTTCCATGTTCGAATTCTTGACGACCAGCACTCTAAACTGGTCCGATATCTCTCTTTTTGGTAAGTCGAAGTATTCCCGCACATCTGTGACCGAGATGACCTGGCCGCGCAAATTGATGATTCCCAAAATGTGAGAAGGGGTGCACGGAACCGGAGTGAGATCCTTCAGAGCATACACTTCTCTTATATAAGACATTTCCACAGCGTAGTGCTCATGGGCCAGCGTGAACTCTATGACTTCCAGCGTCTCTCCGTCCTGTCGGCCTGTGTCGCGCTTTTTAGCAAGCTTCAGGGCCCTTTCTCGAAGAATGTTCTTTTTCTCGGCAGCGCTGATATCCTTTTTGGAGGCTCCAGTGTGGGCCACGCCTGCTTCGGCCTGTAAATCGGGTTGAATTCCGTCGTCCAAAGACTGCCCTGCTCCTTCATCCGCAAGATAGGAACTTAAGCCGTTACGCCTTTCCATTAAATCTCTCCTGGCGAGTCATTGCTTGGATTATGTTCATAAGTTTCCCGGCGGTCATTCCTTCGGAGGAAGGGACCATCTCGTCGGCGCCATATTCGCTCAAAATCCGAGAAACGGTTATGTAATGCTTCTGGGACTCTTTGAGTTTACCCCTCTTGAGGGCCAAGTTGCCAAGGGAAAAATGGGCAAGGGCAAATTTGGGATTGAGGAAAAGCGCTCGTTGCATCGCCGAAATCGCCTCCTCCAAGTCTCCTTTTTCCTGCAGAATGGTTCCTTGGAAATAATGGTAGTCAGCATTAAGTTTCTCTGTGGCGACGAGCCTTTCAGCCCAGATTAGCGCTTCCTCGAGCCGGCCGAGGTTGGCATAAGCCTTGCTCAAGAGGAACATCATCTCCGAGCGATCCACGCGGAACAATCCGTTTGTCAGAGCTTCAAGCAGCGTGTCAATTGCTTGCGCATAACGGCCTTGTTCGAAGTACTGAAGCCCCTGCAAATAGTAGGCGTCGAGCGTGTCATTTTCGATAACAGCGGTTGCTGCCGGATCAATTGCAATGACGTAGTCTTCCACGACCGGCGCGTCCGGGAACTCGCAGTCCTCGCGATATTGTCCGACGCCCAACTCTTCCTTGAGTTCAGTGGGGATGAACGGATTGGACATCGTGTCCCAATCCGGGTCAAAGTCGTGCGATGAAGGGCTGTTAAAGGGCTCCCGAATCGAGATAGCGGCAAAATCGAAAACCTTTTCCGCAATTCCCTTTCTAAATAGAACCGCTCCCTGGTGATGTACCGAGCAGAGTTGTGGATGCTGGACTATTGACGCTTCAGCGGGACTGACAATCAGCCAACCACCATCGTTGAGACTGTTGAACAGCTTGTTGACAACTTGCTCTTGACGATCCTGAGTAAAGTACATCATCACGTTTCTGCAGAATATCACATCCATGCATTCGGTATCATTGGATAATATGGGGTATGGGTCCTTAGCGAGATTTAAACGATCGAATTTCACCATCTTCTTGATTTCATCGAGTATGATGGACTCATCTTCGTCGTTGATGAAATACCTATCTTTCAGATCGGCGGCCACAGACCTGAACGACCAATCGGTATAAACTCCCACCTTGGCTTTTTCCAGAAAACCCCGATTGATATCTGTGGCCAGAATGGTCAGATCCCATCCCGACCTATCCAAAAGCAACTTGTTCATGATTATGGCTATAGTGTAAGGCTCTTCTCCTGTTGCGCAGCCTGCGCTCCATATCCTGAGGTGTCTCCCGCCATGAATCCGTTGAGAAATGAGTTCCGGAAGGATCTTTTCTTCAAGCGCCCTGAAGAGTTTTTCGTCTCTGAAAAAATGCGTTTCTCCAACCGTCACAAACCCGGCCAGAGTCTCAATTCGATCCGCTGGATACGGTGTTTCCAGTAGCCACCGCACGTATTGTTGCACGTCCGGGAAATCCTGGGCCGCCGCGGCTCTCTTCAAGGAACTGGCCAGATTGCCCCATCTATCCTCGGGGTAATGGAGGCCCAGATGATGAGCTATTAGATCGGCAAGCTTGGACAGCGTAAAATCAGGGATGCCCTCGCGCATGATATCACCCTTCAACTTCTCTCAGACGATTTATTAAGAACTGATGGTCCTGGCGGGAGAAAACTCCCTGGGTGGTCAACACAATTATCATGCCTTGATCGAGTTTAGCCACACTGTCCACAGCGCCTGCGCCCGGCAGCAGCTTTTGGGCCCCCACCAATTGATCATGGGGTAACTCGAGCACCGGCTTCACCTCGTCCGCCACCACGGCGAAAGTTACGCCATTATCGGTAAGGATTATAAAAAGGTCCTGGAGGTCCAATTCCTTTTCCGGAAGCCCCAGCTTTTTTCTCGTGCTCACAACCGGGATAATTCGCCCTTCGACGTTTATAATCCCAGAGAACGTCGTCCGGAGCTTCAGGCAAATACGTAATCTCCACCGCTCTGATTATCCTTTCAACGCACGCGAGGTTGAGACCGGTACTGCTGATCATCCAGGCTAAAAACCACTAGTTGACTATTACCAGCCATGACAATTCTTTACCTCAAGGTAATTTGGAGATGGATAATTCAATCTTAGATAGTAGATATCCACAGTGAGGAAACCCCTTTGCCCGAAAATTGTTGAAATACGATACCGTATTGACGAAATGGCGTACTTGGCGCCTTGGCCTCACTGATCTCAGAGATTCATGGTCATCACCCGGTGAAAGGTTACGAAAGGACTTTTCCGCGATCGGTAGTCCACCGGCGGGCATCATTGCGACTCGCGTTTCGGGCGGGCAAGGCGGTCCCAGGATGATGGGCGCACATGCCCCGGGCCCTGTCAACGCGATGAGGACGTCGGAATCACTCGTCATCCGTATCGAAACGCTTGCCCGGAAAAGAGCTGAAAGCCGGTGAAAAGAATGCGAAACTCCAGATCGGCGCGCCATACAGACGCCGATTACGCGAACCAAACCACTACATCATAATGCCATAAAATTGCCGAGTTAAAAAGTCGGTTCGTTCATAAGCTCAAAATTTAGTGCGAGAGGTAAAAAAATGTTGCGTGCTTTTCGCTTATGGGAAACAGCCCAATGAGGGATTCTCACTTCCTGGATTCGAGCGCCTGTCACATCAATCGACGAGCCATCCAAGTTGGCAAACCCAAGCAGTCTTCAGGGGAAAGGACTCTTCGGCTCTTGTAAGTTGTATCCATTCACTTGCGAGAGGTAGATTGCTTCGCTGCGCTCGCAAAGACAAGCTCAAATGTCATTGCGAGGAGTCAAATCCCACGTTCCGCGGGAAAGCAATCTCCAAATTGCCGCTTATGAGGTAGAAATACAGCCTCTTTTCTTAACGCAGATCTCGCCGAATCGTAATACTGACCTAACGACCGAGCTGTACTGCTAAGACCAACATGAGGACTATGAGACATAGAATCACGCGCTCGGACGTTTGCCGGGCAAGGATGGTGATTGATGAAAAGCATTATCGGGCTCAAGCTTATTGACGCAGCTCGCGAAGGAACACTCGACGCTGTGAAGTTACTCTTGCAACAAGGTATTTGCATCGAGAGCAAGGATCGGGATTTGAAGACGTCTTTGATTTGGGCTGCGGCTGAGGGCAGGAAAGAAGTAGTCAGGTTGCTATGCGACAACGGCGCGGATGTTAACGCCCCCGGCAGGCACGGCTCGACGGCCCTGATCGAAGCGGCGCTTTGGGGACACAACGACGTGGTGAACCTTCTTCTTCTGAAGGGCGCTCTTCCCAACGCCAGGGAACAGTTGTTCGGCGCCACGCCACTGCTCCTCGCCTGTCTTGCGGGTCAGAAAGAAATCGCCGAGACTCTCATTCAGTACGGCGCGGATATAGAGGCAAGAGACAAAGACGGCAGGACCCCGATTCTTGAAGCGTCGTTTGCAGGCCATATCGACTTGGTTCGATTACTACTGGACAACGGCGCGGACGTAAACACGTCGAGCAAGATCGGCATCACGCCCTTGATAGCGGCTTCCATTACGGGATCTCCGGAGCTGGTGAAGCTGCTTCTGGACAGAGGCGCTCACGTAGACGCGCAAAACAGGTATGGAAAAACCTCCCTCATGGAGGCTTGCCTGGCAGGATGCGCGGAGACCGCCGAACTCCTCCTGGATAGAGGAGCGGACCCCAACGCAAAGGACGTTGACGGAAAAACTCCGTTGATTCTGGCTGCCGCTTCCGGTCATCTCGAAGTTGTAAAAGCGCTTCTGGAGCGCGGGGCCGATGCAGACTCAAAGGATGAGCACGTCAAATCCGCCCTGGTTCAAGCCTTGAATCTCGGACGAAATTCCGTAGCGCAATTGCTTGCGGCTCATCGAGAAATCAAGTTAAATGGTTGCGAGTCGGCGGCCTGATAGACCCGTGAAACGTCAAGCCGCCCGCGAATCGTTCTACCAGATCAGCTAAGCTGGAATAACGGATGGCCGAAAAGAAAGCTGTTTCCTCTGTTTCCCTCCTCATGGTTCTCAAGGAGGAAAGCGAGAACCGATTATTATTCTCATTCCGGTCCTTCCTTTGGGGCGGCATAACTGCCGCCGGCGCTATTCTAATCGGGATCTTCGCCTTTTACATAATTTTCGATCACAATACTCCTCTGATAGTCAGGGGATTCGTTGTTCTCCTCGCGGCCGCGTTCGCCTATTCGTCAGTTTACAGTCTCACGACCCGGCGATTGCTGGAAATAGACTTCATCGGGAGAGTCGTCAATCTGAGCGAGGTCACCCTGTTCCGCAACGCTCAAAGGACGGAACCCTTTGACGGATATAAACAAATTTCCATTTCGCGTGACTCGGATTCCACTAATTATTCCATTTGTCTCGAATCCAAGGACGGGTCAACAGAACTTTTGGGTTGGAACGAGTTCGGCGCGCTTTCCCTTTCCTCCGCGATGGAACTTGCCGACAAGATAGCGCCCAGAATGGGCATTAAAATAACCCCCCCAAAGTGATAGCCTGGAACTCTCCGCAACTGGGATGACCTTAGTACGTCATGGCGCAAATACGGCGCCGTAATCATGACCAAAGCCCAGGTCAAGCGGACAGTCAAATAGGATGCGGTTCCCCGTTGGTTACCGCATCCTATGAGAATACGTGACCAAAATTGTGCCATAGAGCGCTTAGCCCGCTATGACCTCTAGGATATGGGACCGCTGATTCGACTAACGGCTTTTTCACGGGCGTCGAATGAAAACTAAACTCGGCTCTGCGACTATAAGGGTGGAGAAATCATTTTCTATGGTCACAGGTCCAGGCTGCGGAGGATGTTATGGAAATAGGAGATCTCGCAAGGATCACGGATTTCGATCCGGTTGGTTTGATAATCGGCGTCATAACGTTAGCGCTACTGATCATGAGCGTCGGCGCCGGGCTCGCGTTCGGATGGTACGGCCTGGCCGAGAACCTTCTGGTGGGCGCTGTTGGGGCGGCGGCAGTTGGTTTGATACTGATCGGAGTGAACTCTGTGAGGAAATGAACGGTCTGGCGGGAGCCATCAGGAGCCCTAACGTTCGCCGGATCGAAATCCGGGGCAAGCCCGACGTTGAGAAGCATGTAGGCGTAATCATTCCGTTGCTGGCGCACCGAGACTGACGCGGAGCTTGCCGAATCGCAACGCGGCCGCGACGCCAGGCAGACTCATAGCTCCTGTGCGTCTTCGATAAAAGATCGAATGAGGTTCTTTCCGCTGAAATTTCCCAGCGTGTAGTAGGCGATGGGCAATTCCCTGCCCAAGACTCTGCGCCGTATGGCGCGTGGGCTCCAGCCCTTTTGGTGAAGCCCCAGGATTGCGGCTCCCAGTCCTTCCAGGTAATCGATCTTCGATAGCAGTTCCTCCCGGGCGTCATCCCGTACTGACCCGCTGCCCGAAAAGAGAGTCTCGGCGTCGAGAGACGCCAACTTTTTCAAGGACGCAATAATCCGCCAAATGTTATAGTCCTCTCTCAAGGCTTTATCCCTGCCGCCTATGTAGGCGTCTCCCGTAAAAAGCCATCTACGGTTCGGCTCGTACAGGCAGATATGGTCATCACTGTGGCCGGGCGTCTCAATCACTTGAAACGTGAAAATGTCCGTCTCGATGGAGGTTCCAATGGGAGAAGCCTTGGAGGGCGCGGGGTAACCCCACATGATGAGTTGGTAAGGCCTGAGTCGGCGACTTGTAGGGTCTTTGAGGAAATTCAGCGCCAGGGGATGGACGAAGATCTCAGATCCGAACTTTTCTTGGATAGGACCGTTGCCGGCTATGTGGTCCTCGTGGCTGTGGGTGTTCACGACCCGGGAGACGCCCAAGGGCGCCAAAGCGCATAGAAGTTCGCGCACAGTGTAAGCGCAACCGGTATCTATCATCAGGCCATCTACCCAATATGCGGCCGTAAAATAAACTCCTCGCCCCAAGATGCTGCGGGCCAGACGAAATCTGGTGACTTCTCCCAACTTCCGGACATGAATCATGAGCGTCTCCGGTTTCAGTCAAACCTGCGACGTTCGCAAGAAATTGTGCGCCGGTCCCCAAAAAAAAGAAAGGCTGAGCGATCACGCTCAACCCCTTATCTAGAGCTGGTGCCTGAGGACGGAGTCGAACCGTCACGGGGACAAGCCCCAAGGGATTTTAAGTCCCTTGTGTCTACCAATTCCACCACTCAGGCATTTTCTATTGGGCCTAGAATAACAGCTACGTGCGGGCGTTTCAACAACAACTTGAACTCGAATGTAATGATTCGGTAACCCGAAGAGTCACGGTTAATCGTCTCCCTAAATGTTAAAAACTTCATCCCGCTGGGAAGCCATTGGGAGGAATCAATTAGACTCGACCATGAGCAACTGATATTTGCGTTCCGGCGGCGCGTATCAGTCTTCCTTCATATAGTCCTCCGCGTTGAGAATTGCGGGGGAGCTTCGATTCGCACAGAGCCGAAGCCTGTCATTGCCACGGGCTGCGCCCTCGCAATGACACGTTGGAAGGAGGTTGTTATCCGAAGACAGTTGAAGTATCCCGCGAATCTCACAGAGTTAGACTATAGCTCTTGCCTATTTGGCTGGATCACTCCCGCCTGCCAACCGATTTAACTCCCCCAAATCAACTCACGCTTCAATCCAAAAACTTCTGCGGAATGGAAGCATCGCTCTGAAAGCCCACTGTCGGTAAGGTCATCAAGGTGGAAACGCCATGAGCCAAGATTTTGCCCGATTCGTCAGTCACTTGAGCTTCTCCCAGTCCGAGAGTCCGCCCGATTTTTATTCTCTTTCCCTTGGCGATCAGCACGCCTGCGTTGGAAGGAGCGAGGTAATTTAGCTTCAAATCCACCGAGGTCATCCCCATTTCCTCGTCAATTTCCGGAAAAACCGCCCAAAATGCGGCCGCATCTATGATCGACGAAAACACGCCTCCGTGGACTACGCCAAAGGGCTGAATATGTTTTTCTTGGACCAGTATTCGCAAGTCGCTGCCGCCAATCTGAAAATTCAATAGTTTCATAGAAAGAAGCTCGAAATAAGGGGAGGCGCTTGTCATTTTGCAGACCGCCTTCACGTATTCGGGATTTAATGTACGCACGAAAACCTCCGATAACATTGATTCTTCGGAGAAATAACCGGCTGAATTAAATGCCTTACTATTACCGATACCCTGTCAAGGGAATATATTTTTCTTGGGTGACCATTCACTTACACGGAGGCGATTGCTTCGCTACGCACGCAAAGACAAGCTCAAATGTCATTGCGAGGAACGAAATCCCGCGTTCCGCGGGAAAGCAACTCGGCGTTCGCCGCACATAACCGAAGGTTACTTTCTTGGTGTGCCGGGGGTCGGCTTGCGATTTCTTGGAAGATCGGGGCGCCTTGGGCGCCATACCGGAGGGGATAACACGCTGAGCCTGTGTAAATCGGGATTCCCTAATCCCGCCGTAGACCCCCGGCCATAATGTATCTTACAGGAGAGTCCGAGGTATTGGATATGTAAAACGACTCGTCTTCCTTGATGTGAACCGCATGACCCTTCTCAAGAGTGACTGTGGCGCTGGGGGAATGGACGGTTAAAGGGCCGTCCACGGCGCAAAGGATCTCTTCATAGCCCTCTCCAGGCTTAACAAGCCTGTCCCCTTCTCCCGCGTTCAACAGGCCGTAAATCAGGTAGCAAGACTTGCTGTGGAGGTCCTTTGCTCCGAGAACATATTCGCCGCCCATCAATAAGGCCAAGGCGTCCAAGTCAAAGGATTTCACTTGTTAGTCCTCCAGCGGCACACGACCAGTCCGGTTAAGGTCGACCCAACTTGTTTCAACTGTGGCTTAGCACACCATCGCGTAAATTCGGTGCCGAATTAATGATCACAGCCGCGGTCAGGATGTCCGTTACATTGGATGCGGTTCCCGTTTGGCGCCGCATCCTATAAAAATCTGCGACCTTATTTATGAAAGGCTGCGCTTAGTCAGCATGCGCCTAACCGTTATTTTTCGTCTTTGTGCTTGGCCTTCTTAGAGCAAGGTCGCTTGGTAACTTTTTTCTTGCTCAAATCATCCTCAACAGGCTGTTCCGGACCGTCATCCTCTCCACAGTTATCGAGGTAAGGGGTCAAACTCAAAAGAAGCTCCCCGTTGTCCAGAGCGGTCAGGTCGCCTTCAGGAGCCGGCTCGTCGGCTCCCACGGTCTGGTTGCCCAGATTAATACCCAATGTGATTTTGCCGGAGTAGACCAAGAGAGTATAAGGATAGTGCTTGCAGACGTCTTTATTTATAACATTAACCTGACGCATGTACAAGGTGTCCAGGTCAAGATCCTCGAAGAGATCAGCAGCGTTTGACCAGCTCAAAGCGTCAACAGAGCCCATGGTAATTCTCCTCAGCCGATATTATGAAGCACAGCCAAGAGGCCCCAGTCACATCGTTAAAACCATTGGATCTGCTTAGACCCGCAGCGGGTTTCTGTCAAGGGTTTTATCGTTTCACAAGGCGCTGGGAACTCCGAGGCTGACAAAGAGTCCCAATATAGCGCTTATGGCTCTAATCCGTAACTCTTCACTCATGAGAGGCAATTTGGAGATTGGTTTCCTGCGGAACGCGGGATTTCGCTCGTCGCAATGACATTTGAGCTTGTCTTTGCGAGCGCAGCGAAGCGATCTCCTCCGTGTAAACCAATGGATACCCTGATCTACTCTTCTGAAGGATCTGATTCGCGCGTCCGACGTCGAGGCGAATCGGGCTCGCCTCAAGATATTATGAGAGGACGGTAAGGAATCTTCCCTTGACATAGAGATCACGGGCGATTACTATTGGAAATGACTTTTTCTAACGGCTCTTCTTCCAATAATCATGCGAATCAATAGACTGACACACGGTTACCAATAATCCCGGCGATATCGGCCCGGATGCAAGGTCAGGTCCGAATCGGACCCTGAACGTTGGTTCGTAGGCCGCAGGGAAAAAGATCGCACACAATTCGGCATTCCATTCAGGCAGATTAAACGGCCAATTTCCAAGAGGAATTAACATGGAATTCAGCTATTACCCAGGATGCTCTCTAACGGGTTCGGCTCAAGAACTGGATGATTCATTCAGAGGAGCCGCCGCCGGATTAGGGGTTATCCTGAAAGAGCTTCCTGATTGGACCTGCTGTGGCGCATCCTCAGCCCATATGGTCGATTCATACCTGGAAGCCGCATTGCCGGCACACGATCTCATCACGGCGGAACGGCTCGGTAGAGACGTAGTGGCTCCCTGCGCGGGCTGTCATGTTCGCATGAAGGCCACATCCAAACGCATTCTGGAAGAAAAAAGCCTTCAGGATCGCTTCCCTTTTAAAGGGGCCATAAAAATCCTATCCGGGACCGAATTTTTCAATGACGCCAAGTTGCTTTCCAGACTGAAGGAGAGAATGGTCAAGCCCCTCAAGGGACTCAAAGTAGTCCCCTACTACGGCTGTCTTTCCGTGCGTCCCATCGAAGTAGTTGAGCCGGAAGATCCCGAAAACCCAATGCAGATGGACAGAGTGCTGGAAGCCATCGGGGCTGAAGTGCTCAGTTGGCCTTACAAGACGGATTGCTGCGGCGGCTCCCTGGCTTTGACTCATACGGACATGGTCCTGAAGCTATCCGGCAAGTTATTGGACATGGCGATGGCCGTAGAAGCCGACGCAATCGTGGCTATGTGCCCCATGTGTCAGGCGAATCTGGATACCCGCCAGGCGGACATGACACGAGTATTCGGGAAGAATTACGAAGTTCCGATCCTTTATCTAACCGAGCTGATCGGACTTGCCTTCGATAACCCCAAGGCTCGAACCTGGTTTGGAAAGCACATGATTTCCCCCGAGAATATGTTGGCTCGCAGGGGATTGGTTTGATCTGCCTATGACACTCGCCTTTTTCGGACATAAATCCTGATCTCTGCAAAGGATGCGGAGCCCCTCTGAGCGGTGCGGGCCGGCGAGGGACTGACGCTGAGCGCCTTTGAGGAGGCCGGGTCGGAGAAATAATCGACGCCGCCATTGTGCGGCCCGGGGTTTAGCCCCCTTTCCCGTAAGTTTTACTCCTGGTAAGGAGCCAATATGAATACAGAGTTTTGTCCCAAAGTAATCGCGTTTGCGTGCAACTGGTGTTCTTACGCCGGGGCGGATCTTGCCGGTGTGGGTAGAATGCAGTACCCGCCCAGCATAAGGCTGATTCGACTTATGTGCTCAGGAATGCTGGTTCCTTCCTACATTTTGAAAGCGTATGAAAAGGGCGCCGACGGCGTCCTTGTAACCGGTTGACACATCGGTGAATGCCATTACCTGGAAGGTAATGAAAAGGCTACAAAGGTTATCGAAAAAACAAGAAAAGTGATGAAGCTCCTGGGAATCGAAGACGGACGCCTGCGCCGGGAGTGGATTTCGGCATCTGAAGGGGCCAGGTTTGCCGAGGTAGTCCGGGAATTCACGGAAGAGCTTCGCAAGATGGGAAAGAATCCCCTTGTCAAAAGAGAGACCGCCGCATGAATCTACCCGAGATAGTTAATCAAACACACGCTTACTATTGCCTGGACTGTGGTATCTGCACCGGAAGCTGTCCCGTGTCCAGGGTTTCTCCCGATTTTTCTCCCCGGTTGATGGTGGAGAAAGTCCTCATGGACCAGGAAGAAAACCCTCTGGAGGACGTGAACATCTGGTCATGCTTATCATGCGGCCAGTGCAGCACAAGATGCCCGTCCAAAATCGACTATCCTGAATTCGTCCGAATGGTCCGGGAAGAAGCGGTGCGCCAGGGCAAAGGCGGCACGCCGGCCCACAGGGGGCTCTTTCAAACCATTATGCGCCTGCAAACCATGGACGTTAAACAGAGCAAGACCGAGTGGGCGAAGGAAGTGGGACGGATTTCCGAAAAAGGCGACACCTACTATTTCGTGGGTTGCGCTCCTTATTTTAATGTGGAATTCGAGCAGGATTGGAACCTCAATGTCATGGACACCCCCAAGGGTGTGCTCAAGCTCCTTAACAAAATAGGCATTGAGCCCGTAATCCACGATGACGAGCGTTGCTGCGGTCACGACCTTATGTGGAACGGCGACAAGGAAAATTTCAAGAAACTGGCCGAGCGTAACGTAGATCTCATAAAGAACCTGGGCGCCAAGCGCGTGGTATTTCAATGTCCTGAAGGATATATGACCTTCAAGAAGTATTACCCCGAAGTCTTAGGCAAGCTGGACCTGGAAATTGTCCATTTCTACGAGCTCCTGGCCGACGAGCGGAAGGCAAAACCCTTCAAGTTGAACGCAGTCGAGGAAGTGGTCACTTACCACGACCCTTGCAGGCTAGGCCGCCAAGCCGGTATCTTTGACGCGCCCAGAGCCCTGATTCAGAGCATCCCCGGCATTACTCTCAAAGAAATGGAACACAATCGAGAGAGTTCCCTTTGTTGTGGAACCAACGCTTGGATGGGCTGTTCAAGCTGCTCCAAGGAGATACAGAAGAAGCGGCTTCATGAAGCGCTTTCCACAGGGGCGTCGACGTTGGTTACTGCATGCTCCAAATGCAGGATGCATTTGAACTGCGCTCTGCGTGATATGGATATCAATCTAAAGATCCGTGATATAAATGACTTATTGGCCGAGTCATTGGTTGTGGAATAACAACTGATAATAACTAATCTGTTTCGACTTCAAGCATAGCTTGGACGAAGGATGGCAAGAATTATGGCTTCACAGGAAGTTCTTATCATAGGCGGTGGAATAGCGGGAATGCAGGCCGCTCTTGACCTTGGCAACATGGGCATCCCCGTGCATCTTGTCGAGAAGAATCCGAGTATTGGCGGAAAGATGGCCCAATTGGACAAGACCTTTCCGACCAATGACTGCACGATATGAATTCTCTCGCCTAAGCTGCTGGATGTCGGTCGACATCCCAAGATTAGTTTGTTGGCTTACAGCGAGATTACCGAGGTCTCAGGCACTGTAGGTGATTTCAAAGTCAAGGTCCACAGTAAAGCCCGTTACGTGGACAAGTCAAGGTGTACGGCTTGTGGAGCCTGTGCCGAAAAGTGCCCCACAAAGGTCCCCAATGAATTCAATTTCGGACTGGACCAGCGCAAAGCCATATACAAAGACTATGCTCAAGGCATTCCTTCGGTGTACACGATTGATCCCAACCACTGCAAGATCATGAAAGGCGGCAAGTGCGGTGTTTGCGCCAAGGTTTGTCAGGCCAAGGCCATTGATTACGAACAGAAGGACTCCGATGTGGAACTGAATGTGGCCTCTATTATCGTGTCCACCGGATATGAACTGTTCGACGCAACTCAGATACCCGAGTACGGTTACGGACGACTGCCGAACGTCATCTCTTCTTTGGAAATGGAGAGATTACTCAGCGCCGGCGGTCCGACGAAGGGGCATCTCAGCAGACCGTCCGCGGTTCACGGGGAAGCCAGGCTGAAGGAACTCCCCAAGCTGATAAAGAAGGCGGAAAAGGCTGAGAAACCGGCGGAAGTCGAAACGCTGCAAAAAGAGTTGAAATGGCTGGAAGAGCACGTGCACAAGTGTCACACAGCCAAGAGACTCGGGTTCATACAGTGCGTCGGATCAAGGGATTTCCGCTTCCACAAGTATTGCTCCAGCTACTGCTGCATGCACTCGATCAAGGAAGCCATAATAGCCAAGGAACACGAACGGGAAACCGAATCCTTCATTTTCTACATGGACCTTCGCACCGTGGGCAAGGGGTTCGAGGAATACAAGGTCCGCGGCGCAGAAGTTTCCGGCATTAAGTATGTGCGTGGCCGCGTCGCAGAGATACTCCAGGATGAGGATTTAAACCCTGTGGTGTATTACGAGGACACTGAGCAGCGCAAAGTCGTCAGCATGACATTGGATATGGTTATATTGGCGAATGGATGCTCCGCGCCCAAAAAGATCATAGGCCTGTCGAGTTTGCTGGGCCTTGAGCTGGACGAAAACAATTTTGTGAAAACACATCCCAATCGACCGCTGGATACTAATGTTCCAGGAATTTTCACCTGCGGTTGCGCACAGGGTCCGCTGGATATACCCGAATCTGTGGCCCAGGCAAGTAGCGCCGCTGCCAGAGCAGCCGAGGTCGTGATGACCGGCGGCATGCCTTTGGCGGTATAAGGGAGGGACGGATTGAAAAAACTGTCTGACGACGTTCGCATTGGCGTATTTATTTGTGACTGCGGTTCCAATATCGCCGGTTACCTGCAGATGAAAGAGCTGGTCGAGTACACCAAAGACCCTCCCGAATGTGGTGTTTGTCCAGGAGAATCTGTATACGTGCTCCGAAGGCGGGATCAACGACATTAAGGCTTCTATCCCGCGTGAGAAACTCAATCGCGTAGTAGTGGCCTCCTGCACACCAAGAACTCACGAACCCCTATTTCAGAGCGCCTGTGAAGAAGCGGGCCTCAACCCCTACCTCTTCGAGATGGCCAACATCCGTGATCAGTGCTCATGGGTTCACATGCGAGAAGGGGAAAAGGGCACTGAAAGGGCGAAACGTCAAATTGGAATGGCCGTGGCCAAGGCTGCGAGATTGCGGGAACTCAGCCGCATCAAGCTGGGTCTGACCCATAGGGCCGTTGTCATCGGTGGAGGCGTTTCGGGTATGTCCGCGGCCATGGCCCTGGGAAATATGGGCTATGAAGTGGACCTGGTCGAGAAGCAAGACAAGCTGGGCGGGTTGCTCAATGACCTGAACGTCATTTTGCCCTCCAATGAACCTGCTTCCCGACTGGTGGAGGATCTTAAATCCAGAATCGCGAACAACCCCAAAATTAAGCTTCACACCAATGCCGAAGTGAAAAAAGTCGAAGGATACGTCGGTAATTTCGTTGCCACGGTTCGCGGAGAACGGCGCCGAGAATAAAGTCGCAGTCGGCATAATCGTAGTGGCGGTAGGCGCTAGAGTCCTCAAACCCGAAGGAATGTACGGGTATGACGGCGAGAAGGTGATCACTCATTATGATCTTGAGGCCATGCAAAAGGCTAATAGTGTTACGGCCAAGAACATAGCGATGATTCAATGTGTGGGCTCACGTTGCGCCGAACGGACTTACTGCTCACGGATTTGCTGCATGACTGCGGTAAAGAACGCCATTTTGCTCAAAGAAGCCGACCCGGAACGGACCATCACCATACTGTATCGTGACATGCAGATGTACGGTGTGGAAAATGAAGATATGTTCCGGAAATCCAAAGAGCTGGGCGTGCGTTATGTGACTTACGATCCGGCGAGACCGCCTAAGGTGGAAAATGGCCAATTGAGCATCTATCACCTTAGAATGGGTAAAGAGATAAATATTCCGGTAGATCTGACCGTACTGTCCACGCCTCTCATATCACAGGAAGATGTCGGCGACATTTCTACCATGCTCAAAGTGCCGGTAAACGAAAACGGCTTCTTCCTCGAGGGTCACGTTAAGCTCAGACCCCTGGATTTCGCTACCGATGGAATTTTTCTCTGCGGGAACGCCCGGTTCCCCTCGACAATCCGAGAAGCCATTTCCCAGGGTCTCGGAGCCGCTGCCAGGGCAGCCGGAGTGTTGTCACAAGAGGCTCTGTACACCAGCGGCATCGTGGCGGACATAAATCGGGAAACGTGCTGCGGATGCCTTGGATGCGTGCAAGTGTGCCCGTACGGAGCGATAAACTACATGGCTGATCAGGGGATCTGTCAAGTGAATAAGGTGCTCTGCAAAGGATGCGGCGGATGCGCCGCCACATGCCCGTCAGCCAGCGCAAAACTGGACGGGTTTTCCGGAGACCAAATATTTGCCCAAATCGAACAGGCTCTAGCAGGGTAGGGCAGGTCGCTCCACGAGCTAGGGCGGGAGAATAAAATGTCAGAGCAGTTTGAACCGGTAATCGTAGGTTTTCTCTGTAACTGGTGCGCTTACGCCGGCGCCGACCTGGCAGGAGTGAGCCGTCTACAATATCCGCCAAACTTGAGAACCATCAGAACCTTGTGTTCAGCCACAGTGGGTCCGCATCAAATATTGAAGGCGTTTCAAAAAGGCGCGGACGCCGTATTCGTAGGTGGCTGACACATCGGAGACTGCCATTACCTGTACGGTAATTACATGACGGTAAAACGAATCGATTTTATGAAAAAACTCTTGGCATTCTCTGGGATAGATCCTGAGAGACTTCTCCTGAAATGGGTGTCTTCAGCGGAAGGACCGCGCTTTGCCAAAGTGGTGACTGAGTTTGTGGAGAAAGTTCGTAGCCTCGGCCCATCACCATTGGGCAAGCCAAACCTGAAGAAGGCCGGTTGATCCGTGGGAAGAGTTTCACAGTGGACACGGCTGGTCGTGCGGCGCTCGAATGCGAGACCAACGGCCTTCCACAACCCTATGACGTGCGGCGATCGAGAACCCAATCTCAACGAGAAGTGAAATGATTGAACAAGTTGTGCAAGAAGTAAGGACGCTCTTAAGCGAAGGCAAGATTGCAGGATTTTTGGGACTCCGAAACAAGGACGGCAACATCCTGCCCTTCATATATGAACAAGTGGAAGATCTCGATGATGGATTCAGCCTGGGAGATGTGAATTCCTTGGCTGACTCCAGATACCCCTTAGCCAGGATACTAATGACGATGCTGAGGGCGGATTCCGAAAAGAATTACGGCATCCTGGTGCGAGGCTGTGATGAAAGAGCCATCAATGAGCTCCTGAGATGGAACCAAGTGCATCCACCGGAAAGAATAGTCAAGGTCGGGATGGCCTGTCCGCAGGAATTGGCCGACCGCCATGAATGTCGGAAGCCCTTTCCGGACCAATACGTGGCAGGGGAAAAGGCTCAGCCTGTGGACAACGCCTGCGTGGACATGGTGGAAGCGAAAGATTTGGAAGGCCGCCTGGGCTTCTGGTTGGCGGAATTCGACAAATGCATCAAGTGCTACGGCTGCCGGAATGTTTGCCCTGTTTGCTTCTGCAACGTGTGCACACTGGAAAACGACAACCTTATACGCACGGGAGATTTGCCGCCTGAGAATCCTATCTTTCATTTGACCAGAGCGGTGCACATGGCCGGTAGATGCATAGACTGCAACCTGTGCACGGAGGCGTGTCCGGCAAATATACCTCTGAGAACTCTTTACAAGAAAGTGGCGGAGATCGTCCAGGAGGAATTCGGTTACACCACCGGTGAAGCCGGTGACGGCAAATCCCCGCTGAATATACTTGGTCCGGATCCAGGTCACACGGGCGCCAACGACTGATCATAGGCGGATCCTCGATCCGAGAAAGATTGCATTAAACGGGTAGCATGGGGCCAAAAGTAAAACGCGCAATATTTATTTTTGGTGACGAACATATACTGATCGAGTGTCCCATTTGCGGGATGCATTTGGTGAAGACTGATTACAGAAAAATAGCTAAGTTACTCAATGAAACCGGAACTCCCCGTGGCAAAGTGTGCCAAAAGTGCGGAGGAGTCGCCGTTATAAAGCTAAATGCAGAGGGTAGAGAAAAGGTCGTCGCCAAGTTGGCCGAATACAAGGAAAAAGAGCCGGAGGAAGCCCCTGCGGCCTCAGAGTAGATCGCTCCGGGGGAGCCTCTATTTTGCGATGAACATGCCGGCTTTTCAGCCCGCGGTGAATTCAGTTGTGAAATCGGCGGGCTGGAAAGCCCGTCCCAAATAAAGGATTCAAGATCCAACACTTAAGCCATGAGAATTCCCCGCGAAAGGGGCAGCCCATACCGCCCATTCCGCAGCGGCGGCAATGTCTTTTTACATAAAAGCGCATAAGTACAAGTTCACATACCGGAGGCCGAAATGCTGACCCAAGAGAACTCAGCGCTTCTGCTGATCGATGTTCAAGAGAAACTCATTCGCGCCATGTACGAAAAGGAGATTCTCCAGGACAACGTAGTTAGGCTTGTCAAGGGCGCTCAAATCCTGGGGATTCCAATTTTGTGGTCCGAGCAGAACCCGAAAGGGCTGGGAGAGACCGTTCCTGAAGTAAAAGATCTCTTGACCGATTTCAAACCTGTAGCGAAGTTCAGCTTCAGTTGCTGCGGAGAATTAGATTTTGTCCGACAACTGGAGGCGTCCGGCAAAAAGACTGCGCTGGTATGCGGCATGGAGTCCCACGTTTGTGTCTATCAAACTGTAGCCGATCTATTGAAATCCGGATACGAGGTCGAAGTGGTTGCGGACGCTGTTTCGTCTCGCACGCTCGAGAACAAGCAAATCGGCCTCGAAAAGTCTAGACTTATGGGAGCGCAAATTACCAGCGTTGAAACCGCTCTGTTCGAGCTGATGCGCACCGCCGGGCATCAGAAATTCAAAGAGATTCAGAAAATAGTCAAGTGACCCGGATGGCCGTTCCTGCCCAAGTGGTCCATGGCAAAAATACGGTTACGTATCTTTGTAGGATGTGGCGCTCCAATACCTACCCCCTTACCCCCCTTGTTAGGGGGAATCAGGAAGCCCCCCTTATAAGCTGACTATTACCCATACCTGTCATGCGGGCTCCAGCCCGCATATACCTCGGCTTATGGACAGAAAACCGCCGGAATCGGCGTCAAATATTTCCTACCACTACGGTCAGGGGCGCCTGTTTGTGACGACTTCATTCAAATATATGAAACCGAATGGCCCGGCAGGAACGCCGAGCCCCACTACGAGCCGGTAGCGGCCGGCGTCCCTGCCGCCCAAATTAGGCTTTTGAAAGCGAACCGGTATATTGCTTTCATCCTCCGATCAGTCTTTATGACGTTTCAAACAATTCCTTACCCGCGCCGGGGTAGACTCTCTTTTCTTCTTCCGGAGTAGGGTCTGTCACAGGAGGCCACTTCTCAGACTGGGGCTCGGAACCCTCCAGGGCGACCGGAGAAGGCTGTTTTTCCGCAAACACCGGATTCGAGCCGAGATCTATATCCTTTACATTGTAACTGAATTCCACAGGGATGTTGTTCGGATCAAAAGAATACAGAGACAAGATGAAGCCATGATCAACCACTTCTGACGCCCAGACGCCCGCCGCTTCCAACTTATCCTTTAGCTCCCACAATGAATCCCTCGTACCCAACCCTATGGAAACGTGGTCGAAGGTCACGCCGCCCTTTACCGGCGCCCCGTGGTCTTTCTCTATGCCGGGCTCAACTCCCGGCCATTCGGAAGAAAGTTATCATGCCGTTGGGGGGAACCTCGAAAAAATACTGCCTGTAGCCCGGGTGTCCTGTGGCTAAAACCAGACGAAGTCCCAGCAGGTCTCTCCAGTACCCTAATGGTCGCGTCCATGTTTCCGGTCACCAAAGCCAAATGATTTATGCCCGTGTATTCGATCACGGGTTGCGCTCCTTGACCGTTTCAATTCCTTGCCTCAGGCTAACGGAAAGTCTGAGAATAATCAAAACGGCTTTCGAATGATAGGGCGGCTCCAAAAAAGAATATCTTCAGGATTCAAAAATCTTGACAACCCGGGCCAAGTGATGTTATTCGTAAGGCTTTGAAATTCTTGCCTTCTGGTCGCTGATCCCTGTGCGGTCAGCATCCAATTAGGGGACAATTTGTGAATGGTAGGAGCCTTGCGGGGCTAACCTCCGCGTTTGTGACGCCGCCGCATGGACGAGGCAGGGTCTACATGCTTGTCTAAGGACCCCCCTTGAGCGACCCCGCGGAACTCGGATATCCTCTTTTGACCCGTCGTCAAGAATTCAATTCCTGCCGCTTCGGCAATAAAAGGTCTTTAAAATAAGTATGCTATCAGATTTATTGGCAAAAGAGAAGGAACCTATCCTGAAAAGGTGGTTTCAATTGGTGGTCGGCACGTATGCTCCGGAAACCGAGCGCTTTTTAACCACTCAAGAAAACGAATTTACGAACCCCGTGAGGTCGAACTTGTTGAAGGGGTTGGAAGGCCTGTACACAGGTATCATGGAGGGCAAGGAGGACTCGTCCGACTTCTCGGAGTTTCTTGACCAAATCATTCGAATCCGGGCTATTCAGGATTTTTCCCCGGCAGAGGCCTTGGTCTTCGTGTTCTTCCTAAAAAACGCGGTCAGAGAGAAACTGGCCCCGCATGTGGAAGAATACAAACTTTTCGAAGAGTTATTGACTTTTGAGTCCAAAGTCGATAGGTTAGCTCTCCTAGCCTTTAATATCTACGTGCAATGCCGAGAATCCCTGTATGACGTGAGAGTGGCGGAAATAAGACGCCGGAGTTCCAGAATATTGGAGCGTGCCAGTCAGAAGTACGGGATGCCCGAGGAGTGGTTGGATCCCGATGACGACAAAATAGCGAAATAGAAAAATCGAGGTGATGGCAGATGAACGCATGGTTTTCCCTATTCGCATCCCTGTTCATAGTAGTCGGTCTCGCTTTGATCGCCTTTCTAGGGACAGGATCGATAGGCCTGTATTCAGTCTTTGGGATTGGTATCCCATACGTGGCAATGGCCATCTTCGTGTTGGGGGCTTTATACAGAGTATGGGGCTGGGCAAAAACGCCGGTTCCTTTCCGTATCCCTACCACCTGCGGCCAAGGCAAATCGTTGCCATGGATTAAGGCTGATAATCTAGAAAGCCCATACAACATGTGGGGTTTGCTGGGCCGCATGGCCTTGGAAGTCCTGCTTTTTCGCTCACTGTTCAGGAATACGAAATCAGAGCTAAGAGAAGGCCCCCGAGTCACTTACGGATCGGCCAAGTGGCTGTGGTTGGCAGGCATTCTCTTCCACTATTCTTTCTTGATCATTGTTATAAGACACTTGAGATTCTTCATTGAACCGGTGCCCGTCCCCATCGAGCTTCTTTCTTCCGTGGACGGCTTTTTCCAGATCCTGCTGCCGACTGTTTTCATTTCAGACATCATGTTCCTTTTCGGTGCGACATTCCTGTTTTTGAGAAGGGTGGTCCTTCCTCAGGTAAGGTACATATCGTTACCGGCGGACTTCTTCCCTCTTTTCCTGATACTGGCCATTGCAACGTCAGGCGTTTTGATGAGGAATGTATGGAAGGTTGATATCCCAAGCGTTAAATTGTTGATCCTGAGCCTGTTCACATTGCATCCGGATCTGGCCGCCGCCAAGATGATCAACCCAATTTTCTTCGTCCACATTTTCCTGGTAAGCGTGCTTATAGCCTACATACCCTTCAGCAAGATCATGCACGCCGGCGGTGTGTTCCTTAGCCCGACAAGAAACCTGGCCAACGTCAACCGCAGCGAAAGATATGTCAACCCCTGGAATTATCCGGTTAAGGTCCACACCTACGCGGAATACGAAGACGAATTCAGGACAAAGATGAAAGAGGCCGGAATCCCGGTTGATAAGGAGTAAACATGGAACTGAATCAACTTCCCAAACCAGAAGCCTTGATGAACATTGATCTCAACAGGCCTCCGGAAGCGGCCTGGATGGATACTTCCCCTACATTCCGGGATGGTGTGTTCTGTTATCCTGCCGCCGGCAAGAATTTGAAGAAACTTGGCATGGCGAATCCGAGGGAGTGGTTTCCCACAAGCGAAGACTGGAAACTGCCGGAAGATTGGCACAAGATAATAATGGACGGCATAAAAGAACGATTGGACAAATATCGTTCCTTCCGCTTGTTCATGGACGTTTGCGTGCGATGCGGCGCTTGTGGGGATAAATGCCATTTCTTTATCGGCTCGGGTGATCCCAAGAATATGCCGGTCCTGAGAGCCGAACTTATCCGCTCGGTATACAGGAACGATTTCACCTTCTTCGGCAAACTGATGGGCCGCTTTGGCGGCGCAAGGCCTCTCACCATCGATGTGCTGAAAGAGTGGTTTTACTACTTTTTTCAATGCACGGAATGCCGTCGTTGTTCGGTCTTCTGTCCCTACGGCATCGACACGGCCGAAATCACCATGATCGGCAGAGAGCTGCTGAACCTCATAGGTTTGAACATCAACTGGGTCTTGGAGCCCGCGGCCAACTGCTTCAGAACAGGTAACCACCTTGGAATACCCCCCCACGGCGTCAAAGACATGTGGGAATTCATGGTGGACGACATCGAGAACCTGACAGGCATAAACGTAAACCTGCCGATCAATAAGAAAGGCGCCGAAATTCTCTTCGTGACTCCGTCGGGCGACTATTTCGCGGACCCCGGAACGTACACTTGCATGGGATACCTCATGCTGTTCCATGAGCTGGGTCTGGATTATACCTGGAGCACTTATGCGTCTGAAGGCGGAAATTTCGGTCTTTTCACCTCCCATGAAATGATCAAGAGGCTCAACGCCAAGATATACGCCGAAGCTAAAAGATTGGGCGTGAAATGGATCCTGGGCGGTGAATGTGGCCACATGTGGCGCGTTATGCACCAGTACATGGACACCATGAACGGGCCTGCGGACTTCCTGGAAGTCCCCAAATCGCCGATCACGGGCACGGTTTTTGAAAACTCCAAGTCGACGAAGATGGTGCACATATCCGAGTTTACCGCGGACCTCATCCACAACAATAAACTCAAATTGGATCCAAGCCGAAACGACAGAGTGCGGGTCACTTATCACGATTCCTGCAACCCAGCTAGAGCCGCCGGCATAATGGACGAACCCAGATACATCATCGAGAACGTCTGCAACAACTTCTTTGAGATGCCTGAGAACACCATCAGGGAGCAGACTTTCTGCTGTGGCGGCGGCGCCGGTTTGGGTAATGACGAGAATATGGAAATGAGAATGCGAGGGGGATTCCCCAGGGCCAACGCCGTAAGGCACGTTCGGGACAAGAACGCCGTGAATAGGCTCCTTTGTATGTGCGCGATCGACAGAGCTACTTTGACGGCCCTCATGCATTATTGGGCGCCTGACGTGGAAGTCGGCGGAATCCACGAGCTCCTGGCCAACGCCTTGGTAATGACCGGGGAGCATGAGCGAACTGAGGACCTCCGCGGCGAACCCTTGAAAGAGGAGGATGATTAATCGATGTCTAAACCAGGTTACAATACACCGGCGATCGTAGTGGGAGTTCTCATCTTTCTCGGGCTGTTCTCGATTCCTTTCCTGGCGAACCTGGGGAAAACCGCTGTCCCGCTGAAAGTGGAAGTGGGAACGACCGAAAAGAATTGTGTAGAGTCCACAGCATTCATGAAAAGCTCACACATGACGCTCCTTAATACGTGGCGAGATGACGTGGTCAGGGACGGGAAACGCATCTACAAGAGCACCAGCGGCAAGACGTATGAGATGAGCCTGCAGAACGGCTGCTTGAAATGCCACACGAAAAAAGATCAATTCTGCGACCGTTGCCATTCATACGTGGATGTCTCGCCGAAATGCTGGGATTGCCATCTAGCCCCCCAGCCCCAGGCTCAGAAAACAGCTCAGTCTGAGGAGAAACAGGCCGTAAGGAGTGAGAACTGATGGATAGCACTAGAAGACGATTCCTACAAGTCGCCGGCCTATCCGTTCTTGGACTTGGAGTCGGACCGACCATACATGCGGTTGGGGACGCGGGTGAGCCCGAGTATCTACCTGGCCCGAATGCTCTGACAGCGAAGAGATGGGCCATGGTGGTTGACATGAAAAAATGCCTGAAGGCCAAACCGGGATGTACCGAATGTGTAAAGGCGTGTAATGTAACGCACAACATCCCGCAATTCGATAATCCCAAAGATGAAGTGAAATGGATCTGGCAGACCAGCTTTGAGCACGCCTTCCCGGATAATGGGAACCCCTATATGGACGAGTATCTCAAAGATTCTCTCAAGGGCCTCCCGATGATGGTGCTCTGCAATCATTGCGACAACCCGCCGTGTGTGCGCGTGTGTCCCGTCAAGGCGACCTTCCGCCGCGACGACGGCATCGTCATGATGGATTACCACCGTTGCATCGGTTGCCGGTTCTGCATGGCGGCTTGTCCGTATGGGGCTCGAAGCCTGAATTGGCGTGATCCTCGCCCCTTCATTAAGGAGCCGTTGAACATGGAGTATCCCACCAGATGCCGTGGTGTGGTGGAGAAGTGCACTTTCTGTTTTGAAAGGCTGGCCAAGGGGCTAAAGCCCGCATGCGTGGAGGCTTGTAAGGACAAGGCGCTGATCTTTGGAGATGTTGAAGATACTAATTCGGAAATTCGAAAGGTTTTGCGCGAGAACCCGACCATACAGCGCAAGCCCCAATTAGGAACACGACCCCAGGTTTATTACATACTGTGAGGTAGCCATGCTCGAAAAGGCATTGACTGGAAGCAAAAACTACTTTCTGTGGTTAACCGCTCTGATAATAATTTTGGGAATAGGTTTCCTGGCCTATCTTAAGCAGTTAAGTTTCGGGTTGGGAATTACCGGCATGAGCAGGGACATCTCCTGGGGCGTTTACATTGGTGAATTTACGTTCCTTGTCGGTGTCGCGGCGTCCGCCGTTATGCTTGTGCTCCCCTATTATCTTCACAACTATAAGGTTTTCGGCAAGATTACGATCTTGGGCGAATTTCTGGCGGTGGCGGCGGTCACGATGTGTCTGAGTTTCATCATCGTTGACCTAGGGCAGCCGTCCAGGGCCTTCAACGTGTTGTTGCACCCGACTCCCAATTCAGTCCTGTTTTGGGACATGATTGTGTTGAACGGATATCTGTTCCTCAACATTATAGTCGGCTGGACCGTGCTTGGCGCGGAAAAGAAAGGCGCTCCTCCCCCTTCGTGGGTTAAGCCCCTAATTTATCTGTCCATTCCTTGGGCCGTCAGCATTCACACTGTTACGGCGTTCCTATATGCGGGTTTGCCCGGCAGAGGTTTCTGGTTGACCGCAATTATGGCCCCGAGATTCCTCGCATCCGCGTTTGCCTCAGGTCCCTCTTTTCTATTGCTGATTTGTCTGTTTCTGCGAAAATATACTAAGTTCGACGCAGGGTGGGAAGCAATTCAGACCCTGGCCAAGATAATCACATACGCGATGATAATCAGCATATTCTTCGTGGTCTGCGAGCTGTTCACAACCTATTACAGCCAGATCCCGGAGCACATGAACCACTTCACTTATCTTTTCACAGGCCTGCACGGCCACGACGCCCTGGTTCCTTGGACCTGGATTTCAGTAGTGCTGGCGTTCAGCGCTCTCGCTCTGCTGATCAATCCGAAGACCAGGGGAAACGAGTCCACTTTGGCGGTGGCTTGTACTTGCGTGTTCGCTTCTCTGTGGATCGAGAAGGGCGTGACCCTGGTCATCACCGGTTACATACCTTCCCCTCTGGAGACCATAACCCAATATTGGCCCACCCCGACAGAGATAGCGATTACTTTGGGTGTTTGGGCTCTGGGGCTGTTGATTCTATCTATTCTTTATAAGATCGCAATAACGGTCAAAGAGCAAAGCGGCGGCGAAGTCGCTCATTAAAGGTAAGCGCTTACCGGGAAGGAACCTTTTTGCGAAAATAAGGTTCCTCCCGGATTCTCATAGGCGTTAACATACGTTCAGCGCTTCTTGATTACCGTAGTTTCGCCCACCCTTATCCCTCAATGTCGGCGCCATAAACCGATTTGACGTGGCGCAATCCGTCCAGCCTGCGGACAATTCAGCCGTGAAATCGGCAGACTGGAAAGCCTGCCCTACATAGAAAATTCAACAACGAATCCTTTGGCGTTAATATTGCCATAGCCGTTCCTACCTAGCCCGTGTGTGGGCGGGGTTTAGAAACTGTCTCAAAGCTCCCGAATTGTCGGGAATCGTGGCATGGTGATCGTAGGGGCGGGGTTTATCCCCGCCCGCCTAGCAGGTTTGCAAATAACCGGCGGGGATAAACCCCGCCCCTACAAACGTTTCCCGAGATTATAACTAGGACCGCAATAATAATCCTCATGCAGGGTATTATCTTTCGGATAAAGATCGTGCTACGAATTACGAGGCGGCAATAATTTTGAGACAGTTTCTTTATCCGCTCCGGCCATCTACTTGTCATTCGCCGAAACGCCGCTTCTGCAGCAGCGCGGCGAATTCATCCGCTGGAACCGGCGGACTGAAATAGTATCCCTGCCACTCGTCGCAATTCACCATCCTAAGCAAGCTCAACTGATCTTCCGTTTCGACGCCTTCAGCCACCACGCTGAGTTTCAAGCTGTGAGCCATTGCGACCACGGTCTCCACGATCGCTTTGTCGTCAGGGCTTGTAGGACAAAACTCGACGAACGACTTATCAATCTTGAGCTTATCAATCGGGAAGCGTTTCAAGTAACTGAGTGAGGAGTATCCGGTGCCGAAATCGTCAATACAAACGCGAATTCCGTTTTTCTTGAATTCACGGAGAATTCGTATTGTGGCGTCAGCATCCTTCATAGCCACGGTTTCAGTCAGTTCGAGCTCTATGGAACCGGGGTCCAAACCTGTATCCGCGATTATCCCCACTGCTGTGTCCACAAGGTCTGTCTGGCCCAACTGACGCGCGGACACGTTGACCGCCATATCGACAGAAGGGAGGCCCGCTTCCTGCCAGGCTCTCTTTTGCTCGCACGAAGCCCTTAACACCCATTCCCCTATAGGCACGATCAACCCGGTTTCTTCAGCGGCGTAGATGAAGTCAGACGGTTCGACGACCCCTCTGGTTGGGTGATTCCACCGGACTAGCGCTTCCACGCCTGTAATCCTGCCGGTAAGGCAATCCAGTCGCGGTTGGTAATAAACGGCGAATTCGTTGCGCTCCAAGGCGCCGCGAAGCGCGAGTTCCAAGTCCAATCGCTTGACGACTTCCAGGTTCATGTCTTCGGAGAAAAACTGAAAGTTGTTCCTGCCTTGTTCCTTTGCGCGATACAAAGCCATGTCCGCATTTTGGAGCAAACGTTCGACCCTGGCTCCATCAGATGGGTACAGGGTAATTCCCATGCTGGCGGTTACGAATACTTCCCTGCCATCCAGATTGAAAGGCTCGGCAAAGACTTCGATGATCTTGCGAGCCACGCCGGCGGCAGACTTCGGATCAGGAATGTCCGATAGGACTAATGAGAATTCATCGCCGCCCAGACGCGCTACCGTATCGCTCTTTCTAACACAGGAGCTAAGGCGTTTGGCGGCGGCGTCAAGCAAAGCGTCCCCCGCCTGATGTCCTAATGTGTCGTTGATATTCTTGAAACGGTCCAAATCCAGAAGTATCAGGGCAACCATCCTTTGATGACGCCCAACCTCCAGCAAGGCCTGCTGAAAACGATCATGGAATAGCAATCGATTGGGCAACTGTGTGAGGGGATCGAAATGAGCCAGATGATGCAGGCGTTGCTCGGTCAGTTTAATGTTCGTTATGTCCGTGAAAATCCCGACGTAATAGGCGACCTCATCGGCGTCGTTTCTGACGGCGCTTATCGAGAGTAGCTTGGGAAACACCTCACCGTTCTTGCGACGATCCCACACTTCTCCCGCCCAATGGCCTCTTTCTTTGAGACTTCTCCATATTTCCCTATAGAAGTCAGAGGTATGGCGGTCCGATTTCATCATGCGGGGATTTTGTCCGATTACTTCCTCTCTACCGTAGCCTGTGAGGGAGCAGAAAGCCTCGTTCACGTCCACAATGTTCCCTTGAACATCCGTAACGAGTATACCTTCATTGCTGCTTTCGATTATCTTGGCTGACAGCCTCAACTTTTCCTGGGCCTGCTTGGTCCCGGTTATGTCGCGACAAAATACGGCCACGCTTTCCACATTTGTCCCGCCGCCCATGACGGGGTAAAGATGACAGTCGAAAATCCTATCCTCGAGTCTTTCCTCGTGACGGATCGCCTTCCTGGTCGCGGTCACCTCGGAGACGCTCCTGCGAAGTTTGCGGGCCGTGTTAATGGGGAAAAGATCATTAATAGTCTTCCCGAGAAGCTGATCAACCTCTCCGTTGTCCGTTTCGAATATTGGTTTATTGATGGCAAGAACAGACCCTTGTGGATCAACAAGGAAGACGATGTCGCTTGTGGCCCGGAACAAGGCTTCAATGGTCTCTACACTCTTCTGAAGATTCTGCTCGGCCTGTTTGCGTTGTTCGATCTCCTGTAGGAGTTGCCGGTTGGAAATTTCGAGTAGATTTGTGCGCTTCTCAACCCGTCTTTCCAGCTCTTCGTTGATGGTCTGGATGGCGGCCTGAGCTTGTCTTCGACCCAAAACTTCATTTCGCAGTTGTTCGTTGGCGCCATTGAGCTCCGCGGTCCGCTCCACTACACGCTTTTCAAGATCATCCTTGGCCTGACGAAGCGCTTGTTCGTGTTTCTTGTTTAGCAGAAGTTGCTTCTTCTCAGCGGTCAAGTCCTGAACCAGAGCAAGGGCGTACTTTCCCCGATTGATTCTAACCGACCGTAGGTGGAGGCGCGCCCAGATCTTGTTTCCACCGATGATGAGCACTGTATCCAAAACCACGGGTTTTCCGTTGATAAAGACGGCGTCCAGCAGGTCACAGGCCTTTTTCTTATCATCCGGGCGGGGAAAAACAGAAGAAAAAGAAGCGCCTGTGATTTCGCCGTATTCAGGGCTAAAAGAACAACAGCTCTTATTCGGAAAGACTATATTGTAAGAGCCGTCAATCAGCACTGTGCAGATGGGTAAAGCCTGGAGCAGCTTGATGAAAGAGGCTTCCCGTTGGCCGCGAAAGTCAAAGGATCCCGATGCGCTGATGTTTTCGTTAAATAGGCTGTCCAGGTCTATGGGTTCCCCGGCATCAGCGGCGAAGTTCGAGTGTTGTGGGGCCTCACCTTGTTTGTCCATTTTACCTAGTTCGGGCGGATCTTTGGTATTCAATTTCATCACTCCAAATTCAGGTACCCATGATGATTAATTATGTAAGCGTTCAATCTGAAACGCAACCCTCTGTAATTGCAATGCGGGTGGCGCATGGGCAATGGCTACGCCATCCAGCCCACAGGAATCCGCATGGGAAATAGAAACGCTTGACTTAGTCATACGAATGACTTAATTGATAGAGAGAGTTTATCTTGAAAGGAGTTCCACCCTTGGCCAGGAACACGGGACCCGAACCGCCACAGACCATGCCGGGAGAGCGGACACGCCAAAAGCTTATTAACGCAGGCATGGAAATATTCGGCAAAAACAATTTTGAAGCTACTACCACGAGGATGCTTGCCGACCACGCAGGAGTTAATCTTGCGGCAATTCCGTATCATTTCAAGAGCAAGGAAGGCCTCTATCTTGCGGTGATTCGTCACATTGTAGAGGAAGGCGGGGGGCCGATACGTTCGGTGGTCGCAGGAATCAATAGAGCGCTGGAAGAATCGGACTCAGCTTCGGATGAGTGCTTCAAGATGTTGGACAGTCTGCTGAACGCCATGATTTCAACAATACTCGGAGTGCCCGAAGCCAGAAGTTGGGCCGGAATCGTATTGCGTGAGCAGATGGAGCCCACCAAAGCCTTTGACATCATTTACAGTGAAGTGATCCTTCCAGTGCAGCGATGCTGCTTCGGATTGATCGCCCGTATACTGGGTCGGAGTCCTGATGAGCCCGAAATCATGCTGAAGGGAATGACTATCCTCGGCCAGGTCCTATTTTTTCGCATGGCAAGAGAAGCCGTGGTACGGACTCTGGAATGGGAAGGTTATTCGCTCCAAGAAATCAAAGCGGTCCAGAACGCTGTGACGGAAAATGTTCGGGCAGTCCTGGGAGCGCTTAAGGTCATCGATCAGGAGAGTCTAATTCGGGAGACGCAAAGATGAAGAAAAAGGCGATTGTAATCGTAGTTGCTGCTTTGGTAGTGGTTGCGGTGGGTGTCGGCGTCTATCTGAATTGGCGCAAAGCTCAAAGAGACGAGCTCACCATCTACGGAAATGTCGATATCCGGCAGGTTGACCTGGGGTTTCGCGTAACCGGGCGTATCGAAGAAATGCGGTTTGAAGAGGGTGATCAAGTGAAAAAGGGGCAGATTCTTGCCGTGCTGGATAAGGGGCCCTTTAAAACGGACGTGGATTCATCCAAAGCTCAGATGCAAGCCCAGCAAGCGACATTGGACAAGTATCAAAAGGGTAACCGACCCGAGGAAATAGACCGGGCCAAAGCGTCATTCCACGAGAAGGAAGTGCGGTTCAACAATGCCCAGCGCCTGTACGACAGACGCGTTCAACTTGTCGGGTCAGGGTCGATTTCCAAGCAACAATATGATGATACTCTGGCAGATCGGGATGCGGCGGAAGCGCAAGAGCAACTAGCTCACGCTGACATGGCTTTGGCTGTAGCCGGTTTTCGGGAGGAGGACATTAGACAAGTCCAAGCTAACTTGGCGGCTGCCGAGGCAAAATTGGCCCAAGCTGAGATAAATTTGCAGGACACGGAAATCTGCTCGCCCTCGGACGGGATCATCTTGACCCGAGTTCGGGAGCCGGGAGCGATAGTCTCCGCCGGCCAGACGGTCTACACGCTGCAACTGATGTCGCCCGTGTGGATACGCACTTATGTGAATGAAAAGGAGCTCGGGCTGATCTACCCCGGTATGCCGGCGGACGTGTACACGGACACCCGACCGGGCAAGCCGTACCACGGCCAAATCGGGTTTATTTCTCCGGTTGCCGAGTTTACCCCGAAAAACGTCGAGACCGTTGAATTGCGCACGGATCTGGTCTATCGCCTGCGAGTAATCGTGGATGATCCCGACAATGGCCTGCGCCAGGGAATGCCGATATCGGTGAAATTGAAACTTGAGCAGCCTGCTCCGGGGACCGCAAATGGCGCCAAATGACAAAGCAGTAGTCGCTATTGACCGCTTGACCTATGTTTTCAAGAACGAACACAGTCCCGCGGTAGACCAATTGACGGCGTTCGTATATCCGGGTGAAATTACCGGTCTGGTTGGGGCTGACGGGGCAGGCAAAACTACTCTCATTCGGTTGATGGCGGGTCTGCTGACGCCTACCTCGGGGTCTGTGACGGTTCTCGAATTTGACACCGCCCGTGAAGCCGAGCGCATTCATTTCTTCATCGGGTATATGCCGCAAAAATTCGGTCTTTACGAGGATCTGACGGTGATAGAGAATCTGGGGCTTTATGCGGATCTCAGAGGGGTCGTGGGGTCACAGAGACAAGAGACTTTTAAGCGGCTTTTGAAGTTCACGGACCTTGAAAGGTTTCAGAGCCGCCTGGCTGGGGCTCTCTCAGGAGGAATGAAACAGAAGTTGGGGCTGGCATGCGCCCTTATCAAAAAACCGAAACTGCTCCTTCTGGACGAACCGAGCGTCGGAGTAGACCCCATTTCCCGAAGAGAACTGTGGCGGATGGTTCAAGAACTGGTGGATGGAGGGATCGGCGTTATTTGGAGCACCGCATATCTGGATGAGGCTGAGAAATGCGAACATGTTCTGTTGCTCCATGAGGGCAAACTGCTTTTCGAAGGACCTCCCAAACAACTGACCGATCGGGTGGAAGGGAGAACCTATCAGGTCCAAAGCATTGAAGGGAACCGACGTCGGGTCTTGACGGAAGCGCTGAAAATGGACGGCGTAATTGACGGGGTCATCCAAGGGCAATATATCAGGCTTATGACTGCCAAGGACAAACCGGGTCCTCCGAATCCAGCGCTTTTCCACGGCGGAGACAAGGCCTCCTCCATCCCGGTTGCCCCCAGATTCGAGGACGCGTTCATAGACATCCTTGGTGGCGCAGGGTCAGCCCATTCGGATCTTGTAGCCGGGACCAAAGTCGACGTCGGAATTCTCGAAGCCGTGGTGGAGGCAAAGAATCTGACCAAGCGTTTCGGTTCTTTTACAGCGGTGGACGATATTACTTTCTCCATCCAACGCGGAGAGATCTTTGGCTTACTCGGGCCTAACGGCGCGGGAAAATCCACCACATTCAAGATGATGTGCGGTCTGTTGAAACCCTCCAAAGGAAGCGCCAGGGTGACGGGGCTGGATCTGCAAGCGGCTCCCAGTAAGGCCAGGGCTCAGCTCGGATATATGGCTCAGAAGTTTTCGCTATATGGAAATCTCACTGTCGGCCAAAACTTGGACTTTTTTTCAGGAGTGTACGGATTGGCTTGGACCGAACGCAGGGAAGCCGTCCGCTCCGTAGTGGAAATATTTGCGTTGCAGCCATACCTGGATACGCCGGCCGGCAATCTTCCTCTGGGCTTCAAGCAGCGTTTGGCTCTGGGATGCGCCATCATGCATAACCCACCGGTTCTGTTTCTCGACGAGCCCACTTCGGGTGTCGATCCCATCACGCGACGGGAGTTCTGGTCACATATTAACGGACTGACGCAACGCGGCGTAACCGTCATGGTAACCACTCACTTCATGGACGAAGCTGAATATTGCGACCGGATAGGACTCATTTACAGGGGGCAAATGATTGCGGCTGGATCTCCCGACGATTTGAAGGAAGCGGCGGAGCGAGACTCAGGCGAGGAGCCGACTATGGAAGACGCTTTTATAGCGCTTATCGAACGATATGATCGCGAAAAAGGGGAAGCGGCGTGAACAACCCCGAATCAGACGAGAGAAGCCTACGAATCCGAAGATTAAGAGCGGTGGTGAGAAAGGAATTTCGCCAGGTCGTTCGCGATCCCAGCAGCATCCTTATCGCATTCGTCCTTCCCGCAATCTTGTTGTTCCTTTTCGGTTACGGGGTTTCCTTGGATTCCAAACACGTCAAAGTGGGTCTGGTGGTGGAAGATTCCAGCCCTGAAATCCACAGCTTTATCGTGTCGTTCACAAATTCACGCTATTTCTCTCCCCGAATCGCGAAAGACAGAAGGAGTTTCGCGTCGGATCTGGCCCTCGGACGCATACGCGCGATAATAGACATCCCGTCTGACTTCTCCAGACAAACGGGTCGCGGGGTTGAATCCGCCGCAATCCAGGTAATCACCGACGGGAGCGAACCCAATACAGCGACACTGATAGGGAATTACGTGCAAGGGGTCCTCTCCGGATGGCTCAATGAACAAGCTTTGAATCAAGGGCTCAAGTTTCAGCTCCCCATAGAGATACAGTACCGCGTTTGGTTCAACCCGGAATTGGAGAGCCGCAATGTTCTGGTGCCGGGTTCAATGGCCACTATCATGGCAATTATCGGAACACTTCTTACAGCCCTTGTAATTGCCCGGGAATGGGAACGGGGCACCATGGAAGCCCTGATGGCCACTCCCATAGGGATAACCGAATTACTGCTCGGAAAACTGATACCCTATTTCACGCTGGGAATGGGTTCCATGGTCGTGTGCGTGATTATGGCGGTATTTCTCTTCGGAGTCCCCTTGCGCGGCTCTGTCCTGCTCCTGGCCTTTGTCACCGCAGCATTTCTCTTTGCCGCCCTGGGGATGGGGCTACTCATATCAACGGCTGCAAAGACTCAGTTTGTGGCGTCTCAGGCCGCTTTACTCTCAGCGTTTTTGCCCGCGTTTGTGTTGTCCGGGTTGATCTTCGACATAAAAAGCATGCCTTTGCCCGTACAAATCCTGACATATGCGCTTCCCGCGAGATACTTCGTGTCCTGTCTCCAAAGCCTGTTTCTGGCCGGCAATATTTGGCCGGTTATTGTCCCGAACGTCATGGTCATGATCGGTTTCGGCTTTTTCTTCTTCTTCGTCACTTCGCGCAAGAGCGCAAAGAGATTGGATTGAGCCATGCTCCAACGCATATACTTTTTGATCATCAAGGAATTCCTGACCTGTTGGGCGGACAAGAAGAGCAGATTTGTGCTCATTGGCCCTCCCCTGATCCAGCTCGTGATTTTTTCGTACACCATGACTTTGGAAGTGAAGGATGTGTCCGTCGGGGTCTTGGACAAGGATGGAGGAGCGGCGGCTCATGAGTTGGTCGAGCGTTTCAGGGGATCTCCGACGTTCAGGCGGATCAGGTATCTGGGCAGCGTTCGGGAAATCCACAAGGCCATAGATGCGCGCGAAATTCAGCTCGCCATTCAAATCCCCGAGGACTTTTCCCGTCTCGTATCCGGGGGCAAGACCGCTAACACGCAGTTTATCCTGGATGGCAGGCAGTCAAATTCGGCCCAGATCATACTCGGATACGCCACTCAAATAGTCAACCAGTACAATACCCGATCTGGCTACGGCGGCGGGAGTGGGCTTGCCGACTGCGAAACTGGTGGTCCGCAACGAATACAATCCTAATCTGGAATACAAATGGTTCACCATACCAAGTCTTTGCGCCAGTTTAAGCATGATCACGGTTCTTCTCCTTACATCACTTTCGGTGGCGCGGGAGAGGGAACTAGGGACGTTCGACCAGCTCCTAGTGTCCCCCCTGCAGCCGCTGGAGATTTTGATAGGCAAGACTGTTCCGGCTCTGGCTTTCGGGTTGCTGTCCGGCACCGAGGCCATCCTGTCCACATTTTTCTTTCATGTTCCGCTGACCGGGTCTCTGGTGTTGCTATACCTGAGTATGCTCGTTTTTCTCCTGTCCGTAGTGGGATTTGGATTGTTCATTTCGTCTCTGTGCATGACGCAACAACAAGCCATTCTTGGGACCTTTGTTTTCCTGGTCCCATCCAATCTGCTTTCCGGCTTCGCCACTCCTCTGGAGAACGTCCCCGACTGGCTGCAACCCGTCACCTGGACCATCCCACTTCGCTACTTCCTGATTGTCGCCAAAGGGGTATT
The DNA here is from genome assembly GCA_963747865.1 of uncultured delta proteobacterium. GTDB lineage: Bacteria > Desulfobacterota > Desulfomonilia > Desulfomonilales > Desulfomonilaceae > JBBSBY01. The sequence goes on along the minus strand of CAVVHK010000134.1, from coordinate 23,485 downwards.
TACCAAGGATTTGACCGCTTGGGCGGTTTTCCAAGAGACATGGCCAATGGCCGTGATCGCTGTTTTTACGCTGACCGCCGCGGGGTGGCTGTTTAGGAAGAGGCTGGGGTGACAACTTTATTTCAGGTCTCAAAACCTCGGAGCTCAAGGAAGAAGCGCCGGTAATGGCTTCTCTGCAAAATCTTTCTCCCCGAACCTCCAATGCCAGTGACATCAGAATGCGACCTTGAATCTTCCATGGGCCGCAGGCTTTATGAAACTGTCTTAAGACTCCCGAATTGTCGCGAATCGTGCCACTATGATCCTAGGGGCGGGGTTTATCCCCGCCCGTCTGACAGGTTTGCGAATAATGGGCGGGGGTAAACCCCGCCCCTACAAACGTTTTGCGAAATTATAACGAGGACGGGCACAATAATCCTCGTGCAGTCTATCCTGTTTCAGGCAGAGATCGTGCTACGGATTACGAGGCGCCGGTATTTTGAGACAATTTCTTATAGCCTGCCGACGGAGTGTGGCGAGGCCTAATGAACCCGCGGCGTCGAAAATTCCTCAGCAAAAAGGTTAAGACCATTTAACAAACCAATATATCGGGAGGTTTTGGGGGAAGGGCCGGAAAATTCTTGCAATAGGGTTCCCTCCGGCGATACTCTTTCACGAACTCCTATTGGAAGCGGTATCATGACAAAACAACCGATCCCCAGAGAAATTATTGATGAAGTGGAATCCCTGCGTGAGCAAATCCGGCGTCATGACCATTTGTATTACACGCTGGACAGCCCCGAAATTACCGACGCGGAATATGATAAATTATTCCGAGCGCTTGAGCGGCTAGAAACGGAGTATCCGGAACTCGCGACTCCGGATTCCCCTACACAGAGGGTAGGGGGAAAACCCCTGGAAAAGTTCGGTCAGGTCGTCCATGCGCAACCCATGCTCTCTCTGTCAAATGTGTTCGACGAAGGAGAGTTGATGGAATTTGATTCCAGGGTTCGCAAAGGTCTCGGGGACTACGGTGAAATTTCTTACGTAGTTGAGCCCAAATACGACGGTGTTGCCGTCAAGCTCGTCTATCAGAACGGCCTGCTGATTTCGGGCTCCACCAGAGGCGACGGTTCTGTGGGTGAAGATATCACTCCCAATGTCCGCACAATAAAGGTGATTCCCCTGAAGCTGGCGTCCGAAGGAGTGTTTGCCGGCGCTGCGCTTCTGGATGTGCGGGGCGAAATCTTCATGTATCGCTCGGACTTCGATGAAATGAACCGATCCAGGGACGAGGCCGGTTTGCCCGCTTTCGCCAATCCACGTAACGCCACCGCGGGCGCTGTGCGTCAACTGGACCCCAAAGTTACCGCCAAAAGACCCTTGAGATTCACGGCCCACGGTCTGGGCAGAATCGAAGGGCCTGCGCCGGCGACACATTGGGACATGCTTCAGAATATGGCCGCGGCGGGCTTGCCTGCAAGTCTGCTTCACACTCGGCTTTGCCGGGATATCAAAGAAGCCGTCGAGCACTACCATCATCTGCACAAAATCCGGGAGACGCTTCCCTATGAGATCGACGGCGCTGTGGTCAAGGTCAATTCTCTGGAACAGCAAACGCTCTTGGGCATAAAGACGCGCTCGCCCCGGTGGGCCGTGGCCTTCAAGTTCGAGCCACTGCAGGCGACCACAGTAGTCCGGCGCATTGATGTGGGGGTAGGGCGCACGGGCGTGCTCACGCCCGTCGCTATCATGGACCCTGTCAATGTCGGCGGAGTAACAGTGAGCCGGGCCACGCTGCACAATCAGGATGAGATCGACCGCAAAGACATCCGGGAAGGCGACACCGTAGTCATACAGCGGGCGGGAGACGTGATCCCCGAAGTAGTTGAAGTCGTCAAAGATCTCAGGCCCGGCGACAGTGTCCCGGTACTCGATTCCCGATCATTGCCCCATATGCGGAGCGGAGGCCGTTCGGATCTCAGGCCAGGCGGCGAAAAGGTGCGTGAACGTGTCGTGTCCCGCTAGGCTAAAGGAAACGATCAGGCATTTTGCCTCCAGGGGCGCAATGGACGTTGAGGGCCTTGGGATCAAGCTAGTTGAGCAGCTTGTAGAAAAGAACCTGGTGAAGAATCCGGCGGATCTCTATTATCTGGACAAGGAAAGCCTGGCCTCGCTGGAACGCATGGCCGAGAAATCGGCTTTAAATATACTCGACGCTCTGGATCGGTCGAGAAAGGCCACGGTGGATCGCTTCCTGTACAGCCTGGGCATTCCTCTTGTGGGAGAGCATGTGGCCCGTGTGCTGATGGACGCTTTTCACGACATAGATTCCCTTGCCAAGGCCAAGACCGAGGAACTCCAACAAGTTCCCGGTATCGGCCCGGAAGTGTCTCAGAGCGTGGCGGCTTTCTTCCACGAGCGCAAGAACATCGATATGCTGGACCGCCTGAAGAACGCGGGGGTGGAACCCGTTTCTCTAGAACCTCCGGCGAGTCGTTCCAGTACGGCGCTCAACGGCAAGACGGTGGTCTTCACCGGGGGAATTTCCTTGCCCAGGCCCGAGGCCAAAAAACTGGTGGAAGCGGCAGGCGGTAAAGTGAGCGGCTCGGTAAGCAAGAAGACGGACTACGTCGTCGCAGGGGAAGACCCCGGCTCAAAATTGGACAAAGCCAGAGAGTTGGGCGTCGCCGTGATCGACGAAGAACAACTTTTGGAGCTTCTGAAGTAGGGGAAGGAGGAAGGCAAGAGCAAGAGTCTACCGGGAGGAAACTTTTTTGTGCAAAAAAGTTTCCTCCCGGACCCTCCTTCAAAAAACTCTAACAGTTGCGCAACATTTCAGGTGGGTCCCAATGCGCCACTTCGGGGCGCTGTTAAGCCTTCGTCGAATACATCGCGGAAGTATCCACTGGAAGTGCTGCTGCGGCCATTTAACCGACCAATATGTTAAGAGTTTTTGGGGAGGGGTCCGGGGAGGGACTTTTTGCAAAAAGTCTCTCCCCGGCTAATCTTTCCAAAACTCTTCATTCTTGCGGCAGCTTCTAGTTCTCTTTAAAGGCTGCGCAACTGTTTTTCAGGCGAGGGTTGGCGGCCATTTCCTTGATCTTTTCCATGCCGATCAACACATCGTTCAACGGGACGCGCGGAACGTCAGTTTCGAGGGAAACGGGCTGCCCACCGGTCTGCATGGCCTTTTTCATCTCGGCTACGGTCAGGCCGTTGATGAGCATTTCCATAGTTTCCAGCATAAGCTCGGAAATGCGCTCCGAGCCGCCTTCTCCGCCGAGGAGGCTCCGGACGATTTTGGTCATCCCCGGCCCCACTCTCACACCGATCAGTTTTTTCGTCGCTTCTGACATATCGGGCGTGGTCCCCATAACATCTCTGGTGACCTGAATATCCGCGGACCGTATATCCAAGGCCGGAAACTTGACTTCAAGGGTTATTCTCACGCCGAAAAAGTTGTCGTCCGCTGAGGCGACTATTTTCCAGGAGCCTGGTTCCGTTTGCTCAACGGTTGTTGTAGTGTTGCATTGAAAATCAAGAATCATTTGAAATTCCTGCTGCAATGGATTTCATTGTCGGGTCGGCTCGAAGCTATGGGCCGACACATTATGAATATACCGAAAAGAGTCAAAACTCCAGGTTTAAACGTGATAGGCGGGACGAAGGGAGGTCTGTTCAGGAGCCATAGCGTTTGAAGGGTGGGAGTGAGGGCAATATAAACAACTCCAGCAGGAGAAAACGGGCACACGGCTGTCTGCGCAATGCTTCCGGACAGACTATCCTACTTTGTTAGGACAATAGCAATGATTCGAGGTGCAGTCCGGCGCATCCACATAAGGAAACAAAAAAAAGCCTCTGGAGCAGAGGCCTGAAGCAATCTTTAGAGACTGTATTTCACATTCTAGGATGCTTCTCGGCGCAATTCCTCAATCTGGTTTCTCTCCACTTGCCATTTAACGATATCACCGCATGTCCAGCGGCCTAGATGTCGATATCGGGCGAAAAAGAGCATGCGGGTGTCTTGTTCCTCAAGCACCACGACAGCTCTGTTCAGCTCATGATCCAATAGAGCGCTCAGCACCACTCCTTGTATCTCCTTGCCGTGATTGTTGCAGAATTTGACCACTTTTCCCGTCCTGATGCTCTGCCTAATCTCCTCAATAGCAGGACTTTTATCTATTCTCATGACATCTTCTCCTGTCGTTTGCGGCGCAGATGCGCTGGTTATCGGTGAACACCCCGTACGCGACATCCTTGGATGTCTTGCTTCTGGTTTCTCACTTTGGAAACAGGACAGCTTCTTTGATCGAACCGCGAGCACCGACTACCCGATCTGCGACGAGCCGGTCACGGGCCATCATGAGGCCGGCGCAAGTTAGGGCCGACCAGACGGCCCCGAGCGCCACAGGCAGAGCAGCCACCATAGCGCATGCGACTCCAGCCTGAGGCCGGTCTGAGAGGAATGCGCACGATGCGCCGAGAATAAGAGCTGCGCCGACCGGTCCAAGCAATAGGCTCCAAGCTATCACCGTCGCAGTCCCCAGCGGTTCTCTCCATTTCGAGATACCTTTCTCGTGGGTTTTCATAATTTCTCTCCCCCGTTTATGTGAGGTCTTGACCATGAGCCGTTCTCCCGCAAATTCCAACGCCGTGCACTGCAGTTGGATTAGGCTGGTTCGGGACTCAAGGTCGGCCTCACAAACCTTCCGGAGCTATCACCAGGGGTGGAAGCCGCGCGGGTTGAGAAAACCATACCAATGTTAGTGTCATGAGAAATTCAGGCTTTTTTTCAATTGGGAGAATCGAAGACGAGGGGGGCAGATTCTTTTGACAAAAGACCGAATGACACGGGTCTATGTAGTTGCGGAGCGCCACATCCCGCCGGGACACGTTAGCGAGTCGGCGAAATATAGCGCTTGGCCAAGTCAGACGACGAAATGCCGAGTTTGTCGTAGTATCACCTAAAACAAGAGTGGCCTTTTGCGATTCCCAAACGGCTATATGATGGTGCTACTCTTTCGCTCCATGAGCTTTGAGTAGATCAACTATCTCCTTAACAGCCGCAAGGTTCATAGACAAAGCTCCAGCCACACTTAATGGTGTGTAACCGAACAGCGCTTTTACGTTAACATCCGCACCCTTATCCAATAACATCCTGACTATTTCGACATGTCCATGCCGGGAAGCACAAATCAACGCCGTCTCACCACCTATATCCCTTACATTTACGTTGGCGCCTTTATCCAACAACAGTTTAGCTACTTGGGCGTGTCCATTTTCCGACGCTTGCATTAATGCTGTTCTACCACCATCAAGCCTAGCATTTATATCAGAGCCTTTGTCGAGAAGAAGCCGGTACTATTTCAGGATAACCTTTTCCAGAAGCCAGAATTATCGCAATAGACCTCTCAGCGTTAACATCGGCGCCTTCCGCTAATAGCCGCTCCACAGAAGCTTTGTTGCCTATTCTGGCAGCCTGTATTAATAAGAAGTCACTGTCAGGCTCCTTGGCCCGGTGCTGCCTCAGCAGCTCTACAATATCATAATGGTCTTCTTCAACAGCTATCATCAAAGCCGTCTTGCCAGTTGGACCTTTTGCATCAACGTCTGCGCCTCTATTTAGAAGCAACTTTACTATCTCGGTGTTCCGCAGATAAGAAGCCATCATTAATGCGGTCCAACCAGCGGTCTGTGTGTACAATACCTTTCCAAGCGCTGCTGGGTGTTTCAGCCTCGCATTAATATCGGCGCCCTTACCTAGTAGACGTTCCACATCCGCCTTATTCCCTTTTGCTGAAGCATATATCAGAGCTATATTCTTATCCTGGGCAAATGACCACATAGGTAGAGAAAGGCAAGTGAACAGTAATATTGCGACAACGAAACACCTCAACATCGTGCTCTTTTTCATGTCTTCATCACAACTTATTAGGGATTACGTTCCAACGATATATTCTTGCTCGCCCGTTCCACGAGCGCCATTTCTTTGTCCGCATTTCAATAACAGTCCCGCCTATGCCGTAGCCAAGCTCTCTCAGCGCATGTCGCATTCCGTCAGGCAAAGTATCCGCTGAAAGGCTACCTGTCAATTTCAAACCCAATCCTTCTTGAAAATTCGTCGGCGGGTGGCCGCACCCGTCAGTTTGCGCCGCCGCTGTCCCACGTTCAAAGTTGTAATCGCCAGATTGATCCCATTTTTGTTATGCAATATCGGATACCTGACATTGACATGACTGACCTGCCCATTCAGACGATGGAAGACAAAGAGCATCAGGTGCTTCTTTCCATTCAACTCTATTTTCTATGACCGAGAAGGTTGGTCGCTTGGTCATGTATTGACACCGGCTCGGTCCAAATAACGTGAACACATGAAAAGCCGTCCCAAATAATCTGAAAAACAACAGCGCGCTAAGATTGGAGGTATTGATCAGACACTCACATGGAACTCAATTCCCAAGAGATTCGGGACCCGTCTTGACGCATCGAGAATGTCCAGTCTAATAAGATCGCCGTCGTCGTCGTAATCAAGGATTATCCCCGGTTTTTCCTCGTCGCTCTCGGCCACTTTTCCGGGTTTGAGGAGAATAGTCAGGGTGTCGGTTCGCTTATCATATTTGATTTTCATGTGAGGCCCCTATTTCACAATTATATTGTCTTACTTCAACGAAAATCAATCGTTAGCTGATCTTACCTCTGCCGACCCGACCCGATCCCTCCTTCCTCCCCCATTCCCTTGCCAATGCGCGGGAGTTATGTTCATTTAAGAAAAAATATACCCAACATGCTTTGCCGTTCCAATGGGGCGCGAATGGAATACGACAATGGAAGATCATCATCACGGACACGAACATGGGCATGCTCATAGCCATGCCCAGAAACCGAATCGGGCTGGCGTTGATAATCACCGCAGGATACATGGTTGTCGAAGCGGTTGGCGGCTTTGCATTCAATTCGTTGGCGTTGCTGGCCGACGCAGGACACATGCTTTCCGACGTCATGGCGCTGGGGTTGTCATGGGTCGCTATTCAGGTCGGTAACCGCAGCCCGACGGACAAGCACACATTCGGTTTTAGAAGGACCGAGATCCTCGCGGCGTTTATCAACGGGCTTGCGCTCTGGGCAATTGTGGCGATAATTTTTTACGAAGCGCAGAAGCGGTTCTTTGCTCCTGAGCCGGTGGCCGGAGGCGGCATGATGATAGTCGCCACCGTGGGCTTGGCTGTGAACCTGATTATGGCTGCGGTTTTGTTCAAGAGCCGGGGAGCTAACCTCAATGTCAAAAGCGCGTTCATTCATGTCATCGGAGACGCTCTAGGGTCCGTGGGCGCAATTGTCGCCGCTGTAGGCATTCTACTGACCGGCGCTTATTGGCTGGACCCTGTGCTAAGCGTTTTCGTCGGCGTGCTCATCCTGTTTTCCTCGTGGGAGTTGATCAAAGAATCCGTTAACGTGCTCATGGAGGGTGTTCCGACAGGATTGGAAGTGGGCGACATCGAGGCGGCGATGCTCGATAACTCCGGAGTTTGCTGCGTCCACGACCTGCACGTATGGAGCATATCCGGCGACAAGCATGCTCTGGCAGCTCATGTGGTGCTCAGCAGCCCTGAGGAGGATGGCGACAAGGTATTATCCGAGCTGAACGGAAAGCTTGAGGAGTTGTTTAATATTCGGCACACGACCATCCAGATCGAGTCCACCCATGAGAACCTGGCAAAACGCCAAGCGAATCTATGCAGACCGGGCAGCCAATGCGCCGTGGACCGAATGGAAAAGAATGGTCTGAATTAGTAATATGGCGTCGGGATACCCCTGTCTGTGAAAATGGGACTGGAGAGAAACTTCTTGAAACCCCGCGAAAAGCGGGGCCTCCAGACCTCCTTTCAAGAACTTTCAAAATGGCGAAGCGACTGTTTGGCGTTCCCTCTCCCGAAAGCTGACTATTACCCATACCTGACACCAGGTACGGTCCACGCCTCAGGCGAATTTGGCTTCGGCGCGCGTTCCCAGGCGCCAGCCCGGGAACGCGTGTCATGCCGGCTCCAGTCCCAAATATCTCGGCTTATGGAGAGAAAATTGCCGGAATCGGCGTCAAATAGTACTTTCCGCTACGGTCAGGGGCCCTGTTGTAACGACTTCATGCAAATTGAGAGGCGGAGCCTCTCGGCATGCGTTCCCTGGGGGGAGTCCGGGAACGAGAGAAATTGGTGGAGTCTTTTGAAGGAGGGTCGAAGACATAGGCGCTAACTTTTGACCTTGTCGGATGTGATTTCAGATAGTTAACACCGGCAGAATTACGTCGCCCCCGCGAAAGCGGGGGGCCAGAAGGTATTGAAAACACTGGATTCCCGCTTGCGCGGGAATGACGGCCGGGGTCATAACGAATCCTTAAGTTAGCGCTTATGAGGGCCGGGGAGGAACCATTTTGCGCAACCGATAATGTTTTTAGCTCCGCAAGCGGCAATGAGCGTTTGTGATCGACAGCGCCACTGACCCGACCGTCGGGGTCAAGGGGTCGGCCTCATACAGAGCAAAAGCTATAGCTTATCGCACAAAAAAGGCGCCTCCCTGTAGATTATGCGCTTGCCATTGTTCGGGAGGGGCAAGCTCTAATTACCGCAGCCTGATTTGCAGCCTTAGTGAAGACTCTTTATAACTACGGACCTATTGGAGTTTTCCGGCTCACGTCGCAGGGAATTGAAATCGCATCGGGGCTTATAAACTAGTCCTCTTCTTCTTCTTCATCGTCCTCGTCGTAATCGTCATCCCAGTCATCGGATGACTCATCGTCATCGTAGTCCTCGTCCTCGTCTTCTTCGTCGTCATCATAATCGTCATCGTAGTCCTCGTCCTCAGCGTCGTCATAATCGTCCTCGTCTTCTTCTTCTTCTTCCTCCGGATCATCCACCCAATCTTCGTCTTTATCCCACGCGTCTTCTTCTTCATATCTTCGCTGAGCGAGATAAATTTCAGGCGACGCGGAAGTTGCGCGATCGGCGCCTTCAGCACATCCCAGCAGATCTAGCGGTATTTCCTGGACTCTTGGAACTAAAATCAGCGCCGCTGGTTGTAAAGAAAGACTCTCAAGTTCTGCTGTTCTCACAGTCGTGCTCCTATTTGAATCTGTTTGTGTGACGCCGCAGGCTGTCATCTTGTTAGCATAGCAATCCCAAAAAGGATTTTGAAGCTACGGAGCTTCTTTTATACCAAAAAAATAATGGCTACAACCCTGGAGCATCAGAATTTCGTTCTAGATATATTGCAATACCAGGGTTGGGTTGCGGAACCCGCGGAGCTTAAGCCTTTGCTCGATTCCAGGCCGGATATTGCGCAGACTAATGCCCGAATTATCGGGGATTGCAGCAGGTCCTTCCAGGGCCGCCTCAAAGAATACACCAGTTTCGGGCAGTTGGTTTCATGGATCAATAAGGCGCCAAGCATGATGACCTCCCTGGTTTTTTCGAGAGCGCATACGAAATTCTCCATGACGTTCTTTCTCACGCCTGCGATCACCGGCTGCCCGACAATCTGGCCGACGTGAGCTGAGTCGGCTCCCGGGCGCTCGGCATCGACCCCAGACGCATTGAGATTTCGTAAGTAGGAAATTCCCAGCTCGTCCGTTGGGTCCACCCAAACGCAATCCAACAGAAATCTGCTTTGCGCGGCGTTGAGCGTCTCCCGCAACTCCCATAGCCTGCCCTGCTTTTCCCAAAGGCAATGGTAGCGGCCGTCTTCACGTCGACCGACCACGCAGAAGTAGCCCGGTTCATCGTTGGGCCATCCCAAGCCGGCGCAGATCGCCGCGAATTTTTGCACGGATGAAGAACCGTGCACGGCTATAGTCCCGTCTGGTTCCAAGACTCCGTACATTCCTAAAAGTTCCCTTCTGGAAGTCTTGCGGAAAAGAACCTATTCCTGAATCCGTGATTGCGCATTTCATTGGCTATGGCCAGGGCCATAATGTCGTCGTCGTGCGCGCTGCCTGCGCCTGGAGCCCTGTAATTCTGCCGAAAAACGCCGCGCTCCACATCCCAAAAGAACCCCTGCATCTCAAACAGCGTATTTTGCGAGTAGATGATCAGTCCCCTATTGGCGATACTTTCGGATAATCGGCTCAGCATGGATTCCTTGGTGATCCGGTTCGTGATCCAGCCTAACCGCCGGGTCTCTTCCGGAACCCTGCGGTCCGTAAACGTATGATAATAAAGATTCGGGTACCCGGTCATATGCGGGTAATCCGATAGGCCTCTTTCGCAAACCGCCAGTACGGCGAGCCCGGGCCCGTTGCGCTCAATTCCCAAGAGGCCGCTGTTGTACCACAGTCCCAGGAGGTAAGCGCCCACTCCAGCCGTCTCCACATGTATACGGTTGGAACAATATCTGGCGACGACTTCAGTGGTTTCGTTACAAATCACCTGAATAACTGTGAAATCTCCACCAACCCCTTCACCCACATCCATACCGAGGCTGTACGTCAAATGCGCTTCCGGGAACTTCCATACTTGCAACGGTCCCGTAGACTGTTCAAAAAATTCGGGAGAATTGTCTTCGCCGAATCTGAGGGAGCCTCTGGCCGCCGAAGGCCGGTCGGAAGCGTCCAACAACTCCTGAATCACCTGTGGCTCAAACCAGGGCAATCCTGAAAAAGTGAAAGCCAACGAAGCCACGACGGGATATTCCTGATGAAACATTTCCCACGAATTCCGGCACTGATTGCGCTTTGTGAAACACGCCCACTTTGTCTGTTCGGGAGATAATTCATGGGTTGAGGCATAGTCTTTTTCTTCGGCACTCAAAGATAGTTCCTCGTTTCGGAAAACGGGAAGACTGTATTCAGGGAATCCTTTCCACGACAGAAAAATGGGCTCAAAATCCGAATCTCCGCGTTGCGCGGCAATCCACGTGCGATGGAATAGGTTTTGGGCGCCGTTTGCAGTGGACTCCCAGAAAACCAGGGTGTCCCAATGGAGTGGCACGGCCTGGCTGATGGCAAGCATGGGCTCCTGAGGGCGCTCCCAGAACGCCACCTCACTGGCGTGCACATAATGCAGCGTGCCGCCTCGACCGAGGTTCCGGTTGGAGGCCGTGTCGATCTGCATCCGTGAGTAACGGGGCCGCGGATACTCGATCCTGCGTGCGCTGACAGCGGGCGTAATTGAGTTCGCTCTAGTGTACTGAAGGAAGAAGCGTTGTGTCATGGAGAATATCGTCCGTGAGCTTTCCACGGAATGCGCCACCACAAGGGCAAATCGGTTCGGATTGAGCGTAATGAGAGCGAATACGAACGCCTCGACCAGCGTTGATATTCCCATCTGGCGGGATTTGCAGCAAATCAACCGCGCTGGCTTGCGGTTTTCTCGATATTCCATCAACTTATTGAAAACGATCTCCTGCGGGGGATTCATGATCAGCGGAACCATTTCGCCGCGTTTATTGATTATCTTGAGAGATTCCACGAATCGTCGCACGTCCGGATCGGTGTTTCCTTTTAAACGCTCGACTTCCCGAACTTGCTCCGAAATCCTAACCAGGCGAGCCCCTAAGCTCCGGAAGGTCGTCTTGTCGCACTCCCCGGCTTCGGAAAGGTGAACTGCTTCAACTCCATCTTCAATCATTGTTCGTCAAGCAGTTGGGCAATGCGGAATTCCAGATCTCTGATTTTCAACGCCAGACTTGCCGCTTCATCGTTCTTGAGTTTCGTTTCGAGCATGGCGCGAGCGGTATTCAATAGCTTATCCATAATCTTTATCTGCTCCATTTTCACTTTTGACGCTGAAGATGTCTCCAGCACCAAGGAAGCTATCAGTTCAAGAGCGGAATGAGGGTCTATGCCTTTGCGAATCAGTTTGTCCACACTGGCTCCGGTATGAGCGCCGAACTCATCTTCCGGAACCGTTTCCGGCTGGGTTTCCTGAGCGACCGTCTTAAGAAGACCCGTTTTAAGAATACGTTTTGCCATTTTCTATCAGCATTTCCCCGGAGTGAAATTTTGGGATTAAAGTCTCAATTGAACATCCCTTCAAGAATTCCTGGTATGTGACAAGTCAAGGCCGGCCATTCCAGAGCTGGTCAGCAGTAATTAGGGTTTTTGGGGAGGGGTTCGGGGAGGACCTTTTTGCAATAAGGCCCTCCCCAACGCATTTTCATAAGCTCCTAAGATCTTGTGGCCGGACCTAATTCAACAGCGGCTCGGGCTGCCATTCGCCCCAGAAATATGGTTCCATCTCGTGATAACGTTCGGACCATTGGAGCCATTGGCCTTGGGCGCACCAATGAGATTCGGGCAGGTCGATGGCGTACGCCTCCGGGTCGAGACGGCAATTATTCCCGTCAAACTTTACGCACTTCGAGCAAACCATATCCGACCTTTTCATGTTGTTATCCTCCTTCGCAGGTCTAATTTTTCGCAGGCTTTTGAATGTGCCAGTCGTACGGGATATTCATGTGGAGCCTGAGCTTCCGCATTGGAGAGAGAAGGCCGAACTCCATGGCTTGCACAAACTCTCGGGCGACAGGATCGTCCGCCTCCTCCACATGGGACCGCAGAAGAGACAACTGCTCATGCAGCTTGTCGAACGAGTTGGCTATGAGTTTGCGAGAATTCTGATCAGTCATGACGACAAACCTCCTTTACGAAGTGAAGAACCGCTTAAAAGTTAACCCAAAAGGTTAAGTGATAGGCGCAAAAATAGACAAAGGAATTCTTGTCTCGTTAACTGGTTTCAGTCTGGGAACGCACGCCTAGAGGCTGCGCATCCGCTCCAAGTCCTAGTCTGAATTCTTGGAATAGAGCGCTCAGTATGCCATTTCTCAAATATGGTCACGGATTCCAGAGGATTCCGGTTCTAACTTGAATCCAAGTTTCACCCGGTCCCTCCCCGTCAAGGGAGGGGAGCTAAAAGCCTCTCCCCTGGCGGGAGAGGGCAGGGTGAAGGGGGAATTGCGAGGCTCCAAGAAACCTTGTCGACCCCTATGGCAATGTGCGATCGTACTTATGAAAGGGAGCGCTTAGGCCCAAGCCGAATCTAGACAGAACAAATGTTCTCTATGGTTCCATTGGACCATAGTTAACTTTTCTTGTCAACCCATAATCAAAAAACATTCTCAGTCGTCACAAAGTCTTTTTGGCGGCGCTTCTGGCCCATGGTTTCAGATAGCCCATCTTTACCCCCAGGTAGTCCATGAGCATGTCATCTTGAGCTGTCCATCCCGCGCCCTGTTTACCAAGGGTCGAGGTAAGGCCGGCCTTCGCCGTGAGCTGATTCCATTTGGCCTGATCGTTGAGGCGCTCCTGATTTTGCTGCTTTTCCGTGTAATTGCGCCAGTCGTCCATCTGAGCCTTATGCTTGGCGGTTTCCAGGTCCAACTCCATCTGTTTCTGTTTGAGCTCGGATTCGCGCGCTTTGAGGCTTTGCATCACAGCCGAGTCGTCTGCTGCTGCGCTGGTTCCTGATTTGGCGCCACTGACGGGCTCAGGTCGGTTGCTCTGTCCGAGCGTTAGGAATCCGGCCGATTGCTGAAATTGAGGTTGACCGGCGGCGGTGGCATTAAATGACGTGACCGATTTGTTAGCGGTTGAGGTTACGCTACTACTTTTCAGGGCTGCTGCAAGGCGGCTGTTTAAGTCGTTGTCCATTTGGCGACGATAATTCAACCTATCCTGGAATTGCTTGTATCGCGTTGATTTGACGTATTTTCCGTAATCCATAGCGTCCCGGAACGCCTGGCTTGCGCCAGCCGCGAGGGCGCTAATTTCCCCGGCGCGTAAGGAAGAGTCCAATGGAGCAGAACCCGCGACATTCATACCTCCTCGCTTGATCCCTGCGGACGCGGCTCGTTTTACGTACTCATCGAGAATGGTTCGCTGTTGTCCAAGGTCGTTGTCCAGGTACCGTTTGACTTCAGCATCGTCCGGGCGGGCGACAAAGGTCTGCGTGTCCACCGCAAAACCTCGGCGTGGTTGGATATCCTCCGCCGGCGGCGCAAGAAACCGGTCCAGAACCGTGAAAGGTCGCTTTCGCTGCAACTGAATAGGCATGCATTCTCCTAAGGTTATGAATCAGTCTGTGGGATTGACGCGTTCTTCAAATCTGCAATCTCAAAAACGGAGATAACCGTTCATCGCCGCCAAAGCGCCCGCCGGTATCAGCCGTCAATGAGTAGGGTCGGGGTCAATGCCGGCGCCTTAAGGATGAAAAATGACCTTATCGGCCACGGAGACGTCATTACCCGTCGTTCCCGCGAAGGCGGGAACCCAGTTCTTTTCGGATGTTTTCTGGACCCCCGCTTTCGCGGGGGCGACGGCGCCATATGACCCTATTGCCAAAATGTTACCTATGGCGCCGGTATTGAGGGTCGCGGTGGGGCGCCTCGAACGATGCGGTTCGTGGAAGGCGCCGCATCCCATAAAATTCTGCGACCGTATTTATGCAAGGCTGTGCTTAAGCGTCCCGCGAATCTCGCAGACGAGGACTACGAATAGTCCACGTCAAAAATGCGGTCGGCAATGCAATCATTCAGTTATGAGCGGCGAATGGCGAGACTGCTTTCCCGCGGAACGCGGGATTTCACTCCTGGCAATGACATTTCAACTTGTCTTTGCGAGCGTAGCGAAGCGATCTCCCCCGCGAAACTGAATGGTTGGTCGGCAATTCTAATTATCCCCAATTCCTTACCGCCGCGGTTTCCATCTGAATTCCGTAAATTACGGCGTCTTCCCCTGTTGAAATCCGCAACTTGAAGAACCGTCCCTGAACGTTCATGGAGTCGCAGTATAAGTCGAATGAAGGCTGACTCGCGTGATCCGGCGGGGCAAATCTAATTTCAGTAGCTTTGTTTTCCTTGCCGTCTACAAACACTTCAACGGATATCGGCTCATTGGATTTGCCGTGCAGACTAATTCTCCGGATGAGCTTCCGCTGTTCAGGGGACCCCATATGTAGCCAGCCGGTTTCAATCCAGGCAGGAATCGCCGCTCCGCAGTCGGTAGTTTGGCCCGGGCCGAATAGCCGCAGAATTCGGCCGGAGTAATCACCCGCCAACAGTTCAATATCCCCGAGTCTCCCGGAGGCGGAGGGGCGGAAATCATATGCCGCGCCGAGCGAGCCCACGGATAACGCAAATGGCGGAAGCCAAGTCCTGAGAGTCAGGTCATAAACAATCAGAGCCGTGTTGCCCGAACATCTCGTTTCTCCTTTCGGGATCATGGGCGCCGCCCAGATGATCCAGTTTCTCTTGGGCCAATATTCCCCGCGACACAAGTGGAGATTGTCCAGATCCAGATGAGGCGTCGCATCCGGATTCCACCAGTTTACGCCGTCCGATACGGATCTGCTTCTGGAAGTGTTCCAGATGGAATCTACGTGCAAGCCAGTGGAGACAAAGGCTCCGTAACGGTTTATGAAATAGAGTCCATAGCGGTTCCCGTCATCGAAACCACTCACCGGCGCTTTGACTATGCATCCGGCGTTGATGGGTGTGTGTCGGGCCGCTTCCACCGTTTCCACCGCGAAACCGTCTGTCTGTTCCTTTATTTGGCTCCACTCTGTGGGCTTGCCGATTAGCAACCCGTTCCATGCTGATATGACGCTCTGTATGGAATCCTGACCACCAACTCTGTAAGACGCTGATAGTGCGCCACAGAAGCCGTATTCTTCGAGGGGTCTGGAAATGTCCACCTGGTCCGGAGCGTCGGGTCTGCCGCCCAGGGTCAGCCTATTACCCAGAGTTTCCACAAAGTTGTGCTTAACCAGAGGATCGGGAATGGAGAACAAACGGCATTCCGAAACAGACGTCTCGGGCGCAAGATCGGCGCTCACTCTGAGCCGTATCCAATGGCCCCTTGAGAGAAAGCCGTCGAAAGGGATGCATGTCTTCCAGTCCTCCGGCAAATCCCACGTTATCTTACCCCGTGTAGCCAGTGTTTTACCCTGACGTCCGGTTCCATCGCTAACCGGCGTCGAGGTCCAGGTCTTGCCGTCCCAATACTCCGCTGAAATCGCAGCCAGGAAGGTGTTGGGTGTGAAGGGCGTCAGCTCTGCGGCGTTGAAACGCAGGATTCCGCCTATATACAGGAAATCGGGCCCTGTCGAAGTCAAGGGAATATTTGCGGCGGATAGGGACGAAGCGATATTGTCGGCCACCTGAACCGTGAAGTCTGTTAGCGCGCCTGAGGACGACTGCGTGAACACGAACCCGATGGGGCTGTCAGCCTGACCGTCTCCTATATTTTGCAGCGGTTGACAAGGCGCTTTATACATAATCCGCGTTATAGACGTTCCCGGGGACGCTCCGTTTGTCTTGAACCTGAACCAGAAACCGGGGACTTGGCTCAGCGTGCCATACTGCGCTCTAAATGGCTCGGATCCGTCATACTTCACTATGCCGGTTTGCGCTAGACTGGCGCCGTTGATCTGAGTCCCATCGCTCCAACCCGCGCCTCCGCTCCAGCCGGCTCTAGTGAGACCTTCAACGCTCGTGGACCCGTAATTGACGAGGCTCACCTTGAACCCGTTAATGAACGGCAGATTCGCCCCGTCCGGGGTCAGTCCGAAGCCGAAATGAATCGAGGGAGTGACTCCCGGTACCACACCGCCGGGAGCCAACCACTGGGCCGAAGTTATCGAGTTCAATTCCGGGCCGGTCATTCGGTTTTGAGTCACGCTCAACGCTTGGCGTAAGGCGTAGTATTTGGTGTTTTTGGTGGCCGGAGTCCAATTCGGGGCGCTGTTGGCGCTACTGTTATACTGCCAGACCCCGCCAATGTTCCGGATGATCAATCGCCATGCTCCGGCTTTGAAAACTCGGTACGTCTGTTGCTCGTCAAGGCTCACACAATAGTAGATGTTGGAGGCGCCTTGTTTTGTCTCAGCCACGGAAACCGAATTGAATCCGTCTGCAAACCCGACTTGAGCCTTGGACATATCGTTTGTGAAGCCGACAAAAGTCCCGGTTGGCGTGGCGAGGCTACCTGACGCCTCGATCTTGCACAGCCCGGCGCAGGTCGGGTACCCCGCTGTTGCGGACGTGCAGTCGGTGAAGTCCAATGGGGTCTGCTGGTCCCAGCTTTCAGGAGCGTCGGCGACATCTCCACATTTCAGGCGCTTGATGTAATATCCACCTCCGTAACCAGCCCAAGCCTGCAGGAATCCTTTTTGCGCATAATTTACCGGGATGGCGGCGGGCTCGAGCAGGATTCTGCCGGTCATATTGACATTGGTGTTCGTGTGAGCGGACACCAGAGGGCTTTTTGCCACATCCATTATGAGCAGGTAGCTTTTTGCGCTGCTGATTACGAACGGCGTCGGGTCGCTTACCGCGACTTCGCCCCTTGCAATAGTGACGCCGGACCGACCGCCGCTAAAGGTTATTTCGGTGGGAGTTGTCGTGCCGTTGACCGTTTCGCCGCTGCGTTCCACTATGGAAACGTGTGAGAGACAAACCCCTTGGTTGTCGAGTGTCGATCCAAACGCATCGGCCAGGTTGGAAGCCTTGAGGCTTATCCTCACATAATTTCCACTGACTGCTATTTCGGAACCCGAAATGACCTGTCTCACGGAAAAACCGTTGCATCCGGTGAAATAAAGAGCCGGTAAACCGCTCTTTGCGGACACGTCCAAAGACGTGGAAAACGACATGCTGGTATTTTGATGCACAGTCAAACGGCCATTGCGCGTTTCCAGCGCATAGATCCCGGAAACGGCGGAGGTCGCAAGTGGGCTGTAAAGCTCCACTCTGGTGTTGGCGGCGTCATACAACCCGGGAGCTTCATTAACCAGGCCTTTTACCGTCGCCGTTCCGGAGCTTGTCACCACCAAAAGGTTGGGCTGAATATCCGGCTCGTAAGTGCCGCGACGACCCCAGTCGCTGAGAGCTATTCGTCGCACTTCCGCGGGAGGGGACAACGTTTCCGGGACATACGCGTGACTGACCCCAAAGAAGTTGCTGTCCGAGCCCGAGCCTGTAACCTGCCTGTATACGCCGTCGTAGTTTTGCGTATTGGAAACTTTGCCGTAACATGTCACTCCACTGATGGGGTTTCCACCGGCAACCGGCAATTTGGCGCCGGTAGGAGAATTATCGACAGCGGCCCCGCTTAAGGTGAATGGTGGATTCTCCAGATATCCAAAAGCCCCGGTGAGCGACTCCCACCGATCAATCGACAGAGAAAACCATGAATACTTGAAATTATCCCGATCCACATAAGTGTCGTCCTGGAACAGCACGTCAATATCGAGATTATGTTGGCTTGTCGCATTTACGTCATTGGGAGTCTTCACCTCTATGTAAAAAGCTTCGACATCGGCGGAGTCACAGCATACGCCAATATAGCCCGAGGGCAATATCCCGCCTATGACGGCTTCGTTTGTGACATCTCTATCCAAGACTTGTGGCGAGACGTCGTAGAAGGCGTTCCCATCCATTGTGACAAGCGCATGCATGGGATAAAGCCAATCTGAGGCGTCATCGGCCATCGCCCCGCCCCAGACCAGCGGTGGCTGGTTCTTGCCCTCTGTTATCACGCACCGGTCGTTGAGGACTGCGGCGGAAACGGTTCCAGCGCCTGCGCCCAGATCATAAATCTTCGTGAATACAGCGTTATCCGTGGGTAGGAGCGTGTCGCAGGCCCACAGAGAAGACTTGGATTCGAAGGAGGTTCGAGTCCACACTGAGGGCCCAAGGATCAGTAGCTCGTCGAGAAGTTTCCCGCCCTCCATACCCTCGTTTACGGTTTGTCCACCAAATGTGTAAATTGTCCCGTCGCTGGAGACTGCGCCGGCGTGTCCGAATCGTCCGCTCGGCAAATTTCCCGCCACCACCGGGACGGTCCAGGAATCGGAAGCCTCATCATAAAACATCAACCAACCGGGAAACGAAGGAATCGGATAAAGCAATCCGAACATACTCATGAGCTTCGAGCCGTGTATAACTGCTGAAGAGCTGTTTGGGCCTCTGGAAATTCCGTCCTTAGGAGCGTCGGCCAGTTGGGTCCATACCGATGAAGCGAAGGACCACTCCCAGGT
This sequence comes from uncultured delta proteobacterium, assembly GCA_963747865.1. Lineage (GTDB taxonomy): Bacteria > Desulfobacterota > Desulfomonilia > Desulfomonilales > Desulfomonilaceae > JBBSBY01. Next base: position 4,481 of record CAVVHK010000134.1, on the reverse strand, counting down.
GTCGCTCCACATGATCGGGTCCCCGTAGAAAACGGTTGCGCCTCCGAAAATGATCATCTTATCGTTGGACGAGTCATATGCGGCGCCGCATTTTACACGAAGGCCAGGCGGAAAAATTTCTGGCGCCGTGTGGCTCCAGGCCAATGTGCTCAGGTCAAGCGACCAAACGTAACCGACCTTGTCGAAGTCTTCCGTTCCTCCACGGGAAGCTCCGGCCCAGATAACCATGGCTGTTCCGGTGTACACGGCCACAGGCCACACTCTGGGGTCCGGTTGGGCGCCGGTTGTGGACAACAAGCTCCATTCGTCGGCCACACAATCATAGGACCACACATCGTTAAGGAAGACCTCCCGATCATAATCTTGCGTTCCGGAATTCCCTCCGAAGACGACCATCCTCCGGTTGACCGCGTCATAAATAGCCGTGTGCCCAAACCTTGGATCAGGCGGAGTTCCAGCCGGCTGTAATTGCGCCCATCCACCCAAGGCCGTCCATTGCCATAGATCGTTCAGGTTGGGACTATTCGGCTCAACCGCGCTTTCACCTCCGAATACAAGAAGGCGGCTCCTGTCGGAATCCCACACCATGCTATGATTCCAGCGGGCGGGGCATCCTCCGGTGGATACCGTGAATTCGGGAGGCCCTTCGTTGACCTGAGCCAGGAGATAGCTGGATTCATTCGTGGGAAAACGAACCTGCTTGAGAAAAACGACTTCGCCCGGTGGAAGGCTGCCTTCGCTCACCACGGATGTTCCAGGACGAGTGCTGAGGCATCCTTCGCTCAGATCCATGTTTACGCCGTTGAACACGGCGTTCTCGGGATACCACAAAGGATTCTTGCGGCGATTTCTTAGTCCGCCGGTCCAATCGAACAGATTTAAAGTAGCATACGTTTCTCGTGCCACTGTAACCTCACACCTGCCGCAAAACTTCGCATGAAAATAGCCGCTGGAGGGGAACTTCTTGAAAGAAGTTCCCCTCCAGACCTCCAAGAACTTCCAAAATTGCTATGTCACACCTTGCCTTGTCTTACCCAAATGGAAAATACTGATAAATTAACCAAGTCTGATGTGGCGCAGGCTTTCCAGCCTGCGCACATAGAAAACTTCGCTCTCGATCCCAGGCTCCAGCCTGGGATCGCCTGTCCCTCGGGTTACAGCCCGACTGTCTTCCCGGCAGAGTGTCAGCCCATATCTCTTGAAGCGAATCTTCCGGGCCCACTATCTACAAGCCCTTAGACCCAGCCTTATCGATAGGTTCCTTCCCAAAAGCCTGATTTTTTCGGCGTCATACAGAAGCGAATACTCCTGATATTTCAAATCCGCTCCGGGGGCGTGTCTATCTCTCAAGAAGGCGTGTTTCAACACATAGTAAACAAAGACCATGTCTCGGGATTTGGGTATCGACGGATCGCACGTCGATTCAGTACAACCGAGCTCCGCCGGAAGATACGAGTGGAACACGCGGAATTCAGGGTTCAAGTCCGCGGCGGGTTGGGGCCAAAAGTATAAAATGGGCTCCTCGCTATTGTGTGTGGGTAACGCAATTTTGTAGTGTATAGCATGAGAGGTCATCTTTTGATGGGGCACGTGTCTTGGATCGTCCACCCTTCTGAATAGGCTTGTGAGCGTATCGACTCGATAAAATTGCGGGGTCGGCGGCTAGACTCTCCGGAATTACTAATTATTTCGCATCCACTTACGACGTATTTCCTGGTCTTGCCTCTCTCTTCGGACCATCTGCAGAATACGTCGAGATCCAGTAACTGACGGCTAAGATTGCGCTTGACTGGTGGAACAATGGAGCGGTATGGTCAGAAGGAGAAAAATACACTTTTGTCGGCACCGTGACGACGGTTTTGACTGCGTCAGGTCGTGTGGGACTCCACACAGGGAACTTTTCGGGGTCACCGGAGCTATCTCCTGCGCCCTCAAGGCTGCCAAGACGGCATGACCGGCGCAGAATTCGGGTGGAGATGTCGCAAAAGCATAACTCGATTTCATAGCCGTTTTCCAATCAGGAGGAATTCATTCATGGGCCAGTACACACGTCGCAATTTTCTTAAGGCGTCGTCCTTCGCAGTCGCAGGTGCTGCAACCGCAAGCATCGCCTGGCCGCACTCTGCCGCCGCCGGTTCTGATTACGACCCTGACGTGATGGCCCGCGCCATCTCTGATAAACTTTTCGGTGACGATGGCCTTGCCAGGCCCGTACCAGCAAAGCCAACTGTCTCAGAACTCGCAAAGGGCCTAGACCGGACGTTGGTGCTGGGTGGTGGCGGAGAGTTCTACGTAGCCTGGTATTGCGGATTCTTCCACGGTCTTTTCGAAGCGGGCATTGACATGAACGCGCTGTCCGAGATGGTGGTCGGCACCTCGGCAGGCTCCTACATGGGGAGCAGCTTGACCTCGGGTCACTTTCAACGAATTCGCAAGGAGTTTGAGTTCTCGGACACTTCCCCAAACTGTTTGCCGACCTCGCTCCAGTGACCAGCCCCAACATCAGCCAGAAGCGTGCCCAGGAAGTGAATATGGGGGTCAAGGATGGCAGCGCATCGTCCATCCGGGCGATCGGACATGCCTCCCTGGCCGCAGATAACAGGCTAAACGGCGTGAAAGTGGAGCGACTGGCCGCTCTCTTGACGGGCGATAGTAAGAGCGACTGGCCTGTGGCTAAGATGTACACAACTGCGAACGACTGCTATACCGGAGAACGTCTTATCGTGGGACAGGCTGTTGCACGCAAGAATAACATCCCTCTGGCGCATGGAGCGGCGGCCAGTTCGTCGCTGCCTGGGAACATTGGCCCGACCCTGTTGGGTCAGCGCTACTGCATGGACGGCGGCATCGCAGCGACGACCTCTCACTGCGACGTCGTGGCTGGGTCCAAACGCGCTATCGTTATCGCTCTGACCGATGGTGTGACCGGCATAAAGCTGACCGGCATCCCTCACAACGTTCACGAGGAAGTCAAGGCCCTTGAGTCCACCGGGACTAAGGCGCTGCTGATCGTGGCAGGCACTCCTCCGGGCATAAGTCTGCTGGATCCCAAACAGATCGAGCCTGCAATGAGGAGCGGATACGAGCGCGCCAAGAAGGAAGCGGATGTGATCAGAAGGTTTTGGGCCTAGAAGCCTGTCGCAAACACTTAACATTTGGCTCTTCGCGATTGTGTGTGGGTAACGTAATTTTGTAGTGTATAGCACGAGAGGTCATCTCTTGATATGGATTCGTGTCCAGGAGGACGCCCCCATGCAAGACACCGACCTTTTTCAGATGGCCCTTGGTTTGTTTCCGCCTTGGCTGGCGGAGCGTTGCAAATTCGACCCTGAGCAGAAACAGCTCGATATCTATATCGATTTTTCCAGGGGTGGCCAGTTCGCTTGTCCCGAATGCGGACGTCCAGGTTGTAAAGCCTATGATACGCTGAATAAGGTCTGGCGACATCTGAATTTCTTCCAGCACGTCACCTACCTCCACGTCCGAACCCCTCGGGTGGAGTGTCCGGACTGTGGGATAAGACAGGTGCCGCTGGCGTGGGCGAGAGAGGGCAGCGGGTTCACGCTGCTCTTTGAGGCTTTCATCATGGCCATGGCCAAGGAGATGCCGGTCAATGCCATCGCCCGACTCGTTGGGGAACACGACACCCGTATTTGGCGAATCCTCCACCACTACGTGGAAGAAGCCCGAACCGAGCAGGACTACTCCTGCGTCTGCACGGTCGGGATGGACGAGACTTCCAGCAAACGGGGCCATAACTACATCACGGTGTTCGTGGTCATGGACAAGTCGAAGGTCCTCTTCGCCACCCCAGGAGAAGACGCCGCAACGTTGACTGCGTTCAAAGAAGATCTGCAGGCTCACGGGGGCGATGCCGGGAACATAAAACAGGCTTGTTGCGACATGTCCCCGGCGTTTATCCGCGGCATTGAGGACACGTTCGAGAATCTTACGATAACCTTTGACAAGTTCCACATCCTGAAGGTCATCAACGAAGCACTGGACGAGGTCCGTCGCATGGAGCAGAAGACACGACCGGAACTCAAGAAGACCCGTTTCGCATGGCTGAAGACCCCTCGGAACTTGACGGTCAATCAGCAAGCCGTCATTGAAGCCCTTAACGTGCCTAAGCTGAATCTCAAGACAGCCAAGGGCTATCAGATCAAGCTCACCTTTCAGCAGCTGTATGAACAGCCCGAAGCAAGCAGAAGATTTCTTAAAGCGCTGGTACTTCTGGGCCACGCACAGCCGTCTCCAACCGATGATCCAAGCGGCTCGGACTATCAAACGACACTGGAACGGAGGTCCTCGGTTGGTTCGAGTCGGGCATCACCAACGGGGTGATCGAAGGTATCAACAGCCTGATACAGGCCGCCAAGGCGAAAGCCAGAGGTTATCGGTCAACCAGAAATCTGATCACTATCGTCTACCTCATTGCCGGAAAGCTAGACCTTTCCGTTACCCACACACAATAGCGAGGA
>CAVVHK010000133.1:0-15322 GCA_963747865.1 uncultured delta proteobacterium | reverse complement strand
GAGCGAGCGGTCTCAAGCCATCAGAGTGGAAGGGGCAATCAGTGACCGAGACAATGTTCCCCCATGGCCGGCTCCCTGGGAAGTGACGAGGTTAAGCTTCATCAGAACGATGTACAACAGTTTTTCTGCAAAGGGCAATTAGCGCCTCCACAGAACCCTGACAACCCGCTCACGGAGCCTCTGCAGGTTTCTTTGTAGATTCTGGGCCGACAAGTCTGTTCCCGCTCGCTGCATTACTAACTGGTCATAACCCTGAGCTCAGCGATCGAGATCCCCTGACTTCTGTGATTGCCAGGGTTCCCGATCCAAGTAATCATCCCATCTTCTTACTACTTAAGGCATTTGGCAAATCCAGCATATGCTCGTTAACCCAAAGCCTGAGTTGAGCCAGTTCAGGCTCCCAGTCTGAGGATATACGTAGTTGGAGGAAGCGACCAAAGAGTGCGTCGACAGCGTCCATACCTTCTTCCAAGAGGTAGACTTTCTCCAGGAAAGCGCCCTCAGGATCCTCATCCTCGGACGACTCGTTTGAGGGAAAACCGGCGGAGTTTTGAAACCGCCGAAAGAAAACCATGTTCCTTTGATTGTCATGACGAATTCGTTTTCGCCACTTTTCAGGGAAATGCGGGCCTCTTCAATCTTCTTGCCCTCCCTTAAGCAGGCTAATCCCTCCCTCAGTTCGGACTGTTCACCTTTGAAAGTGGCCGTTTGAGGGGACTCAGTGTCCGGCAGATCAAGGGTCATCCTATCCAAAAAGAACACATCAACGGTCTTGCCGTCTATCGTCTCTATTTGTCCGCCCGTTTGGTCCGATTTGAACCATAGCCAGGTCAAGAATTCCCGACCAAGAAAAGCCTTTTCTCTAAGTATATCCAAGAAGTCCATTGTAATTCCTATGAGTTACTCGCTTTTGTCATGGCTGAACCGGCAAACGTCGGGCGTTCACCCTCCATGCCACGGCTAACGGGAGGCGCCGGCGTCAATTTAGCTACAAGCGCCGGATCATGAGATTGATTTTTCATTGGATGCGTTGCAAAGACGCTCGGAAATGTCATTGCGAGCGTAGCTGAAAATATCGCGGTCAGTAGACTCCGTGTTGTCATGGCATCATTGAGCAGGGTTTGAGCTGCTCCAGAGCTTCCTTTTCGGCGTCAGTGATCAACAATTCCCGGCCGCGGATGAAAGCCAGTAGGGGCAGCAATGATAGCCCGAAAGATTTCTTGAAATGCTCCTCCATACGTTCCCGCGCTTTCACTGAATGGGAGCCGAAATAAACCAAGGACTTGGCCGTGTCCCAAATCAGGTCGAAAGTCTGTATCGACGGGAATACTTTCTGTTTCAAGGATTCCTTCAGACGCTCCTTAAGTTCTCGGCGTTGTCCCGACGAAAGCCTCTTGGTTCCAAGCTGATCCATAACCTTCCGGCTTTCTTTCTTGAATTCCATTTCCAACACGCGAGACGGCGCTCTTGCGGTGTCAAAGTGTAGGCTCAGAGCCACGTAATTTCCACGAACGTATGAAGACCCTCTAAATTCAAAGTCAGTAAAGTCTTCAAGAGAAGTCCATCCTAAGCCTATCTCATCACGGTAGATTCTACGGGCTTAAAAGATCCGTTTCTTACACCGGTCTCAACGGTGTCCCAAAACGAGCCCTCAATCGCTCCTTTTACACGATATCTCATTATAGAAGCGGAACGGGACATCAAACCCATTACGATTTCTCCAGGTTGATTATTTGAGGCGACGGAGAATAACGGAAACCAGGCTCGGGCGCAAGAGAAGAGGACATGATCTGGGTTGAAAAGACGCATCTGTAAAACCAGGGAGCCCACATAGGTTTAAGGCCGGCAATCGGCCAATACTTTTTGAACCATGAAGTGGCATTGCGCTTTAACGGGGAAAAAGTTAATTTGTGATGGTGTAGCTGAATCCGAAGTCTTATAATCATTCCCGACAACGGGGAAGAGAAGTCATCTGGAATGATAGAGCCGACCATATAGACCGTGACGCACGGTCGCGGATGCCGACACCGGCGGTTCCCGTTTTCGCAACAAGTCAATTTAAGAGGGGCCGCTGGACTCACCCATATCAGATTGAAAGACCAATACCACATGAACAACCATGTATATCCCCTGTCGTGCTTCCTGCCTTGTTGGGAGTGGCTACGATCCTATGAGCTCCGATATCTTCAGAGAGACGTTATCGCCGGGGCCACTCTAGCCGCATATCTTATCCCCGTTGGTATCGCATACTCCTCTTTAGCGGGACTGCCGCCGCAATCCGGTCTTTACTCGTGCATCTTCGCGGGACTCGGATTTGCGCCTTTTTGCACCTCACGGCATACCGCCATAGCCGTCACATCGGCAGTTTCTCTGCTCCTAGCTAATACTCTTGGAGGTCTTGCAGGCGGCGACCCAGTGAGATACGCCGCTCTGGCTTCGGAAACGGCTCTATTCGTCGGGATAATTTGTTTTGTATCCTGGATCGCCAAAGCCGGCGCTGTTATCCACTTCATGTCCGACACAGTTCTTACCGGATATAAGGCCGGGGCGGCGCTAGTAATTGCTTCAACCCAGCTTCCCAAGCTTTTAGGCTTACCGGCCGAAGGTCATAACTTTTTCGTTCGGTCTGTTTCCTTTTTTATTCCATGCGTCGGAAGCAAACCACGCAAGCGTTATGGTGGGAATCATAGCCTTGGCGTTACTTATTCTCGGGGCATGGCGCTATCCACATCGACCGATAGGACTGATCGTGGCAATGGCGTCGATCGCTGTCGTATCATTCGGCGGCTTTAAGGGCAGTGGGCTCCATGTCTTAGGAAGGGTCCCGGAAGGCCTACCCAAAATCGGGATGCCGAGTATCAGCCCTCATGACCCACATGATCTCTTACCCTTGGCTTTAGCATGTTTCCTGCTGGCGATTGTGGAAACGATGGCGGTTAGTCGCGTCTTCGCTCAGAAGCACGGTTATACATTCGACGCAAATCAGGATATTGTGGCCATAGGGATGGCTAATTTCTTTGCTGCGTTTGGCCAAGGGTACCCGGTCAGTGGAGGCATGTCCCAATCAGCGGTCAATGAATCCGCAGGAGCAAAGACGCCTTTGTCTTTGGTGGTGGCCTCGTGCATCGTCGGGTTAGTGGCCATATTCCTCGGCGGTCTACTTCGCAACCTGCCCGAACCCGTGCTCGCGGCTATCGTTTTAGTGGCTGTAGCAGGTTTGGTAAATGTTGGAGCCTTGAGACGCTACTATCGTTTGGACAAAACCGAGTTTTTCATTGCGCTACTTGTGCTGCTGGGCGTGCTGGGCTTCGGTCTGTTGGAAGGAGTTCTTATAGGGGTTATCTGCTCGCTATTAATCCTTATTCGACGGACCTCTCATCCTCACATATCTGTGCTCGGACGGACTCCGGGAGGTGAGTCTTTCGCTTCTGTAGAGCATCACCCCGGCAGTCAGGAAATTCCCGGCGTCTTGGTTGTGTGTGTCCACGGTTCATTGCTTTATTTCAACTTGGAGGAAGTCCGTAATGAAATCGTGGAGCTCGCTGATAGGCGTGGACCATCGCTTAGGCTCGTTGTGTTCTCTCTAGTGGTAACTCCGTGGATTGATTTGGCCGCTACAGACATGCTATCCGGCTTAAAGAACGATTTTGACGCAAGAGACGTGATGTTCACAATTTCAGAAGCGCATAGCAACGCCAAGGATACGTTACGGTCCGCTGGAGTCTTGGACGAAGTCGGGGGCCAAAATCTGGAGCGCACTACGACTCAGGTAGTTGAAGACTGGCAAAAACAGTGTTCCGCAAAATAGAAGAGAGACCCCGCCCGTTTGCAATGGCTTTCAGGGAGCAGGGAATCCCGTCGGTAGCCCTGACACTGAAGTGAGTAAAGCTAAGAGCGATCCTGGATCCGCTGCCGGACTTCGTCAAAAAACTGGTCCAAGACGAAGTATGTGGATGACATAGCCTTTGCCATGTCCATCTTGGCGATTGCCGTGACTCCCGTATCGAGGTCAAACTTCAAGAAGATTCCCTCCTTCGATTTAAGAGGCCACAAACTGGGTTTACGAGCATCGAGTATTCCTGAAGATTCATTCTTCTCAGTTATTTTCAGTCCTAAAGATAAAAGCGCATCCTCACATATCCGAAATAATTCTTCGTAAGGAACTGAAAATACCTTACGTTTTTCGACGCTGAGCAGAGTCGGCATTACCAGAAGCCCCTCTTTTTCGAGTTCGATAGCGGATTTGTAGTTTAAAGACCGTACGACGCTGGGAGCCTTAATGTCAAGCGGCGTGTCTATTTTGAGCGCACACAGAGGGGATCACCAGGTCTTGCGTTTCCTCTTATATCCCGCAGGCTGATGATCCCCGCGTCTAAAGTTGAGTTCCTTTTCAGAGCGTTGACGTCCAGGGAAACACTTTTTTTAATGTGGAGGGCCGATCTTGGCCGCCGATAGCTCTCGATGTGGCCTCAAGGCAAATTTGCCTTATGGTGAAAAAGTGTCCCATAAGTGGGACACTTTCTTCGGAGAATCTTACTTGATTTATGGACGGAGTGAACATTTTTCCTATGTGGAATAAAGTCGCGGAGGATTAGAGACCGTTCAGGCGAGAGAAATAGCGGTCACGGAAGACAAACTTTCCCCAAGCCGATGACAAAAGTTTGGATGAGCCACGTACCGAATCTATCCCTGCGGCAGCTCCAAGCAAGCCGGCTCGGAATTTCGTGAAAGCTCTTCAGCTGAGCTGATCGACCGAATTCAAGAGCGGCTCCGACCATGCCCTCCTGCCATTCGCCTCCTGCCAATTTTCACCGGCCGGACAATCTTTCTTTCAGATGTGTGTATCGCTTCTGCGTTATGTCGTTTTTATACCACTTCGCGATTCAGTTTTGAATGTGCTATATGCTTTCCCACGTAGTCTAGCGAGGAAGAAAATCATGGGCACGGTGACTTCGGCGAAACTCCATCTTTCGAAAATGAGGTGCCCTTGGGCCTCAAGGAGACGAAAGGAAGGGATCATCGTAGATGGTTGGTCATTTGGAACGCATTGGTAGATCCACGCCCGGCCAGAGAAATCGTTATTGACGCGGACGTTTCTGTTTCTACCACGCCAACTTGATCTCCCAATACAACACATTCGGTCCGAATGCGATAGAAAGAGATGATTTCGGAATGAGACGCTGAGCCTATATGAGCAACGACCGGGAGGCCGGTTTTCTCGATCCATTTCTTGAGCCTGCTTCCAACGGCGAGATCTGCGTCGCCGACCGCGTCAAGAAGGCTCTTGAAGAGCTCTTGGACCATGAGGTCCATCACTCGACCGTTTATACTACTTCGCTCAATTGCAGGTAATTCTGAGGTATGGGGAGTTGGTCATGGATCGGAGGCGGTCAGGGTCGCTTTCCAGAATCCTTAGTTCCCGGCATATGGCGTGAATCAGTCAATTCCGAGGTCTCTCCCTTTCGCATTAGCCCAGTTGAATAGAAGAAATGTCATTTGGAACAGCATATTAATTATAGTGCAAGGGGAGTCATTAGGTTATATGACCTGAGTCGAACCTGCAAAACTTGATTTTCACCTGAATCCAAGAAATTAGAAGTTGACCCCCAAGGTTACACCGCCGCCCACGATATACTTTGTCATAGTAGGAGTGACGGTCCTGCTGCGAGAAAGGAGAGGGATCGGTATGTTTTCAAAATCCAAATCCGCGTCTTGACTTAGCCTCATCCAACTATAGTTGCACCACAGGCCAAAGGACGTCGAAGAGGAAATCGGGGTATTGTATTGCAGCATGGCGTTTACCAGGTCTCCCGGCTTCTGCCATGTGTAGCGAAGCTGGGACTGAAGGCCTTGAGAGCTGGTTATGGAAAGAGCGGTATTGGAATAGGCCCACGGGCTGTAAGTGACCGTTAGCATGGCTCCGCCCGATGGCAGGACTACCCCGAAGAAAGGAGCGAAAGTCCGGGTGAGTATGTCTCCTCTTAATGTCGGGTTGGGCTGCTTGGGACCGGACAGGTTCTGGGCTTCACCAAGGGTGAACGCAAAATGGTCCCAGTACAAACCAAACAGCGCCGGTCCTAATCCTATTCCGGTTTGTATAAACCAACTTTCCACATTACTGTTGGTGAATTGAAGAGTAGCCGACTTGCTGAAAATATCCAAGCTCGCCGGCCTTTTGCTCCCCGTAACCGCCCTCGGAAGAAGTATTCCTCTAGCTGGCCCCGGAAATGTGATCGATTTGCTTGATCGACAAGACTCAACATCAGGTGGATTGAAGCTTGCCCTGTCGCAAGGAACACGCTTCAGACCCCAGAAATAACGGCTCGCCCGGAATCGCCGCAAGACAAAACACTATATTTTCTGTGAGCGCCCTATGTTCTCACGACGTTCGGCGCCCTGCAACCTCTAACTATGCGAAGGCGCCCGATACGGAAAAAAAGTTTGAAGGATTCGATCTAAATGAGGTAAATTCAAATCTCGGGCAAATAAAATGGGCTGTGTTTCAAATTTGTAAAGACTTTGGCAAGTTTTGGTCTTGTGATCGGCTTGTCCGTGGAGCTTTAGGTATCCGGGGAATACTGAAGCTATGGGACTCCAATTGCAGATACAATTTGTACGGCTGCAACCACTGATGACCTCTTCTGAATCCATTTTGGTCTCTCAAATGAGCCGGGGGTAAGCTCCAATGGAAAAAATTCCGACCCAGAGGCATGCGCTTTTCTTCGCTGTTGCTTTGGTGGCCCTGTTTCTGTCGCACTTTTTCAGCGAACATTTATACGCCATCTCTCAACCCCACCCCCTTGTTGTTCTGGCGCAAAGCTCTGACTCCAACAGTAATACGATTCCCGCATTTGCATTCCTGAAAGGCCGTTGGCGGCGTCCGGACGGCGGCTATATCCTGGACATCAAGGATGTTGACTCTACCGGAAAAATCGATGCGGCATATTACAATCCAAATTCCATTAAGGTTTCTAAAGCGGAGGCCTCAAAAGAAGGTTCAGAGGCCAAGGTTTTCATCGAATTACGTGACGTCGGCTACCCCGGATGTACATACACTCTGGCCTATGATCCTCAAACCGATCAACTAAAAGGGATCTACTTTCAGGCCGCTATAGGACAGATATTCGATGTGTTCTTTTCCAGGATCAAGTGAACAACCATTGTTCCGAAAAGGACGCGCCCAGTTACCCCGGACTAACACGGCTTCAAGCGGAACGAGTCCGTTTATCGGCATGGGTTCGTTTACCTCAATGGGGATATTTCTTTGCCGGAAATTTTTAGGAGGAAACCAATGAGGACGCAATTTTGGCTACCCATCATCTTGGCCTGCATCATCACTGTTTTGCCTTGCGTTGGACCGGCTCAACAGGTTACAGGTGCGCCCGGATCGCCCAGCGCAACCACCACCATAGACGGGAAGCAACTCCCACCACCGCCGCCGAAGTTTGAAGGCGTGATCAACGAAGAAGCCAAGGACTCGAAGCCATGGTGGCCCCCCACCGTCGTGCCGCCAAAGGGCGCGCCCAACGTCATCTTGATCATGACCGACGATTCAGGTTATGGCGTGCCCAGCACTTTCGGCGGCGTGATCCCGACACCGGCGCTCGACCGCATCGCCAACAACGGCCTACGGTACACTGAGTTTCACTCGACGGCGCTGTGCTCACCTACCCGGGCCGCTCTGATCACCGGCCGCAACCATCACGCGGTGGGCTTCGGAACGATCAGCGAAATGGCCACCGGCTACCCAGGCTATGACTCCATCATTGGTCCCGAGAACGCCACTATAGGCCGCATTCTCAGCGACAACGGCTACGCCACCTCTTGGTTCGGTAAGAACCACAACACCCCCTCATATCTTTACAGCGTAGCCGGTCCCTTCGATCAATGGCCGAGCGGCATGGGCTTCCAGTATTTCTATGGCTTCATGGGCGGCGAGTCCGACCAGTGGACTCCCTACCTCTTCCGCGATCACACTCCGGTGTATCCGTGGATCGGCAAGCCGGGCTACAACCTTGTCACCGACATGGCGGACGACGCCATCCGGTATATGAAGGAGCTGAACGCGTCGGCTCCAGACAAGCCGTTTTTAGTGTACTGATGTGCCCGGCGCCACGCACTCGCCGCATCAGCCGACCAAGGAATGGATCGACAAGTTTAAGGGAAAGTTCGACATGGGTTGGGAGAAACTGCGTGAGCAGATTTTCGCCAATCAGAAGCGGCTCGGGGTGATCCCGCCGAACACCCGGCTTACCCCTTGGCCCGATTCGCTGCCCCGATGGGATTCGCTATCGGTGGTTCAGAAGAAGATCGTAGCCCGGGAGGCCGAAGTCTTCGCTGCGTATACCGCATATGTGGACCACGAGATCGGCCGTGTGATCCAGGCTGTGGAGGACATGGGCAAGCTGGACAACACGTTGATCATTTACATCAACGGAGATAACGGAACCAGCTCCGAAGGATCTATGATGGGCACCCCGAACACCATGACCGTCTATAACGGCATCCTGGAACTGCCCGAGGTCGAGTACCTGCGGGTACTATGAATCATGGGGTTCAGACAAGACGTATCCTCACATGGCGGTCCCGTGGGCCTGGGCGTTCGATACCCCATTCAAGTGGGTGAAGCAGGTGGCGTCGCATTTCGGCGGCACACGGCAAGGCATGGCGATTTCATGGCCCGGTCACATCAACGACACAGGCGGCATCCGCCATCAGTTCCATCACGTCATCGACATAGTGCCGACGATCCTGGAAGCGGCGGGAATCCAAGCGCCGGAGATGGTGGACGGAATCAAGCAAAAGCCTATAGAAGGCGTCAGCATGGCGTACACGTTCGACAAGTCGAACGCCGACGCCCCATCCAAACGCCAGACCCAGTACTTCGAGATGTTCGCCAACCGCGGCATCTACCACGACGGCTGGTATGCCTGCACGACACCTCCAGAACCACCATGGCTGGTCGGCAAAGCCAAGATGCCGGACGTCATGGACTACAAGTGGGAACTCTACAATATCGCCGAAGATTTTTCCCAGTACAACGACCTGGCGGCAAAAACCCCCGACAAGCTGAAGGAAATGCAGGCTCTGTTCGTGACGGAGGCGAACAAGAATCAGGTTTTTCCCTTGGACAACTCTATACTGCCGCGCATCATCACGCCGCGCCCAAGCGGCACGGCCGGACGCACCACGTTCACCTACCAGGGTGAAAACGTCGGGATACCCGTCGGCAATGCTCCCAGCCTGCTGAACCGAGATTACACGATCACCGCTGAGATTACGGTCCCAAAGGAAGGAACGGAGGGTATGATCGCCACTATGGGCGGACGCTTCGGCGGGTACGGGCTCTACCTGCTAAAGGGCAAGCCGGTTTTCGTCTATAACCTGCTCAACCTGAAGCGTTACCGCTGGGAAGGCGGCGTCGGCGCCAAAGATTGGGTGGGCCGCTCACTTAAACCGGGCAAGCACACCATCGTCTTCGACTTCAAGTACGAAGGGCCGGGCTTCGGAAAGGGCGGAACCGGAACGCTCTCAGTCGACGGCAGGGTTCTGGCGAGCCGGAAAATGGAGCACACCATCCCCTTCCTCATGTCCCTCGACGAGTCGCTGGACATCGGGCTCGATACCCGTACGCCGGTAGAGGAGGACTACAAGCTGCCCTTCCGGTTCACTGGCATGATCGACAAGGTGACTTACAAACTGGGGCCGGAGCAATTGACGGCGGAAGAGCAGGCGATCAAGGAGGAGGCGATGGCCAAAGCGCACGACTATCGGTAGAGGCCGACGGAGGAATCGGGCAGCCGAAATGTGGAACTGACGATTCCTCCAAAATAGTGAAGGTGTTCCTGATTTGGCGGCTAGCGCTGAGAAAGGAGCCCACATGAATTTGGGCGAACGTATTTCGTCAATCAATCAGTTACTCGTCGAATGATGTGAGCGCATCATAGCGTTGCCTATTGCTGGGCGTGATATGTCTCTTCCTGGCTACGTTAAGAATAGCTTTGGGGCTTGACTGGAACTCCATAGGCGCCTTGCACGAGGTTGGTCAAAGACATCTATTGATGACAATAGCCATGGAGATCGTGCGGACTCTTATTTCCCACGAGCTATCTTCCCTTGTAAATTTGTTGTCTTTTGTGGGGATTTCATAATGAATTCAAAGAATATTCTTGGCCTTTTGTCGCGCTTTATTTGCGCTCCAAAGAAAAAATCTCCACAATCTACCCTCACGCGGCAATTTGTCGCAACTCAGGAAAGCGTTCTGAAATGAGCAGATCTCTGGCTATCCAACGAACGTCTAACCCGGAGATTTTGAGAAGTCACCTTTAGATAAGTGGCCAGATACAGGGTTTTCGAGCCTCAAGTAACCGAGAAGGCTTATCCTTCTCGGTTACTTGGAGTCCCAAAGATAGGAGCGCATCCTCGCATATCCGAAATTGTTCTTCATAGTGAACCGAGAATACCTTACGTTTTTCGACGCTAAGCAGGGTGGACATTGTCAGGAGCCCCTCTTTTTCGAGTCCGATAGCGGATTTGTAGTTTGAGGACCGTACGACGCTGAGAGGTTCAATGTCAAGAGGGCCTATCCATTTCGGGGTGTGCCACACAAATCTGCATGGGGCTGCATAGTTTTATCTCCACTTTCATCGTCGCTCGCACAAGTGGATCTACTTTCCAGCGAACAAACATTCTCCAGTCGTGGAGTAATGCGCTTGGCGGCTCAAAGATCGGCTACATAACCTCAGGCAAATTTGTCTTAAGAGGGGATGGGTGGGAAAAGTCCGGTGAACTTCTCCGACCACCCGTTTTAGTTCCGACTCGAATTCTCAATGTTGTTGAAATATTGGATCCGGCGGAAAATAATTCTTGGTCTTCAGGTACTTGTGTGGTCGGCTCACCGCCGGTCTCGTCGGCGGATTATTCTGCGACTGGTTGATTCCTCCGACATACTGCCTAATGCCCTGTCTTATTCCCGGAGGTAACGGCTGCGGATTCAATGCCCTCGCTGTTGTTATTGTCAAAACGGTTGATAAACCGTGGAACGCAACTGCAAGAAAGAAAGAACACTTCGCGATCACAGCGCTCACCTCCAATTCAGCTCAATCATTGACATAATTTGCCCAGCGGTGAACGTCAGAGCAAGCAATGGAAGTTGCATTCCGGACGATGAGAGGCGATCGAATCCCCACGTACGCAGTATCAGTTCGTTTCGTGTATGGTATTGACAATAGTGGCCACCTACGAGTTTACTTAAGGAAACGCATTATAAAACTACCACAAACCGGCTCCTGATCAGTCGGTATAGCTGACAGAATTTGCACTCATATGCCCATTGCCTTTTGGTAACCCCCTAACCACTCCGTAACCTCCACATGACTATCGAGCCAAGACCAGTCCTGATTCAACAGGTTTTCCAAAATACTGCGCTCTTCCCTTGGCAGTCGATTTCGCTTGAAGGACTGGGGAAAATGAGATTCCACCATCCAGTATAGTCCATCATTTGCCCTTTTTGCTGCGCCCTTGAGAAAGTCCGGAGAGGAATATGGATCACGCAAGCCGAGATACTTCGACATGTCCGTGTACATGGCGCAGGAATAGTCCCAGACGTATATGGTCTGGGTCGTTCGATCCGCCGTGAATCTGAGCCGTTCAGGTATGGAACTGAAGTCGGATGGGACGGGATTTGTCCACAAATGAAACTTTTTACCGTTGATGTGGACCATGACTGGATGACTTTCCGTTGTCATAATAGATTCTCCTCCGGAATGTAAGGAGGTTCATAAGACCGCCGTTGTCCCTCGCGACGGCGCCGAAGGGCCAAGAAGCAGAAAACCCGCCTCGACTATGCAGCCCCACACTGGTTGTCGAAAACAGGTGCTGTCTCCGCTTTAGCTGCATTTATGACACGCCCGCAAGCTGATTACTCAAATCGGCGCGGTTGAAAGTGGGCCAAAGAAGCGGATCTTTTTCAAGAGTCCGTGATCGGGGGAGCTGCAGGTATTATCCCAAAATCCACTCCCGCGCCGACACCGGATTTTCCGCCTGCTATTTCTTTCAAGCTGAGGTGAGCGACAGAAGAAGCAGCATAGTGCGCCTCTCCCATGACGGAGCATCGATCATGATAAAAGTTTCATTTCAAGTCTTGGTCCGACTTCGCCGCAAGCTTTTTCTTCATGAAGTCGATTGTATCGTCAGAGAACTGCGTGGAGTGTGAATCGTAGGTCTTCAAGTTGTCGTACTGATCGCAAAGATAGTTGCCGGTTATTTTCAGGGTATCCCCCAACGTGAACATAAGCGCTAGGTCCACCAGGGATGAACGGGCGTCTCTTTCCAACGAAATACCGTAATCCTCTAGACTCAGCACGGCACGCCGAATTCTGTCCAACGGCTCGATGATTTCTTTCGTCACAATGGCCTGCTGTTTTTTATGGTAGCTTGCAAAAGTCTCCGGACGTGGATTTTCCTCGCCCTCTTCCGATATAGAATCGGTGATTCCGGCTGTTGTAGTTTTTCTTCGCATTTCTCTCAAACTCCTTTTGTATTTAGATCAGCCTGTTCTCGGCTGCTTTACGGGCAATGCCCGACTTGTGCCCCGACCATCCAGGGAGAGAAAAATGGGACCGGAGCCGGACTACGGCAATGCTGGTCTCCTAAGCTGCAGCGGCTGCTTAGCGCAAACTGCTGTTCTTCAGGGCTTCCAATCTTCGCTTCCTTTTGTATTCCTCTCGGTGATCCCATGATGATCTCCCGCCCGGCCCATTTTGTTCGATGGGCGAATTTCTTTACTTCCATCAGTTCGCCAACGATCAGCCTCTCGTGCTCTGGAACCTAAGAAACGACATGGTGTCATTAGCTATCCCTATCATTGTTCCGTAACACGTCTCTCGACTGGTATGGGTTCGCCGAACCGGCAGTTCACTCGGACCGGCGGTATCCACACGGAACGCCTGCCGAGTCTGCCCGGACCTATGCGGGATGAGCGAAAATGACCACGCCTGATGTGGGGTCTGGGGCTTGCATGGGCGCCGCCCTTGCTGCGTCGTCCCGTGTCACCCGCAATCGCAACCACTTTTCTCAGCTCGGGGCCTATTCTCGAACCTTCATTCCATTGCCGTGGTTCCTTAGGAGTGCGGACGATTGCGCCCTTATGGTTCGCCGGCAAGGCGTCTCCCCCCACATATCTTTTTAAAATTACGGAGAAATTCATCACGGAATAGAGGATAGGGACATGAATTTCCTTAGATCAACCATGTGGCGACAATTTGCATGAAATTGACCAAATATGAGCCATGGAAGCCATCACGCTCGTGACCCCCCGGATCAAGCCTCAGCCTCCATAGGCATGTGTCCGATCTCCTCGCGTCCATACTCGTTATCCTTCATCGGCGGCCTCCTTCCATCGAGGTCCATGCTTCGAAAATCATCGCCATATCTCAGCATGAACTTTACGGTTTCCAGATTTCTCCCGTAGCAGGCACACAATAAGGAGGTTTCAATCCCGCCGTCCTTATCTATCGGAGAGCGCCTTGGCTGAGAAGAAACTCTACGACATCCGTGTGTTCGTTTTCTGTAGCCGCTCTGAGAGCTGTCGTTCCATCGTAATTGGAGAAGTTCATGTCTGCGCTATGATCCACTAGTATCTTCACAACACTACTGTGGCCATAGAAGGACACGTACATGAGGGCGGCCTCTCCGTTGTCGTTGGCCACTCGGAGGTCCGCGCCTTGACTGAGCAACACAGCGGCCGCGACGATATCTTCCTCTTGCAAAGCCCTGATCAGTTGCATCCCGATTTCTTGGCGACGCTCTCGCAGCCCTTCCGTACAAGCTTCTCAGAGTTCCCATAGACAATGCTCCTTTCAATATCAGCGAAAACGTATCCCCGAAACCACTTAACAATTTCGGCATGATGATTTGCCTCTACCGTGAGTGGTCCCATCGAGATTCATATACGATCTATGGCTGAGGCAGCGGTTGTCGCCGAGAGCGCCATTTGATCCTTGCGCAAGGATTTCCACGATGTCATTGAGACCGCGAGCCGCAGCTCGACCAAGGGCGGAGTGTCCCTGCTTGGTTTTCTTGACGGGGTCTGCGCCGGCATCCAAGAGGACTCTTACAATCTCGATGTGTCCCTCTTCGGAGGCGCGCATTAGGGCCTTCATATCGGGGTTGGCCCCAGCACGCAGGAGTTTCTGGACGATCACTGTGTGTCCTGATGCGGAGGCTCGGATCAGCGCTTCTCGGTCGAATTGCGCTTCGGCTCCGGCGGAAATCAGGAGTTCAATAATGTCCGGACGCCCCATGTCTGCTGCTGCAGCCAGAGGACTGATTCCATCGTCTGTTTCGGTCTCTATATCGAATCCATTGTCGAGCAGTAGTCGACAAATCTCGATGTGACCTCCCACGCTCGCGAACTCGAGAGGATTGTGGACATCAGCATCATGCGCCAGCAGAATTCGCACTGCGTCAAGCTGTCCGTTATGGCAAGCTATGTCCAGAGCGTTCAAACCATTCTTCATTCTCTGAGCAGTGTTCACCTTAGCTTCCAGGGCTAGCTTGACGATCTCACATTTGCCCGTTGCACAGGCGTGGATAAGCAGCGTGTTTGCTTGGATTCGGTCTTGGATGTTAAGGTCTGCCCCTGCGGCGATAAGGGCGCGTATTACGTCAACGTGTGCCCCGCCTGCTGCCATCATCGCCGGCGTGGAGCCGGATCGGCTTAGGCGATTGACCTCGGCCCGGGCATCTATAAGGGCTTGAACTATAGACAAACGCCCGTGACAGGCTGCAGCGTGCAAAGCCGTAAATTCTTCCGGTCGGGAGGCTTGTCCTATGCTTGCGCCCGATTCCAGGAGCAGTCGCAGGACCGTTAGGTTACCTTCCGCAGCCGCCCAGTAGAGTGGGAAATAGCCGTCCGAGTCTAAGGCATTGACGTCGGCGCCTGCATCAAGGAGCCGGCGTACCGGCTGGATTTCACCATGCCTACACAGTTCGCACATTAAGTTGGCCAGTTCACGCTCCTCGATCACTAACGTCCTGTCAAACGGATCGTAGGAAAAAGACCCGACAGGAAAGGGGCCAGTACGGTTTGTCATTTTCAAAGTAGTCCTCCTGTGAAAATTCATGGGGGACCGGGAGCGAGTATGAAAAGGGAATCAAATCTCGGGGACCCTCTTGGGGACCTTTTTCCTGGAAAATCATGTTTCACCAGTGAAAAAGGTCCCCAAATGGTCCCCAAGAAAAATGATCAAATTCAGAAATGGTGCGTCCAAGCTGGTTTTGAGGTCTTTTGGAATAGGTGTGTCGGTATTCTCTCACGGCG
>CAVVHK010000132.1:0-74618 GCA_963747865.1 uncultured delta proteobacterium | reverse complement strand
GCATGCTTCGGTATTTTCAGGCATAGTTCCCGGAATTGTGGTCAGGGCGATTAGACGGCTCACGTCATCAGCCGGCGCTGAGCCGACATCTATCGTCGTCTTGCCGTCTTCCAGGTAAGCTACCCGACATGAAGAAATGGATTGGGAGACGCCGTTTACACTGAGATTTTCCACCCTGACACGACCGTCTAAGACCGTTACCACTGTCGTTGTCGGGGTCGGCGCTTCAACAACAAAATCAAATGGGACTGAAGGGTCCTCCGGAGAAATAGAGGCTATTGGAGTCACCACCGAATAAGGTTGAGGCCCCGGCATGCCAGCGAACCGCAAGGAGCCTTCCGTGATCTGGATTTCAGCAACGGTCCCTGACGGGTCCTGTTTAGATGATAGAAAGAACGAAGAATATTCCCCCACAGCGAGTCCAGGGCCCGTGTTCAGCTGCAGGTAAATTTTGTCGGCTTGATTGGTGCGGGCAACCTCCCAGGCTCGAAGAGTCAATCCTACCGCCAGCGGCGGAAGATTCTGATCCAGTCCGCCACTCATGGTGGGCGCGCCTTGGACGGATCGGACAGTAGCCGAGGGATCTTCGGTCTGAGCCAGTGACTGATCCGCTGCTGCCGCAAACAAAACACAGGCGATCAACAAAGGAAGTCGGCATCCTATTTGGAAAATTTTCATAATATTTACCTCGCTTCTCCGATTAACGACTCGCACAGGGGTGGCGCTCTAACGGTTATGATTCCTTTCGACTAATATATATTCGAGAAAAACGAACAAATCTTACATAAGCAATATATTTTTACAGATTCGTTTATAATTTCCGCCTTCTTATCTCAGAAAAACTTATTTTCACTTGAGTTCCTTGTCGTTTCACTATTTCCATGCTCCCGCTTATCTGCTCCACTAACGTGGCCACCAATTCGAGACCGAGAGTCTCAGTCTTGGCCGGGACAACGTCTTCCCGAAAGCCTACGCCGTTGTCTTGAACTATGAGCTCATAACGGTCCTCTCCCTTTTGACTCAGTTTGAGGACAATGCTTCCGGACCTTTTCTCGGGGAAAGCGTGCTTCAGACAATTGGAGACCAGCTCAGTTATGATCAAACCCAAAGGGGTGGCGGTGTCCATTCCAAAGGCCACGTCTTCCATTTCCGAAATTATGGAGATTTGGCCTATCGCTCCGGCGTACGAATGGAGCAACGCATGCGCGACGGATTTCACGTATTCTCTAACGTCAACCAGAACCAGGTTTTCCGCTTGGTATATTTTCTCGTGGATCAGCGCCATCGTGCGAATCCTGTTTTGGGCTTCCCTGAATCGCTGGAGCTGGTCCGCATCCTGAATCTTTTTTGATTGCAAATTCAACAGACTATACATGATTTGGAGGTTATTCTTCACGCGATGATGAATCTCCCTGAGGAGCGCCTCCTTTTCCTTCAACGATGACTTAAGCCGCTCCTCAGTGTTCTTCCGGTCCGTGATATCTATAGCGTATCCTATATATCCTTCAAATTGGCCCGTAGCCGAGAATCTGGGCGCTCCTGAGTCCAAGATCCAACGGTACGCTCCGTCCGCTCGCCTAAGTCGATACTCGATGCTGAATTTTTCTTGATTTGCGAATGCCGCTCCATATATGTCCATGCAAAGGCGAATATCTTCGGGATGGACCCTCTCTGTCCACCCGTAGCCGGCTTCTTGCTCCAGAGCGCGCCCCGTGAATTCCAACCATTGGTTGTTGAAATATACGCATCCGGCACCCACGTCGGACATCCACAACATTACCGGCAAGACGCCCGCCATCATGCGGAACAGATCTTCAGACCATCCGCCTTCATTCGTGGGCCGGGCTTTGCCTATATCGTCATCCGACGTCACAGAGCTGTTTCCGAGCGTCCCATTTTTGTCCTTCGTTGCGCCCGTGCGCGCCTCATCTGTCCGGGCAGATTCCGCAAGCGGGCCTTCTTTACCGCCATCTGTAGTCATGGAACACCGTGACGCCTTGGATTTTATCCAACATTATCCAGCAAAAATCCCGATGGTATGATGCATATTGCGTCATGCTAACTTATTTCCGACTTCAATGACAATTAATTAAGCGTATAGGGAATCATTCGGACAGGTGGAAATCAGCTTATTCGCTAGGAAGGCGGTTACTTGTTGAGGGGCTTTTCCGGCTTTTTTTGGGAACCGGGCAAGCTGGAAATCCTGATCCGAACCGGCTCCACGCTTCGTGTGATCAAAGAGACCCAGATCCCACTGGATTATTAGGTCTCATCAAATTATAATGTATGTATAATGGAAAAAATCGCTTCAAGCGCCGAATTACGGTTACTTTGACCACAGAGGGTAAGATGGGTTTGGATTCTGTTCAGAGGATTCAAATCGCGATTTCAGCTATGGAATTGCGGAGTGAACGGGCTGTCACATGCCTTCCAAACGGGGGCGAATCGTGCAGAGTATTTTTCAGGAAGAAGGTATTCTCCATACCGTGCGCTTTGAGACGTCGTGTTCAAGAAGGACTTGCAGACGTACAGGAGATATCAAACGGTTTTCTGGGATTGGCGGTGGATCCGGAGCGGTTCCATGAGTTGCTCGAAGAATCAGCGAAGTTGCTTGATTCGAGAGAAGAAGATTGGAACGGATGGGCAAGGGACCTTGGCATGGGGCACCTGCCCTACAAGGATTTCCTCCAGCTATTAGCCGTCAATGCCGTGTGGTTTCTGAGATAGAGACAACCGGGCGGCGGCTACATTTCAGACTCAGACAAACACATCCGGAAAGCCTCGACTATGAGGCGCCGGACCTACAGTCGTTTCCCCTATATGAATTTAGGCAGGTTCTTTGTGACGGTCCATCAAGGCTCTTGAGGCAGTTAACCCTCTCCGGGAACGGCAAAATCGTAATGGTTCACCGGGAAATCCCTTTTTGCAACCCCACGGACACGGGGGTCCAGACCCTTCCCCAAAAACTCCTAATAAATAATTCGGTTAAATGGTTTTAGCCTTTTTTCAAGGAGAATTTTCAGCGCCCTGGGATCATAGGCCTCGCCATTGTCCATCGGTAGGAGGCTAAGATGTTGCCGTAATTGTGAGAGTTTTTTGAAGGAGGGTCCGGGAGGAAACTTTCTTCCACAACGGATTATTTCATTTACTCCGCAGCATGGGATCAACACACTGACCCTGCTTCGCCGGGTCAGTGTGTGTTGGCTCACTGTCAATCCGTAATCGCAGCGGCTCAGTTTGAGGAGCAAGAGATAGAGTCCATTCCACAAAAAGTTCCCTCCCGGTGAACGCTTACGAAAAATCTATTTGTCGACGTTCAACTTCTTGCGGGCAAGCTTCCTGTCAAACGCGGCTTCGATTCTATCCATCAATTCCTGTTTCTCATAGGGCTTCAACAGATAATCGTAAGCGCCCAGTTTCATTATTTCTTTTGCTGTGTCCACGGAAGCGTAACCTGTCATGATGATCACTTCCACTTCCGGGTCTATTTTCCTAATTTCCGCAAGCGCCTGCACCCCTGTCATCTCAGGCATCCGCACATCCAAAACAATGACATCGTAGACGCCGCCTTTCAGCTTTTCCAGCGCTTCTTGACCGGAACCTGCGGTTGTCGCTTCCATTCCTTCCACAGTCAGCAACTTGCACATGGTTTTTCTGAATCTCTCTTCGTCATCCACTATTAGGACTTTGGGCAGTTGCGCCATGCGAATTGTTCTCCTTTATCGCTCACGAACCAGCGGAAGATGGATCGTGAATATAGTGCATTCTCCTACTTCGCTGGTAACGGAAATGTGTCCTCCGAGCCTCTCGATAATTCCTCGGCATATGGCCAGGCCGAGACCTGTGCCCTTACCCTGGGGCTTCGTGGAAAAGAACGGCGTAAATATTTTATTCAAATTTTCCTTCGGGATTCCGCACCCGCTGTCTTCAACGGTGATTTCCACTTCATCGCCGCGGCGCTCAGTGGCGACATTGATGTACCCATCGTGCTCCACCGCATGGACCGCGTTCACGATCAGATTCAGGACCACCTGACGCAGGAGCGGTGGATCGGTATAGATCAAAGGTAGGTCCGCCTGTAGGGTCTTGGTTATTCTGATGCTCCTGTCCCGAGCTTGACTCTGAACCACTGTGGCCAGGCTGGAAATCAGCTCGTTGACGTCCACGCACTGTATGACGGGCTCCATTTCTCTGGCCAGGTCCAGCAATTTGTGGACGATCTCTTTGCACCTTTGAACCTGCGAAGCGATCTCTCTCAGGGAATCGGACAGGTCTTCCACTTCGTTCGTATGCCTAATCGCCTCACTCTTCAGAATATGCTGAAGCCATTGGGTCTCCTGGGCAATTATACCCAAAGGATTATTAATTTCGTGCGCAATGCCCGCGGAGAGCTCATCAAGATTGGACAAATTCTGCGACCTGCACAACTCCTGATCCAGACGCTTCACCTGTTCCGTGGCCTGGTCGCAGCGATCCAGGAATTGTCGAGTGTGCAATACCGATAGCACTGCCAGCAGCACGATTCCCAATACGAATACTTCGTCGGATGTGTAACTGATCGCAGTAGCAGCGGCTACGATAAGTATGCTGGAAAGGTACCACTTCACTCTAGGAGGGAACCAGAAAGCCCTAAAATCGGTTTTCATAGCGTCCAGCCGGACAATCCAATGGAGTAGATATCGGTCGGCGCGGAGCGAACCGTTGTCTCAATTACTTTTGTTTGCCGCGTTCCTCTTCGATGCATTTCCGTTCGTAAGCCTGGCACATCTGTTTGAGGAGGTCGTTCAATGGGACCGGTTTCATAACATAGTTATAGGCCCCAAGTTGCAGGCCCTGAATTCCCGATTCCACCGACCCGTGGCCGGTCAACATGATAACTTCCAACGAAGGTTTCTTCTTCTTCAATTGGCGCAAAGTCTCTATCCCGTCCATGCCGGGCATTTTTACGTCCAAGACCACCACATCGAAATCACGGGTATCAACAATTTCCAACGCCGCTTTGCCGCTGTTCACGCCGGCGACATCCAACTCTCGGTCTTTCAATCGCTTCACAATTGTCTCGACAAAATCCACCTCGTCATCGACTATCAGGACTCTGAATTTTTCCATAGATTCTCCTCCTGCCGGATATTCAAATTCCATGGACCAATCTACTTGGCCGGAACAAATATGTGAAACGTGGTGCCCTTCCCTTCTTCACTCTCCACAACGATGCGGCCCCCCAGCTTTTCCATAATGCTGTAGCTTATTGAAAGACCAAGCCCTGTCCCTTCGCTGGCGCTCTTGGTCGTATAAAACGGCTCAAAGATTCGAGCCAGGACGTCTTTGGGAATACCTGGTCCGTTGTCAGCGATGTCTATTTTCACCTCAGGATGGCCGTTCTGAATAAAACCGGTCGTTATATTTATATCTCCTGATCTTCCCACCGCGTCAATTCCATTGTTGATGATATTGAGAAATACTTGTTGAAGTTGCGTGGAATCCGTTGTGAGCCTCGGCAACTTGTCATCGTAGTGAGTGTGGATTTCAATCTCCCGGTAGTGGGCCTCGTTTTCCAGGAAAGTGATAGTTTCCGACAAAATGGCGTTGACGTCTACCAACTCTTGGGTGGGCTCCATTCTGCGCCCGAAGCGCAGGAGGCGGTGGGTGATCGTCCTCGAACGGTCAACCTGACGCTCTATTTTCTTGATGCAATCCTCGAATTCCTGCCAGTTTTCACTACCGGCAATATCCTTCTTATCCAACAGATCTCTCATCCAGCCTGCTTTTTCTCCTATTATCGCAAGGGGATTATTGATCTCGTGCGCAATCCCCGCGGCCATTTTGCCCAATGCGGCCATTTTGCTCGATTGGACCAACAGATCATCACTCTTGGCCTTTTCCACTTCCATCCGAAGTAGCTCACTTGTCATGGATCGCGTGGTGAAAATTGTACCGGACACCATCAGGAATATTCCGCAGGCCAACACCAGGAAGCCGGTATGTCGGGCCTCAAACAGCGGGGTCATTTCTTCCCGAGCGTCCTCTTTAACCACCAGAACCCACTTGGGGTTAGAAAACTGGCTGGTCGCATAGAGAATCTGCTCGGAGCCACGACTGACCTCCTCAACACCGGCCCCTCTAGCGTGAGAAAAGTCGGGCCCCGGTGGCGGCTCTAGAAGGTTGCCGCCAAAACGGGGAGTGGTCTGGAGCAGATTATGATTATTGACAATGTAAGCGTCGCTCGCCTTCCCTACCTGCGCTTTACGGACAATTCTATCAATAATATCCGAGTTTATTGTGGCCCTGAGTATCCAGGTCTTGTTTCCTTCCAATCGGGTCACCGCAATAATAAAATGGGGCGTCTTTCTGAAACCCAAGAAAATGTCGCTGACGTAAATTCCCGAGGACATCACAGCGGCGAACCACTCCGCCTTGGAATAATTCACTGATTTGAGACGCTCATAATGGGGCCCCACATACGCGAGATGGTTACCATCCTCATCTATCACTCCCAAATCAATAAATGATTTTGATCGAGCCTGGAGACTCAGGAATAGCTTCTTGAGATAGTCTTCATCCCGTAATCGATCCAGAGTATGCGAGTTTGCCACGGTTATGAGTTGAGACACCCGCTCGTCAAAGAAAAGCTCTATGGAGCTACGCTCGTTTTCCGCCAAGGCTCGGGCCGCTTCCTTGATCTTAGCGCCGTACGCCTTGTTGAATTGGTAATATATTGTGAGTCCCAACGCAATCAGCGGGATCAGTGAGAAACTCAATGTCATGGCCACTATTTTGATTCGGAGGCTAGTGTACGCTTTTAGATTCATATTTCCTCTCGATCGCAAATCCGGATTCCCCTCGAGGCCGCACAGTGGGGGCATTTCAAATCATGCCGGCGCCGTGATAGCAGGGTGTTCCTAACGGCTATAATCGCATGACGACAAGGTAGCAATGATTGTGCCAATAGATCGAATGATATAAGATAGTTAAATATTGATCTTGCTATTGTTTTGTTGGCCGTGATAAAAACGGCCCCCCTGAAGTGTGTCAACATTTCTTACAAATTGTAAAGAAGTTGTGGGCAAGCCGTCATTTTGGCGCGACCGCAAGCAGTTCTGTTCAGACGCGCAGGCGCCGGCGTAAACGTTGAGTTACGCTAAGCCTTCACTTTAAGGAGGGAGATAGTTTCGCGGCGCCGACAAAGATAAGGGCAAATGCAATTGCGCACAGGGAATACGGCGAATTGACCTGCAATCGCGCCGCTTACGGCTAGGGGCTACCAGTCGCAGTGAATTGGGCTTGACATAAATAAGAATGTCCGATAATATCGTTCGATTATGAACTGAGAAGAATTCTTGTGCACGGAGGCGCATCCATATATGGCTGTTAAGATCAGACTCGCAAGATACGGCGCAAAAAAGAAACCCTTTTATCGCGTGGTCGCTACGGATTGCCTGTCCCCCAGGGACGGCAGATTCCTCGAAGTGCTCGGCACCTATGACCCACGCAACAAGATTAACGGGCTAAACCTAAAATTGGAAGCCCTTGAATCATGGATATCAAAGGGCGCCCAAATGACCGATACGGTCAGAAAGATTTACAAGACTTCCCGTGGGGAACAAAAGTAGACCCGAACTCTAAGGTTGTTCACATCCATGTAGCCTTTGGATAAAGGAGTGGGAGCTAATGAAAGAATTGATAGAATACATGGCCAAAGCGCTTGTGGACAATCCCGATGATGTTGCCGTTTCGGAAGTCGAGGGCGAAATTACTTCGGTTATCGAATTGAAAGTAGCCAAGTCCGACTTGGGGAAAGTAATTGGAAAGCAAGGACGAACAGCCAGAGCCATGAGGACAATTCTGAGCGCAGCCTCGACGAAAATGAAGAAGAGAGCTGTCCTGGAAATCCTTGAATAGCGCCCTGGGTAGAGATCCACATTTTTCCCCGGACCGGCCAATGTTTCAAGAAGGACTCGTAGTAATCGGTAGAGTAGTGAAGCCTTTCGGAATCAAAGGCCAGATTCTAATCTCCCCATTCACCGAGTCTTACGAAGCATTTGAGAGATCGGATGTTCTTGTATTCGGCGATGTTCCCGTGAAAATCCTGAGTATGAGGATCCACAAGGGAAACGTCCTGGCCACTCTGGAAGGATTCCAGTCGCCTGAAAAGGCCGGGGAGCTTCGTGGCCGTCTTGTAAAAACGAATTCGAGTAATCTTCCGCCTAAAGCGGAGGACGAATACTATTGGTTTGAGCTTATCGGTTTGAATGTCTCAACCGTAGATGGCCGCGACTTGGGAACAGTGACCGCACTCACCCCTACCGGCGCGAATGATGTGTTACATGTTCAGGGCGCCTACGGTGAGATACTGCTACCCATGATCGATGACGTGGTTCTGGACATAAATATTGAATCCGGCGCGATGTTGGTGGATCCCTTGGAAGGACTGATTCCCGATGCTTGACATCAGGGTCCTTACGGTCTTCCCCAGTATCTTTGATTCGTTTTTGGCTTACGGTAATCCCGCCCGAGCCACTCAGGCCCAGCTCCTGAGGGTTGAGACTGTGGATCTCAGGGATTTCACCCACGACAAGCATCGCACCACGGATGACTACCCTTACGGTGGCGGAACCGGGATGGTCATGAAGCCGGAACCCGTGGTCCTCGGCGTGAAGCATTTGAAAAGCGCTATGAGGCTACCTAGAGTAGTCCTCATGACCCCGCAAGGAAAAACTTTTGACCAGAAAACGGCTGAGCAATTTGCTCAGCTGGAAGAAATTGTGATTGTGTGTGGCCGTTACGAGGGCCTTGACGAGCGGATAAGGCTGTTCGTAGACGAAGAAATTTCCGTCGGAGACTACGTGCTCTCTGGTGGGGAAACTGCCGCAATGGTATTAATCGACGCGGTGGTAAGGTTGATTCCCGGAGTGTTGGGGGCTGATAGCCACGTGGAGGGCGAGTCATTTTACGAAGGGCTCCTGGAATATCCTCAATACACTAGACCAAGGGTTTTTGAAGGCCTCGAAGTTCCTGCCGTATTACTCGAAGGACATCACTCAAAGATCCGGCTGTGGAGAAAAAAACAGGCGATGAGGCGTACTCTCGCCAGGAGACCGGATCTTTTGGATCGAAAGCTGGAACCTGAAGAGGAAAGACTCCTCGCGGAAATCCGGTCTGAAATGAATATCTCAGAGGTGGAGATCAAGAAATGAATGTTATTGACCAGATCCATAAAGAACAGATGCGCATGGATATTCCGGCGTTCAGACCCGGTGACACCCTGAAAGTGCATGTCCGAATCGTAGAAGGCTCCCGCGAGAGAATCCAGGTCTTCGAAGGCGCTGTGATCGGAATAAGCTGGAAAGGCGCCGGAACGAGCTTCACAGTGAGGAAGGTATCCTACGGCATCGGTGTGGAGAGAGTGTTTCCGATGCATTCCCCCCTCATTGATAAGATCGAAGTGGTGAACCGAGGCCGTGTCCGCAGATCCAAGATATATTACCTCAGAAAGCTCAGGGGTAAAGCCGCCAGAATCAAAGAGCGGGTCTACAGGCCGGATCACGCTTAGATAGCCCGGGCCGGTGTAGGTCAAAGCGCGCCGCTGCAAATCTCCCAAGCCGGCCGGTGCCAATAATTCGATGATCGGCGGTGGTACCAGTGCCCAGACCAGGGAAATCGAAAGAGGATCTCTCCCCGTCGTACCGATTTGAAGAGGAAGCCGCAAATACCGGAGCCTCCAGAATAGCCGGGATCGACGAAGCGGGGAGAGGACCTCTGGCAGGGCCTGTAGTAGCGGCTGCGGTTGTTCTCGGACCTACGTTTCACATACCTACGATAAATGATTCCAAATTGTTGAGCGGTCTGCAGAGGGAACGATTGTATCCTGAAATCGTGGCCCGCGCTGCCGGCGTCGGAATTGGAATTGTCTCTCCTCAAATAATCGACGAAATCAACATTTACCAGGCCACCCTCGAAGCCATGAAACAGGCCGCTTTTCAGCTTACCCCCCTACCCGATTACCTTTTGATAGACGGTAAAATGAAGCTAAAAGTGGAAATCCCCCAGAAATCCATAGTCAAAGGGGATCGTTTGAGTTTCTCAGTAGCGGCGGCAGGAATAGTGGCCAAGGTAACCCGGGACCGAATAATGCAGGAGCTGCACGAGCAGTTTCCGCAATATGGGTTTGACGTTCATAAGGGCTACCCCACGAAGTCTCACAGGGAGGCTCTGGCGAAATTCGGCCCCAGCCCTGTGCACAGGATGTGCTTCAAGGGTGTTTGCCCGCTTGACGCCCTTCCTCTGTTTCAATGCGAAGAAGCCTCACATCCAACTCGGAGGAATCACGAAGAGTAGGAGCCTCCGGAGGGACCCCACGGAACCCCTTCCTGCTGAAAATCTCCCCGAAGAGAAACTTCTTGAAAGAAGTTTCCGTCCAGACCTCACTTGAAAAAATTCCATACATGATAGCGTTGCGACGGCTTGGACTTCCCTCCCTCGAAGCGGCAATGCCGGCGCCTTAAGGAAAAGGTTGACAATGGTATCGTAACGCAACGTCGCCAGCGCGAAAGCGGGGGTCCAGTAAACGTCGGAATAGATAAAGACCTGGGTTCCCGGTTGCGCGGGAACGACTAATAATGGCGTCTCGGCGGTCGATGAGGTTATTTCGCATCCCAAAGTCCCCAGTGGGGCCCGGAAGTGGGAGTCTCCTCGTCCGGCTATGGGAGCAGCCCATGGTCGTCAACGCCAATTCCATACGGTCATTTTCACGCTTCGTTGTGGCCGCCCGAATTCATGGAGTCGCGCGAACCCTGTCTTTTCGGAAAATGCGGTTGATAGAACGGGAAAGGCTTTCGACATCAGGGAGACGCGGCGGTTCCGGCGTTGTGGTGGCGGGCACGACGGACCTCCTGATTTCCCCCAACACGGATCCACGATTTCCAAGAACCCTTTTTGAAGGCCCTATGTCCTGAATTATCCTCTCCCTGACGCTGCCCTTTCTACCAATGGTATAAGGCGTTTGAGGAGCGGGAGTTTCGCCTATGGGTTTAAAGTCGCGGAACTCCCACGGGGGGACGGGCGCTGGATCAGCCCATAGTCCCAACTTGGCCTTTCTTGCCTCTTCCTCGAACTTGGCCAGCCCAAGTTCCCATGGAACGTACCTTTCTGGTACCACCAAGCGTACCCTCCCCGCAATAGATCTTCGGTTAGAGACTGCCCGTCTATGTATACGTATGCAATAAGCCTATCGAATTGATCCCTTACAAGCGGCTGAACTTCGACGATCTTGCCCAACGCCCTTGCCGAGACGTATTGCTGAGCTTCGGAACCAAAAACCTGCGGCGGTTGCGGAGCGTCAATACCGTAGAGCCGGATTTGCTCCTGACTGCCATTTTGCTGCCGGACCATAAATTCGTGGGGACTAATAATCTTAACCACCTTGGCGCTCCAGCCTAAGGCAAAGGACGGCCAAAGCAAACCACAAACGACTATTACCCACAAATAGGCGTGTCTTCTCATTTCCGAATCCCCACCGTTGCTCGTGGCGCCCGCTCTAGGGAAAACAACTTGCCGAATACCCGTGTCGGCGCCACATACTCTTCATAGTTCAATTCTAATTGATTCGAGGCAAACCGTCAAAATATTGATGGGTCGAGATAACCCGACTCACGAAAAATAGCGTTTCTCAAAGGCCGGCCGACCTGATGCATTTGAAAGACCAACGAGAAGCGCCGATTAGGCGCCGTTTTGAAGAGTTGGTTGGGTAATAGAGAAAAGCGTTCAGTAGGATGGGACGGCAACTCGGCGGTTCGGCTCGGTTCCTGTTGACCCGGCGTTCGGCAGGGAATCGATCCTCCGAGATTTCGCAGGGAACCGTATTAGCGAAAAGCCCATTGGAAGTCGCGGCGTTTGGCCCACCAAAGGGTGGACGAACACCACGCCGGGACTCCTAAGCCACTGCGGTTGGGATTGCGTCCGATTAGAACAGCCAAGTCCCAACAGCCGAGATTGAGGCCTGGTCCGACCACACTTTTGAGCCGTCGAAAGAAAAGCGCATGGTGAATAAATCGTTGTGGAGCTGGTGAGAGCCGTAAGTGAGGAGGCGTTTGAAATCCGTCTCTATCGCGCGCAGTTACGCAGTTTGAACGGAATATGCCGGCGGCTGCAAATAGGTGCCAGCAATGGCCGCTGGTCGTATCCACGGTGGTCCGGTTCCCCGCCCTCAAGAGATGCAAGTCTTCGTTTCTGGCGGTGATCCAAGCGTAGTCGGCCTGAAGATCCAGGCACACCCTGGGAAGAAAACTCCTGAGATCGCCGAGATTTACTGCCCTGTTGAAACTAAACCCCACATAGGCGTGGTTAAATATCTGCTTGAATTGTATGCCGTCTCCGGGTAGTTCCATGGTATGGCCGCCAAGGACTTCTTGAACTCCATCGTGAGTGGTGAAACAAAACTCCTGGTAGCGGTACCCTACCACCGGACGAAGCGGGCTTTGCGCCATATATGGGATCGCAACGGCAAGTCCGACATCACACAATACTCCTCGATTAAGCCTGCAGGAGGACTCCGAAAAAATAGTCTTCTGCCCGGGGTCGGTCTCGTCATCCCAATCGCTGTCCTGGAATTTCCGTGAGCTTTCCCTAGTGAAGTTCATCCAAGCCGAGCCATTTAGAGCCCATAACCGGGAATCATATTTTGTCGAGAGCCCCACGAACCACTGGTCGATGGGGAATTCCAGCCGGCTCAAGGGATCTTGATCCGGCTGGAAAGGGTTTGGAAATTGGTAGGAGGTAAAACTATTTATGAATTTCTTCACACCCAACGATACTTTTGAATTCGCCAGCGCACAACCTAGGCTTCTAGGCACAGAATTAAACAATAAGTCAGGGAAGTTATGGGAGTCCCCACGGGAATCTCCAATTAGACACACGACTATTATACAAGCCGCAGCTATAGATTTAACCATACCCAATCCTCTTAACCTCCCGACATAGCGGGAAGGACAAAATTAAAAAGCAAAATGAAGGGCTCGACTTCGGCGCTGCTCAACAGCAAAAGTCATACAAAAATAGATAGAAGACGGCCCAAGAGAAACGATGACTCGTTTAATGCTAATACAATGTCTGATGTTAATCTTATAACTAATCGTAACATAAGACCATTGGTGCTGTCAACACATTACGCCTAAAACTTCTTGTAATTCCACTACTTTAATGTTTTGCGTTAATCACCCAAAGTTATTGAATAAAAATTTGAAACCATCCCAAATGTCTCAACCTTTTTCTTGATGTGCTTTCCAATCAGCAGACATTTCAGCGCGGCGCGTCCTATATTCCCATACGCTCCGGCCTCATTAGGGACACCGAGGTCCATTGTTTGGAGTGGCCTCGCTCAATGGAGCGCAGGACTTTCTTGAGACAAAGCCGGACTTATGCTAAGCCTTTCAACTGGTGTTCAACGGTTCGGCAGACGGGAAAATGACCGAAGAAACGCGTGGAGCGCCGGAAAGATTTCTCCGAGCGACGGCGCGGAGTCAATCAAGATAATCAGGAGGCAAAGTGGCAGGTCCCCCCGACGAATACGCCATGTGGCTGGAACGGGCCATCAGCGGCGCCAATGTGAGCGAACTTCAGAGGTCTCATGATCAATTACTGCAAGCCATAAAGCGCATCGACCCCATCACTTTGGCCGAGACGTCGGAATCTGTTTATAAAAGCGACGGGGTTCCCAGGATTCTCATTCCCTTTCTTCACAGTTGGTTTGTCCTGGAATTCCTTCCATATCGCATTAAGGGAGAGCACATGCTGGTCGACACGCTGCCTATGAAAGTCCTGGTTCTCCAGCATCTGCTAACTGCCGCCGAAAACCAGGGGACTGCGGTCCGGGTGATGGGGAAATGGATTGATTGTAGATCGTTGCAGCATGGCGCCGTCCTGGGAGCTCATTTCGCAAAAACCACGGACAGGCTGTTACGGATATTCTTTGGTCTCGAACGCGAAAAGCGGCTTTCCAGGGTGTTACAATGGGGAGGAAAGCCTCTGAATCTGGGAGATGAAGGCTATGTCTTCAAGTTTTTCCCGAGATTGCCGGTTGCCCTCATAAACTGGCAAGGGGACGAAGAATTTCCATCGTACGGCAAAATTCTCTTCGATGTTTCGGCAAGTAATTATATGCCCACGCACGGCCTCGCGGTCTTGACCGAGTTTCTCGCCCATAGGCTGGCCCACGGAGACTCGGACTTGAAGGAGAGGAGCTCTTCGCAGCCTGAATAGTGTTTCAAATTGTCTGCTTGGGGAACGGTCCATAACTTGGACCAGGGGTTCAGAATCACCCAGCCCACATAATAAGGGAGCAGTAAATAACGCGAATACGTTCCCAATAAAAGATCCCGAGAAGGATGGAAGCTAGAATCCCAATCATTATGAGTGGCGTTACGCAAAAAAGACGATTCCTATCTTTCACGAAACGCCGGAACTCGTTCATTAATGACATAGACCTTTCTCCTAGGATGAATTTCGAAAGCGCCTAACATCAATTTGTCGAGTTTACAGTACTATCGTATTTTTTTAATGTTTTCGTCCCAATTACAACAAGCAGCGAACGAGGATTAAAACATGAAAGTATTGATCACAGCTCGGTTACCGGAAGATGTCGTGGCCGCAATCCGCAAGGAGCATGAAGTAACCATGCGGTCGGAAGACAGCCCAATGCCGAGAGAGGAACTTCTGGAGAAAATCTCGGACAAAGACGGCGTCATCAGTATGCTCACCGACAAGATCAATCAAGAAGTCTTTGATAGGGCCCACAACCTTAAAATGGTCGCCAACTTCGCAGTGGGATTCGACAACATAGATATTCCCGCTGCCACGCGAAGGGGTATAAAAGTTTCAAACACACCTGGGGTCCTGGCAGACGCGACAGCGGACTTGGCCTTTTCCTTGTTGCTCGCTGCGGCGAGAAGGATTGTGGAAGGTGATAAGCGGGTTCGTTCCGGCGAGTTCAAGTACCTGGCCCCATTGTTATTCCTAGGAACTGAAGTTACCGGGAAGACCTTGGGAATTGTCGGACTGGGAGGAATTGGTAAAGCGGTCTCCAAGCGGGCTCAGGGATTTGATATGACCGTTTTATACCACAATCGGCGCCGGCTTTCCGAGGCCGAAGAAAAAGCGCTCAATATAAGATACGTTGACCTCAAGACTCTTCTTAAAGAATCCGATTTTGTCTCGTTGCATTGCCCGCTCACCCCTGAGACTCGGCATTTAATCGGCAAGCTGGAGTTTGAACTGATGAAACCCACAGCTTTTCTGATTAATGCGGCTCGGGGCCCTGTGGTGGACGAACAAGCTTTGGTTGAGGCGTTGAAGTCGGGAAAGATCGCCGGCGCTGGCCTGGACGTGTACCGAGAACGAACCGGCCCTCACCCCCGGATTGGCCGACTTGCCCAATGTTGTTCTAATGCCCCATGTGGGAAGCGGGACCCTTGAGACGCGGACAAAGATGGCGCAGATGGCCGCGGGAAACCTTATGGCAGGGCTTCGGGGAGAAACTCCGCCCAACTGCCTGAACTGCGCCTGAGAGGCGACGGTCAAAAGAGACCAGGAGAACCGTATGGGAATCGTAGGTTTTGGGGTTCTACCTCCAGATTCGCGGAGTATTTCAACTATCTTTGGATAATGCCCGCCCGCCAACATGTCATTGCGAGGAGAGAAGCCACGAAGCAATCTCATCCTGTGTGGCCCACGAGATTGCCGCGACTCCCACCCTTGCAATGACATTCTTCGGCTTTGCGCCCATGGAAATCCCCTCAATTTTCAACGCGTGAGGACCATACCGGTAGTTTTCAGAAATACGGTCGCGTGTCTCTGTAGGATGCGGCTGAGCGAGTGGCTTCAGTCCCTAAGAGACGTCGAACTATGCGATTCGCGAACCTCACGGCAGGCTACAAGAATGCGTTGCCGAAATCGCGAAATCTTGCATTTGGAATGCCTGATCTATATTCAAGGATCGCTACGGTGATTAGTTCGCTTTTCACAGCGATGGCCGCAGCACGATAGCCACAAATTAAATATGCCGTTATTACAGGCAATTCTCTGTCCACATGTCAATAGATGCAATCATTGTTCAGTTTGTGTTGAAGCCCGGGACGCTTTTTGATACAATTTTTGCTCTATATCATGGGTATATTTTCAATTTTGGAGTGTTATTTTGGCAAAAATATTCTATGACAAAGATGCCGACCCCGCTGCTCTCGCCAATAAAACTGTTGCGATAATAGGCTACGGAAGCCAGGGTCACGCTCACGCCCTCAACCTTAAGGACTCCGGCGTCCACGTGGTTGTGGGTCTACAGCGAAGCAGCCACAGATGGAACAAAGTTATTGAAGACGGGCTGGAAGTTCTGGAAGTAGATCAGGCCGTGCGCAAGGCTCACGTAATTATGATCCTCGTGCCTGATGAAATCCAAGGAGCCCTTTACCGGGAAAAAATTGAGCCTTTCCTGGAAGGCGGCAAGGCGTTAGCCTTCGCTCATGGATTCAACATTCATTTCGGGCAGATAACCCCCTCCCAAGACACCGACGTCTTTATGGTAGCGCCCAAAGGGCCGGGGCATTTGGTCAGAAGAATGTACAGATCCGGCATGGGTGTTCCCGCCCTCTTGGCGGTGCACCAAGATGCCACAGGCCGGTGCAGACAAATCGGGATGGCATACGCGAGCGCTTTGGGCGCAACCAGAGCGGG
This sequence comes from uncultured delta proteobacterium, assembly GCA_963747865.1. GTDB lineage: Bacteria > Desulfobacterota > Desulfomonilia > Desulfomonilales > Desulfomonilaceae > JBBSBY01. The sequence continues at coordinate 57,899 of CAVVHK010000132.1, read as the reverse complement.
CGTCATAGAAACTACCTTCGCGGAAGAAACGGAAACCGATCTTTTCGGTGAGCAGGCAGTACTCTGTGGCGGAGTTACCGCGTTGGTGCAGGCGGGTTTCGACACTCTGGTGGAAGCGGGTTATCAACCTGAAATCGCCTACTTCGAGTGTCTACATGAATTGAAGTTGATAGTCGATTTGATATACGAGGGCGGTATCGAGAGAATGAGATATTCCGTAAGCAATACTGCGGAGTATGGAGATTTGACCAGAGGACCGCGCATCGTTAATGATAATGTCCGAGCCGAAATGAAGAAAATCCTTTCCGAGATCCGCAACGGACAATTCGCTCGTGAATGGATACTGGAGAGCCTGGCCGGTAGGCCTCAATTCAAAGCTTTGGAAAGGCTGGGCGCCGAACACAAGATAGAAAAGGTGGGCAAAGAGCTAAGATCCATGATGACCTGGGTCTCCAAGCCTTTGGAAGAAAAATAGGACCGCAATACGCGCATAGCGCAGGTGTCTATTAACGCTCGTTCCAAAACCTCTTTGAGGGTCGCCTCCGAAGCGCTTACGTCGGATGGACAGAGCCCCTCACCCGTTCCGCATCGCGGATAAGCTGATGAAGCGGGAATTTTGGGTAGGAATCGAGTCAATGCCGTTCAATTGGGAAAAGTCCACAAACAGGCGCCTTTATAAGATCGAGCGCTCCAAGCGTTCGGGGATGACAACCCGTCGCTTCGCATTATCGGAAGTTCTCGAAGCGAGGTCTGGACGGAAACTTCATTCAAGAAGTTTCCCTCTAGCCGGCTTTTCATAGGTAGGGCTCTCCGGAGTTTCTTCCTGGAATTCTCAAACTTGTCCGCCGGCACGCAATAGACGACTCTGGACCTGGAATTGCTTAGTGACCGTTACCGCCGGTAAACCAGTTAATATATTGTTTTAAGAGGCGCTGGAACGACGTTTATGATAAAATAACAATCTTAGCTTTCGGACTGTGCGTTTGGTGGTGGACGCCACTGCTTTCCGAGCTTACGATCCGAATTTTTCAGCGACAAGTTGACCAGGTCCGGGCAAATTAAGAACTGCCGGTTATTAATTTCTCTAAGGCATGGCCAAGACACGCCGTTCATAATTAGCTAAGGTAAGAGGTCGGCAGGCTCATAATTAAGAAAGGATTACTCGGCAGATGATAAAGAGTATTCGAATTAAGAATTTCAAAAATTTTCGCGATTCCGAATTTGACGTGAGGCCGCTGAATATTTTCATAGGGGCCAACGGAACAGGGAAATCCAACCTGGGCAACTTTCTCCTGATGCTGAGTTTTCTGGCTTCCGGACCGTTCAGCAGCGCTTTTGGCCCTGGGCCGTTCACGTTTAGACAGACTTTGAGCCGTCGCGAAAAGAATGACGGAAATCCTCAGGACCTGGATCTGCATTTCGAAGTGACACTCGAAGTCGACAATATGAATTATAATTATACTCTTGTATTCACCGAGATCCGTCGCAACGAATATCTTATTAAGGAAGAGACGCTTCAAGAGGTGCAAGGAGAGATCCTTTTCACTATTTCGGATGTGAAGGCCCGGGAATCCAAGATGGCTCAAATGCGTAAGGGCCACGCATGGAACGACTCTGAAAAGCGTATCCGGGCGGTCGCTCAATATCTATCAAAGATAAAGCGCTACCGCTTTGTCCCCGATTTAATTAAGAAGCCGTCCGCAGTCCAGGATTCTTACCTCCTGGATCATACGGGAGAGAACCTTGCCGCCGTGGTGCATCATCTGGAAAGAAATCATCCTGAAAACTTCCAGCGAATAGTAGCAGAAGTCAGGAGGAGTGTGCCGGGCATCAGGCGGATCTTTACCCCTCACCTGGGAGACCCGCATCAGGTGGGTATAGGGGTTGAGGAAGACACCAAGTCCGGCTATTTCGTGGGCCCTCAACTTTCGGACGGCTTTCTGGTGTTTCTGGCGTTGTGCACCCTCTTCAACCTTCCGGATCAGCCGCGGATCTTCTTCATTGAAGAACCTGAAACTTATCTCAATCCTAATCGCCTTCGGGTGCTGTACGGTCTTATGCACAGATTCGCAGCCGCGAATTCAGGCAAACAAGTCTTAATGAGTTCGCACTCTCCCTATTTTATCGACTGGTCTGAGGAAAGACCCGAAGAACTCACCCTTATGAACGACCGTGAGGGATGGATCGAATTCCAGAATTTGAAAGGGGTCAAAGACCTCCGATTCTTTCTTGAGGAAGACGCATGGGGACAAGACTGGGTCGCCAAATTCTTCAGAGCCGATTATGCCGACGACCCTCTTCCCGAATATAGAGAGGAGACCAGGGAGACCGAAGAATACTACTATACTGCCTGGGACAGAGAAACCGACGAGCATCAGGTGGAGTACTAGCGCCGACCGGACAAAGCGTGTGGCCAAGCGCTTCCCGCTACCCTTTCTCTGTGTTAGGCGACCAACCGACGGGAATTAACGAGACCGGTATTCCCCGTGCAGGCCCACAACATCCTTTCATACTTCATCTACGATTTTTGAGTGATATTCCTCGATAATTCTAGCCAGTTCTTTAGTCTTGATCGGTTTCGACAGGTACCCGTCCATGCCGCTCTTGAGGCATTTCTCACGGTCTTCCTGCATGGCGTACGCTGTCATGGCGATTATCGGCATGTGTTCTCCGGTGATTTTCTCACTTTCACGTATGGTCCTGGTGGCCTCAAAGCCATCCATTTCGGGCATTTGAACATCCATCAAGATGAGGTCATATTTCTTGCGCGCTATTTCGGAAACCGCTTCTTTTCCGTTATGAGCGACGGAGGCGACGTGTCCCATTTTTTCCAACAAACGCACTGCCAGCTTTTGATTGACAGGATTGTCCTCCGCAAGCAGCACCTGCAAGGGTCGCCTTTCGTCAACGCGAGACAGCAATTCCAGCGCCGAGGACGTTACCGACAAGTCCTCCGGGAGATCAGGGACGCCCAGCTCCGCTGTGAAATGGAACGTGCTTCCTTTTCCCACTTCGCTTTCGACCCAAATTTTCCCTTTCATCATTCTCACAAGCCGTGAACTTATGGCCAATCCCAAGCCTGTCCCGCCGTATTTCCTGGAGGTCGACCGCTCAGCTTGCTCGAAGGCATGGAAAATCGTCTCGTGTTTTTCAGCGGGGATGCCTATGCCTGTGTCCGTAATTGCGCAATGTAGGGTAACGGACTTCTCGGTTCTGGAACCCAATCCCACGCGGACCAACACCCCTCCCTTTTCCGTGAACTTGATTGCGTTTCCTATTAGGTTGAGCAAGACCTGTCGTATGCGTCCCGGATCGCCCCACAGTATTTCAGGGGCCTCGGGAGCCACTTTCTGAGTGAGTTTGAGTTTCTTGGCGTTCGCTTGTGCCGCAAAACTTGCTATTGCCTTGTCGACGCACTTTCTGACATTGAACTGCCTAGGCGCCAGTTCAAACTTTCCGGACTCTATTTTTGAGAAATCGAGCATATCATTGATAAGACTTAACAATGCGTCCGCGGAAATTTTGACTGCTTCCAGGTATTCCCGCTGTTCAGGGGTGGGACTAGAGTTCCACAGTAGATCGGTCATACCTATGATGCCATGCATTGGGGTTCGAATTTCATGGCTCATATTGGCAAGAAAATCGCTCTTTGCTCTACTGGCGTGTTCCGCGGCGATTCTGGCTTCAACAAGCTCCGTCACGTCGGAGAACGATTCTATTCCTCCTGTTATCTTGCCAACCTCGTCTCTAACCTGGGTCGAATTTTTTAGGGTGATTAATCCACGGCCATCTCTGGTCTTGAGGGTGCACTCTTGACGCAAGGACGAACGCGCCTGAGAGAAGAGCTTGCAGTTCTCCAGGCAGGACTCCTCCATGAACACCATGCAGGGTTTCCCCACGACTTCATCCCGCTGGTAACCGGTTATGTGGCAAAACTCTTCGTTTACCATCGTCACGATTCTTTCGGGGCTGACCATGAAAATTCCTGTCGCAGCCGTGGACAGCAACTGTTTTTGCAGCTCTACGGCCCTCCTCAGCCTCTCTTCGGCTTCCTTTCGCTCCGTCACGTCTTGAAAAATGCCTTCAAAATATTGAAAATTCCCGTTATTGTCTCCAACCCATCTGGAATTTAGCGACACCCATATCTTGGAACGATTCTTCGTATAGCAATATATCTCATAGTTGGATACGACCCCGCTTTGTTCGATGGCTTTAAGAAATTTGTCACGGTCCTCGGGATCGACATACAGTTGAGTCCCAAAATCCACTAAATTCGTAAGCAGGTCCTGTACGGAATCATATCCTAGAATCTTGGCGAGCGCTGCGTTGGCCGAAAGAAATCTACCCTCGAGAGTGGCTCTGTAGATGCCCTGACTAGAGTTTTCCACGAGAGACCTGTACCGCTCCTCCGATTCGGCAAGTGCTCTTGTGCGCTCTTCAACCCGCTCCTCCAGTTGTTCGTTAATTCGCTTGAGAGCCGCTTCCGCCCTCTTGCGTTCGATAACTTCCTTTTGCAGCCTTTCGTTAATCAGCTTGAGTTCTGCAGTGCGTTCACGAACCCGGGCCTGTAATTCCAGGTGGTGCTTCTTGTCCAGGATTTGTTGTCTTTTTTCCAGGGTAAGGTCTTCTATTAGCACTAATACAGAACGATTTTCGCCCATTCTGAGGGATCGAAGATTCATTCTGCCCCATATCCTGCAATTCCCGATCTGAATTATGGACTCCTTGACCTTGGGTTTCCGGGTCAGAAAAACTTCTCGTATGACCGCTTCGGCCGCGTCCGCGGCTGCGGCGTTGTGAAATAACGAGAGAAACGATTGCCCGTGCAGCAAATGATATTCAGGGGTTATCTTTTCCCAGGACGAATTGGCAAACACTATATTCAGGGCCGAGTCAATAAGTAATACCGGAGTGGGAATGGCCTGCAAGAGCTTTCCGAAAGAGGTTGTGTGCACACCTCTAAGCTCAAAGCTGCCCGACATAGTAATTTCGCGCGAAAAGACTCCGTTGATATCGATCGATTGCGTCGCCAGGTGCGCCCCACGCAGCATAGAGGGAGTCTCTTCTTCGCGCTCGTCGTCGCAGGAATCGAAAGAGGGCAGATCCCTATCGCTCATTTATCGCCCCTTGAAAACATGGATTCCGAAATATAATCACATTGATAAAATAGACGCTCGGCAGTCGCTCTATCAGCAATAATCAGCCTCATCACCCTGCCCTGCCCTTCATAATCGTCAAAATACGGATCTGATAGTTTTCCGAGTTACGTGATTATCGGTAGGCCCACCAGCTAATCCTTTCGGCATCGGCTGGAAGCTTCAAAACCCTCTCCCTCGGCGGCGCAGAGGGAAGGGAGAAAGGCAATTGGAAGCCCATCTGGAACCTTATCTCTGAGTTAATGTAGTCCCTTGGTCCCAGGGGAAAGAACGACGTTCTGACCTCCTTCTCCACTACTTGGATAAAAGAGGAAACTATAGACCCGGTCGTGTCTCAACGGGGTAACGGACGTTATTGAATTGTCCGTTCCAAAAAAAGTACCCTCGTATTTTGAATGATAATCAATTAGCCGACTGCAATCAACCTGCTTTGTCGTAGATTGGAGGATTCTCGGGAAAGTGTTTCTATTAACCGCCTCCGCACAGAGACTTGTACAAAGGAAATCTCTTTCCGGGCCTTCTTTGGGGTTCTCCGACTGTGACGATGGCAATGGACGCGCTTGCAGCGCACGCGCCAGCGACATCTAATGACACACGTTCCTCATCCGTTGTCATCAAAAGGTCATAATGATCATCCGAAAGGTTTATCTCTCCTTGACAGACTCATTCACAGGACAATACTATGGTGTAGTGAATGATATTTAGATAAGCGCTTATCTCGTTCATTATTCACAAAGACGTATTGCGCAGTGTTCAAAAAGGGGGCCGTTCGAAGGGCAATTTTTGTCGTAGGATATTGCTGGGCCCGTGGGTTCTCCTTTTAGCCTCAGAGGCAAATTTCATACGTGCGTGACTTGTTCCTGAGTAATTGTTTACCAACTTACCAAACCAGGAGGAATACAATGAGCGAGCAAAGTGAAAAGCGTTTAGTTGCGGACGACGGACACTGGAAACATGATCCGTCCCGACGGCTATGGCTGAAACAGGCTGTCGGCTTGTCCATCGCGGGGGCTATGGGTATGGGATTATTCAAATCCGCTTGGGCTGACCAACCAAAGGGGGCGCATCCCGCGTTTAACGAAGAAGAGGCTAAGAAGTTCATGAGCAAGGCGCTCGAACTGGCGCAAAAAGGCAGTTCCGCAGGCGCCGGCGGCCCATTCGCGGGTATAGTCGTTAAAGACGGCAAGATCATCGGTGAATCATATAACAAGGTGATCGCCGACACCGACCCCACTGCCCACGGGGAAGTGATGGCCATCAGGGACGCCTGCAAAAAAACGCAAAACGTCCACCTTGAAGGATGCGACTTGTACACGACCGGGGAGCCGTGCCCTATGTGCCTCAGCGCAGCCTATTGGGCTAAGATCAATCGAATTTTCTTCGGCTTCAGCATACAAGACACTACAAAAATCGGTTTCCAGGACGAATTTCAATACAATGAGTTCAAGAAGCCTATCAGCGAACGAAAAGTGCCTGAGATTCAGATCATGCAGAAAGAGGCCTTGGAACTGGTCACGAATTTCGCAAAACAGCCTAATCGCGCAAAATACTGATCCAACGGGCTTACGAATTAGTCGATTCCTTGAGACCTCAAAGGTCACTTTAGATTCAGTGTAGAAACGTACAGGTACCTGACCAAGGTCAGGTACCTGTACGTCTTGCAGCGTCGGCGCAAAGTATCGGTCGAGGCTTTCGTGTTTCGCTGCGGCCTTAAAGGCCAAGAGCGCTTCAATATCGGTTTTAATTTGGGGGCTGTGGTTCCATTCGTGCGCGCCTGCCGGTCGCTTACGAGCTCGAATCACCTTAAGCCAAAAACATAATTCAAATGAAATAGTTCACCGGGAAACCCCTTTTTAAAAAAAGCGGTTTCCCGGACCCTTCCCCAAAAACTCTTAATATATTGGTTTGTTAAATGGTCGCAACCTTTCTGTAGGCAGAATTTGCAACGCAGTGGGCTCATAAAGCTTCGCCACGGACCATCGGCAGGAGGCTCGAATGTTCCCGCAATTGTTAGAGTTTTTTGAAGGAGGGTCCGGGAGGGCACTTCTTTGCACAAAAAAGTTCCCTCCCGGTGAACGCTTACATTCAAATTTTCGGGAGAGCTGCCGCCACGTGCGAGGGATATTGACTGAAGCCGGATTGGCGGATTGAAGGAAACAAGGGATGAATCGCAAGTACGGGCCCCTATTTCTAATATCTTTTTTGATTATGCCGATTCTGTGGACGCCACCCGCAGGAGGTTTTGAAATCTCTTTAAAGGGCTCCCTGACCTGGGAATATATTGCGTACGGACAGTCCGGTCCGAGAGGTTTTTTCGGCCCATACGATGTGGACAACGCCGCGCCGGCGCCGGGAGGGGCCGCTTCAGCGAACGGCTGGCTCGGCTACCGAATCACCAGTCTCACGAGTTCCGGAACCGACATCGCAAATTCGGATATGTTCATGGACATGTTTCCCAAGATCCAAATCAACCCGGCCGTCACTGTTCGCGGCCAGTACCATGTCGGCGGATGGGGATTCAGCAGGAACGTAAGTGACGTCAAGTACCCCGCCGATGTTTCACCAAAACACTGGGACCCGGTGGGTAATTTGACCACCTCGAACTACTCCACCATGACCGTTCCTGGAGTCAACCAGTCCTTTTCTCCCGGTTACTGGAACACCCTGTGGGTAACGGCTCAGACGCCCTGGGGGATTATCGTTGTCGGCAAGCGACCTTTCAAATTCGGCCCGGGCCTGATGTTCAATGGGGACGACAACGCCTCGACTGAGACCATCTTGCTGACCGTCCCGTGGGGTCCGATGCGCTTCGGATTCGGGTGGTACCCATGGCGTCGCCAGATCGACCAAGGCTACGTCGAGCCATCGCGAATCAGCCACCAATACGTCAACCCGTTGGATAAGAGCTCCGGGCGCAAATATGATCTGACAGGCTTCCTGACATATGACTCGGGGCCTCTGAGCATGGGCGCGCTTACAGAGGCTTACGCTTTCAGTGTCGGGCCTGAGGCGGTCAATGATCCGGCGCTCAAGGCCAAGTTCATCCCTGAACAACTGGAGGCCCTTTTCGGCGGTATCTTCCTGAAGTATTTCGACGGCAGATTCTTTTTCAACACCGAAGCTGACTGGTATTACGAGACAATCCATCTGCAACCCAACATGAACGGAAATCTGACTCCGGCGTTCTTACCCATAGAGATTCAGGGAGCCCTGACGGACAATCCATATCTTTTCCAAAAGAGCTACATTGAACATTGGCGCTACATGGTGGAATTAGGAACAGTCGTAGGACCGGCAAAACTGTCCCTGATCTGGTCCTGGATTCCGGGAACGGACCGCAGGCACGGCGTTGTCATCGACCGACAGAACTTGCGCTATGACGACCTATACACCAACAGCGGCGTCTTTCGGCCCTACAGCATGATCCTGGTAGGCGTGTACGGGACGGGGAACAACTCCGTTTCCGCAATTACGAATGGCGGTTATCTCACCGACGCCAACGCGTACGGCGCCAGACTGGACTATGCGATCGCCGCGAATCTCAATGTTTTCGCAACCTTCTTCTGGGCGGAAAGGCTGTCCAAGGGATACGGATGGGGCTTCATCCAACCGGCTCTCGAAACTGATGTTCCCCTTCAAAATCCGCTGCCCACAGGTGTGACCACAGGCTTCGTGCAATACACCAGGAAAGGCTCGGTGACTGATCCGGCCCCCGCTATACCGGATTCTAATCTCGGTTATGAGTTCGACTGGGGGTTCGGATGGAAACTTCTGGAAGATTATACCCTTAACGGGACTCTTGGGTATTTTCAACCGGGGGATTGGTTTAAATTCGCGTGTGTGGATCGTTCCAACCCCGGCTGGAAGGCCGCAAGCTCGGGAAACATGTTCGGCATCAACCCCAATCGCAGCATAGACTCGATCTTCGCCATGGACGTGTCATTAAATGTGGATTTTTGATGGACTCAGGAGCCCCGGCCTAAGTACTCCATGGCGTAAATGCGATGACGTATTCCGACACGGTATCAGGGGTTAAATTCATGGCCTCTTTCGCCCTGTGAGGGGCGATCTTCATCAGTAGCCATGGGTGAAACCCATGGTAGCCAGCTATCGGCTGGTTTCTTCGAACCCGTATGGGGTCGAAGAATAGATTGGTTGTTGTTCCTATCCATTGGGAATGCCCATTCAGGGCATCAGGGCCGGAATACGACACCGTATTTATGAAACCGTGACTATGGCGATCCGATTCGCAAGCGCTGTATCGGATTAACTGTCGAGCATCGCAGCTACCCGGTGCGCTGAATCCGCGACCGCATTTATGAACTGGAATGTACACTTGACAAAAGATCCTTGCATTCCAAAATGGTAAGCGGCCCGGAGCACCAAAGAGAATGAGGCCCTTAGATGATGAAAAGGAAACAGTTCCACCTTTCACTTATTATTCTGCTGCTAATCTGCGGGGCAAGTCTTGCGGGAGAACGCAGCTCGGAGGAAAAGCGCCCCTCAATAGATCTTTTCGATCTCATGTCGCTTTACATGATTCCGGATTCAGGATCATCCGGGGAACCGACTTGGTGGATCGGCGCTCAGCCGGATTCTCCCATCGAGTGGCAAACCACAGGTATCAAATGGGATGAAGCCCTGCGGGCACACGTGCGATTGGGAGAAGCCATGGTTACTATCGATGGCAAGCCTAATTATATGCTCAAGAAATACGTCGAGCAGGTCCCATGGAAAATACGGTTGGTCGGTGGTCACCATAGCGTATACCGGTTAGATACAGGGTACCCTACTACGTGTGACATTGATTTCGAGGGGGAACTACGAAAAAAAGCCGAATCGGTTCAGTTGTACAGGTGGAATTCTGACGGCCAAGCGAATATAGGTGAGAAGATCTACAGGATTAAATTTCCAGATAAAAAACCCTCATGGCTCTATTACCGGTGGAGTAGCGGCTCTGGAGGAAGCTCAGGGGACTTCACACTGTTCCTCTCCAAGGAGGATGCTGACGCAGTGCCAAATCTTGTCACGAAGAGCGAACACTAGCCTATAGGGGAGTTCTAAGGGTTTGAATTAGAGACTTGTTTTTTCCAGATTTTTGCCAAAAGGAAATCCCGTTGACGAAAACGCAGACTGGGCTTCAAAATAAGAACTCTTCAAGATCTCGATATCCTCCCTCAGCTTTCTTCATATCTGGGTTTGTACCGGCTCCAAAACCTCCGGAGTGTCCTTGTGACAATTGAAACAGGGAATGACGACTAGTCGCGTCGCCATAATAGGAGGTCTTGAGGGGAGGTCCGGGGGGGAACTTCTTGCAAGAAGTTCCCCTCCGGAGGCCCTCTCATAGGAATGCCACTGCTCCGGCGTCTGTCAGCCCTCACCCCAGCCCGTCCGTATAACTAAAGAACACTCCGTCGGGGTCATATTTTTTTCGCAGCTCTTGAAGGCGTTTCCAATTGCTTGCGGTATATGATTGTTCAGGAATTTGCGGATAGCTGACGGTGTCCGATTCGCCCACATAATAGCCCGCCACAAACGGTTTAAGCAGCTCCAGACATTTCTTATGCCATTGTGTGTTGGCTTCGTCGTCCTCCGCTCTTGCCCACATGGTCCATGGTCCGCCGTAATAATGGGCGCTCATTGAGAACGCGGCGTCGGGGAGGGCCGCAGGAATATTGGGACCCGTATAAATCGAAAACAATAGAAGAGTGGTCGGAGACGGGGTCTTCAAGAAATGCCCCTCAACCGCAGAGCACAAGTCTTCCAGCTTGGCGTTGGAGAAGATCGCTTCCACCTGATTGCGCAGATCGGCAGGCCACATGGCGCCCGAACCGTCAAATAGACCCTCAAAATTGCAGGGCTTTGCAACCGTCTTCGAGAGGCGTTTGCTCATCACGGGACAGCCATCCAGAGGTTTCAGCGACGCCTCAGCCTCGGCCATTGTGTCCGCAAAAATTGTCGCAGTGATTAAGCAAACCTTGCCGCCGTCCGCTTTGGTCTTCTCGGCAAGCTCAGGCGGAGCGCTCACCATGAAAAGGGTCAGCTCAATATTGGGGGCCAACTTGTCCGCTATCGATTCCAGCCAGCGGGCCACAGAGCCGACTTCGCTAATTGGATAGTAGTATGAGCTGCACACGATGGCTTTCGGCAAATCATAGAGCTTGAGATGGTAGCGCGTTGCGACGCCGAAGAAGCCTGGTCCGGCTCCACGAGCGGCCCAGTAGTAATCCGCGTTGTGGTCTTTGTCGGCGGTGATCAATTCACCATTCGCGGTGACCAACTCCACGGCTTCTACGCTCCCGGCTCCGGTTCCCCATACGCCCTGATTCCAGGACATTCCGCCACACAGCAAATAACCGCTCAATTTGACTTGAGGGCAATGCCCGCTCGGATAGGACAGGTTTTGAGCGTTAAGCGCAGCCTGAATCTCCCGGTTGCTTATAATCGGCTGAACGACCGCCTTATGCGCCTTCGCGTCTATGGAAACCACTTTATTCAGATTGGTCAGGTCGATTAGCATTCCGCCATTGCGCAGTGAGGGATTGCACCAGTTATGCCCCCCGCCGCGCACGACAACTTTGAGTTTATTGGCTTTTGCGGCCTTGACCGCTTCCACTACATCTTGCTCGTCGGCCACACGGACGATCACTTGAGGCAGGCGTTTAATAGGAACATATTTGTTCCAAACGTCCAGCGCTGTCGCCTCGAAGCCGGAATCCGTCGACGTCAAGACTTGACCCTTGATGGCCTTCCGCAAAGCGCTCAGGTCCGGATTTCCGCCTGATGACGCAGCGGCTCCGGAATCTTCTCCGTAGGCGCCGGTCTGACCCGCCAATAGCGACCCCGCGACCACGAGACTGGTTCCAATAAACTCGCGGCGAGTAACTTGGTTCGCGTCCGACTCGGAGTGATCGGCATTTACCTCCGAACGGTTCTCGGGAACTCTGTCTTCAAATTTCTTGGTCATGTGTGGACTCCCCCTTCCTTTCCTGCTTTTGGCGCCCAATTTTTCGGTTACAGTGTAATATTCAAGACCACAGCTTACTATTAGGTATTAAGGACGACCTCGCCTCGCTGAAAAGCGCAATTGACTACTATTTTTCTATTGTAACTGCCCGGGTTTTGCCGGTCAACGCCGATAGGGCATGACACGCGTCCGCATCCGGCCGCCGGTACCGCAGGATTCTGTGAGCAAAGCGAACCGCATCGTTCGAGGTCTTTTCTCCGTTGATACGCCCTCACAAGGGCCCATCGGTCTGTCGTTAGGGACTGCCCCTAAATAATCTCGTCAAATAGGGGAACAGCGTCGCCCTGGACTTGATCCGGGGCCTAGAGGGTTTCGAATGCCTGGATCCCCGCTTTCGCGGGGATGACGAAAAGGCCTTCGGGAACGTGATTATTTCTGAAGCTTGTAACCTCTATTTTGAGACCGGCTCTTAGGCGCTTAACAACTCCCTTTCACTCCGCTTTCCCCAGCATCAAATCTTCAAGTTTGCTCACATCGTCGGCAAAAACGATCTCGATATTATTAATAAGATCCTGGGGCAGGGTTCCCACATCAACAGCGTTGGGCGCGGGCAGAATAACTCTACTAAGACCAGCTCTTTGCGCAGCGAGAACCTTTTCTCGGATCCCGCTAACCTGGAGAATCTTCCCGTTTAGAGTGATTTCCCCGGTAATGCCCACGTCGCGACGCTGCCGCTCTTCCGGTCATCAGAGAGAGCAGCGCCAGAGCGATTGTGACGCCGGCCGACGGACCATCTTTAGGTATTGCGCCCGCCGGAATATGAATATGAATATCACTCGTCGCAAAAACATCGGGATTGATCGAGTATTGTTCCGCGTGGCTTCGTATATAGCTCAAAGCCGCTTGCGCGGATTCCCTGAGCACGTTTCCCAGGGAGCCGGTCAAGATCAATTGCTGGTTTCCCCTCATTCGGGTGGCTTCCACCGTGATTATTTCTCCACCGAATTCCGTCCAGACCAGTCCTGTGGTCACTCCCACTTGGTCAGCGCCACGCGCCGTCTCGTGAACGAACTTTCTTGGTCCCAGCAATTGAGTAACAATCTCTTCATCTACAGATTTCGGACACGCCTCTTCCCCGTGTTTCAAGTAAGTTCTGGCCAGTTTTCTGGTGATGTTCGCCACTTCTCGTTCAAGATTTCTTAGACCGGCTTCCAGGGTGTAATTCCTAATTATGGAAGTGATGGCCGCGTCGGAAAAACTCACTCCCGCCCCTGTCATGGCGTTGTCCCGTAACTGGCGTGGAATCAGATATTCCTTGGCGATTCTAAGCTTTTCTTGCTCCGTGTAACCGGAGAAATTGATTATTTCCATCCTGTCCAGGAGCGGGCGTGGCAGCGCGTCGACATCGTTTGCAGTCGCCACGAACATCACTGCAGACAGATCAAATGGGACTTCCAGGTAGTTGTCCACGAAATTCTGATTCTGCTGGGGATCCAAAATCTCCAAAAAAACCGAAGAAGGGTCCCCTCTGAAATCACGACCTATTTTGTCTATTTCATCTAGCATGAAGACAGGATTCTTCAGCGACAGTTTCTTGATCTCATTGATTATTCTGCCGGGCATGGCTCCCACGTACGAGCGCCTGTGGCCGCGAAGCTCAGCTTCGTCTCTCAAACCGGCAAGGGAAAAACGCACGAATTTGCGCTCCATGGCCTCGGCTATGGCCTTGCCTATCGAGGTCTTGCCTGTTCCCGGCGGCCCGGCGAAGCACAAGATGGGGCCTCTCGTGATCTGGACATGCGTCTTCTTTGCAGTGATTCGGCTTACGATAGCGCGTAGATCATCTAACTTGAAAGGCTTCGCCAGGTAATAAGTAGCGCCTTTCGTGAACGCGCTGACAGCGGAATCGACTGTAGCGTAGCCGGTGATCATGACTATATCGACCAAAGGCGCCGTCCGTTTTATGTTCTCTAGGAGCTGAAGCCCGTTCATCTTTTCCATTTTCAGATCAGTCAGCACCAAATCAAAATCCTGCTTCTCCAGTTTTTCCAGGGCCTCCAGACCGTTACCGGCCATGTCCACTTTATGGCCCATTTTGCCCAACACATGGGCTATGTTTCTGCCGGGCCATTTCCTCATCATCCACCACCAGAGCATGGAAAGTTCTCTGGGAACGCAGGGCTCGCACTGAGAGGTACTCCAGCACCCGTTCCTTCACATTGGTCAGCCCGAAGTGACTTCTTTCAAGAATCCGCTCTGCGCGGTCAATATCCAGATTGTCGTTGGTGTATTTGTTCCAAGGTAGAGACACGATGAAATCCAGATAGTTCAGACCTATCATGTACTCCGCAGCCCCGGGATCGGTTTTCTCAAGCCTTTCCAGCTCCTTAAGAGCCACGGGCGCCGCGGTCTCGGGCAAGCGGGCCTTTTCTATTGCCGCTCTCAGGTCTACTAATTCTTGGGACACGGTTGTCCCCGAATCTTCTGTTTTACTAAAGAATCCCATTTTCACCTCTCCCCCGAGATCGAACTTGAGACAAGATTATAGGAACAAACGGCCCGCAGGACAATGTCTGTGGTTGCCGCCGAATTTGGGAGGCACGTTGCGAATTGCATCGCCATGGAATGAGGGTTTCATGGTGCAACACAGAGCCGACTACTCGCTTTTTCTCTCAATTAGCTGTATTTATTAGGTAACCATTAGCAACCGCCGTCAATCGTTTCCTATTGCAACATCAATGGACTTTTTTTCAAGGTGTAGACCCAACTGAGCAGTATCTATGATTGCGTTATTACAAGCTTTTCATTTTTGGCACGATCCTTGTAGTGCATTACTGCAAAACAGGAACTACTTGGAGGTCGACATGAGATTCTGGACGGAGAAATTTCAAGCCCTGGCAATGGCAGTCACGTTCGCCGAACAAGGTGAGTGGGACACAGCCCAAGAGTTAATGGAAGATGTCAACACAAATCGGTCAGAGTCGGTGAATCTCAAGAAACAGAACGAGCGCAGATCCAGACCCCAAGTATTCCGAGCTTAATGCTTGAGTAACGTCTTAAGGATCAGACCCTTATTGCCGATTGTCGAATACTACTCTTTGGAGGCATCTTAATGGCCACAACCACGAACACAAAGAAACCCATAGGTAAAACTGTTGTTTACGGACTTGTTACAGTGGCGCTTTACGCAGCGGTGTTTTCTCACGCGGACGCCATAATGCAGTTATTCACAAAGGGTGGGGCGTATGCCGCTCTGCCCATAGGCACAGTTTTTGTCTTTTCTTTTGCGCACGGCGCCTTCGCTGGAAATCTCTGGTCGTTGTTGGGCATTGAGGCCGTGACGAAGGATCAGGCGGAGAAAAGGCCTCAGACAACCGTCAGACCTTCTCAGAGACCAAGGCCTCGTTTACGTGTCAGTTTGTAATTCTTCTGATTCTTGGAGGTTAATTTCATGCATGATCTAGGACTGGAAAGCATAAAATTCATAGATCTCAACTGGATGAACATAACGTTTCTATTCACAGTGGGGTTTATCGGCGGGTTGGTTAGCGGTTTCATAGGGTCCGGCGGAGCGTTTGTCCTCACTCCGGGAATGATGAGCCTCGGAGTGCCCGCCGCAGTGGCCGTGGCCAGCAACATGTGTCACAAGTTCCCCAAGGCGATGGTCGGATCTTATAAGCGCTGGAAGTACGGGCAGGTAGACCTGAAACTGGGTCTGGTAATGGCTGCGTCCGCTACCGTGGGGGTGCAGGTTGGAATCAAAATACAGGAAATTATTCTAAGTAAATGGGGCGAAGCCGGCTCCAACCTTTACGTCAGCCTCTCTTTCGTGCTGGTCCTCGTAGCGGTAGGCGGCTATGTGTTCTATGATGTCTTAAAAAGCGGCTCTCAAGACGGAAGTCCCGTCGAAACCTTAGCTCAAAGGCTTCAGAAAATCAATCTTCCCCCGATGATCCACTTTAAGACCGCAAACTTGACAATCTCTCTGTGGTTTACAGTCCCGGTAGGATTTGCGACGGGCCTGTTGGCGGCAACTATAGCGGTGGGCGGTTTTGTCGGCGTCCCCGGAATGATCTACATAGTCGGAGCATCCAGCTTGATTTCCTCAGCGACCGAACTCGTGATAGCATTTTTGATGGGCCTGGGCGGTTCAATAAAATGGGCGATTCACGGAATGGTGGACATCAGGCTCACATTGATAATCCTGGCGGGATCTCTACTGGGAGTGCAGCTCGGCGCCATAGGCACGACCTACGTCAAGGACCACGTGATCAAGGTGGTTATGGGATCTATAATGCTGATAGTGGCTGTCAGTAGAGCGCTCGCAATTCCCAAATACCTGTGCCAATTGGGTGCGATGAGCCTCGGCCAGACGACTCTGTATATACTGGAGGTCGCGGGCTTCATCACTATGGTCGCAGCCCTTGCCGTGGGGGCTATCATAATTCTGGGCAGCATGTGGAAAAGTAGGAGGGCGCCTGAACCATTTGCGGAGACTTTAGTCGAACAGTATGAGAACGTTTAGCGATTCCCTGGATCTTAAAAAGAGGGAAGTCGAGGAGACTTCCCTCTTTTTATTTGGCCTCTCAACGGGCATTCGCCATTATCCGCATGAATAACGCCCGTGTCTCATTCCCCCGCGCATGCCTTTTGTCTTCTCATGTGTCGCTTTCCAGGCTTTCCACTGGCCGAGTTTCTCGATCTGCTCAGGGGTCAGGATCGCCAGCCTCTCCCGCCTGAGTTTGAGCTTTTCTTTCAGAAGATCCGACTGCAGTTTGACAATTTGATCATCAATCTGGGCTAACTTCTGCTGATCAATCTTGCCGGATATCAGCATAGCCTTTCTTTCGTCCTTTAGAGAAGTTAGATCTGTTCTCAACTTTCGGGTACGGTCACTGTATCCGGTGTATAGTGACTTGATTTCACTTTTCTGCTGATCAGTTACTCCCAGCTTTTTCAGCATAGATTGAATGGACATTCTGTGATGGCGCCGAAAGCCCTGTTCCGGCCCAAGATCCCCAACGTCATCCTGACCACCCGTCGGCGCCACTCCCAGTTCCCTTGATGGCTGACCCGTCTGCGCCCCCGGAGTGTCTTGCGCTGCATATGCGCATATTATAGCTCCCAAGCTCACCGCCATCGTCATGGACAAAACTGCGAACATATTTCTCATGTGGAAATTCCTCTCTCGTTCTTTTAGTCGTATAGACGGTAAGGCGAGCCAAAAGTTATAAAAACTGTAGTGTTGGGCTGGGAAACCTCTTTTTCGTCTCGTATGCCGGCTCGAGCTTGGTAACGAATGCCTGCAGGCCTCGCGTCTTGATTGAGAAAAGACCTCGAAAGATGCCGTTCGTATGGCGCACCGAGGCATGGGGCCCGGGAGTTGGATTGCTCCGTCGTTTAGGCGCTCGAAAAGGGACTCGCGGCTGTCATTGTAAGCGCGGCAATGTAAGCTTCCTCGTGTGAGAACGTAGTAGCTGATGGCGTTTTTTAACGCCGTTAAGGAAATATGTGGATTCTATCGGACACAATGGTGCATTATAGAATAAGTCCAGTCGATGGTATCGTTGGCGCAAGTCGTTTTGGCGCCGACTGAACAACCGATTATTGGAGCCGTTCATCCCATAAGTCCTATTTTCTCCGCTTCCACTTCGTTCCCCGGGGGCGGGGCTTTCTCCGTCCCGATTCTCGGCGGGGGGACGGCGTGAAATGACGAAGACACCGATAAATCAGACCTGATGCCATGTGGGTAAGCTAGATGGACATTCGGGTAAGCTACTGAAACGCCTTTGTATATTAGATATAGTACGGGGATTGGTCATCGCGCCGCCGGCATATATTTAGCGGTTGGAAATCCTTTATCTGCAAAGATGCATCTTACACCTGTAGACATGATCTTAGCCGACACTTATTGGTGTCACGGGGCAACGGCGTCTGTTTTTGACTTATTGATAACACGGATTCGGCGCTATTGGGGCAAGCTCCTCCGGCGTCGCATCCAATAATTAGTTGAACTAGCCTGATAAGCAGACACGTCGGAAAGGAGGCCGGCAATGAGCCAACGTAAGCAACACAAAGCGAGCATACTGGTCGTTGATGACGAACAAATCGTCCACGAAAGCGTTAGGCGAATTCTCGAGGCCGAGGGCTATCACGTAGAAAGCGCCTTTCGAGTGGATCAAGCCGCCAATAAACTTCTGGGGTCAGCATACGATCTTGTGTTGACAGACCTGATGATGCCTGAAGGCAATGGAATTGATTTGGTAAAAACAATTGCAAAAGATCATCCTCAGACAGGCGTTGTAATTTTCACGGCCTTTCCCGCTGTAGACAGCGCAGTGGAATCGATGAAATTGGGCGCTTTAGATTACTTGCCCAAACCTTTTGGTCCCGAGGACCTATTGCAGGTTACCACTAAAGCTCTTGAAAAAGTGGCCGGAGCGAAAAGCCAACTCCGCAACGAAGAAACCTATATCCAGGCGGAAAAGGCCCTGGCAGCCAGCCTGGATCTCAAAGAGCTGCTAAACCTGATATGCGCTCACGCTGTTAAGCTACTGAATGTCAAAGGCAGCGCCTTGCTCATATTCAAGCCGACAAAGCAAGCCTTGGAGATAGCTTCCTCATCCGGCCTGAGCGATGATTATCTAAACAAAGGGGTCATGGACGTCAGCAAGAGCATAACCGATGGATTTCAATTGGGCAAACCCGTAATAGTGCGTGACGAAGAGTTTGAAGCCAAACTTCAGTATCCCGCGCAAGCCAGAAATGAAGACATACATCTGATAGTATCCGTCCCAATGAGGGTCAAGGACACCATCATGGGGTTTCTGCGAATTTACAGCGCTGAAAACCGAAGCCTCGAAGACAGTGAGCTTGACTTCTTGACCAGGCTTGCGGACCAGGGGGCACAAGCGTTAGACAACGCGATGACGTTCCAGCAAGTGCGCTGCGATATCGAAGGAATGAAAAGGGCTTTGACCTCAGCGCCCTGATCCGCCTGGCTTGAAGGGCGGGCCTTGGCCTGAGTATCAGGCGAGGAAAACTGATACAGGAGTGATAACATGGACAAGAAACGAGGGAAAATTCTTGTTCTGGATGATGAGAAAATCGTCCTGGAGAGTGTGTCACGAATCCTCGAGGGCGAACAATACCAAGTAAAAACTTGCCGCTCCGGCAAAGAAGCCTTGGAAGCGCTTAAAGACGATAGTTTCGATATATTGGTAACGGACCTCAAGATGCCCGGTTTAGACGGGATTGAGACAATAAAGCTCTGTTCGGATCATGACCCGGATTTGTCAGTCATTATCATAACCGCTTACCCTTCGGTGGACAGCGCGGTCACCGCCATGAAGCTAGGGGCTTTGGATTACGTCCAAAAACCTTTCACACCGGACCAACTGACCGAAGTCATTGAAAAGGCAATGATCCAACGGAGGTTGCGGATTGAAAAGAAGACCAGAGACGAAACCTTCGAAACGGTCAAGTCATCCATTTCATCGACGCTAAACCTTAGGCAGGTGCTTGACTTGGCAGCAGGTGGAATAACTAAGCTCGTCGGAGTGAGAGGGGGATCCGTAAGTCTCTTGGACAGCAAGAACCGGGAACTGCGCGTAATATCCTCAGCGGGCCTTAGCGCAGACTACGTGAACAAGGGGCCGCTTGATCCGGCCAAGAGCATCTCCGAAACCTTGACCACAAGAAAATGGTCTTTTGTAGAGGATGTAGCTAATGATCCTCGAGTGCAGTATCCCAAAGACGCTGTGCGAGAAGGAGTAAAGACTATTCTAAGCGTGCCCATGATCGCCGGAGATCGTCCCGTCGGAGTTTTGCGTGCATACTCGGGAGAACCCAGACAGTATTCCGATGATGAGATCAAGTTCATGGAGAGACTGGCGGACTTGACAGCGCTGTGTGTGCAAAACGCCCGGTCGTACGAGGACGTGAAGGACGAATACGACGCGCTTCGGGACGATCTTTGGGACAGTTTCGACAAACGAGGTTGGGAATAATTTGAGCTGACTGGAAAATGCAAGGTTTGCAATGAATTCCCCATCCCAGCTACCGATTCAACACAAAGATAAGGGTGTGTCTGCCCCCGGCGCAGTACCGAATCGAGGAAGTTCCCCTTATATCGGAGCCGGCGGAACGGACTACAAAGATCTTGCGGACCGTTGAACGCCGGCTCCCCACTATCCTCAAGCCGAGAAGCCTCTTTTCCTTCAAGAACAGAATCTTGTTCAGTACCGTGCTGCTGATGATTTCGGCCGTGGTCGTGGTGGGAATCGCTCTTCAGATTGCGGTCTTTCCAAACATCGAAAGCGATTCTGCTGCGATCCGGAACATAAAGGCCATTCATTTGCTGGCCGGCATGATTGTGACCGTGGTAGGTTGGATTTTCGTAGAGTTCGTATCCAAGAAAGTCGCTCTCCCGCTTATGGATCTGACAAGACGGGCGGATCAAATCAGCCGCGAGGCCGGCGCAGGCCTTTCAGCCGGTTCCAGAGCAATGGTCGGAGAGAGCCTTTCCGAGGAAGAACCGGCTCAAGGGGATGAAATTCTCCAGCTAACATTGTCTTTCAACAGGATGCTGGCGCACCTCAAGGCTTCCGAAGCGCGTCTCAAAGAATCTGAAGCAAAATACAGATTTTTGTTCGACAGCGGACCGTCGCCGATTTTTGTGATGAGCGCGGAGACTCTCCGTATACTGGACGTGAACGCCAAAGCCGAAGAAGAGTATCAATACTCCAAGAACGAACTCCTGGGTATGACTTTTGCGGACCTCGGCCTGGATACGGATCGTGAAGAAACTCTAAAGGGTATTCAGCAGTTATTTGAAGGTGATATTACTTTCTTACCGCTTCTCAAACATCGACGAAAAGACGGGTCCATTTTCATGGTAAACTATCAGGCCGGCCTTAGCCGGTACCTGGACCAGCCAGCCGTAATAGCGGCAGTCTGGGATGTCACGGAAAGGCTCGAAAAATATGCTCAACTGATCCAAGCGGGCAAGATGGCAACCCTTGGCGAAATGGCCACCGGTATTGCGCATGAGCTGAACCAGCCGCTCAATGTGCTCAAATTGTCTTGCGATTACATTATGAAAAAGATCCGTGGAGGATACGATATTTCTACTGACGAGCTCTCTCAAATTACCCGAGAATGCAACTCCAGTGTGGATAGAGCGTCGCTGATAATAAATCATCTGAGACAGTTTGGGCGAAGGGCTGAGGAGACCATGTCTCCCGTGGACATCAATCAGCCGATTCAAAATGTCTTCAATTTACTGGGCCGACAGTTGGAGGCAAGAGGCATCACGTGGGACCTGGTTCTCACCAACGATCTTCCCAAGATACTCGGTGACACAAATCGCTTGGAACAGGTGATGATCAATCTGATCCTAAATGCTCGTGACGCTATCCTGAGCGCCGGCGAATCAAGCGTAACCGACCCTAGAATCGAAATTAGGTCCCTGCTTCTGGACGGTCGAGTTACAGTGAAGGTTTCCGACACCGGTCCCGGCGTCCCTGAATGCGCCAAAACCAAGGTGTTTGAACCGTTCTTCACCACTAAGAAGCCGGGCGAAGGAACGGGTCTGGGTCTTTCCATAAGCTACGGAATAATAAAAGAGCATCAGGGAACCATTGAAATTGCCGGCAAAGTTGACTGCGGCGCCACATTTATATTGACCTTCCCCGCATTAGAGCCGGAGGCGAAAGATGATTAAGGTTTTAGTCGTAGACGATGAGGAAAGCATCAGAAATTTGATGCGCATGAATCTGGAGCTTGACGGTTACGAAGTCCTGACTGCTCAGGATGGAAACGCCGCGTTGGATATATTTAAAGAAGAGAGACCGGAAGTTGTCCTGTTGGACGTCAAAATGCCAGGCATTACCGGCGTCGAGGTCTTGAGCCGGATCAAGTCCTTGTCCCCCGATACGGAAGTGATAATGATAACCGGCCACGGCGACATGTATATGGCTGTGGAATGCCTCCGAAAACAGGCTTCCAACTTTCTGACCAAACCGATCGGTGAAGAGCTACTCTCTTTGTCGCTGAAACGATCCGTGGAGAGAATCTCGCTCAAACGCAAGCTGAAGCAATATATGACCAATTTGGAAACATTGGTGAGAGAGGCCAATGTTGAGCTGGAAAGAGCCTACCAATTCAGAGAAAACATTATCGAAAACTCCCCGGATGCAATAGTTTGCGTAAGAAAAGGCGGAGAGATTATAATTTTCAACTCGGCCGCAGAAAAACTGCTCAACTATAGAAAGTCCGAAGTGATAGGAAAAATGAATATAGGGAAGGTTTACCCTCCGGAAGTCGCCAAGCAGATCATGCGGGACTTGCGGTCTTCGGACTACGGCGGAGCGGGTTTTGTCCAAAAAAGAGAGGTAAATCTGCTCGATAGGCATGGAAACGCCATTCCCGTGTATATTTCGGCCGCAATCATCTACGAGGAAGGTCGTGAGGCCGGCTCCATGGGCGTTTTTACCGACCTGCGCGAACGCAAAGAGCTGGAGAAGCAACTCTTGCGATCCGAAAAACTGTCTTCCCTCGGCAAGCTATCCGCAGGTATAGCCCATGAAATCAACCAGCCGCTTACCGGTGTTCTTACTTTTGCCCACCTCCTGAAAAAGAAATTCCAAGACGACGAGGAAACTCGGCGGGATCTGGAAGTGATCATAAGAGAGACCACGCGAATTAAAGGTATAGTGCAGGGTGTTTCTGGATTTTGCACGGGAAACTCCCATGCGCAAGCAGACGAAGAAAGTTTCCGAGGTGATAGAGAAAACGCTTCAAATCATTGTGCATCAAAACCGCTTCGTGGGAGTTGAACTGAAAAAGGAATATGATACTTCGTTGCCGGAAGTGCTAATGGACGAGAATCTCATGGAACAGGTGTTCATGAACATTATCCTGAACGCCGTCGACGCGATGAACGGCAAAGGACTTCTCACGATAAGCGCACGCTCTACAGGGAAATGGGCTGAAATAAGCTTTGCGGACACAGGGTCCGGAATTCCGGACGAAATCGCTGACAAAATATTCGACCCGTTCTTCACCACCAAGGATTCGAGCGAAGGCATGGGCATGGGCTTAGGTTTGGCGGTGAGTTACGGCATAGTCAAGAATCACAACGGAGATATCCAGGTGTCCGGCAGCCCCGGAACCGGCTCGACTTTTACGGTGCGCCTGCCTCTTGACCGAGTGTGATGGAAATGACGTTGACACATTGCGGACTATGCTCTAAAGTTCAATTCATGCGCCCGTAGCTCAGTTGGATAGAGCGCAACACTCCGGATGTTGAGGCCGTACGTTCAAATCGTATCGGGCGCACCAAGTTCGGCCATTTCCAAGCAGATTCACAGAGTCGCTATATATAGCAAAGCCAGTCACTCCCAGAAAGACCGGTCCTCTCAATAATTCCAACTTGACCTTCCCTCCGTATTGATTGATATAGGAGGTGGAGGATGAACCCTTGCCGCCGGTCCATGTCATATTATACAAGCAAGATGACGAAACGGTTCCGGTTTTGGAATGGCTTGACGAACTTCCCGTTAAGATTCAGGACAAGTGCGCTACCCGGGTCAAGAGGCTGATGTCACATGGTCATGAACTTCGGCGACCCGAAGCGGATTATCTCAGGGACGGTATTTACGAACTGAGGGTCAGATATCGGCGGGTCAACTATCGCTTACTCTATTTCTTTTATGGGAACCAAGTGGTGGTGCTCACTCACGGCTTGACCAAAGAACGAGAAGTTCCTCCAAGAGAAATCGACAGGGCTTTATCGTTGAAGCGGAGATTTGAATCAGCTCCGGAATCTCACACGGTTTTATGGGAGCCTTAAAATGGAGGGAAAGAAACTAAGTTCCGACGCCTTTGGATTGATTTACAAGCGATATATCCAAGATGACCCCGATCGGGTTGCCTCTTTTCAAGAGGAGCAGACCAAAGCCGAGATTGCTCGGGAAATTTATGACTTACGTAATCAGGCGGGTCTCTCCAGAGAACAGCTCGCAGACCTTGTCGGCGCCACGGAAACGATTATAGAGGACGTTGAGGAATCCGATTACGAAGGAGACTTCCTTGCCATGGCCTCGAAGATAGCCACGGCTCTCCACCAAAGGATCGAAGTTCGTCTCGTTCCGGCGGGAGAGCAAGAATCGGAGGGAGTCACGGCGTAGGATCCTCGGGAATCCGTGCTCAACGGTCGATCCACAGTTCTCGCGCAAGACGGTTTTGTTTAAATTCGCCCGCTTCGGCCTGAATGCATCGATCGCCCATCTCACTCTCATTTCCTCGGAACCAAATACACAATCACGATCTCCGGCTTGCAGTCAAACCTCATCTGAGGAGCGTTTACCCCCTCCATGCCTATTCCCCAAGAAACATTCAAGAGCGCTCCCCACTCGTCAGCGAATATTTACCCTTACAGAATCGACATTAACCTTGGTGTCAATAAGGCGCCCCCACTATATATTCCGTGACACCACAATAATTTGCCCTTCAAGTTTCCAGAAACGTACTATATGTTTAGGCGCTGAACTCGGGAACGCAATGTAAACCCATAGGATCGGGACTAATCCGAAGGGCCTTTCCATAGACCTTTTCGATCTTTCGATCATGGGTAATACCCCGGCGACCTCAATGCGCGGAAAGAAGGCGCTAAGACGCCTGAACGGTGAGACTACACGACGGTGTTTTGGGGTTACTCAAAAAGAACCTACTTCGGAACGCGGAAGGAGCACATCCAATGAAAAGCATGACGGCAGTAACAGTGTTTTCAGTCGGAGCTCTCGTGTTATTGGCGTTATTAATAACGGCGACAGGACCGAATCCCTATGGACCGACAGATCTGTCCTTGACCGCGGCGGTTGACTCGGTCGTCGGCACAAGCGGCTCGATACCGGTCCAGCTTGTCAAGCATGGATACGGCGGCGGCGCCTATTTTGGGGGAGGCGGTATATATTTCGGACAGGGCGCATACGGAGGAGGCTGGGACTGGTATAACGGCTCCTATTCCAATTACCCTTACGGAGGGCAGGGATACTACGAACAGGGTAACAAGACTTGCGTTTGGAACGGCTATCAGTACACGTGTTATAAAACTCGCTGACACCACGGATAGGAAGGCTTTACACGGCGATATCACGCCGGCCCTTCAGCTATGATGTTGGGGCCTCTTTCATCGCCAAAATGGCAAACAACGCCGGGGCTGTAGCAAATCCAGGCCGTAAGATGAAAAGACTACATGGCCGACCAGGATTAACCCTGTCGTGGCTATAGATGGGATCTCATGCGCTTCCCGCCCCTATTAAGAGCGGCAAGCGCAAGTGCCCAACCGGCCGCATACGTTCGAGTTTCCGACAGATTTGCCATCGCGAGGCGCAGATTTTCCTCGCCAAGAGTATTACGCAGGCGGGTTCCGGCGCCTACATCAACCGCCTTGACACGGGCGCATATGCGCCATTGAAAGTCCACGTTTCTCAGGCCGGATAGCGCTTACCATACCGCATGCTCATTTCCTCGGAACCAAATCCACAATGACGATCTCCGGCTTGCAATTGAATCTCATCTGAGGAGCGTTTACACGCTCCATGCCTATTCTGCGAGAGACGATGAGCGTTTTGTTCGGGCCCAGTTTCGTTGTTCCGGAGGCCCACGAACGAGGTATTCGCGCCAGGGTCATAATTGGTCCTATATATGGCAACACCACCTGGCCGCCATGGGTGTGACCGGCCAACAATAGGTCAGCGTCCACTTTGCCCAAGCTGAAGTTGGGATGATGTCCGAAAACGATATGATATTTCTCCTCGTGGCTAATGGACAAAGTTTTGTTCAAGGAATCCTCGAAGGCCAAACCTGTTAGTATTACAGGCCCCAGATCCACCCTTTTTGTCTGTTCAAAGATAGTTACCGGCAGACCGGAAAAATACCAATGCCCAATATTCGAGCGGTCCACATTTCCTCTGATCGTGTGAATCCCGAGCGGTGCCTGAAGATTTACTTCATGCAGCATTTTATTGAACGCTTCGCAGGCGGCGGTATATTTGCTCCGGCCCTTGATCTGAACGTAGTCTCCGAGAAACAGAATCAGATCCGGTTTTTCCTCCTGTGCCTTCTGGAGCGCAGCTCTTTCATAAGAGCCGGGGTCTTCGGTCTGAATGTCGGCTAATATGGCTACTCGAACGGGGATTTTGAGTTTCGGAGCCGAAATGGTCAGCCGGGTGACTTCCAGCAGGTTCGGTTCCACGAAAAAGGCGTAAAGACCAACCAAGACCAGGACTGACGCAAGGCAGCCGATAGCGACAGCCGTCCGAAAATTCTCCCTAAACAGCAAATAGGCTGAGCCAAAGAGTAAAAGGTTCAGGTAAACAAATAGCGCAATAGAGAGTAGCTGAAGTTTGCCGAATGGGTCGGTGGGGCTGAGAGCCGCACCGATGCAGCTCAAGACGGCAAACACAAGTCCAATGACGGCAACCGCAGCCTTGGGGCAAGACTCTCTGAATGTGATCAACAGCCTAAGCCCAACGATGACTCAAACGGACTCCAGGCCGCTGAATCCTAGAGCAACCCATTTGTGTTCCATTTATTGCAGACTACCTTTTGTTGTGAGAGACTACCGTCCGGCCATTGTTTCAGTTAAGATCCATCGGCACGGTGCTCAAGGTGTGAGAGATCGCAATGTTTTTGCACATTATCAGAGTCGCTTACCTCGACGAATACCGGTTTCAACTGGAGTTCAATGACGGCGCCGTTGTTGAAGTCGATCTCTCAAAGGAATTGTATGGCGAAGTATTCGAGCCTCTGAAAGACCTCAATCTTTTCAGGCACGTCTATCTCAACCCTGACACCAATACCATAGAATGGCCCAACGGAGCCGACTTCGCCCCGGAGTTTTTGCGTCAACTCGGCGGGGAGATAAAATGGAGCGCTTGGTACGCCATTTCCTAAATACGGTGTCACTTGGTCCAGGTCGATCCTAATTCCGTATTTAGAAGCGGGCAAAGCTTCAAATCGCTGTATCACCAATACTCGAACAATCCCGAGAACGAGTTAATTTTTTTGGCCACCGAAGAGGTTTATCAGAAGACAAGCCCAAGCTCTGATGCGAAAGCATCTTCATCTTGGAAGGCGATTCCGTTGTCATCAAGCCGCAACTTTAATAGATCCAGGAGATCCTCCTCGAACATATCACTGAATTTCCAAAAGTTTTTTATCTTGCCGTAAACTTCATCGAAGCTCCCCTCTATCAAATCCTCCAATGTCGCAAACCTGTCGAAGTATTTCTCGGAGAGCTTTTGGAGTCGTTCCACGGAATCAGCGCGCAGCAGTTCGTGGGCTAAGCGGTTTCTTATGTTATTGATTTCTTTGGCCTCTTGGATGAGTTCCTTTCTTGACGGGAAATCGACACACATTTCCAGAATTTTACACAACCCGTTCAGATTCATCTTTTCAGGGTCAGGCTGGATAATACGATATCTTCCCATTCGCAGATCAATGAGGAAATGACATGCTTTGACAAGCGAGTAAACCCACTCCTCCCATATTTGATGGAATATAAAGACTTTTCCTACAATGGTGGCCACAGACTTGTCTTCGTTTTCGCTCAATAGCTCTTCAAGTTCATTGACAATCGCAACGGATGTTGATGGTCGCCCATCTGGAAAATAATCTCGATTTTCAAGACGTTCGTACAAGTCTAAAAGGTGCTGCAAGTCCTCTGTGAGGAGATTGTTATCCCTAAGTTTCTCTTCAAGATAGACGATGTAGTGTGGTCTGCGACAAGGATGCGACAGATCTCCTCCGGCGGCTCTGGCTTGTTCGGCTATCGTTCTGAAGATTTCATCTTTCTCGTCCGGCGACATGCTTACCCTTCCTTCAAAATCCCCACAATTCGGTTCCCAAATTCCTGACTCTTTTCATCGTCCGCGGTCAACTGAATATCGGCAGGGGAAGCGGCCCCCAGGCCCAGCTCCACAGCTCGGGCGATCTGTTCCTGCTCGAATATCTTGCGATTCATGATTGCAGAATTACTGCCCAGAGACTTTAGCGCTGCAAGTCCCACGGCGTCGACGGCCACACGATCCGTCGACGCGAGGAAAATTCCGGCCTTCGCTCGTTTGCCCACCATCGGGCCGCCGTCCACAAACGCTTCCAGGCCATCCATAAGTATAAGAGCGGGTTTGAAGGGCTCGTTTATCTCGACGATCATTTTTCGCTGGTTGGGCGAGGAATGAAGCTCGCTCATATAATGGAACCCGTGACGAGTCGTCGGGACACAGCCCACGTGGAGCTTCATGGACATAGTGAAGACCCCGCCGTACTGATGGGTTTTCAGGCAGCAGGTGGAGACAAGGCATTTTGACTCAAGGATCGGCCTCGCGACCCGAAAGCCCTTCTCCCAGTGGCTGTTTTCAGCCTTAATGTGGACCCAATCGTTTTGGGGAAGCCCATCGAAGTCGATGATCTTCACGTTGAGCTTTTCCATGAGCGGGATAACGCCCTTCTGCTCCATAACCTGGCGGGTGGGCGGGTAGCTCCTTTCTCCAAGACTTATGGATTTCGCGCCCATCGCCCACAATTCTTGGACCAGGGCCACGAGGGTGTCGTTATGGGTTGAGCCGGGATACTCGTCCGCCGTGTTGAAGTTAGGCTTGATGAGCACATCCTCGTTCTTGACCGGGTTAATCTTAAGACCAGCGAGGGCCTTCTTTACGCCGTCTTTGCGATCATCTGTCTTGACCAACGCCACGGCGCTTTTCTCGGTCTCAGCCCACAGCTCATTTGAATCGAAAACGGTAATGACTGCTCCGGCGGCCCCTGCGGATTTCAGAAATTCTCTTCTGCTCCAATTGTTCATGACGCGCCTTCCTTGATGTATTATTAGGCCATTGTAATTACTCGTCAGTGTACCCGGCGGCGCTAAGACTGTCAAAAGTTAGGGGGATTAGAAGAGTCTATCTACGCGCATTCCGTGAAGTGTGTGATGCGGTATTTCCCATCGACCTTTGCCGGCATGCTTTGCGAGATTTATCGAATATGGTAATAGATTGCTGTTTAGCCCTGGATGGCGTAAATAAGTCGAGGTATTCGGGGCATCCTGCTTTTAGCGTAGAATGCGGCGCCAAACGAGGACCGAATCAATTCGAAAAGCGCCTCGTCCTTGGAACCAGGAATGCACGGACTCTCGTTAAGCTTGGGGACTCACCTTCAGGAAGTCCCCATTCGTTGAGGATACATACTTGACCGATCTTTTCTTTTACCTGGCTTTAGGACTCACCTTCGGGTTCGCTTTTATCAGCGGCTTTCATGACGGCGGCAATGTAATCGCCACTGTAATCAGCTCAAGATCGATGCGGCCGGCCAAGGCCATCTTTATCGCCGCCTTGGCTGAGTTTGCAGGATCGGTTTTCTTGGGAACCGCTGTGGCCCGAACCATGGCTTCCAACATAATCAAACCCGACTTCCTGGAAGCCCTGTCCCCAAGGAACGTCCATCTGTTGATTATCAGCGCCGTAGGCGGAGCCATAGTTTGGAAATTGATAACATGGTTCATCGGCTTGCCCTCCAGCGGTTCACATGCGCTGGTCGGCGGACTGATGGGGGCCGGATTTGTGGCTCTCGGGTTCTCGGGGCTATCACATGAAAAGGTCTTGAAAAGCGTTGTGGCTCCTATGCTCGTGGCGCCTTTCATTGGAAGCGTTGTTGGATATGTTGTATTTTCTTTCATCCGGGCCATATGCGCTGACGCTGACCGAAGCATCAGCCGATTCTTTGCATGGCTTCAAAATCCGACCCTCGTTTTTCTAGCCGCAAGCCACGGGTCCAATGATTCCCAGAAGGCTATGGGCGTGATCGCTATGGTTCTGGCCGCGGGCTCACATCAGTTGAGTCTTGGAGTGGATGTGCCCCAGTGGGCGGTCATCGGATGCGCCGCGGCCATAGCCGCTGGAGTATCCACCGGCGGATTGCGCATTGTAAAGACAGTCGGATATGGGATTTATAGGTTGGAGCCTGTTCATTCGTTCTCATCCCAGCTTACTTCAAGCTCCGTGATTTTCGTCGCCTCCGTTTTGGGCGGTCCGGTGAGCACCAGC
The DNA here is from genome assembly GCA_963747865.1 of uncultured delta proteobacterium. GTDB lineage: Bacteria > Desulfobacterota > Desulfomonilia > Desulfomonilales > Desulfomonilaceae > JBBSBY01. The sequence continues at coordinate 27,669 of CAVVHK010000132.1, read as the reverse complement.
CAGGTGGTCGCGTCATCGGTCATGGGAGTGGGAGCCGCCGGGAGATTCGCCGGAGTGCGCTGGCCCGTCGCCGCGAATATAGCTTACGCATGGCTTCTCACTCTACCGATGAGTTCCTTGATTTCCGGAGCTTCATATTTCTTGATGAAATTCGCGTTATCGTAATGTTTCGTCCCGACGAGGAATAAATGTCTTTCTGGAAAATATTCTCCCGCAAATCCAAGGCCGATTTTTACAGTCTTCTTCTAGCCCAGGCCGAAAAAACTTTGGAAGGGTGCAAGGCCCTCGTGAGTTTTCTGGACGAACAAGGAAGTCGTGAGGAAATATTCCGTCTGGAGCAAGAGGCCGACGATATTCGACGCATTCTTGTGGATGAATTGCACAAAACCTTCATAACCCCCATAGATCGTGAAGATATTTTCGCGTTATCCAGAGCGGTTGACGATGTCATTGATCACGCGCGCAACACGGTAAAAGAAATGGAAATATTTGAGGTGGAAAGCAACGAGCACCTGTGCCAAATGGCTGAACTCCTCCAAAGGGGAGCTGAACAGCTCGTTGGAGCGATCAAGCACCTCAAGGAAAATCCTAATGTTTCAGTGGAATACGCTGTGCGTGCGAAACGGGTCGAGAATAAAATGAACGACATGTATCTGGAGGCGCTTCGCCAGCTATTCTCGGGTCATGACAAGCGGCTTATGTTCAGCTACAGAGAAATATATCGTCATTTCAACAGAAGCGCCGACAGAGTGGACGAGGCCGCCAACATTATCAGCAACATTGTTGTGAAGATGTATTGAAGCAGGCGTTAAGTGTGTTCATTCAGCTACGCGAAGGAGATTGCTTCGCTCCGCTCGCCATGACAGGCCGAAGTGTCTTTGCGAGTAGTGAAACGACGAAGCAATCTCAGCTTGGCCGCTCAACTGGATGGTTACGCGTTAAGGAACACAATCTGCTTTGGGCCGACGCTCTCGGCTCTACTTTGAATGAGCTCGCGGAGCTTAGGCTCTCCCGAACAGCCACGGAACCAAAATGAATAGGATATGTAGAGCGCCGGCCGCGTAAAGCGACGCTATAAGATCATCAGTCAAAATCCCCCATCCGTGCGGCAAAACTTCCATTTGTCTGGCGGGCGGCGGTTTGAGTATATCGAATATTCGCGTCATCACGAAGGTCCACAGGGCGGTAAGTAATATGTCGTTAGTCCGGAACAATAGAACCGTCAGAAAATAGCCTGCGTGTTCGTCAAGGACTACGTATTTCGGGTCCTTCTTTTTCCAGAATTTTTCAGCCCATGCCCCCAGAAGGACACAAAAGGCGGAAGAAATTACCAGCATTAAAACCAACAGACTAGTGTGATATTCGGGAGGCGCAGCATAGGCTATCAGGACATAAACCGCCACAGCGGGAAGGCTCCCCACCGTGCCCGGCGCAAAGGGAGAATATCCCAGCTTAAATGAGGAACATATATTGGCGAACAGCCTGTCTTTCCAATTCTCCATGAGACCCCGCGTCCATAATTTTGAGCTTGATTCAGGTAAGTATCCACTTCTGACCGGAGACTCATGAGTTTGCTTCGTCGTTTCACTCCTCGCAAAGACAGCCCTACGTGTCATTGCGAGCGCAGCGAAGCAATCTCTTCGGGTCAGTGAATGGGCGCCTTACCGGCAGTAATTTGAGCCTCATACTGAAGGGCAACTAAAATTGGGTCAAGAGTTTTAATCCGGGGCGCCATGAAAAAGAAAATAGTATTAGCCCGACATGGACAAACTGAAGGCAATAGGGACGGCTTCGTATTGGGTCGATCCAACTCTCCGTTGACCGAAGAAGGTCTGGACTGCGCAGAGCGGGTCGCCGAGATGCTCAAATCGGTGGGAATAGAAATGGTCTTTAGTAGTTCCCTTGAACGAGCGCTGACTACAGCCCGGACCTTTGTTCACGAATTGAGTCTTCCGATAATCCCCAGAGACGACCTCGTCGAGCTTTCATGTGGCCTGTGGGAGGGTCAGCCCAGGAAGAGCGTCACAAACGACGTCTTTTCCATAAGATACGCATGGGACTTCAGGCCGCCGCTAGGGGAGAGCTACGCGGACGGCGAGCGCCGACTGGAGCGGTTTTTCGGCGAATTGGCCGGAGACGATTTACCGGAGACGATTCTGGTGGTAGGTCACGCGTCCATAAATCGGGTGTTCCTTAAAATAGCGCTCGACCTGACCGTCGAAGAGGCCATGCTTGTATCCGTGCCTCACGATCACATATATATCATTGAACAGGGGAAGGTCAGGATCAAGACGGTTTCCGGAGTGGCGGGAGAGGGTTTGATAATGCACGGGCCGACTGGGAATTAGAGCTCGGGGGTATATTGCGAGGTCTTGTTGGAGGTTTCTCCGGTCAGGTTGGTGCGGTATATCGCAATTACGGTGTCGTATTGTGTCGGAAATCCCCTGAAGGGGCAATCACCTTTGGGGAAGGGAAGTTGGGAACTTGTGCCTATGACTTACGTTGGCTTCCAGCCCCCCCCCGAGGAAAGCAAGCTGAGCGGACGCAGGTGAATTTGACGAAAAGGGGCAAGGAAGCGCAGGTCCCTTAGGATGTGGCGCCCCTAGCGAACAGCGTCTGTCGAGAGAAGACCTCGAACGATGCGGTTCGTTACACTCACCACATCCTATGAGAATCCGTGGCCGTCTTTGTGAAAATGACTACTTGGGACTAACGGACGAGAGAAGCGGACACCGGTAGGACAATATCTGAAGATCTTGGAGTGAAGTCCGGAGGGGAACTTCTTTCAAGAAGTTCCCCTCCGGAGACATTCGCATGCCTCTTTGCCGCTCGCTATTCCGCCGGGGCCTCTGCGGTCGCTTCGGTCATCTTGATCAAGCGATTCCAACGTTCGGTTACTTTCTTTTGGATTTCAGAGGTTAAGGTTTCGTCCAAATGACGATATCTTCCCTGGCCTTTGAAATAGTCCGTCACCGGAATCAATTCCTTTGGCTTGCGGTTGATCTTCCAAACGCCGTTTTCCACTTCGTAAAGCGGGAAAATGCCGCAATCCACAGCAAGCTTCCCGTATTCAATCGCTTTGTTGGGTGGAATCCTCCAACCGGTCGGACAAACCGAGAGCACGTGTAAGTAAGCCGGGCCGTTGGCCTCCTTGGCTTTGGCCACCTTTTTAGCCAAGTCCTGGTAGTAGGTCGGACATGCTGTGGCGGTGTAAGGAATCCCATGTGCCGCGGCGATCGCTGTCATGTCTTTTTTCCAGGTCATCTGACCCGCCGGGTGAATTCGCCCGGCCGGAGAAGTTGTGGTGGACGCGCCGAACGGCGTCGAGGACGACCGCTGAACACCTGTGTTCATGTAAGCTTCATTATCAACACAGACATAAATGACTTTGTGGCCGCGTTCCATCATTCCTGACAGGGCCTGGAAGCCGATGTCCGCTGTGGCGCCGTCACCGCCCATTGCAAGGATGGTGACGTCTCGATCAGGAATTCTGCCCTTGCGTCTGAGCGCCTTCAAACCGGATTCAACTCCGGAAGCTACGGCGGCGGCGTTTTCGAAGGCTATGTGAATCCACGGAATGTTCCAAGAAGTAAGGGGATAAGGAGAGGATATAATCTCCATACATCCGGTTGCCATTGCCAGCACAACGTCAGGGCCGATGGCTTTCAATACGTGGCGGACGGCCAGCGCTTCAGCGCATCCCTGGCAGGCCCTGTGACCCGAATTCAGGTATTCATCCAGCACAAAACCCTTGAGCGGTTTCAGTATTTTCTGTTTGGCTTCAGCCATGAGGCTCTCCTAATTTGCGTTAACCACGAACGCCATAGAAATGATAATCAAAGGTTGTTTCTGCCAAGGCTTGACCCACCATGTTGCAGACATCGTCGGGCGTCACGTCCCTGCCGCCCAAACCGGCGATCATGCAGTGAATCTTCGGGCGCTGAGGCTCGTGATACATGAGGGACCTGATCTCGGAAGTAACCGGAGCGCTTGCTCCTCCAACCGACACCGACCTGTCCAGGATCACGAGATCTTTCGCTCCGGAAAGCACTCTCCTCAGTTCGTCCGAAGGCAAAGGCCTCCACAGTCTGAGCTTGACCAGACCAACCTTTTGACCTTTTTCTCTCAGCTTATCCACCGCCAATGAAGCGGTCTCGCCTATGGACCCCATGGAAAGAATGAGCGTATCCGCCCCTTCAGTCTTGTAGGTCTCCACAGGAAGATACGGCCTCCCCGTAATCTTGGCCATTTCATCCCAAGCTTCCATAATTGCGGGTTTCGACTTCCATAGAATGTCATCGTGAGCTTTCTTCTGCTCGGTGTATATTTCAGGCATCCCGAATGCGCCCATGGAAACCACTTTGTCCGGATGCAAGCTGGTCAGAGGCTTGAAAGTGGGAAGATAGCGCTTCACCATGTCTTTTTCCCAGAATTCTATTGGCTCTATAACATGGGTGAGATTGAAACCGTCCACATTTACGATCACGGGCAGAGAAACTCTTGGGTCCTCCGCCACTCTGAACGTGTGGAACATGGCGTCGTACACTTCCTGGCCGTTTTCGCAAAAAACCTGAATCCAGCCGGAGTCACGCACCATCATGGCATCCGAATGATCGTTCCAGATAGAAAGAGGGGCGCTCAGTGCCCTGTTTGACAGAAACATTACGATAGGCAGCCTCATGGAAGAAGCTATGTACACGATCTCGGCCATCAGGGCCAAGCCCTGAGAAGCGGTCGCAGTAAAAGTGCGGGCGCCTGCGGCCGCTGAACCGCAACAAACGCTCATGGCCGAGTGCTCGGACTCAACCGGCACAAATTCCGCATCCAGATGACCGTTGGCTACGAGCTCCGATAGGTGCTCAACCACGTGGGTCTGGGGGGTAATGGGGTACGCGGCGACTACGTCCACATCGCAAAGGCCCACAGCGTCGGCTGCGGCAATGGATACTTCAATTCCTACTTTCTTGCCCATTAATTGCCCTCCTCAACCATGTCGATTGCGTCAACAGGGCATTCATAGGCGCAGATTCCGCAACCCTTGCAGTAATCGTAGTTCCAAACCATGGTATTGTTTTCGACGTCTCCTGAAATAGCCGCATCAGGACACATTATATAGCAGCGCCAGCACCTGATGCAGACCTCTTCCTTATATTGCGGGCGTTGAGAACGCCATGTTCCAGTATGATAACAGCCTGCGTTACCGGGCTCGGTGATGACTCCACCGGCCTCGATTTCCTGCCAGGCGATTTGATCCATAGGTTTTGTCACGTCTTCCTCCGTCTGAGATAAAGCAAAGATGAATTCTGAGTAATCAATCCACCAGCACGGTTTCGTTGTAAGCGCGCTCCATCGCCGCTATGTTCTTGGAAGCAATCTTCCCGAACCTCTTCGTGAAGGGATTCTTGAGCGCTTCCACAGACAGAAGATTGGCGCCTTTGACCAACGCTCCCACCATTGTGGTGTTTGTTATCGGCAACCCAAGCACTTCACGCGCTATGGTTGCGGCATCCACCAGCGCAAGTTTCCCGTGATAGTTTAGTTTCTTCCGTAACTGGGCGGCGTCGTGCGAACTGTTGATTATCAGAATTCCGCCTTCTTTCAATCCTTCCGTCGGGTTTGCTATATCCAGGAGAGACGGGTCAAGCACTAGAACCACATCCGGGTTATAGACCTTCGATCTTAACCGTATCGGCTGATCATCTACCCTGGCGAAAGCGACAACGGGGGCCCCCCGCCTTTCCGGCCCAAAACTCGGAAAGGCGGTGGCGAACTTTCCCGTGTCGATGGCAGCTTGGGCGACCAGTTCCGCAGACGTAACTGCGCCCTGACCACCCCTACCGTGAAACCTCATTTCAATCATGGGTGCTCCTTTAAAATATCAGTCAAAATCTGAGTCTTCTTCCCCGAATTCGTCTGTAAGTGGAAATCTCATGTGTTCGTGTATAATTTCCATACAACTCATAATGTGATACTTAGCTTCCGCTAATTCAAGAATTTCCGCCGGAAGCAGTTCTTTTTTTTGTAGGTAAGCGTCAATCCTCTCGTTCAGGAGGTTCAAGTGACGCAGGTCCGCGGTATAGAGGTCGTCTTCCTTGGCGTTGGACTCCATTGGAGTGGTAACTGATTGAACCAACTTTCGATCCCATTCATCAAGTTTTTTCCATCTAGCCACGGTGGCTGGATGCACACCCAGCTTTTTGGCCAATTCTTTGTTGGTGATCCGGCCCCGATCACCAAGGAAAGTCGTTTCGGCGATTTTCCGATCATCGTTTTTCTTCATTTAAAGTGCTCCTGCACACCTAGAGGCGGCTAAAGAAAGACAAACTCAGCCGTAAACGCATATTTATATCAGAAATCAATATGCGTGATCAAGAATCATTGACCTGGAATTGCAAAATTATATCTTATAGTATGACTAAAGTGAGAAGAACTCATACAATGGAGCTTATACCAGCTTCCAAGCGCGTTCGATTGAAACATGCCAGTAACTGAAGAATTTCTGAAACAACTGCCTTCCAGCCCCGGCGTATATCTCATGGTGGACCGCAAGGGCAAGGTTCTTTATGTCGGCAAGGCCGGGAACCTGAAAAACCGGGTGAGAAGCTATTTTGTGAAAGGAGGTGACGAGCGCCCCACAATTGAGTTCCTCATGGCCAAAGTGGACGCTATCCGCACCATCTTGACGGACACGGAAAAAGAGGCGCTGATACTCGAAAACAACCTTATCAAAGAGCACAACCCCAAGTATAACGTTAACCTTAGGGATGATAAGTCCTTCTTCTCCCTGCGCCTCAACATTTCTCATCCTTACCCTAGATTGAGTCTCATCCGGACCCAAAAAATAAAGCCGGATGGCGAACACTATTTCGGACCTTACTCTTCCGCACGAGACGCCCGAATCACCTTGAAGTCCATTCACAAGCTTTTTCCGTTGAGGCAGTGCACGGACAGACAGCTCAGCTCATGCAAACGGCCCTGCCTGAATTGTCAAATGAAGCGATGCCTTTGCCCATGCTCCGGTAAGGTGGATAAAGGCGAATATGCTCGAATGGTGGAAGCCATTGCCTTGCTCTTACAGGGTCGCAGCGAAGACCTGCTCGACGACTTGCGGGCCAAGATGGAGAGCGCTGCGGTCAATTTGCGTTTTGAAGAGGCCGCCCGGTTAAGGGATCAGTCGACCTCAATACGGCGCACGCTGGAGGCTCAAAACGTGTCTTTCTTCCACCTGAAAGACATGGACGTGGTGGCAATCATCAGGGATGACCCGGATCTCTACGTGGTAGAAGTGCTGTCTTTCAGAAAAGGCAATCTCCTGTCGGGCGAATCCTTTGCGTTCAAGAATCCTGCGCTGGAAATGGAAGAAGTGCTGGCCTCGTCGATAAAACAGTATTACGCTGCGGGAAGTTTCGTTCCCAAGGAAATTTTGGTTTCGCGACCCATCGAACAGCCTGAGTTAATCGAGTCCTGGCTTTCCGAGATTAGAGGAAACAAAGTCAGCCTGAGAGTTCCATCTAGAGGCCAAGGGCTCAAGCTCCTGCAACTCGCGCTGAAAAACGCGCACGACGCTCTGGCGAGAGAGAAACAGAAAGACACTGTGGAGAAAAGCCTCGCGAGAGTTGCCGCCAAATTCCATTTGCCTTCCTTGCCCAGGCATATCGAGGGATACGACATATCCAATTTTTCAGGGAGCAATCCTGTTGGCGTCAAAATTAGCTTCAGAGATGGCCTTCCCGACAAATCCGGGTACAGACAGTTCAAGATCGCGCGGCTACACCGACCAGGACGACCCGGGAATGATACACCAGACGATTGCCCGGAGAGTGGCCCATATGGATGAGGATCCTCTTCCGGATCTGTTCTTGATCGATGGAGGAAAGTCCCAACTGAACGCCGCCTGGACCGCTCTCAAAGATGCGCTTGGAGCCGAAGCGCCTCCGGTGGCGGCCATCGCCAAAATGCGGGAAGAAGGCGATGAAGAAAGATTCTTTCTTCCCCAGAGGAAGAACGAAGTAACGTTTCCTAGAGGCGACTCCGCCCTTATGCTGCTAATGAGGGTGAGAGACGAAGCCCACAGATTTGCCCATTCCACCCATACTAAGACCAGGACAAAAGCGGTGATCAAATCGGGGCTGGACGACGTTCCGGGAATAGGGCCGAAGAAACGGCGCAGTCTCCTCACAAGCTTTGGTAGCCTTAAAGACCTGTTGACAGCGTCAGACGACGAGATTCTCGCGGTCCCGGCGGTAACCAAAAAAGACGTCGAAAACATCAGGGAATATTTCCGGAATAAAGACTCCGGCGCCGGGGATATCTCTGAAGAACAACACGAACCTGTATTCGATTGGTCTTCAGCCTCTGAATAGGGCGCTCGAACCCGATAAGGACCCGGAGCTTCATCCTTGTCCCGATCAGAGCTTTCTCGAAACCTTTGATTTGTGAATCGGCCTCCATATACTGAACCACCATGAAAAAAGCATCCAAGGCTTCCGACGACATAAGATCCCGGACGGACCCCACGTCCGCATCTCCAAGTAAGTTTGGCGGCGAACTCGTGCGGGACAAATCGAATCAACCCTACGACAATAACTCCATCCCCTCTGCGTCCCCTGATGAACCTGAGAGCCCGGTTGAAGAGCGTACAGTAGCCTTGCGCCAAGCCATTGAACGACTGAAAGACGAAATTGCGGACCTCAGGCGGGCCGAGCAGACCATGAAACTCAACGAATGGCGTTACCGGACGGTTGTTGAGACTGCCAACCAAGGAATCTGGCTCCTGAACAGCCTGGAGAAGACGACTGATGTCAATTCCCGGATGGCCGACGTGCTGGGTTACTCACGTGAGGAGATACTGGGCAAGAAATTTGGCGATTTCTTGGCCCCCGGCCCCGCTGCAGAAAAGCAGAGCCTCCGGCGCTACGATGATGCCGGGGACATTCAGAAGCAGCATTTTCTCTTTTTACGGAAGGACGGATCATACTTGTGGACCGTTGTGACAACAAACCCGATCTACGACGATTCAGGTAGCCCCCAGGGTCTGGTTGCCATGGTGGCGGACAGTACGCCTAGAAAAAAGATCGAGCCTGAAATCCGTGCTGATGATGAGTTCCCTTCACCAGCCATGCGCAACACTCTGGCAAAAGCAAGGCTTGCCGCGGTAACCGACAGCATAATACTGCTGTTGGGAGAAAGCGGAGTCGGAAAGGATTACCTGGCGAGGCACATTCATGACCATTCAAAGCGTGCAAACGGGCCATTCTTCGCAGTTAACTGCGCGGCAGTCACTCCGGAATTGGCTGAATCCGAACTCTTCGGGCACGAATCAGGCGCGTATACAGGGGCTGCCGGCAAAAAAAGGGGGCTGCTTGAGTTGGCTGAGGGCGGCACTTTGCTGCTCAACGAAATCGGCGAACTGTCCTTGCGGTTGCAGGCGAAGCTCCTGACATTCCTGGACACCCGTTCTTTCACGCGAGTTGGCGGCGAAAGGAGCATCGCCGTAAACGCCAGATTGATCGCCGCTACAAACAGGGACCTGGAGAAAGAAGTTTCCACCGGAAGCTTCAGAAGCGACCTGTTTTACCGTTTGAACGTCTTGAGCATCACCGTTCCCCCTCTGCGCGAAAGGTTGGAAGACTTGAGCGTTCTGGCGCAAAACATAGTGGAACAACTGGCTGCGGAAATCCAGGCGCCCCATGTGCCGGCCATAGATCACGGCACGATTAACGCTCTTTCAAATTACGATTGGCCGGGCAACGTCAGGGAACTGCGCAACGTTCTCGAACGTGCGCTGATCTTGTCCGGAAAAGGCAGCGTTTCGGTCAGTCCCCTCGGACTTGACGCACATCTTGGTCAAAGAGATTGGACCTATACGGTCGGGTTTCCATCAGGCCGAAACATAAATGATTCGACTGATGATTTTAAGCGGACGCTAATACTGGAAGCGCTGCGCCGGTCCGGTGGAAGCAAGCAAACCGCCGCCGATCTCCTGGGAATTTCCCGATTCGCGTTGTTCAGAATGATGAAAAGCCTTGGCCTCACCGACCTACATTGAGATACCGGATAGCGCAAGGTCTGCGGTCTTCCGCTGCCTAATCCGATCCACTATCGCAACACATTATCATGATGAGAGTTCGCCCGAATAAAGACTAGCCAATTTCCGCAGTAACGGTACCGCTGAATCGATTCGATTCCTGCCGATTTCACGTGGCCCCGAGCTAGATCACAACCAAAATAAGCTGCAAAAGCAGCCACATCCGCGCCACACCTGATATAATCCTAATGCAAACCTTGATTTTCTTCTTTTTTGTGTTATGTTTCGCCCCTTCTAAGTGGCCTGAGGACATAGCGCAATGATGCGCTTGACGCCTTTGTAAGCGGCTCCTCAACTCACCGGAAGTTCAAACCAATTTAGATGAGGTTGCATGAAACATTTAATAGTAGCAATTACTGTGCTTTGCATTGTTAATGTGAGTTACGCTGACAGTTTCGAAGAACACGTTTTGGTCAACTACAAACTTATAATCGAAGACCTTGGGAGACACGGATTTATGAGACCCTTTGCCGACGAAGTCAGCAAGTACGCCCTGGTCAGGCAGGTCGTGGAAGACGGTTGCACGCGACCCAATTCGGTCAGCATCGTGGGGATGTCTGTTGGAGAACCCCACGGAGAAGTCCTGAGGAGTCTCGGGCTTACCATGGGAGCGGTAAACGACAAGGGCCTGAGCCTGAAGAAAGTCCCTTCTCCCGAAGGGGGACATTATTATTCGATCCAGGGACCTAGAGCCAACGTATGCTCGGCTGTGGCTCTGACCATCCTTTGGGACAAATACGTGAACGAAAAGTACAAATCCAAATTCAGCTCTGAAGAAACGTTAGCTTGGAACGGTTCCAAAGACATTTCTCGGCGGATATCAGGCGACACGGCTTCACCGGACGAAATTACTCTTTATGATGAACTCATGCCGGTGAGAAAGAAAGTCGTCCGGAAGGTCAACGGGATGTACAACTCGACAGCGGCCCAGACAATCAATAAGCTTGTCGATACCTTGGAGCCTCTGTTCCAAAGAGCCAGGCCGTAGCCTGGATCACAAGTGATCTACCGCCATTAGCCCCACCATGATCGCGGTTATGGCGAAATTGCCATGGGGGCGCAGGATGCGGCGCGGACCAGAGACCTCTCTTGGAGATCCGCGCCTCTTCTTTCAAGAATTTAAGCTCAGCTTCATGCGGCGCGTATCGTCTGTACCACCAAGCCAGCCCCGCCCTTACCAGCTCTTTGTTCAGGTTTTGCCCGTTGACCGACACCCAGGCGACGACACGGCCGTAATCGTCATAGTCAACTTCCTCAATATGAACTTGTTTTCCGAAAACCATGGCGCTTGTGAATTCTTTGGCCCGCCTACCGAAGTCCTGCCCCAATTCCGGGCAGTCTATCCCGAAAAGTCTGATTTTGATTTGTCTCCCGCCGCGCATCACCCTTATGGTGTCTCCATCCGACACACCTACACACTGGCCGGTCCACGCCCCTTGAGATCCCGAGGCCAGGCTGCAGGCCAAAAGAACCATTAGGAGCTTGAAATACAATGGGCGCATTTTTTCGCCACAGCGTTCGATTTCTCGCAAAGCATTATAAGGAACTCAAAGAGCGCCATTTTTTTCCACAAACTCGTTTTTTCCTCAACTGAACTGTTTTAAGCCCTTAAGCATTTTGATATATTATTTCTCTGTAAAACCCTGATGATTCCTTGTCATTCCGGCCCAGCCTATGTGCGGAATGCGTGCTCAGGGTGTCCAGCCGCAGAGGATCGCAGATGCGGTTGTTTGAATCCTCGCTGGGAGACCCAAGGCCGACAGGTGACGGTCGATTCTCGAGGTTTGATGACCGCTGCCCCGACGAAAGAGAGCCTCGATATAACGAAACGTGAGGACCCTCCGTTCGCTGATATTCTTGTATCATTATTAGACCGTACTTGGTTCGGGTTAAAACAGCTTGTCGGATAAATTTTTGCAGGAGCGTTTATGGAAAAATTGTGGCTCAAGTCATACGCGGACGGAGTTCCTCAGACAATCGACTTGGAGCAAATCGGTATTACCCAAGCGCTGTCGCGGCACGGCGGAACGATTCCCCGACAATAAGGCTTTAATGTTTTTCGGTAAAGCCATCACTTACAGGGAATTGGATTCCTTAACATCGCGCTTTGCCGCAGGGTTGAAGAACTTAGGGGTTAAGCCCGGGGCCAGAGTCGGGCTTCTACTACCGAATCTGGTTCAAACCGTTGCGGCAATTTACGGGATCCTGAGAATCGGCGCAAGAGCGGTTCCCAATAATCCTCTGTACATGGACCGAGAACTCGAACATCAACTCAAAGACGCTGACGTCAGCGTTCTGATATGCCTGGACACCCTTGTTCCGCGTATGATCAAGCTCCGCCCGCGAATGGCAATAAAGAAGATCATAGTTTGTCATATAAACGAATACATGCCCTTCCCCCTCAAGCAGTTGTTTCCTTTTGTTAAGAAAGATCTCTATCTAAAGGCCCCGGCGGAGAATGATGTTTGCGAATTCAAAGATCTCTTGAATTATGGTCGGGTCGAGGCAAACTATCCTTCAGCTATGGATGATACTGCGGTGATTATATACACCGGTGGCACGACCGGGGTTTCCAAAGGGGTGGAGCTCACTCACGCCAATTTGGCCGGCAATTGCCGGCAGTTGCGAGCCTGGTGTCCGGGATTTGAGGATGGGCGAGAGGTTGTTCTGGGTTGTTTGCCCTTTTTCCACTCCTATGGTCTCACTGCGGCCATGAATATGGCCGTCTTCAACGGCTGGCTCAATGTTCTGATCCCGAAGCCTGAAACAGAAGCCATTTTGAAGGCGATCCACAAACATAAGGTGACTCTGATCCCGGCGGTCCCTACGCTTTACAACGCGATAATAAACCACCCGAAGACTCCGAAGTTCAGCTTGAAGTCGGTCAAAGGCTGTTTCTCCGCGGCCGCTCCTTTGCCGCTGGAGACTATAAGGGGTTTCAAACAACTGACGGGAATAACCATTTCCGAGGCGTACGGTCTCACGGAGTCTTCTCCATGCACCCATGCCATTCCCTTGGGTGGAATCATCAAACCGGGATGCATAGGCCTTCCCATCCCCGGCACGGACGCCAAGCTTGTGGATGCGGACGATTACGATCTGGAGATTACGGAAATCGGCAAACCCGGCGAACTTTGCGTCAAAGGCCCGCAAGTAATGAAAGGATACGTGAACCGGCCCGAGGAAACGGCGAATGTGTTGCGTGACGGCTGGTTGCTGACGGGAGACGTGGCCGTCATGGACGAACAGGGCTATTTTACGATAGTAGACCGTAAGAAAGACATGATTATATCGGGAGGATTCAACATTTATCCTCGGGAAATCGACGAAGTCCTGTATGAATACCCGAAGATCAAAGAGGCTTGCGCAATCGGAATTCCCGATGGGCATTCCGGAGAACGAGTGAAAGCGTTTGTCGTGCTCAAAGACGGCATGAACGCGACGGAACAGGAAATTATAGAATACTGCAAAGAAAGATTGACCAGGTACAAAGTCCCAAAGTTCATTGAGTTTGTGGCGGAACTTCCCAAGAGCGCAGTGGGAAAGATCTTGCGCAAGGATTTAAAGCGGGCGGATGCGCACGAAGCGTGAACGCTATAGTCTTCCCTTTTGAGATTCGCGGGTTACCTGAACAATCGTTTCAATAACGTCGGCCCGCCAAGATGTCGTTGCGAGGAGCCAAACGACTAAGGAATCTCAGTTTGTGTGGAACATGAGGTTGCCGCTGGCCGCCTCCCTCGCAATGACAGGTTTCGGCTTTGTGAGATTCCAGCGTCTCCGCAATTTTCGACGCGGAGGACTATAAATGTGACCCTGAATAGGAGGAAGAAATGTCCAGCCTCAAATCCGGAGACAAAGCGCCAAATTTTAAACTTCTGGACCAAGACGGCAATACGGTCAAACTGTCCGACTTCAAGGGAAGCAAACTTTTGGTGTAACTTTTATCCCAAAGCGGACACCCCGGGATGCGCCAAGCAGGCATGTAGTGTGCGGGACGGCGAGGCGGAACTGGCTCACAACGACGTGACCGCTATCGGGATCAGCCCGGATAAGCCCGAGAAGCAGAAGAAGTTCCAGGACAGATATTCTCTTCAATTCAAACTGCTATCCGATGAAGATCACGCAGTCGCCCGGGTGTACGGCGCATGGGGCCCTAAGACCATGTTCGGCAAGAAAATGGAAGGAATAATTCGCTCCGCATTCTTGATAGATGAGAAGGGCAAAATAATTGATTTAAAGTACAAGATCAGTCCAACCGACACGGTTCCTTTCGCAAAGGAGTCGCTGTCCGGCACGGATAAAAAGGCCGCTCCGACGAAACCGGCCAGGGCAAAGGCCGAGACGTGGACTGCGAGGCAGATCTCAAGTCCCGAACATGAAAATGCTAAAGCTCCCGGCGCCGCGCAACTGGTGAAAAACCTCAAGCAGCTCTTCTCGGAGCAAAGATACAGCGTGCTGGCGACGGAAAAAGACGGAGGGCCCTACGGTAACCTTGTGGCGTTCGCGGTTACGGATGATCTCAAAGAGCTGATTTTTGTCACATCTCGTAAGACTCGTAAATTCCAGAATATCGCGTCCAACCCGAAGATAGCTATTCTGGTAGACAACAGGTCCAATGAAATGGCTGATTTGAATACCGCTACTGCGGTTACGGCGATCGGTTTCGCTACGGAAGCTTCGGAAGCCGAACGGGACGCGCTGCAGAACTTCTACGTGGGCAAACATTCCAATCTCACTGAATTTGTCACAGCAGAAGATAGCGCTGTAATCAAGATGAAAATCGAGAAATATATTGTTGTGTCGGGTCTCAATAACGTCATCGAGCTGACTCCGAAGTGCTGATGGGTACGAGGATTTCGGCGATTACGAAAGAAGACTGAAACCAGTGGCAAATTCCGAAAGTCCCCTGAAAAGGCGCCGAGGAGCGCCTCATCTGCAAAATTGGCCGGAGGGAAACTCCTTGAAATAGGTTTCCCTCCGGACCTCTCATTGAGACCCCCGAAATATGACTATGTAAAGGTCTAGTCTCCACGGACCTCCGTATCTCAGTTCGGAAGACACTGAAAAAACCGCGTTCCCGCTTTTGTAAGAATGACGGATACCGATATCTCCGCCCACGCTTGGGCCAACAACACTGCCCTGGTCCTGTGAGATAAAGCTGCTCGCAGCTTCAATATGGGGTGCTATGAATATGCGCTTTAAGCTATTGTCATTGATGGTGTTTCTTTTGCTCACTGGTTGCACTTCCAAGCAACAGCACGAATACAGCCATTGGAAATCGGACCTTATCGGGCTTAACAGGCAGATAACCCTGTTTTCCACCTCAGGCCGGCCGATCAAGACGTGGCAGGGCAGGTACAAAGTAGAGGTCGATAACGGAGTCGCCAGATTCATCCACGATGGCAAGGCCATCATTATCTCAGGAACATTCTTGATTGAAGAGATCAAATAATGCCGGTTATGTACCTTTTGATGGGACCGCAAGCAGGCGGCAAGACCCGCTGGCGCAAGCTTAATTGTCCTGATTTGCCGGTGATCTCCTCCGACGAAGTCTTCGAAGTAGATTCGGATGGGAGGCGCTTCTGGATCGACGAATCAGGGCAGAAGGTGTATTGGAGTGAACGATTGCCTCATTTTGTGAGGGCGATGGCCTGGAGGCAGGTTTGGACGACATACGGACAATATGTAAGAGAGGCGAGGGATTTCGTATTTGAAGGAACGTTCCCGAGGAGGATAGACCGATCGCCCGTAATAAACATATCGAAAGTATTCGGTTACGATGTGTTTTGTGTATATGCGACCGCATCTTTGAGAATATGCCTGGAAAGGAACGCTCAAAGGCCTGACCCCGTCCCGGAAGCGGTTATAGCGCGAACTTGGGCGGCCGTCGAGGCCCCTGGCGAAGATGAGGGCTGGAGCGGCGTGATTATGGCTTAGTGGTCTGCGGTATAATTGCGATTATGCATTTTAGTAGGATGTGTTGAGCGAAGCGAAACGCATCGATCGCGGAAAGTTCCCTAACGGAGCGGATTGGCAGGAGCGCCACAGAAAGACTCCTCGGCCCAAGTCCAAACAACTCCACACCACATCCAAAAAAATACTTGAAATTTAAGCCTGTTCAGACTAAAAGTTAACAATAGTATTAATTATTAAGGAGAGAGCCGCCCATGAACAGGTTGATCCTGAGCATAGCACTGATTGTGATTGTGGGAAGCGCCGGTTATCTTATGGCCCAAAGTCAGGCGGTCGGGGAATGGGAAAACGCTACCAAACGTCTTCCTGACGGTCGGATTGTGCCAATCTGGCATAATCCCGTTTCCGGGGACGCGACGCCGGACTATCAAAAGCCGGCTCCAGCCGCCCAGACCGCCTGCGGTCCCCAGTATCCCTATTCTCAGTATCATAACCCATATTACACAGGCGTTTCGGGCCGGGAAATCTTTTCGGACGCGGCGGATTGGATCATCAAGCTGCCTTTCAGTATAATGGACAGAGTGTCCAACATTGTGGACTATCGGTTTTTCCCACGAGTTCCCGCCACTCACGGGGGAGCAGCGCCGCAGCCGCCTAACGGCGCTCAAGCTTCTGACGGGAGCGCGGCCAAAGCCCCTCAAGAAAGCCACTAATGAAACAATTACTAAACGGCGGGAGTCAGCCCATATCAGCTTTGACTGCCGCTGGAAAAGCGTATTTGTCCCAATGGTCCACACGATAGGATTTCGATGATTGACTATTTGGCAGCTCGGAAATTTATGGTTTTGCGTCAGCTCGTAGCGCGAGGCGTCCGTGACCACCGTGTGCTGGCCGCAATGGAAGAGGTTCCTAGACATCTTTTCGTGGATGAACCCCTCCGGGATGACGCTTATGACGACACCCCCCTGCCCATCGGAGATGGCCAAACAATAAGCCAGCCATACATGGTAGCCATAATGACCGAACTCCTTCAACTTCAAGGTGAAGAACGCGTCCTGGAAATTGGGACTGGATCGGGATATCAGGCTGCGGTTTTGTCCAGATTGTGCAAATGGGTTTACACAATAGAACGTCTAGGAAACCTATCGGCAAGAGCAAGAAAGGCCATAGAGCACTGCGGCTATACAAATGTCAGTTTCCTTGTGGGAGACGGAACGTTGGGGCTTCCGGACGAAGCCCCGTTCGATGGAATAATTGTGACAGCGGGAGCTCCGTCCATACCTGATATCCTCATCGACCAATTGGTTGAAGGCGGTCGCCTGGTAATTCCGGTGGGAGATCGATTTTCTCAGACACTGAAGCGAGTTGTAAAGAACAAGGATGGAAATAAGATCGAGAGGCATACTGGTTGCAGATTTGTGGATCTGGTCGGCCGGCACGGCTGGTAGAAATTAGGCGGTCGTTTTCATAAATACTGTGTGGGTAATTTCCGGCGGACCCCGGTCCCGTAGGATGTTGTGAGCTTTGCGAACCGCATCTGTCGAGAAAAGACTGCGACCTTAGATGTGACGCTTAGGCCCATGTCTCCGTTGTCCTCTCGGTCCCCGGCTTCCGCCCGAGAACGACCCGGAAAATTATTTCAATTTTCGCGACACGGTATCCAACATCCTCCAAAGATCATTCATTACCAGACTGGGCAGTATTGTTCGAGTGTGACGTTTGCGCCATAAAACAGTTTATGCATCGATTTTATTCATAGCGCTTTGCGGGTGCGTTCACAACAATATGTCGGGCTCCGGAAATAAAGGCCCGTCCGTGCCTGATGGCGTTTCCGGATTCTACCGCTCCGTCCTCGACAACGAAACTCTTCCCGCCATAGCGAAATCCTGCAATGTGGATCTTCAACTGCTTGCAAAGGTTAATAACCTGACCCCCCCGTTTGCACTGAAATCCGGAACAAAGCTGTTTATCCCCAACGGCGAAAAATCGGAAGCCTGGCCCTCGAAAGCCCACGCTGAAGCGCAACCTATTATCAATGATAACAGTTCGGATCAGTTGCTTTATTGGCCATTGCGGGGCAAAATCATTTCTTCGTTTCACGCCAAGAGGGGTGACCACGGGATCACCATAGAAGCTCCCGAGGGAACGAGCGTACACGCGGCAGGGTCCGGAAAGATTGGATACGTGGGGACTATGCCGTTGTTCGGCAATGTGGTGTTGGTCGAACACACCAATCGTCTTGTTACGATTTACGGCCATTTGCAAAAATCATTGGCCAAAGAGGGGTCCACGATCAAAGCCGGCGCCCTAATCGGAACCGTGGGAACCAGTGGCAGAGTCAATAAACCCGCCTTGTACTTTGGAGTCACATCGAAGTCCAACCCGGTGAATCCCTTGTTGTTTTTGGAGCCACAAAACAATGCCCAGTCCAAACAAAAGTCGAGAAAGTAAACATGAGTTCGTTTGATATTCCCTCCCGTAAGGGTATTCCAGGATTGATCATACAATCTCCTTTTACCATCCCCTCAGGAATTGTCACCACGAGGCCTACGACAATTTCTTTGATTGCCCGGACCGTCCCGCAAGTGGGATTCCTCACCACAAAGACTCTCAGCCTGCATCCTAGAGAAGGCTACAGAGAGCCAATAATATACGAGTACTGGCATGGCTGCTTTGCAAACGCAGTGGGCCTGGCTAACCCCGGAGCTCGTCAATTCGTGGAAGAAATGCTTCCGCATCTGCCTCTATCCGGGGACAAACCGCTCGTTGTTTCCATAATGGGCGCGAGCCCTGAAGAATTCCTGGAATGCGCCGAAATACTGGCTCCGGTGGCTGACGCCTTTGAGCTGAATCTCTCGTGTCCGCACGTTAAGGAAGCTGGGCAGTGTGTAGGCTCCGACGAGGAAGCGGTACGGAACATTGTGCGGTTTCTGAAAAGCAAACTGAAGCAGCCGATAATACCCAAGTTGTCCCCTAATCTTGGAAACGTAGCGCGCATGGCCCGACTTTGTCAGGATTCCGGCGCAGACGCTTTGAGCCTTATCAACACCGTTGGGCCGGGAACGCCCGTTGATGGAGATGGCAATCCTGTCCTATGGAACGTAAACGGAGGACTTTCAGGACGCGGAGTTCTGCCGATCGGATTGAAAGCGGTTCGTGAAGTGTCTCAAGAGGTTGATATCCCAATAATCGCATCCGGAGGCATTTCCTGCGCTGAAGACGTAATCGCCTACGCCAGGGCCGGCGCCACCTACTTTGCGGTCGGTTCCGCCCTCGCCGGCCTGGACACAGAGGATGTCAAGGCGTTCTTCCGGGATCTGGATTCGGGGCCGGTCGAAAGCCCCTCGGAGCGCCCTTCTCCTTCAGCTTGCGCCTCGAAACCCTTGTTGACCGAGTATCGAAAGACCGTCGTGTCCCGGGTAGAGCAGCTCGGAAGCGGCGTATTCAGGACCACCCTCGCAGCGGAAGCGGAATGCGAACCCGGTTCGTTCTTCTTTCTGCGCATCCCGGGAATCGGGGAAAAACCTTTCTCCCCTTCCGATTGCTCTCCTCTGACATTCTATGTGAGAGCAGTCGGACCGTTTACTCGGGCCCTGGAATCTCTGGAGGCGGGGTCGGAATTGCACTTTAGAGGTCCTTACGGAAAAGGCTTTCAAGATCCGGCGCACGGCTCTCTGATCTTGATAGGCGGGGGAACCGGAATTGCTCCCATACTGATGGCCGGAAAGAAATGGCGCTACAATATCAATCACATTTTCTTGGGATTTTCCGGCGCCATACAGAAGGAATTCGAACAGGAATTGCTGACAAGCTTTGGAAATGTAAGCGTAATCTGCGATCCGCCCGGGAAGACGGGCCAAATCGTTAGCGCTTTTCGGGAATGGTTCAATGAACAGCCGGAACGGCTTGCCGACGCCTCTATATTGATGTGCGGCCCGAGCCGAATGATGGAAGCGGCGCAGGCGGCGCTGACGCATCATGTCCCTCGTGAGCGCATATTCATTGCAAGAGAAGACATTATGCGTTGCGGAATAGGCGTTTGCGGAAGTTGCGCAACGAAGAAGGGTCTCAGGTCCTGCGTCGACGGCCCGGTAATGAACCCTGAGACATGACCGGAAGCAGTCGTAAAACTTAGAGCTTTGGGAAGAGTAGCCGAGGAGGGCTTTTTGCAAAAAGGCCCTCCCTGGAACCCTCCCCAAAAACTCTAATTATTGCAACCAGCTCCAAAGTTCATCCCGCTCAGAGGCCAAATATGTCCGTCTCGTTCTCAGGCTCCAGCCTGGGAACGAGTGGGAGTCCTCCCTGGATCCCTCCCCAAAAACTTCCAATACTGCGCCGCCTATTTCTTCTTGTAATTCTTTTCCCATACCGGCTTAAAATCGTATGTGGGGTAGAACTCGGTCTTGAAAGCGCCCCAGGCCTTCAGCTCGATAACGCGATTCACGTCTCTAAGTTTTTCCGCAGGGACCCTCAGAGTGACCACCTGACCTATTCCCATCATCACGTGCCAGGAAACCACTTCGACACCTTAGGGCGGAAAATCTTTCCAAAACCCTGTCGCTTCCAAATGATCGTTGATTTCCTTAAGCGTTTTAGTCTGATCGTGCTTCAGGAAAACGGTCAACAAGATTGATCCTTTTGTGTCAGGGGCTTGGCCGATGGCGCACAACGGCGCAGAGAAAATCAAAACGAGACAAAATACCACTTTTACAAGATGCAGGCCGCATCCTCGCATTGCAAACCTCCCAAGCGGAAATGAGTCCGGGTCGCCTATGCAGCGCCAAGATTGCAATACACAAAGGCGTCACGCGCGGGGCAATTTTCTTTGCAGAAAGGGGGGGCCCGGCATAAGCGCCAACTTAAGGGCTCGTTATTACCCAGGCCGTCATTCCCGCGCAAGCGGGAATCCAGTGTTTTCAATACCTTCTGGCCCCCCGCTTGCGCGGGGGCGACGTAATTCTGCTGGTGTTAACTATTTGAAATCACGTCCGACAAGGTCAAAAGTTAACGCATATGGGGTGTCCCGGCACCCTCTTACGAAATCAGTTCCTTGACTCCGCTTAACAGCGCAGGCAACAGATCCTTTTCGTCATAGGTTCCGATTTTCTTTCCTCGCTTGAACAATATGCCCCTGCCCTTCCCGCCGGCGATTCCTATGTCCGCCTCTGCCGCTTCCCCGGGCCCGTTTACTACGCACCCCATTACCGCGACCTTTAGGGGATTTTCTATGCGCTCAAGAAGTCTTTCAACCTTCTTGGCCAGCGCAATAATATCGATCTCCGTCCTGGAGCATGTGGGGCATGAGATAATCTCGACGCCTCTATTCCTCAGACCCAACCCCCTTAGAAGCGCATAGCCGGCCCGAACCTCGTTTTCAGGAGCGGCGGTAAGGCTGAACCTGAGGGTATCGCCGATGCCGTCAGCCAAGAGCAAGGCCAAACCCGCCGATGACTTTACGGCTCCCGGAAGCAGAGTCCCTGCTTCGGTGATACCAATATGCAAAGGATAGGAAACGGTTTCCGAAAGCTTTCTGTACGCGTCCACAGTTCGCAAAACGTCGGAGGCCTTCAACGAAATCTTGATCAAATCGAAGTTTTCGCGCTCAAGGATGTTTATGTGCTCAAGAGCGCTTTCAACCATAGCCGCAGATGTGGGCCCTCCATGTTTCTTCAACAGCCCTTTCTCCACAGACCCCGAATTCACGCCTATCCTGATCGGAACTCTTCGTTCCGCTGCCGCTTTGGTGACCTGGCGGACTTTGTCTCTACTTCCGATGTTTCCGGGGTTTAATCTCAATCCGTCTACGTTGTGTTCCAGGGCCTTCAGGGCCAATCTGTGATCAAAATGAATATCGGCTATTATGGGTATCTCGGATCGAGCTCTTATTGGCCCCAAAGCGTCGGCCGCCTCGGCGTCGGGCACGCCTAGGCGAACTATCTCGCATCCGAGTCTTGCAAGCCTGCGAATCTGGACAAGCGTGGCTTTGACGTCGTGGGTGTCCGTGTTGGTCATGGATTGCACGACGACAGGAGCGTCCCCGCCCACCGCCACCTTGCCTATATGAATTTTCTTGGTAATGCGCCTGTTGATTTCCATGTTCGTTGTAGCCGCCCAGCGGTCATGGGGCTCCTATGAAGGTTGTGCGGAGGAATAACGCTCGGAAGTGGTCTCAATATTAGGAGTTTTTGGGGAGGGGTTCGGGGAGGGACTTTTTGCAAAAAGTCACTCTCCGACAACTCTTTCCTAAAAGCCCCAATTCTTGCCGGCGCCGTCAGACCCGCGAGCCGTACCATTGAAAATAGTAGTTCAGGTAGTCCCCGGTCTTTATCCGCTGCCACCACATTTCATGCTCCAGGTACCACATGATGGTCTGGTTCATGCCCTCCTCGAAGCTGATTCTCGGCTCCCAGCCAAGGTCCCTTTTCAACTTAGAGGCGTCCATGGCGTATCTGCGATCATGTCCGGGCCTGTCCTGCACGTAGTGGATCAATGATTCGGGCTTGTCCAGTCTCATGAGTATGTATTTGACGATGTCGATATTGTGGCGCTCGCAATTGCCGCCGATGTTGTAGACCTCGCCCGATTTTCCTTCACGCAGGACCAGATCGATTGCCGAGCAATGATCTGCGACGTGTATCCAGTCACGGACGTTCATACCGTCACCGTAAACAGGGAGATTCCTGTCCTCCACGGCGTTAGTGATCATTAGTGGAATCAACTTTTCAGGAAACTGGTAAGGACCGTAGTTGTTGGAACAACGGGTAATTACCGCGTCAATCCCATAAGTCTTGTGGTAGGAGCGCACAAGCAAATCCGCAGCCGCCTTGGATGAAGCGTACGGGCTGTTAGGCGCCAGCGGAGTGGTCTCGCAGAAAGCTCCTTCCGGACCTAAAGATCCGTATACTTCATCGGTGGATATCTGGAGGTATCGTTTGATTCCGAAATGCCTGCAACACTCCAGGAGGACTTGAGTCCCGTAGACATTGGTTTGGATAAACGCGGCGGAATCCATTATCGATCTGTCCACATGGGATTCGGCGGCAAAATTGACTATGGAATCAAGACCCTGTTCGGCCAGGGACGAGACGACCTCCTTGTCGGTT
This sequence comes from uncultured delta proteobacterium, assembly GCA_963747865.1. Classification (GTDB taxonomy): domain Bacteria; phylum Desulfobacterota; class Desulfomonilia; order Desulfomonilales; family Desulfomonilaceae; genus JBBSBY01. The sequence continues at coordinate 4,566 of CAVVHK010000132.1, read as the reverse complement.
ATGTCTCCTCTTACGAATACGTGCCGATCACCGTAAGGCCGCGTATCAATCAGGTTTTCGAGATTACCCGCATAGGTGAGCAAATCAAGATTGATTATTTTGCACTCGGGATGAGTTTCCAACATGTGCAGTATGAAATTTGACCCGATAAATCCGCAGCCGCCTGTAACAAGTATCTTCATCAATAACCTCGAAAACCTTGGCCGACGTACCGGCGTGTCTTCAAAATGATTTGCTTATCACCAAAACCGTTATGACCCTGGCGTCACATCCAGGAATGGAAACGCCTTAATTTATTGTTCCTCCCTTAAGGTTGGAAATGACGACTCGGCGCAACGTCATTCTAGAAGTTCTTGAAGGGAGGACTGGAGGGCAATGTCGGGGCCATAACGATGAAAATAACCTTATCGGTCAGGGAGACGTCTTTATCCGTCATTCCCGCTTTCGCGGGGCGCTCGGCGCCATATGACCCTATTGCCAAATTATCTCTTAAGTCACAAGCATTGGGTCCAAAGGGAAAACTTCTTTCAAGAAATTTCCCTCCGGTCGCATCTTCATACGAACGTCAACCGTCCTTTCGCGACCAATCGTAGGGAATTTCCCCTGAATGAGGATCCACTCGATATTCATCGGGGTTGGAACGGTTATAGGGTTCGGAAGGGACATTTATTACGTATCCCTCGCATTCGCCTACGCATTTCCAACCATGATAAACACCTGCGGGAATAACCACAAGGCACGGATTGTGTTCGCCCAGAAAAATCTCGTTCAGTCGGCCCCTTGACGGGGAGCCTTCCCTATCGTCGTAGAAGACCGCCTTTATCATGCCCTTTACGCAGGTAAACCGATCCTCCTGGATTCTATGATAATGCCACGCCTTGACGACTCCAGGTAAAATAGTGCTCACGTAAACTTGACCGAAGCCGCTGAAAAAGCTGTCGTCTCGCCTCATTATCTCCATGAGACGCCCTCTTTCGTCAGGTATTACGCGCAATCGCTCCACGACCAGGTCATGAATGAGGGTAGAATCCGGCTTTTTGTATTTGGCGGGCGATATATTTGGGTTCAGCACTTGTTGGCGCCCCCTTTGGCCACAAGATTTGATGCGGATAACAACGAATCAAAGGTTCCTGCGTCGGTCCACCAACCATCCAGCATCGACCAGGTGAGCGTTCCCTGTTTTATGTATATGTTGTTTACGTCGGTGATCTCCAATTCTCCACGGGCCGAAGGACTCAAAGTGCGTATGAAGTCGAACACATAATGATCGTACATATAAATTCCTGTTACCGCGTAGTTGGAAGCGGGCTTTTCAGGTTTTTCCTCTATCCTTACCACATTGGCGCCTTCCAAAACCGCCACCCCGAATCGCCTCGGATCATCGACCTCTTTGAGTAATATCTTGGCGCCCCGGCCCTGGCTCTTGTAGTCGGCCACAGCGGAAGCTATATTCCTTTCGATGATGTTGTCGCCAAGCACCACGCAGACTTTTCCACCTGCGGCGTGGGCTTCCGCAAGGGCAAGGGCTTCCGCTATACCACCCTCCCCTTCTTGATACGCGTATGATATGTGGTCAACTCCGTAATCTTTGCCGTTTCCAAGCAATCTCAGGAAGTCACCGGGATTATTACCTCCGGTGACAACGAGGATATCCTTGATCCCTGCCTTCACAAGACATTCGATGGGAAAGATAACCATAGGTCTGTCGTATACGGGCAAGAGATGTTTGTTCGTTATTTTTGTCAGCGGATAGAGTCTCGTGCCAAGGCCACCGGCAAGCACTACTCCCTTCATATAGCTTCCTCCCGCGGATATGGTAGGACTGAAACCAGGGAACGTATCCTAACACTGGTCCAAATTATAGTCAAATTCGCCACCGCCCGTAATCGGAGTAAGCGAACTGATTTGAGGGCACCATTACAGGAACGGCGTTTCGAGCTACCTCTATGGTTACCGGCGTGGTTCCGAAATAATCGCCATCGATTTCAACTGCGACAGGTTCATCCGATTCTATTCGTATGCTGCTTCCGCTTGCGTACTCCACATCCGGAAGATCGGATAAACGCTTCATCAAAGCGGCGATCGAATAGCGCAGCATGTTGGGTATAGCCCCACTCTTGAGAATACAAACCTCAAACCTGCCCGAGTCCAATTCGGCCGATTGCGAAACGTTGAAAATGCCTCCGTAGTTGCGACTGTGGAATATCAGAGCCAAAGATCCGGTGTGAGGTTTTCCGTCAACCGACACGCGCAAATCGGGAATCTTGTATTTGCTTATCACCTTCAAGATGGGGAGGAGGTAGCCTCTGTAGCCCAGAATATTGTCTCTTGAGTCGGAGAGCTCTTTGGTAACCATAGCGTCGAAGCCTACGCTTAGCAGCAACATGAACAGGCGTTTTTCCGCTACGCCCACATCCAGGTATCGCACCAGTCCATGTTCCAACATATCCACAAATTCCGTCGGGTCATACGGCAGATTGAGCTCCTGGGCCAACATGTTGGCGGTTCCCGCCGGCAAGACCGCTAGGGGACTCGATATAGGTTGTTGAAGGGCATTGATTGTGGCGTTAACCGTGCCGTCTCCTCCTATGATGACGATACGCTTGAACCTGGACCTCAGACCCGACAATCGTTTTACGGTTTCCCCATGTTCAGCCGTCATCACGACTTCATAGGAAAAGTTTCTTGCTTGTATCAACTTACAGACCTTCTCGATAAGCCGAGAAGCGTTTCCTCGGCCGGAGATGGGATTTGCGACTATCAGGATTTTTCGACCCATATTGCTTATGCGCCTAAGTCAGTGATTATTTGAAAGATGAAAAATTGCCCCGTCTTTGCGGACTTCAATCCACATGCAGAATTACCGCGAAGCTGTTGAACATCACCCAGACTTTGTCTTCCTCTTCAACATCGAGTTTGCGTCCGCCATCTTCGGTGACAAGTGAGCACAGCTCCGTGCCGTCTTGTATTTGGACTATGTATTCAGTAGTAAGTTTGCCACGAACTATCTGCTTCACGGTCCCGCAAAACATATTTTCCGCAGTGCACGATGGACGGCTCTTGGCTTTTTGGAGCATAACCCAGGGCGCTTTGACTTCCGCGCCGACCAACGAACCGGTTTTGAGTCCCAATTTTTCGAGGCTGTTATTGGTGATGACCGTGGTTACGACATCGCCCCCGATAGTAACGAGGTCCACTTGAGACTGAATATCCCCACTATGTATTCCGCGGATTTTTCCGAAAAACGCGTTGCGGGCGCTGGTTTTTCTCCAGCTTTCCCTCTCGACGAAGAGTCTTGCCACTTGGCGCATGTCTTCATCGGAAAAAGTCACTAGAGACGCCGTAAGATTTGGTGTGGAATGGCCCAGGACTCGTTGCACGACGGGCAAAGGCACGTTGTTTTGCATGAGCTCCACGGCCCTGGCTCGACGTATAGCGTTCGGCGAGCCCAGATCTTGCGGGAAACCACAATCAACGGAGCGCTCATAGAACTTCCGGCGCACATGCCCCGCATCGACTTTCAATAATGAGCCGGCGTTTTTCGTATCAGCGGCGTCATTCAGCGCCTCTTGGATTTCTGCCAAAAGCTTCGATGAAATCTGCACTTCACGGCCATGACGTTTTCCATCGTCTCTTGCAGCGCCGTAATGAATCACCTGAGCAGAGAAATCGACATCTTTACTCAGATCGAGCGCAAGCACTTCGTTGAGCCGCGCTCCGGTGTAACGAATGAGAAGAAATATCAACAGAATGCGTTTTCGAGAGCATCTAGTGTCGCTTCTTAACGAGGCTTCCGACCACAATCGGAAACCTTGTTCCAGTTGAGCCAACTGCGTTGAGTCCAGGGTTTCATCAGGCACGGCATATATTCGAGCAGGATTTCTGAGGTTGAAGTTTACCTCGGAGTCCGTCGTATTCGCTATCCGGGACCGTCCGGCGTCCCGGTCCGGCGTGTCTTCCTTCTCGACATTTGCGTCCAAAATCGTTCAGCGTTTCAACAAGATAATGTTACCACACTCAGGGCGCCTAACCAACACTTGGCGGAGCGACATTTGCGCCCACCGACGTTAACCTGAGGCCTTTGCAAGCCTTGAAGCTAGTTATCTCCCCTCTCCCATACCCCAAGGCCACTTCAAGACGAGGAAAGAAATCGCTTTTTTTTCTCTAGCCAAGCCCAACTTGATATTGTTTACAACGTTCGTCGGAATTGACAAGCCCGGCCCCATGCCACATACTACTGTTAAGTTAGCGTATCATTAATAAAAACCCTCTAACCTGGCATTGTGAGAACTCGATCATCATAAGGCTCCGGGAGATTTCCCCCAGAAGCAAAATAACACAGCATCCTACGATTCGACAATTGTGGGCTATAGGCTTCATCGGTGTGTTTAGTGAATCGGCCTCAACGTTAAGCAAAGGAGTGAGCCATGTCAGGACTCCATCTTGCGGTAGGAGCGCACACGTTCCTCGGGGAAATCGGGGCCTTGTGTTTTCTCTGGGCTCTGGTTGAAATTATCAATCGAACGGAGCCGGGCCTTGCCCGCGCCAGATTTGCGGGATGCCTGG